>JAHBUB010000012.1 GCA_019638285.1 Cyclobacteriaceae bacterium | reverse complement strand
TGACACGAATTCCATTTTTATTAGTCTCAGCCCTCATTTCCTTTGGGTTCTTCATGCTTACGGGTTGCCCACCCGCCATATTTACAGTGGTGGCGATGCTCACATAGGGTATTCTTTTCGCCCCATATTTTTTTACCAATACATCGAGTTTATCAATATCCACGTTTCCTTTAAATTGAAATTCATTATTGGGGTCATGTGCTTCATCCACAATGATGTCATAAAATTTTCCGCCTGCAAGCTCTTGATGCAAGCGGGTAGTGGTGAAATACATATTACCAGGAACAATATCCCCTTTCTTGATCAGAATCTTTGATAATATATTCTCTGCACCACGCCCCTGATGGGTGGGTATGATGTACTTATATCCATAATATTTTTTAATGGCTTCTTCCATCCGGAAAAAACTTTTACTTCCTGCATAAGCCTCATCACCGATCATTAGCCCCGCCCATTGTTGATCGCTCATGGCGTTGGTTCCACTATCCGTGAGCAGGTCGATGTATACATCTTCCGATTTCAATAAAAAAGTATTGTACCCTGCCTCTTTAATCGCCCTTTTTCTGTGGGTCGTGGTTGTCATTTTCAACAACTCAACCATTTTCATTTTATAAGGCTCTGCCCAGGAGCGCTTTATTAATTGCTTTTTCATCTTTTATTAATTGATTTATACAGGTTCAAATCGTGCAGTAAAGTGTCTTAGGAAGGGCGGTTCATAGGTAATCTTAAATCCCCTTCTTTGTTCTTTCATTTCCAGAATATCGTCAAAGACATCAATCACATAATCGATATGGCTTTGCGTATAAGTTCTACGAGGAATGGCCAATCTTACCAATTCATTTTTGGCAGGAATCAATTTTCCTTTACTGTCGTATTTTCCAAACATCACACTTCCCACTTCAACGCAACGGATGCCACCCTGTTCATAAAGATCACAAACCAATGCCTGACCCGGATATTGGTCCAAGGGAATATTTGGATACAATTTGCTGGCATCTATATATACGGCATGCCCGCCAATCGGCCAAACTACCGGAATCCCCTTTGCTCTGAGGTGTTCACCCAAATAGGCAGTGCTTCGTATGCGGTAATGCAAATAATCCGGATCAAACACCTCTTTAAGGCCAATGGCCATGGCTTCCATATCGCGACCTGCCAAACCGCCATATGTGGTAAATCCCTCTGAGATGATCAATAAGTTGGTGCATTTCTCACTTAGGCTTTTATCCTTCATGGTGAGCAGGCCGCCAATGTTGACCATACCATCTTTTTTGGCACTCATAACAAATGCATCTCCGAGTTGTAACATTTTTTGAGCAATCTCTTCATAGGTATAATTTGCATAGTCTGGTTCGCGGTGTTTCACGAAGTAACTGTTCTCGGCAATGCGGCAGCCATCAATAACCATCATCACTTGGTGCTCATCACAAATAGAACGAACTTCCAGCATGTTGCCCATGCTCACTGGTTGACCCCCGGAAGAATTATTGGTTACTGTCATGATGACCGCTCCAATATTTTCTGCGCCATGCTCAATGATCAATTCAGATAATTTGTTGATATCGATGTTCCCTTTGAAGTCCGACTCTTTTTCTAAATTACTGGAGTCCACTGATGGAATATCAATGGCTTTTGCGCCCGTAAATTCAATATTTGCCCTTGTGGTATCAAAGTGCGTATTACTTATAAACACCTTGTCTTTGCCACCAATCGTGCTGTACAAAATTCTTTCTGCTGCCCTCCCCTGGTGAGTCGGCAGAATGTAGGGCATCCCCGTTAGCTCTTTAACTACCCGCTCCAGATGTTGCCAACTTTTTGCTCCAGCATAGCTTTCATCACCCATCAGGATTCCGGCCCATTGGTGATCACTCATTGCGCCAGTACCACTGTCTGTTAACAGATCAATAAATACGTCATCTGATTTTAAAAGAAATGGGTTATAAGTAGCTGTTTTTAATTTTTCAAGCCTATAATCCTTTGTGGTGATTCGTAGCGGTTCAACCATCTTAATCTTAAATGGCTCCGGAAGGGCTCTCCTTTTTTCAGATTTCATAATCACCTCATTTATTTCATATAAAAAGACAATATTATCTTTTTATATGGAATTTTATAGATGGGTTTGGAGTTAAATCTGATTTTTTACAATCAAGTGAGGTAATTCAATTAATTTATAAAATGATGGGACCCAATTATATGATATTGGTCTTCATTGTTATTGACCAAAATCATTTGGTGCCTGACTTGGAGAGGGTAGGTTTACAGGAGAATAATTTTGTTATTAATGGTATCAACCTATGATAGAAATTGATCAAAAACATAAAGTGCTTCTGTTAGAGGCCCTGGAGGAGTTAATGTACAAGCTTTCAATAACTTTGGCAAGTCTAAAAGGGCAACCGCTTACAAAAGAGAGGAAGGAGCTTACACAAAAGCAAGTTCAAATTGAAGAGTTGCAGCATCTGATCTCCGCTTCCAAAGTATAATTTTTGTGACTGTTTCTCAGCCTTGGTTTAGGCTATTTCTTCACTTTAATTATTCCTCAAATTTTCCCATTATCCCTATTAAAAGACTAATATATCTTTTACTTTTGGCTATTAAGTAGGTAATTTAGTGTGATACTGTTCTCTGCCATTTAGATGACGATTTCGGAAATATTACGAGTAGCCCCTCAAGCAACTGATGTTTTAAAACGATTAGGAATAGTCCATTTGAATAGTAAAGCCCAATTTGAGGAGGCCTGTAGGGAGGCGCAGGTTTTACCAGAGTTGGTAAAAGAGCATCTAAAAAAAATACTCATTTCACCTTCCATCCATTCAGAAATGTCAGAGTGGCCCCTCCCTCACTTGGTAGAACATATGATGGAAGAACATCACCGCTTTATTAAAGAATCTGTAAAAAGTATTAGAACATCCATACACGAAGTTTTAAAACAATACGGATCTCGTAGGATTGAGCTAGAGAAAATTAAATCTCTATTTGATAAGGTTGTAATCGGCCTGGAACTACACATTTATACAGAAGGGAAGATTTTGTTTCCTGCTATTAAAAAATTAGCCGAAAAAAGAACAGAAACGAACGAAGAGGAAGCCACCCCATTTCACCTCATGTACCCCATTGAGACAATGGAGAATGAACATCGTGCAGTTATAGCAGATTTGGATAAAATCAGGGCACTAACACGGGGTTATAAGGTACCCAAAGGCACCATTTCTGCCTTTGGTTTGTTGTATAGCCAACTTGAACAACTGGAAAAGCATATTAAATATATTGTCAAGCTTGAAGATCAAATACTCTATCCGGCTGCTTTGCAGCTAGAAAATGGATCCTCTAATGATATAAATCCATTGAAGAATTAATATTTTTTAAACTCTATTTAATTTTAACCCTACAACCATGGAACTTAATCAGGAAATTCTTAGCGATATCGTGATATACATGAAGTATGCACGATACATCCCAGAACTGCAGCGCAGGGAATTATGGCCGGAAATATGTGCGAGATATGAATATATGATGGTAGAAAAGTACCCTCAAATGAAATCTGAAATTGAGGATAACATGCAGTGGATACTACAAAAGAAAGTACTTCCATCTATGCGCGCAATGCAATTTGCAGGCCCTTCTATCTCAAGGAATAATAGCCGTATTTACAATTGTGCTTATTTGCCAGTGGATGACATCCGCGCGTTTTCTGAAGCCATGTTTCTGTTATTAGGGGGGACTGGAGTGGGTTACTCTGTCCAATACCATCACGTAGCCGAATTACCCCCCATTGAAAAAGCGGAAAAGCGCAGGCGCTTTTTGATTGGCGATAGCCTGGAGGGTTGGGCCGATTCCATCAAAATGATCATGAAAGCCTACTTTGGGCAGAGCAAAGCCATGCCTGATTTCGACTACTCTGACATCCGACCCAAAGGAGCTCGATTAGTAACTGCCGGAGGTAAGGCCCCTGGTCCTGAACCTTTAAAAGTGTGTCATGCCCATATCACAGCAATCCTTGACCGTAAAAAGGATGGAGAGCAATTAACTCCTCTGGAGTGCCACGACCTCATGTGCCACATCGCTAATGCCGTTTTGGCTGGAGGAATACGCAGATCAGCAATGATATCGCTCTTCTCACCTGAAGATGAAGAAATGCTTACTTGTAAGTTTGGAAATTGGTGGGAATTAAACGAACAGAGAGGCCGTGCCAATAACTCTGCCGTACTCTCCCGTGATGAGACTACACAACAAGAGTTTTTTGATCTTTGGGAAAAGATTGAAATATCCGGAACCGGAGAACCTGGTTTTTATTTTACCAACCATCCTGATTGGGGAACCAACCCATGTTGTGAAATTGCCCTTCGTCCATTTCAGTTTTGTAACCTCTGTGAAGTAAATGTCTCAGATGTAGAAACGCAGGAAGAGCTAAATGCGCGTGCAAGAGCAGCAGGCTTTTTTGGTACCCTTCAGGCAGGCTTTACCGACTTCCATTACTTGCGAGAAATATGGAAACAAACTACCGAACAAGATGCATTGATTGGAGTAGGAATGACTGGAATTGCCAGTGGAAAGGTAATAAAGCTTGATTTAAAAGAAGCAGCAGATGAAGTAAAACATATCAATGTTGAAGTTACAGCAAAAATTGGAATTGAATTTGCGGCACGCTGCACCACCATTAAACCCTCCGGAACGAGTTCTCTGGTACTTGGCACCTCGTCAGGGATCCATGCCTGGCACAACGATTACTATTTGCGTAGGATGAGAATCGGAAAAAATGAAGCCCTTTATGATCACTTACGAATCAACCACCCTGAATTGCTGGAGGAGGATATGCTGAACAGCAAGCAGGCCATTGTGTGTATTCCTCAAAAGGCACCTGATAACAGTATACTCAGAACTGAAAGTGCGATGGATTTATTGGAGCGGGTTAAAACTTTCAATTTGGAATGGGTTCGTAACGGTTACCGGTTAGGATCCAACGCCAATAATGTTTCTGCCACTGTATCCATTAAAGAAAATGAATGGAAAGAAGTGGGGGAATGGATGTGGGAAAACAAAGCCTCTTACAATGGATTAAGTGTGCTTCCTTATGACAATGGCAACTACAAACAACCTCCTTTTGAAGATATCACTCGTGAACGCTATGAGGAGCTAGAAAAATCACTAAAGAACATCGATTTGTCTGCCATTTTTGAACCCGATGATGCCACGGATCTACAGGCAGAAGCTGCATGTGCAGGTGGTGCTTGTGTAATCGTGTAATTAAGATTACTCAGCTATATTGTTTTTAACAATATATACTTCACTGGGTTTTAACTCTTGCATAGGCCACCTTTCGGGGTGGCCTTTTCCAATAAGTGATTTTTCGAATAATCTGTTTTCCCTATTAAATAATACAAATATTTCAAATCATTAAAAAGTGCATGAACCCTGTAAACTGATTCTTCATAGAAGCTAAATAATTATATTGTAATAATTACTCGCGCAAGTGCAAAATTAATAATTATTCAAGAGAGTCACTCTATTCAACCTCAACAACTTCAAAAACAGCCAAGGGTGTACGTCTTCCTACATTTAAGCTGAGCATCTCTCCATCTACAGTGTAGTTATCCGTAAGCTCAAATACTTCTAAAAATTTGGGCTCATCTACCTCCACATCCGGGCAAGCTTTCATGGTAGATGCCATGTGGGTAAACCGAATACGATTCACATTATCCAATGCATAGCTACCACTAAATGTATTGCATCCGGAAAACCCAGTTACACGGTTTTCGTCAGCTTTCAGCGTAAAGTACATTTCACGTTCCTGGTTTTCTGCCATCTCAATTGTTTGACCATCTAAGATTTTAAGCTTCCAGTACTTTTCTACGATACGATCATCCGTTATTGCTTCTTTAATCAAATTATTCGATATGGGTACATTATTATTTTTACCTGAACTACAACTCGATATGGAGAATATGGCGACAGCCATTATTATTTGTTTTTTCATAATTCATCTAAAGTTAAAAATTGCTGCTATAAGGTATTACAGCGCTCCAAACAGTCAAAGTTTTGATAAGAAATATCTCTCGGTTCCTTGACAAAATACATTCTTTAGAGTTACGCTATGCACTCTTGCCCTGTTTAATCATTTTTTGGATAAAAACGTTGTTTGGAATGGTGACTTTATCTCCTTCCTCCGTTTTGATGGTAATAAAGAACATTTCAATATCACTTATCCTTCCTTTTATTGAGTAGTCCTTATCAAGCACAGTAATGGTATCTCCAATTTTGGCAGGATGACTAAAAAATATAATCAGTGCTGAAGTAACATTAGAAATAATTGACCATTGTGCAAAAAAGGCGATTCCCAACACAGTTAACATTGTGGAAATAAAAAATATTAGCTCTGATTGCTCAACTCCCCAAACGAACAGCAGGAATTGCAAACCCACAAAAAGCAGAAAAGAATTAACAAACTTTTTAATGATTTTTGTTCTTGCCCTTTGATGGGTGAATTTTAAGGTAACCTTTTCAACAGCCTTATTCAGTACAAATCGTACGGCTAAGTATAAAAACAAAATAACTACGGATTCAATAATTTCAATTCTATATTCTTCCATCATGGACTTGGTATAATTTTAAAGTACTTAGTGAGGCCTGGGCTTTTGTAAGTGAAAAAAATCACAAAGGAATAAGTCTCAATTTTCTGCAAATTTAATCAAAAGCACTCATCTCCAATTTTACTTGCCTGACCTAAGAGATTTAAATGCTCCTCACCTCATTTGTTTACCCCTATATATGATATATGTCTCTTGTATGGCTGACAGACATCATACTTATTCTTAAGTAATAAGGCTAACTTCGTAACGAACCAAAACAAAATAAACAAAACATGAAAAACTTAGTAGGGTTAGACAAGAAAAAAGTTGAAAAACTGGTTAAAGAGTTAAATATCCTATTAGCAAACTATGAATTGTTTTATCAGAACTTAAGAGGATTGCTTGGAATATCAAAGGTCAAAATTTCTTTGAATTGCATTTGAAATTTGAAGAGTTCTATAAGGATGCCTCTACCAAAATCGATGAAATCGCTGAGCGCATTTTGACGCTCGAAGGAGAGCCGTTGCATACCTATTCCGATTATCTCAAAACTACCGAGGTGAAGGAGGAGAAGAATGTAACAGACGGAACACAAGGCGTTGAGATTATAGTAAAAAACTTCTCAATATTAATCAAAAAAGAGCGGGACATATTGTCTCTTGCCGCAGATGCAAATGACGAAGGCACTCAAAGCCTAATGAGTGATTATATCTCTGAAACTGAAAAAACACTCTGGATGTTGAACGCCTATTTGAAATAATATTTGAATAGGTCAACATTTGGGCTTTAACCCCTCGTTAAAATTGGAATAAACTGAATAATCAAATTCATAAAAGGATGAACGCTACATTAAAAGAACTGAAAAACATTGTTTCAAAAAATTGCATAACCATTATAGCAAATACCCATCGAACAAAACCAGACTATCTGAAGGATGCGTTGCGCCTCAAAAAACTTATAAAAGAAGCCGAAACCAAACTACTGGCCAACGAGAGTAAAAAAGATGCAGAGAAATTGATCGATAGATTAAATAGCCTCGCAAATAAAATAGACCACAGTCATAACCTTGAAAGTCTAATACTCTTTGTAAATGAAGACATTGCAGAATACACAAGATTGCCTATTGCCGTAGAGGAGCGGGCAGTTGTTGGCCGCACATTTGTTACCAGAGATCTGGTAAGAGCCATGCACCAGGAAACGAGCTATTATGTATTGGTTTTAAGCCGGGAAAAAGTAAGATTAATAGAGGCTACCAATGACAAAGTTGTTGCCGAAGTTGGTGCTCCTTTCCCCGTCTTGAACAATCAATTTGATACCACAGAGTGGGTGGACTTATCAGACATGTCCCGTCAAAGAAACTTGCTTACTGAATTTTTTAATCTGGTAGATAAGGATGTCAACAAAGTCAGAAAAAATAATCCGCTTCCTGTTTTAATATGCAGCGTGGAAGAAAACTATCATGCCTATTTAAAAATTGCGGATCAAAGAAACAGTATTCTTGACATTTTTTTGAACAAAAATAGGATTGAGAAAAAGAATCACGCGATAGTCAGCGAAGCATGGAAAATAGTTCAGGAGCACATCATCAAAAAGAATAATGCCAGAAAAGTTGAATTAAAAAAAGCGGTAAGCGCCAACCAATTTCTTTCTGACACCAATGAAATCTGGAAGGCAATAGCACAGGGCAAGATTCAAACACTCTTTATAGAGCAGGGGCTATTTCAACCAGCCGTAATGAAAGATGGCGTGATTACTTATGTTTCCGATAGCGAAAGAAACAATAAAGAGGTGATTGAAGATATCTATGACGAAATGATAGATAGAAACATGGGCTTTGGAGGAGATGTCGTTTTCCTTCCCAAAGGAGAATTAAAAAAATTTAACGGCTTTGGTGCAATAACACAACATTGAAAAATAGTGAGTAAAAAGTTTAAGGAATTATATTAAAGCTGTAGTAATTCTTACTTAAGGAAAAAAATTGTTTAATACATTATAACAAAAAAATAAAATGAAGTCGCAAAAAATAGTAATCACAGGAGGTGCAGGTGGCATAGGCATGGCTTGTGCCAGAACTTTTAAGAATGAAGAATTAATAATTACCGACTACTCTCAAGAGATAGTAGACAAGGCTGTACAAACGCTGACAAAAGAAGGTTTTAAAGCTACAGGTATCGCCTGCGACATTACCAACAAGAAAGATGTGGATAAGCTAATAAAATTTGTGGCTGACAGTGGCTCGTTAAAAGCGCTGATCCATACCGCTGGTGTCAGCGGAACAGTGCAAGACGTAAAGAAAGTATATACCATTGACTTGGTGGGTACAGAAATTCTCATCGATGCCTTTTATGAACTGGCTGTTGAAAATTCTGTAGCTGTGTTGTTCTCTTCTATGATGGCGCATACAGTTCCCTCCAATGAACAATATGATGCTGCACTTGAAAATCCTCAGGCACCTGGGTCTTTTGAGACGGTAAGTCAATTTGTTGATGGTAGTTCAGACATCATGTACAACTTCGCAAAACGTGGAGTGCAACTGCTTTCTCTTAAAAATGTAGATAAATGGGGAGGTAAAGGAGCGCGTATTGTTACCGCATCACCCGGGGTAATTGAAACTGCGATGGCATTAAAAGCAGCACAAGAGCATCCAGAACGTATGCAAGCAATAAAAGAAGCAACCCCATTAAAAAGAAATGGAACACCTGAAGATGTAGCAGATGTTGTACATTTTTTAGTGAGTGATGCTGCCCGTTTCATTACTGGCACTGATATTCTGATAGATGGCGGTGTCATTCATAATATTAAGAAAATGGGACAGCCTACCTAATATGCTATAAATAACAAATACTAAATCCTATCACTATGAAAACCCTTATTCTAAGACCTTTGTCGGAAGCCCTAAAGAATTGGTACTTACCACTTATCGTAGGCTTTTTATTTATAGGAGCAGCAATTGCTGCGTTCGTATCACCAGCAAGCTCGTACCTGGTCTTAGCCATGCTGTTCAGTCTGGGGTTTCTGTTTTCAGGAATTTTCGAGATCCTATTCTCTGTGGCCAACAGAAAGCAACTTGACAATTGGGGCTGGTACCTCGTTTTTGGTATCGTTACCCTTGTTATCGGAGCATTATTGCTGATTAACCCGGTACTTTCCATGGGTGTGCTGGCCTTATATGTAGGCTTTACTATCCTGTTTCGTTCAATTTCTACCTTCAGCTTTGCCTTGGATGTAAAGAGATATGGAAGCGCTAACTGGGGATGGCTTCTCGTCTTGGGCATATTGGGTGCTATTTTTGCCATCATTCTGATATGGAACCCCGTGTTTGCCGGAATGACCATCGTATTCTGGACCGGGCTGGCATTTCTATTGAGTGGCGTTTTCAGCATCTTCTTTTCTATGCAACTAAGAAAGCTTCACAAACATTCGGAGAAGATATCCTCTGAATGGAAAGAACGTTACAACGCCTTGCAAAATGATTTGAGGAAAGAACAATTTTAACTTATTACGGGGAAATAATTAGCTTAGACGATATTCTATTTTGAATTTCGTACACAGATGTCCCTCAATCTATTCCAAGACACAATGTACCTGACCATCATGTTTGAAGTAGTCTACTTCATCATTATGGTTTTGGTCATATTAAGAGTGCTGCATGATACCCGCAGTGGTGTCAAAGCCCTGGCCTATATTCTTTTTATTGTGTTGGTTCCTGTGGTAGGGATGTTATTCTATTTTTCGTTTGGCATCAACTACCGAAAACAAAAGTTATACAGCAGAAAAATTGTAAATGACGAAGCGCTCCGTCAAGAAATACTCACCCGTCTTCATGATTATTCTGAAGAGGTATTGCATTCGGACTTGGTGCTTTCGAAGCATCGCAATTTGGTTCGATTCATTCATTATTCAACCAACAGTCCATTAACCGGGAACAATTCCGTAAAACTCCTTTTGAACGGAGAAGAGAAGTTTCCCATACTTTTGGAAGCCCTGGAAGGCGCTACATCACATATTCATCTGGAATACTATATCTATGAAAATGACGAAACAGGGAATTCTATAGCAGACATTTTAATTAAAAAAGCACAACAGGGTGTAGAAGTACGTTTCTTATACGATCACTTCGGAAGTCATGGTCTTAGCAATGGATTTATCAAAAGATTGGAAGAGGCTGGTGTGGATACCGCTCCATTTTATCGAATCAAGTGGTATGCCTTTGCCAACCGGATGAACTACCGGAACCATCGAAAAATTATTGTAATAGATGGAGAAAAATCATTTATTGGAGGCATCAACATCAGCGACAGGTATAGGAATGACACAAACCCCAAAAATGGATTGTATTGGAGAGATACCCATTTAATGATTGATGGAAGGGCAACTATTTATTTGCAGTACCTATTTCTTTGCGATTGGAATTTCAGCAGCGAAAACAAACTACAATACGGGAGGGATTATTTTCCGCAGCGTTTTGATGCACAGAAAATACAAAACGAAGTAGTGCAGATTGTGCCTTCCGGTCCCGATTCCAAATTACCTGTTATTTTCTATTCTATCATGGAAGCCATAGGCTCCGCCAGGGAAAAGGTTTTAGTTACGAGTCCGTATTTCATTCCAGGTGAAAGCTTAATGGACGCGCTTATCATTGTTGCTAAAAGTGGTATTGAAGTTAAGTTATTGGTCCCCGGTAAATCAGACTCAAAAATGGTCAATTCCGCTGCACGCTCCTATTACACCGAACTTCTAAAACACGGGGTGCGAATATTTACATACGAAAAAGGATTTGTACATGCCAAGACCATGATAATAGACGATGATCTATCGGTAGTGGGGTCCGCCAATATGGACTACCGAAGCTTCGATCTTAATTTTGAAGTCAATGCAGTGCTCTTCTCTAAAGAAATTACAGGTCAACTGCAAAAGGCTTTTGAAGAAGACTTAAAAGAATCGCGTGAGATCAATACCCATGATTGGTTGAACAGGCCCACGTACATACTTCTGTGGGAAAAGTTAATTCGGTTACTCTCCCCTCTTTTGTAGGTGCTCTAATTAAGCCCTAAAAGTACTGGAGCTTTAGATACGGCTTTTCTATTGCCACCTTAGCTAACAGCATTAGGCAAATTGCACTTATAAACTACATGGGAGAGCTTCTTATAGTTGCAAAAATACCAACAAGGATCAAGGTGATTAAGTATTATAACGAATGGACATAAAAAAACCTCTGCAGATATCATGCAGAGGTTTTAGTTGATTGCGAAGGTTCTCATCTTACTTTTTGTTTAGTGAAACGAACATCTTTCAATTGAGCGGCTTCTCCGCTACGCGTACCAAACGCTACTTTCACATACCGTCTTACCAGTTTGGCATTGTCTACCATACCGGTGTTAGTGCGGTAGAGGATTCGGTTGCGTTTCAGCCTTGCTATAGACAAGGCCACTTTGGCTTTGTCCACTTCTTCAATGAGTGACTGTAAAGGGGCTGCTCTTTCCATAAGGGCCGGAATCTGTAGATCGGGCTCGTTGCTTATATAAGCCGGCAGCGCATTTACCATTTGCACCATTTTAAAGAAGTTGCTGGCTTTGGCTACATAACTCAGTTGTTGAAACCCACGGGTTTTTACCTTCTCCTCATCACTGTCCTCAGAAGGGATGGGGGGTCTGAGTGTAGCCCGCTTGCCGGCCAGCAGCCTGTAGAAGTAGCGTGCATCTTCAATGGTTGCCTCAGGCATTTGCAATGCCTCCATAGTTCCGATCACGCGGTTCGCCAGAATGTCCAGTCCGTCAAAAGCCGAACTCTTTTTATTCAGTATGCGATGGTACGCATCTTGTTTAAGTGAAACATCTTGCAATGAACTTTGTGCTTCATTGAGCAAAGCTCTCATTGCTTTAAGCTGGAGGGTTGGACGCCCAGGGTTATACTTACCTCCGTACCCGGTGCAGATGTCTACTAGCCTAGAGTAGCTTGCTGCGTTTTTAACATGTGACATAACATATAAATGTTAAATTGTTGAACATACTCTAAGTACGTAAAACCCTGGTAGAATAGTTTCATAAATAAGAAAAAACTTTTAAAATATTTTAATTTTTTTCTTATTCGACAAATCTTCTGTGGCTGGGAGGTAAATCGGGAATCCCCATTCCCCCTTTTGGCTGAGAGAGTACTGCTCTGAAACCAAGAGCGGGTGGGTCTGCCCCATCCCCATGCTGGCAGGTGGAGAGGGGGGCGCCTGCAACCGGAAAGATACTCTGTTATAAAAAAACGACATGAGGTGCTACCGTGATGGTGCGTGGTAGCTGGTGAAATGATACAAGGTTCTAACGCGATGGTACAAGGTAGCTAACAAGATGGTGTGAAGTAGCTACCGAAATGGTACGAGGTTCCAGCTCGATGATGCGGGGTAGCTGGTGAAATGAAGCAAGGTTCTAACGCTATGATACGAGGTAGCTAACTTGGGAGTGCGTGGTTCCAACCCGATGATACGTGGTAGCTACCTCGATGGTGCGTGGTAGCTAGTGAAATGCGACACTGCCCAGAAAAGTGTGTAAGTGCCTGGTAGTGTCTAAGCAACTGCGTAAAGGGTTTATATTTTGCACCGCTCTCCGAAGATGTTAATAAATTGATTGACTACCAAGTTCCACGTTGGGATTGGTTTGGTCCATTTTCCAGTAATTTCTCTTAGGTCTACAAAGACTGCTTTGAAAACATAAAATACACACTACCCCGCTCCGTCATTCAGAAGGAGCCTTAGAGGGCTTGCGGGTGGAGCAACTGAAGAATCCCATGGCTATGAAAAGTATAATTGATTTCACTAATACCTCTGACTACTTAGGCACGAGTCTCACACATGCCATTTCGCAGCTAGAAGACGCACGCCAGTTAGTATCCCTATCACATCGCCTGTGCCCGATACAGGTGGGCTTGAAATCCAATGAAGGTATCTCGAATGGATTTGAACTCACCCAATTCCTTTTTGGCATTTGTGCCTGGTCGTGCAGACTTGTTACCTTCACATTGATAGCTTTGTCACTATCTATTTTACCGTATAAGATAGCAATCAATGGTCGTAGGGGTTTGCCCAATCCAAAACGAATTTTAAGACTTCCTTGTTTTGCGGCAGCATCCTTGACTCCTGAATCTTCTGGCACGTACAGTCCGGGAATTCCGATTTTTGGTAAATCCTATTTGGTTTTAGGGTAGAATCGGACTTGTAAAACCCCTATCTTTCGCGATTAAACCGTTCAGTTTTGAGTACTGTAACCCTTTTTATTTACGAGAATTTTAAGGAATTGCAGCAGTTCTTGAGAAGCACCTCTTTTTCAAGGGGCATCAGGGTTGGTATTGCGGTTACGCTACCCACATTAATCGGCATGCAACTCGGGTATTATGAAATTGGGCTGACACTCAGCTTTGGTGCCTTTTGGAGCTCGCCCAGTGATGTCATTGGTAGTTTTCGACATAAAAAAATGAGCATTCTTATTGCCGCGGCATTGGTCATGCTCGTCAGCTTTATTAAGGGCTATCTACATTTTGAACTTTCGTTGCTACTTCCTGTATTGGGAATACTCACTTTTGCCATCGCCTTTATTTCGGTGTATGGCTTTCGTGCCTCGCTCATAAGTTTTTCAGGCCTTATGGCCTTGGCTTTGAGCTTTGCCAACGATTCAGCAGAATTGGAAGTCTACCAATATGCTCTGTTGATAGGTGTGGGGGGGCTCTGGTATTTGATATTGACAAACATTTGGCATCGCATAAGCCCTAATGCAGAGACCGAAGAATTATTATCAGAAACCTATGGGCTTACGGCTGAATTATTAGAAACACGGGGAAAATTGGTCGGACTACATGTAGACTACGAAAAGCTACAGTCCAAATTACTGAACCTGCAAACCAAGCTTACCGAGAATCATGGGGTTCTGAGAGAAATTTTAATCCATTCGAGAAAGACTTCCGGTTGGTCGCATTATCAGGATAAACGCCTGTTGATATTCGTGCAATTGGTGGAGATGTTGGAAACAGCAATCGCAAATCCCGGAAATTATGATCGAATGGATGCGCTCTTTAATAACCATCCCCAATACATTAAAATATTTCAAGATCTGATTTTCAAAATGGCCCATCAACTGCGAGTGATTTCAGAGGCGGGTAACAACGTGAAAGATATACCCAAGAGTGATGACTTGATGCCATCTTTTGAAGATGCAAGGCTTCAAATAGCATTGCTACGTGACACCCCGGATTACGAGGGATATCTAATGCTAAAAAATTGGCTCGAATATCAGGAAAAACAGTTCAAAAAACTGGAAAGAATAAAATGGTTGTTAGATGGACCTGGTGATACTGAAATCGATTTTATCGATAGAAAAAATGCCCTACGTTTTGTGGCATTCCAAGATTATAGTCCGATACTATTATTAAGGAATTTTAGTTTTAAATCCACTGTTTTTAGACATTCGTTTCGGCTGGCGGTTACCGTTATGATAGGCTATGCACTGGGTTCGATCTTCGTGTTTCAGAATCCGTACTCGATCTTGTTTATCATTATCGTAATCATGCGGCCCAGCTATGGACTCACAAAAAACCGAGCCAAAGATCGCATTATCGGTACGCTTATTGGTGGGGCCATTGCCGCTTGTGTTGTTTTTCTTATACAAGATCCCTATGTGTACGGGATCATGGGCGTAGCTTCTTTGGTCATTGCACTTTCTATGGTACAAAAAAACTATAAGGCTTCGGCTACCTTCATTACGTTGAGTGTGGTCTTTATCTATGCTATTCTCAATCCAGATGTTTTGACCCTATTAAAATTCCGAATATTGGACACGCTTGTCGGTGCCGGACTTTCCTTTGCCGCCATGCTGTGGCTTTGGCCTTCCTGGGAGTTCCTTGAAATCAAAGAAAGTATCAAAAAAAGTGTGAAAGCCAACAAGGACTTCCTCCATAAGATTACCGAATATTATCAGCTAAAGGGGAACATACCTACCTCCTACAATATTGCGCGTAAAGAGGCATTTTTGGAAACCTCTAATCTTAGCTCGGCTTTTCAGCGGATGGTACAGGAACCCAAGTCGAAACAAAGGGAAGCAGATAAAATTTACGAACTGGTCGTCTTGAACCACACGTTTTTAGCCTCATTGGCTTCGGTGAGTACATACATACAGTACCATAAAACAACAGAGGCATCCGAACGATTCATGATTGTAACAGAAAAAATAGAGGAAAACCTGGAGAGGGTGCTACAATGCCTAAAAGACAAGAAATACAGTGTGCAGGGCTTTTCTGAAAATGATCCACTTTTTGAAGAACAGTTGCCTACGTTCAATCCCTTAGACACTAGGAATTTTGCATCCATGGACAAACAAGCTGAACGTGATCTTCAAGAGGCTCATTTGGTTTGGGAACAATTGCACCGCCTTTTTTCCCTAAGTGGTAAAATGCTCAAACTGGCCGCATCGGTGAATCTGGATTGATATCAATCGACATTTTCTTCTCGGTTTTTCAAGGCTTCTCTAACAAGATTGAAAATTTCCAACTTTAGCCATACGCAGCACTGAATGTTGTCATTATTTGATCTATCACCGATCGGTTTGTTAAAAACAGCCAGGGTGTGTATACAGTCTATCAAATTAGTTTAAATTGGTATCTGGATAGTTACCAAACTTCAAGCAGGCATAAAAAGAAACACTATGAACAAACACAATTCTACTGAAAAAGATAAAAATATTTTTCCGTGGCCAATTATGATCTTGATGTCGTCAGTAACTTTTGTTGGAATACTATCCGAGTTGATGCCTTCGGGGGTTCTTCCTCAAATGATGGCCGATTTAAATATCAGCGAGGTGCAAACCGGTAATCTCGTAGGTTACTACGCCATTGCATCTGCTATTTTTGCAATCCCTCTCATTTCAATGACCATGCGATTCAATCGCAAATTTCTGTTACTGATTTTGCTTGGCGGGTTCGCCATTTCCAATATTATTGCAGGGCTTTTATACGATCATACGATTATTATTTTCCTTAGGATTATCGGTGGAATTTGTGCCGGAGTAATGTGGCCAATGATTGCAGCTTATGGGATGCGACTGGTGGATGAGAATCAACACGGGAAGGCAATCGCAGTGATCATGGCAGGGAATACATTGGGCATTAGCATTGGGATGCCCATCATGACTTTTATTGGAAACGAATATGGCTGGAGAACGGAATTCATTGGACTTGGGGTTGTTATTATTGCTATTGCTTTGGTCAGTATTTTTGCATTGCCCTCGACACCAGGAGAAAAACTCACCAAAAGTTCTTCGCCATTTGCACTCTTAAAAATACCGGCAGTTTTACTTGTTCTTCTGCTTACGCTGCTTGGTGTGATTGCGCATTATGGTGTCTATGTGTATATCACAAGCTTGGTTGATGAAATTCAGTTGGCCGGGGGAATAGAAAGTGCCTTATTGCTTTTTGGAATAGGGTCTTTGATTTCTGTATTGCTTGCAATAAAATACACTGATAACCACCTGAGGCTGCTTACAATACTGATGTTTGCCTTTCTGATCATCTCTATGGGTATTTTTCTAATGTTCGGTAGAACAACAGGAATGGCTCATTTTGCTTTCCTTTTGTGGGGGCTTTCATTTGGTCCATTGGTCACCTTACTACAGGCTGCCGTAAGCAGACAGGTAGAAAGTGCAAAAGACGTTGCCACCTCAGTTCAGTCTTCTATATTCAACTTAGCCATTATGATTGCAACTTCTGTTGCAGGTTTGCTGCTGGGAATTTATTCTCCCTTAAGCTTAATTTATTTTGCAATTGCTTTGTCCATTCCGGGTATGATTATTTCCATTTTTGCCAAAAAGACTTTAAGTTAATGTTTGCGAGCGTCATTTATTAATAGATAAGTAAAGAGTTTATGGGTGGTTTAGTAGATATTACCGAATATATTTTACGCATAGGCGCTGCATTTTTGTTAGGTGGTATTATTGGATTTGAGAGACAGTTGCAGCAAAAAAATGCGGGATTACGCACCAATACGCTGGTTGCAATTGGTGCGGCATCATATGTGCTATTGTCTATAGACCTTCACAATCTTTCGGGAGGAGATCCAGGCAGGGTTACGGCACAAATAGTTACAGGAATCGGTTTCATTGGCGCAGGCGTAATAATGAAAGACGGATTTAATGTCAGTGGGCTTAATACAGCAGCTACCATTTGGTGTTCTGCTGCGGTTGGAACATTAGCAGGAATGGGTTTTTTCATTGAAGCGTTGGTTACTACCACTGCGGTAGTTTTATCACATTTAATTCTAAGACCTATAAGTATTCGATTATCAAAACTTTCGGCATATAGGCAAGCTGATGTCAGAGAAACCTACTATCAGGTCTCCATCGAATGTTCTTTAGGTATAGAATCGAACGTCCGATTTTGGTTATTAAACCACATTGAAACTAATGATCAGTTATTAATGCGTTCAATTAATAGAGATGTTATTGAAACAAATCCAGAAGAGGTAATTATTCAAGTAGAAGTAGCGACCATTGGAAAGCAAGAAAATTTGTTAGAAAATTTGGTTACCAGTCTGATCATGAAACTGGAAGTAACTCGGGCTGGTTGGAAATTAGTGGGCCAAGAAACTGAGTTTTAGGAAATAGGCAATAAACACACACCCCCAGGCTACTTACAATAGCTACGTTACGTAGATTATTTCCCTTTTTGCCAAAAAGGTTTTGGGTTGATCTTTGTAAAATATATATAGGTGATAATAAAAAAAGGCAATTATCGCGTTGATAACTGCCTAAGACAATGCTGACATACATCCTTTAGACATACAAGTTGTACTCCAAACGAAAAGGTTTCAACTTTCTGAAAAGGATTGTGTCAGCATATATAAGGCGGCCGGAAAAGGATGCCGCTCGCCTATTTTTTTTAAATTCAGCTTTGCCTTTTCTCTAATTGTCTGCGCAGTTTTTCTTCTACGTTTTTCAGCAGTTCCATCCAGTTGTCCCCCGAATCAGAAGCAAAGGCATCGTTACCAGGAATACCAAATCTCATACCCACAGTTTTAGGATCTGTTGATTTTTCACTTTTATCTGTAAAATACACATCCACAAAATTGACATCCGAAGTATGTCTTTTTAATCTATTAATCGTATCCCTAATACCTTGTTGTAAGTCATTGGAGATAGTGATGTCCACTGCCTGTACATCTAACTTTATACCTTCAAAATTTTCTGTGTAGTTCATACTATAATTTTTTAGTGACCTTCTCAAAGATAGCTTCTTTTTATACTTCTCCACAACTTTCCCTCATCCTGGGTAGAACTAATTAACTATTAATGTGGATTCCAAATTTAGAGATTTAAAGGTATTTCATATTCCGGTTCTCTTCTGCGGAATAGAAAATCGCCCTTGCGAACTGATGCCAATACCTCTACTCTTTTCCGAATCGCTTCATAAACGGAGGATTCATTGAGCACTATAAAGTTGGCTGCTTTACCAACTTCTAAACCGTAGCTGTCTTGAATATTCAAGCAACGCGCGCCATTGTAGGTAATCAGATCAAAGACTGTTTTGATTTCTTCGGGGGACATAGTTTGGGCCAAGTGAATTCCATTGTCAAGGATATTCATCATGTTGCCGTTCCCCATTGGGTACCATGGGTCGTTGATTGAATCTTGTGCGAAAGCAACATTAATTCCTGATTCTATGAATTCTTTCACTCTCGTTAATCCTCTGCGTTTAGGATACGTGTCCTGGCGACCTTGAAGATAGGCATTTTCTGTAGGACAAGAAATAAAATTCATTTTGCTCTTTTGGAATAAGTCCATCATTCTAAAGGCATAAGAATTATCCGCAGAACCAAAGGAACAGGTATGACTGGCAGTGGTTCTACTACCATAATCTTCCATAAGAACAAGGGCATTTAATAATTCCACAAAACGTGAATGCGTATCATCTGTTTCATCGCAATGCACATCTATCTGTTTATCATATTTTAAACCAAGCTGAACAATATCATGAACGGATTTGTCTCCAAATTCTCTGGCAGGTTCATAGTGCGGAATACCTCCTACAACATCAGCTCCCATTTTCAGCGCCTCTTCCACTAAATCTCGTCCGCCCTTATACATGTACATCCCTTGTTGTGGAAAAGCTACGATTTGAATATCAACGAAATCTTTCAGCTCCTCTTTCATTTCCAACATCGCCTTTAGTGCGGTAAAGTTTGGATCTGTCACATCAATATGTGTGCGGATGTGTTGTACTCCCTGGGAAACCTCATCTTTAATTCCCTTCAACGCAAGTCTTTTCACACTTTCTACCGTCAAAGTTTCTTTGAATTTTGGCCATAATTCAATCGCTTCAAACAAAGTACCTGAACCAGCTCCTTCTTGCCCAAGTTCAGATAACGTATATACATAATCCAAATGTAAATGAGGATCAACATAGGGAGGTAATACAAGCTTGCCACCGAGATCAATCTCTTTATCACATTTTGGCAGATTAGTTCCTATATGAGTGATCTTCCCGTTTTCAACTATAATTTCGGTTGCTGTATCGTGGCGATAAATATTCGCGTTAAAGAATTTCTTTTTCATCTCAGATTAATTTTATGTTATAATGTTTTGTTTCACGTGTACAATGCATTCACAGGTCCTTTCTCTATTAAGCAAAAATCAATCGATTTGCTTCTTCTATCTCATCCGGAGAGATGCTGTGTGGCCGACCTTCATGCACTTGTAAGTGTACTTTTGCATTCATTTTTTCCAGGATACTGACACTTTCGTTTACACGTTCGATCGGTACATGCGGATCGGGATTTCCAGTACCGATAAAAATGGGAGTACCATTAAAATTGCCGGAGTAATTTTCCTGATATATTTTGTCACCAATAAGTCCACCTGTAAAAGCCACAACACCACCCCATTTTTTAGCATGACGTGTAACAAACTCCAATGCCAGACAAGCTCCCTGCGAAAACCCCAGAAAGTAAATATTTTCGAAAGTAATACCTTGTTCGGTTACTTCATCAACTACTTCTTTGAGTAAGTGAAGAGCAGAAGAAAGCCATGGTTCATTTTCCTCAGGATGAGTCATAAATGAATATGGGTACCAAGTATTATTTGTAGCCTCGGGGGCAAATAAGGCGTATTCAGCCACATTTAAATGCGAGGAAAGCCCGAGAATATCACGGGCATTCGCTCCACGGCCATGAATCATGATCAACACTTGCTTTGCTTCTTCTATAGGTTTACCCGCTGTTTGTATATTCTTCTTGTGCATTTGTTTGTCATTTTGTTTGAAGCTCCGGTAGCCCTTTTTCAATCTTATCCCGCATCGCTTTATATTGATCAGGTAATTGAAGTGAACTTCCCAGGTTTTCTATCGTCTCATCCGTTGCGAATCCAGGATTGTCTGTCGCAATTTCAAACAGTACGCCACCCGGCTCGCGGAAATAGAGCGAAAAGAAATAGTCCCGGTTTATTTTCCCAGTAATTTGTAAGCCTCTTGCCGCAATTTTTTCTCTAAACGCCATCAAGGTTTCTTCATCTTTTACCCTAAATGCCACGTGATGATTAGTGCCACCTGCATTTAAACCTCTTTGGGCTTGTGGCATTTCCAATAGGTCAACTATGGCCGCATTTTCTACAGCATCAGTTTGGTAGCGGTCTAAATTACCTTCCTGTGCTATCTGCTTGTAACCGAATACTTCCGTTAAGATTGCAGCCGTGGCTTTGACGTCATTCAGGGTCAATGTAACCGTGTGAAATCCTTTGATCGCTACATCGGCTTTTATTTCAGCGGTTTCATAGCCATTTCGCTCATCCTTCTGTTTCGCTTCAATCAGACTGAGCCACAAGCCGTCAGGATCCTGAAGAGCAATGTATTTTTCTCCAAACCGTTCACTAAGGATTTCATGACGGGTGTTGAATTTTTTTAAACGAGCTTTCCAGAAATCCAAACTTCCTTTCGGTACGGAATATCCAATTTCTGTGGCCATACCAGCTCCGTTCTTTCCTTGTCTCACATTTGCCCAGGGGAAGAAGGTAAGTATGGTTCCCGGAGAACCCACCTCATCACCAAAGTAGAAATGATAGGTCTGGGGGTCGTCAAAATTAACGGTCCTTTTTACCATACGGAATCCGAGGGTTTTGGTGTAAAAGTCGTAATTGCGCTGAGCGTCACCTGCAATGGCCGTGATATGATGCAGTCCTAATATTTTGTTCATAATATTTTATTTAAAATTCAATCCCGTGTTCGATCAGTATTTTCACGAAAGCGGCTCGGGGGGTGGCACATCGCTGCTTGCTGGCTTCGACCGGCTTTCAGGAAGGGGAATAAATTCCTTGTTATCGTTGGGCGGCAAAATAATTTTCCCCGTTTTCCAATCGTTTTTGGCCTGCTCGATGCGTTCTTTGCTCGAAGAGACGAAGTTCCACCAAATAAACCGTTCACCCAGGGGTTCACCTCCCAAAATCATAAATTCGGAATTCGTTTTGGATCGAACGGTTGCCTCTTCGTTTTTTGAAAAGACGATCATTTGACCATTGGAATAGGCCCTCCCGGACAGTTCCAAACTTCCGCTTGTGATATAAATGGCTCTTTCGGAATGTTCGGTAGGCAAGTCAATTTTTGCACCGGCTTCCAATTTTACGTGCAGGTAAAAAAGTGGGGAATGAACGGCCACATCATTCCCCAATCCATAGGCATTGCCGGCTATCAAACGCATCCAAATACCGCTGTCGGTATAAACTGGCAATTGATCGGGTTTGTAATTTTCAAAAGTGGGGTCACTTTCTTCTACAGATTCTGGCAAGGCTACCCAGGTTTGTAGCATTTCCAGGCCGCCTTTTTGCAAAAGGTCAGGATCTTCAAAACGCTCAGAATGGGAAATACCTTTTCCTGCGGTCATCCAGTTTACTTCACCCGGACGAATTACTTGCTCTACTCCCAGACTGTCGCGGTGGGTAACGTTTCCGCTGAAAAGGTAGGTGATCGTAGAAAGCCCGATATGCGGATGCGGCAACACGTCCATTGAGGTTACCTCAGACGGAAAACTATTTATCGGCCCCGCGTGGTCCATAAAAATAAAAGGACCTACCATTCTCTTTTTCCGAAAAGGAAGGATGCGCTTTACACTTAAATGAGTGCTAATGGCCGCTTCTCGGGCTTGTATAATTATTTCCGGCATACTATTGTTTTCAGGTTTTTCCTAATTCAATTTTCCTCGAAGCCATAAATAGTCCAATGACAACTTTCCAGGGCCGGTAAGCGTTAATGCAATAAAGGAAAACAGGTAAAAAAAGCGTAATTCCAAAATAGCAAAACCATCACCAAGCATAAAGGCGTGGAAAATGAAAATGACCAAAAAATTCATGGATAATATTGATGTAGCTATCCGGGAAAACAATCCCAAAATCAATAGCATGCCACAAATCCCTTCTGCAAAAGCAGCCAGATAATAGGAAGCGCTCGCACCAATACCTATAGGGTCCATAAATTGGATTTCCTGTCCACTAAAGATAACAGTCAGCTTTTCAAAGCCGTGGCCATAGATCAAAACCAGACCAAAGACCAATCTGAGAATCAATAAACCGGTGTCATGGCCCAAACTCCAATCCCTGGTTAAAAAATTTAATGCTCTTTTCATATCTAATTATTTTAAATACGCAGAATACATCCAAACTAATTTTTCTTGCTCGCGAATGTAATCGCTCATTAGTGCATTGGTTCCTTCATCATCGGTTTCTGCAGATAACTCCAGAATTTCCCGTTGAAGTATAATAATAATTTTTAATGATTCAAGGGTGTCCTTCACATCTTGTATTCCGTCAGCCACTTCTGAGCTTTCCTTTATTTTAGCTTCTTTCTGATAGTCAGAGAATTTATGGTTTGGCGTGTGACCCAATGTCCGGATTCGTTCAGCTACTTCATCAATTTTTATAAATAAATTCTCATACAACTCCTGGAATTTATCATGTAACTCAAAGAATTTATCTCCCTTTATGTTCCAATGATATCCTCTGATGTTCTGATAAAAGATGGAATAATCTGATAGGAGTTCATTGAGTTTTTCTGCAAGTACTTTAGATTTTGCTACGTCTAGTCCTATTGAATTTAATTTTGTCATTTTTTTGTGTTTTAAGGTTTATAATTGATTTATTGTTTACTACTTAGCGGTTGATATCCACCAATATCTTTACTTCTGATGGATCTTTAATTAGGGCATCGAAGCCTTTTTCTACGATCTCATCCAGAGAAATCACGCTGGTTACAAGTTTTTCTACAGGCAATCTTCCGCTACTGATTAAGGCAATAACCTCAGGGAAAATATTTCGATATCCAATTATTCCTTTTATCGTTAACTCTCTCATGGCTTGATCTAAGGCATTGTGCTGCACTTTATTCATAAAAAGAGCAACCAGTACAGCCGTACCACCATTGCGAAGGCTATTAATCCCCGTATCAAAAGAAGCTTGAACACCAGCTGCATCAATAAAGACATCAACACCATTGCCCGTCATTTTCTTAATTTTTTGAGGAATATCTTTATCTCTTGCATCAAAAGTATGCGTAGCTCCAACTTCTTTCGCCTTTTTTAATCTGTTCTCTGAGACATCAGATACAAAAATCTGGGAAGCTCCCGAGGCCAAAGCAACCTGAACCGTGAGTAAGCCAATAGGCCCCGCCCCCGCTACAAACACCGTATCGCCCATTTTCATTCCGCTTTGTTGGAGTCCGTACGCTGCAACAGCAGCAGGTTCCACAATCGCGCCTTGTTCAAAAGTCATATTATCGGGCATTTTATGTACCATATAATCCTCGACCACTGTATATTTAGCGAAACCACCATTGGAGGTTAACCCTACAAACCCCAGGGGTTCAGAAAGGTTATATTCTCCTGTAGTAATAAAAGGACTTTTAGGATTTCTAAAAATCGGCTCTACCGTTACCCGATCTCCTTTTTTTACGTTTGTTACGTTTTTTCCAACTGCTTCAACTACCCCAGAAAACTCGTGTCCAAGGGTTGTTGTCCCCTGGTGCCCATTGAGTGGGTAGGGTTTATCAACAGGAATGAGTTGTGGACCATCGCTATATTCATGCAGATCTGACCCACAAATACCTGTGAACTTTACTGCAATCTTTACTTGATTGTCCTTGGGAGTAGGGATTGATGTTTCCTCTACTCTAATATCTTTCGCTGCGTACCAGCGAGCTGCTTTCATTGTCTTCATAATTTTTTTTTAAATTGATTAATATTTTTTCTTTCCGATTAATAAAATGTGAAATACCTTCTCGATAGATGTATCAGCTTACATGTATTTAACGATCAGCATTCTTCCTTGTCCATATAGAACCATTTTTGGTAGTATGCTTTTCTAAATTCCCTTTTTCAACTAATTCATTCAATTGTTTTTCACTTTCAGTTCTTGGAGTTCCGGATAGTTCAGAAAACTCCTTTGCGGTCAACGTAGGATATATCTCAAAGAGTGTTTCCCAATTTTTATTGTATTCACTTTTCTTAGCATTCGGATTCAATTTTAGAATGGCCATTTCGTAAAATGCATAGGGCCTTGAACCATAGACAATTTCTTTATTACCAGCACCATCTAAAAAGAATGTGGTAGGGAATCCTCTTACGCCCAGTTCTTTTCCTAACTTCAAATCTTCTTCAAACAACGCTTTTGCATTACTTTCAAAGTCGGTTTTAAACTGTTCAATATTTAATCCCACTTTTTCAGCAGCAACTTCTATATGTTCCCACTTTGCAATATTTTTCTTTTGTAGAAAAACCATTTCTCTAAATTCCCGAAGAAAAAGAACTGCCTTTTCATTGTCTTGCATTTGTGCTGCTTTAAATGCAATGGATGGTGGGTATGATGAATCTAAAGGATCTTCCAACCATAGATCTCCATCAATGGGCATATCATAATGAACACTCACTTCATCCCAGTGAGTTGCCACGTCCGATGGTTTTCCGATGCCACCGCTATTGTAACTCCAGTCCGGCAATAAACCTCCCATTCTATATTCTATTTCAATAGCATTACCATATTCTAATTTGAGTTTACGCAATTGCGGCTCTATGCCCCAACACGATGAACATATAGGATCCGTATAATAAATTAGCTTTACGGATTTCTTAGTTGATTGCATAGTGCTTTTAGAATCCATGCCCGTATTCTCATCAGCCGGTCCACACATTCCAGTTTCAATGTCGCATAAAAGCGGATTATCATTTAATGTTTCTTTTTTCATATATTTATTTTGTTTTTGATTGTCCTTGAGAAGCTGTGACGCTAAAACAAAGAAAGTTAGTAATGCTAAAAGTTTGATTTTAGTACTTTGATAAGTTAGGTTACTTCTTCTGAAGTGGCAAACTCTTCCATTCTTGTGATCAAACCGTTTTCAACGGTATATATCTGAACCCATTTTTGCTTTAGTTCCCTTCCCGACCGTTTCACTTTTTGATGTTCCTGACCCAACACGACAACCATCTTTCCTTCAACAATAAATTGTTGTGGCTCAAAGCTGATGATTTCCGTTTTGTCGAGGATATTACTAAAAAATGCTCTCACCCCCTCTTTCTTTTCAAAAGTTCCTGCCGGAATGATTTGGGTGCCGTGATAAATCCATTCGGTGTTGTCAGAAACTGTTGCTACTAATTTTTCAACATCGCCACTACCAAATGCAGAGAACATTTTATCAACTACTGTTTTTGCTGAATTTTTCATGTTTCTTTATTTAATGTTATTGTTTTACAAACTGTGCGTGAACAACGATGCTTACATCTTTTCCAACACCAGCAGCAGCCGGGTCAAAATCAATATTATAATCAAATCTATTGATGGTCGTTTCGGCTTTCACCCCCAATCTTTCACCCTCATCACTCTTGGCTATTCCACCATAGAGCACATCAAAAATCACGTCTTTCGTAACATCTTTAATGGTCAGCTTGCCATACAATAAATATTGGTTGGATTTACCTGTAGCCAATATTTTGGTGCTTTTAAAAGTCATATCTGGAAATTTCTCTACCTCAAAAAAATCAGCACTCCTCAAGTGGTTATCCCTATCTACTACATTTGTATTTACGCTCTTTACTTTAACGGTAAAGCCAATATTTGCATTGTTAAGTGCTTCTCCATCTGTAGTTAAGTTTCCTGTGTATTCCAGAAATTTTCCATTCACAATGCTAATTCCAGAATGTGAAATATTGAAATTTAAGGAGGAGTGATAAGGATCTGCTTTCCATTGAGTTTGTGCATATGAGCCAATGGTAATAAAGGTTACTACAAATAAAATAAGTATTTTTTTCATATTCATTCAAATTTAATTTATCTAATCTTGTTTTTTTCAACACAAGGTTTGGTTCTTCTGATACCCGCTCTTTTGCTGTTGCAGGCACAAGTCCTTTCCAGTACCTGTGATTGTAATTACTCTATTTTAAGATTGCTTTACAAATTGAACTTCACCGGAAATTTTGACTTCCTCACCTACCAATACACCCCCTGTTTCCAAAGCTGTATTCCAGTTTAAGTCCCAATCCTTGCGATTGATTTTTCCCTCCAATGAGAATCCGGCTTTCTCATTTCCCCAAGGATCTTTATTAATACCTCCAAACTCTACTTCCAATGAGACTTCCTTGCTGATACCTTTTATGGTGAGGATACCTTTCAATTCAAATTCATCATCGTCCGCTTTTTTAAATGAAGTGCTTTTAAAGGTTATCTCTTTGTGATTTTCTACATCAAAGAAGTCAGCTGATTTTAGATGATTATCCCTATCCTCATTGTTGGTAGTGATGGATGCTGTCTCTACAAGAACATTGATAATTGATTTTGTAATATCATCACCTTCTACACCAATAGAAAAGTCTCTGAATTCACCTTTTACATTTGTAATCATCATGTGGCGAACTTTAAATTCAAGCTCACTATGCGTTGGGTCTAAAGTCCATTTTGTTTTTGTTGTGGTCGCTTTCATAATTATTATTTTATATTTGGTTTTCTCTTTTTGTTAAAAAAACTAATGTTTAAAGTCCTTCACACCATTGATACCGAATAAGAAGAAACTTGACCTAGATCAAGAGACTTAATATGTCTATTCTATTCTGGAAAGAGTTATCTATTTTTCCAAATAAGTTATATGAATCACACCTTATGATCATTTCCTTCTGATCATTCAAATGAAACTCATTTATTCCCTTTTCCTCCTCATCCATCATGTGCACAATAGCTCACAACGCCATTGTTAATAATGTTGCTGTCGTAAAATTATTTACGAACGACTTACCTGGAGGACTCAGTATAATGTTGCGGTGCTTATTGAAACTTGGATTTTTGTAAGCGAAAAGGCTACAGAAAGTATAAAACCCAGCTTTGCACCAAAGTAATATTAAAGGCGTACACAATGGCATACATCGTCAATATTTACTTGTTAGACACTAACTACTCAACAGTCTTTTCAACTTATTAGTTTGTGTGTATATATAATAGATATCTCAAGTAGGACTGACCAAAATCATACTTAATCTCGTATAATATGAATGATTCTATATCATTATTAAAATATGTACAACCCAGCGGGTGAAGTACACAGTTCGCTCGTATGGAAAACACGATTCTGCACTTAAAAATCCTCAGACAAGTATTGGTATGAATAATATGAGGTGCTTCAATGTCGTGCAAGATCATGTTCGTGACCCCAATCACACTGGCCAGGTTCTTTTCTCTTTCCCGTAAAGGGTCGCGTCTTAAAATATCTTTAGGTTGTCGGTGGTTTTATGCGCTCATTCATGTAGCCGTAGGCCTCACACAAGAAACTACAAAAACCCGCAGCAACACTATAGATCTTCTCCCTATTTTTGGATCAATCTCTTAGATCATGGCTCTGATGAGCGGCTGAGGTGTTCGTATTTAACCACCATTGCACCACGCATTCTCCAGTTCTTGATCTTGGATTCATACTGGTGACTGAGTTCGTGCTTGTCTTTGAGGAACGGAAAGGAAGTTCGCCTGCAAGCCCCGGTATCTATCGGAGATTGTATCTCTTTTGATTTTGTTCTTTAGCTCAGAAAAGATTTCTCATCTTCACCTTACGGCATCGTCCAGATAGGCCTGCGGTATTCTTCCTCCACAATGTAGTGGTATTTTTATCCTTTGAGTGCTACCTCATCGGCTTTGTCGCGCTCCAGCTCGTCCAGGTGCCTGAGAAACTTCACCCACGAGGTCTGTCCGATGTAATCTAACTCACTGTCTGCTCCTGAGCCCTTATACAGGATATCATCAATATTTTTAAAGGTCTGTTCAAACATTTAGGAGAATTTGTTTTAAAGGTAAAACCTGCCAAATATAGTACATTGGGGAAACCAAAGGAGCAAACGGGCCGCAAGGGCAAATCGAGAATGTTAAAAACAAAAAAAAGCAACTAATTGATATTCAATTAGTTGCTTTTTAATCTGTAGTCCGTACGGGAATCGAACCCGTGTTGCCAGAATGAAAATCTGGTGTCCTAACCCCTAGACGAACGGACCTTTTTTAAAGTTTTCCTCTAAAGAGCCGCAAAGATAGAATTCAGGTACATATTAACAAAAAAATAGGGCTTCATATTCGGAGAAGATATTGTTTTATAAATCGTCTCGCTGCGGCCGATCTCAAATATTTCTCTCTTTCCCTCGCTTCGCTTCTCGTTGTCAGAAGTTCACTGTAACCTATTTTCCATGGAATGAACCCAGCGATAAATTTTGATCTGCCGGCATTGTGCTCTTTCAAACGCCTCTCCATATTGGATGTCATTCCAACATAGTGCTTACCTTCCTCTTTTTCGCTTTTTAAAACATACACAAAATAACTCATGACTAAATATGGGAATCCCCGCCCGACCGCCAAGATCGTGGGTAATCGATTGACTAAATATATTAAGACTTTTGCGCGTATATCAAAGATAATGTTTGGTCAGGCGGGCGGGGAACCCGTGTTGCCAGAATGACCCGCCCGCCTTGCCGCGATCGGTGAAATGATATTAAATGCTCCAATATTTCACTTAGCTTACTTGTACTAAAAGGAAATTTACAGGCGGTCGGGCGGGAAATCTGGTGTCCTAACCCCTACCAGCCTGCGGTAGGTCTAACTATCCTTCGGCAGGCAAGGACGAACGGATCTTATTTTAAGTTCTCCGCTAAAGAGTCGCAAAAGATAGAATTCAGGTATAGATTAACAAAAACCGTCTTTACTTTTTTTGGGACTGGCATCTCATTCCGTTGGTTTTGGGTATCCATAGCTTTATTTTTACAACTCAGTTTAACCTACTACATCAATGATAAGAGTTGCGATAAATGGATTCGGACGGATTGGGCGCCTTTCTTTTGTGGCATTACTTGCCAAAAAAAATGTGGAGGTTGTTGCTATCAATGATTTGACAGACACTAAAACCCTGGCCCACCTTTTAAAGTACGATTCTGTTCATGGTAGGTTTAAGGGAACTGTAGAAGCCACTAGTGATTCTATTATTGTTAATGGTAAAACCATCAAAGTATCGGCAGAGAAAGATCCGACAAAATTGCCCTGGGCGATAAACAGTATAGATACCGTGTTAGAATCTACCGGAAGGTTTGTGGATGAAGCAGGTGCTGGCGCTCATATTGCGGCCGGTGCCAAAAGGGTGGTTATCTCAGCTCCTGCAAAAGGAAATATTCCTACCATCGTGTTGGGTGTGAATGAGGGGATATTGAAAGGGGATGAAAAATCATTTCCAATGCCTCTTGTACCAGCTGCCTGGCTCCCATGGCAATGATACTGGATGACAACTTCGGTATTGTAAAGGGATATATCTCTACGATCCATGCATACACCGCAGATCAAAGCCTTCAGGACTCCCCTCACAAGGATTTAAGAAGAGCCAGGGCTGCCGCTGTAAACATAGTGCCCACCTCTACAGGAGCTGCCAAAGCCATTGGGCTGGTACTTCCTCAACTTAACGGAAAGCTCGATGGTATTTCAATTAGGGTGCCCGTACCTGATGGTTCGCTTACTGACCTCACTGTGTTACTTAAAAAGGAGACCACCAAAGAGGAAATAAATGCTGTAATGAAAAAAGCTTCAGCATCTTCTTTGAAAGGAATCCTAGAATACACTGAGGATCCTATTGTTTCAATAGACATCATTGGCAACCCTCATTCCTGTATTTTTGATTCTTCTCTTACAGCTTGTAATGGCACCTTAGCCAAAGTAATAGGCTGGTACGATAATGAGGCTGGCTACTCTAACCGCATCGCTGACGTCATTGAGAAGTACGGGTAAAGAATTCAAAGTTCAAAGTTTAAAGTTCAAAGTTTAAAGTTCAAGGTTCAAAGTAGACACCTGAACCTCAGTTGGGGTCTGACCGGAAAAGGTAGGAGCACCGGAACTTGAAATATCGATTTGATCGTTTACTCGATAGTTGAGCTCATTGGTAGGAAATATACTCTGTATTGTTGCTGAGCATTCTGCAGAGCAATAGCCCTTTCATTTAACCTGCGTTTCACAAAAAAAAGTAAAAGAAACGGTCCCGACTTATCAATCTTTAAGCCCAATCCTCTATAAAACGGAGAAATAATGGCCAGGTAATATCTAAAATACCCGTAGGGGCAGCTTTTATTTGCTTAAAGCAATACTTGTAGGACTTCTTTACTGATGTATGATTTTCAGTGTATTTGATGAAATCCTTCATTACAAATTCCAAAGCTTTGCATAACAAGTTTGTATCACCAAAAGCTACCTGACATGAATAGATTAAAAAACTTGGTTTACCCAGGGGGACGGTATTCTGGAAGACATTGGGAAGTAATATTCCTGGGTATAATCATTATCATGGGAATAATAATCTCTATTGTTTTGGAAGCTCAATAATATACTTTGAAAGCAACGAATTCTGGCCTTTCCCAAAAAATGGGAAGGGCTTTTCTTTTGCCTCATGAAGTAGGTAGATTTGTCTATGGAATACAGCTCAGAAGTTTTCTTAATCCACCTCGCCCAAACTACTCCATTTCCATTTCTAATTCCTATTGAACGCGCAGAAGGTATTTACTTGTACGAGCCGGGTGGTAAACGATACATCGATTTGATTTCAGGCGTTGGCGTTACCCATATCGGCCATCGGCATCCAAAAGTAGTACAAGCCATCAAAGACCAGGCCGATAAGCATTTACACGTAATGGTGTATGGGGAATACATCCAATCTACACCTAACCTGCTGGCACAAAAAATAACATCACTGCTCCCAGGGTCACTCAACTGCTGCTACTTTGTCAACTCAGGCACGGAAGCCAATGAAGGCGCATTAAAGCTAGCCAAAAGAGCAACGGGTAGAACTAATATTATTTCATTTCAAAAGTCATATCACGGAAGCACACATGGATCGCTAAGCGTTTCAGGTAACGAAACGAAAAAAAATGCCTTCCGCCCTTTACTTCCTGGTATCCACTTTATAGAATTTGATAACCTTGATCACCTTTCAGCCATCAACGATAAAACCGCATGCGTGATCATGGAGACCATTCAGGGAGATGCAGGAGTGAGAATTCCTACAAGGGAATATATGAAAGCGTTAAGAGAAAAATGTGATGAGACGGGAGCCTTACTCATTCTGGATGAGATTCAGTGCGGAATGGGCAGAACAGGAACTTTATTTGCTTTTGAACAATTCGATATCGTTCCCGATATTTTAACCATCGGAAAAGCCTTTGGAGGAGGGCTTCCCATTGGGGCCTTTATCGCTGATCAGAAGTTGATGAGATTATTGACTCACGATCCTATGCTTGGGCATATTACCACCTTTGGTGGTAACCCCCTTTGCTGTGCATCCGCTCTGGCTACTCTCGAAGTACTTCAGGAAGAAAAGTTAGTGGAACAGGTAGAGAGAAAAGGAAAGCTATTTGAAAAATACCTGGCGCATCCTTCTATCAAAGAAATGCGTAGGATGGGTTTGTTTTTTGCTATTGACTTCGAGTCGGAAGAAAAAGTAAAGCGGATTGTGAACAATGCATTGGAAATGGGAGTCATCTGCTTTTGGTTCCTCTCTTGTCCCTACAGCTTTAGAATAGCACCTCCTCTATCAATTACGGAAGATGAAATAAAATCCTCCAGCGAAATCCTACTCAAAGCTATTGAACAATCCTAATAAGAATTACAGCGGTTTTTCGATGATCAGATTGTGATTGGTGAACACACAAATATCTGCAGCGATATGCAGACTTTCCTTCACTATTTCTTCGGCAGAGAGTTGTGGTGCATGCTTTTTGAGAGCAAGCGCTGCCGCTTGTGCATACATGGCTCCAGAACCTATCGCTGCTACCTGGTTATCGGGCTCCAACACATCACCCGTGCCAGAAAGCACGAGTAATTCATCTTTGCTGGTAGTAATCATCATGGCTTCCAGTCTTCTGAGGTAGCGATCCATGCGCCAATCTTTGGCCAATTCGATGGCAGCTCTTTTCATGTTGCCACCAAAAGAATTTAATTTCTCTTCGAACCTATCTAACAAAGTAAAAGCATCTGCTGTCGAACCGGCAAAGCCAACTACAATTTTTCCATCTTGCAGTTTACGCAATTTCTTTACGTTGCTTTTAGCTACGGTATTGCCCATGGATGCTTGTCCATCTCCACCAATGGCCACTTCGCCATTGTGCAGCACAGCAAGTATAGTTGTGGACCGAATTTTTTCCATTAGAGTTTAGACTCAAATAAGGATTCTTACAGGATCCTCCAACAAACCTTTTAGGGTCTTAAGGAAGGCTGATCCTACCGCACCATCTACTGCACGGTGATCACAAGACATGGTTACCTTCATTATATTTCCGGGTACCACTTGTCCGTTTTTCACAATGGGAGTTTCCTTTATTCCCCCTACTGCTAGAATACAAGCATCAGGAGGATTGATAATGGCCGTAAATTCTTCAATTCCAAACATTCCAAGATTAGAGATGGTAAAAGTACTTCCCTCCCAATCACTTGGCTGAAGTTTTTTGTCATGCGCGCGTTGCGCAAGGTTTTTCACTTCAGAAGAAATATGAGCTAACGATTTGTTATCTGCAAAACGAACTACAGGAACAACCAAACCATCATTAACGGCAACGGCCACCCCAATATGTATATGGTGGTTTTTTCGAATTTTATCTCCCAACCACGAAACATTGACATCCGGATGTTGACGCAAAGCTGCTGCCACTGCCTTTATTACAAAATCATTAAAAGAAATCTTTACAGGAGCCACTTCATTGATGCTCTTACGTGCTTCCACAGCCTTGTCCATGTTGATCTCCATGGTAAGATAAAAATGAGGCGCTGTAAACTTGCTCTCTGACAACCTACGAGCGATTGTTTTGCGCATCTGAGAAAGAGTGATCTCTTCAAAGCTCTCTTCACCTACCACAGATGGCAACGCAACGGCTGCTCCTGATTCTTTAGAGGCAGAGGCTCCCGGCTTAAAGTTTTCTATATCTCTCTTTGTAATCCGCCCCTGATCACCCGAACCTTCAATTTTACTAATATCATAGCCAAGGTCTTTGGCCATCTTTTTTGCCAGTGGTGAAGCCTTCAATCTACCATTGCTGGGTTGTGATGATGACGAACTTGAAGACTGAGAGGTAGGCGTAGTGGAGGCTGCAGGTGTGCTGGCGCTCTTCTCCTCCTTCGGAGCTTCAGTTTGCTGTGATGATTTTAATAAAGTCTTCCAATCAGCATCTTTTTCACCAATAATAGCTAGGACGCCATTCACCGGAATGGATTCTTTTTCTTTGGCACCAATGTAAAGTACAGTCCCCGTATGGTACGACTCGTATTCCATTGTCGCTTTGTCTGTTTCTATCTCGGCCATTAGTTCTCCTGACTTCACTGTGTCTCCCACTTTTTTGTGCCAGGCTGCGATTACACCCTCGGCCATTGTATCGCTCATTTTTGGCATCAATACCAACTCGGCTTTGATGTTTGAAGTATCTACCTGTTCTGCCACTGCTGTTTCTTTATTTTGTGATGTTTCTGATTCGCCCCCCGTGGCAGCTGTTTTAGTTTGAGATGAACTTGCCAACAATTCCTTAAAATCCTCCCCTTTCTTACCTACAACTGCCAGTATACCATTTATTTGAACTGCTTCCCCCTCTTTAGCGCCAAGATGTAAAACCACACCCTCATTAAACGACTCGTAATCCATCGTAGCCTTGTCTGTCTCTATTTCTGCCATCAGTTCTCCAGACTTAACTGTATCACCCACCTTTTTATGCCATTTGGCGATCACCCCTTCGGTCATGGTATCGCTCATTTTCGGCATTCGGACTATTTCTGCCATTGTTATAACGCTATATTAAATTAGAATCAATTCTTCAAAAATAGCTGTAAAAACAACCATATTCAAATTAGAACGGGTCACATCAGAATGGAATATTTCCCAAGATAAACTCAAAGACGGCCCCTCCCTCGTTAAATCGATTGGCCTTGGTATAGGAGCTCCTGAGTCCCAATTCAAATTGGGGCAGGAATCTCATTATGTTAATATCAAAAGTTATTTCGGCACCAAAGGATTGGTACACATCGGCATTGTTAATAGAATATACGGTAGTGGGTTGCCCCGATTCAAAACGATAAAAATATTGATGCCCTTCCCCATTTCCATAATCATAAAACAAGTTTGCTTTGATCCGTTGGATATTTAAAATCGGTCCAATGCTAATATCAGGGTACCATAAGGGCAGCGCATAGTTGGTCGAAATTGAATAAAAGCGTGAGTCTTGTGGATAAGAATAGCCTCTAGGTTTAGCGAGCTTATTTCTAAAAGTATAGGTATCAAAATTTAAGTCGGACAATCTTTGCTGATAGCCCCCTCTAAAATAAAGAGAATGATGTTTGAGTAGCCCAGGAAAATAAAAAGCACCTCTGGCGACATATAAGTGCCCAACAAAATCGCCCCCGTAGGGTGTGTTGTATGCTTCAAACGCTAAAGATTGTCCATACTTAGAATTAAAGTCTCTCCGACTCCGTTTTAATAAATTGATGAAGCTGAAGGAGAATTGATTATATAATAAATCCCCGTTACTGGCTTTATCTGTAAAGTTATATGCCAGTGAATCGTTTGCAGGCACCAGCCTTCCAAACCCAGAAGAAATAACCACTCCATTCTCACTTACAGCATTTTTAAATCCGGAGACTTGTGTGTACCCCACCGAATTTCCAACCGACAAACTTGTATTATATTTTGAGCTAGTCAGGATCAAAGGAACCCTGATTCCAATCGCTCCACCAATCTCGGTCCATTTAAATTCGACATCTCTACCAAAAATAGCATCAGAGTTACTTCGTTTAGCATAACTGAAGTTTCCATCAATTATAGGATACATTCCTTGATAGCTAATTCCAGCACCCCAAGCACCGGTTTTTTCATTGATGTCATAGGTATATCCGCCACTTATCTCAGTGGTACTTAAAATATCCTTGGATGTAATCCCCAAATTGGCCTGGTATATTGAGTTGGTAAAATAAGGTCCCCATGAGTGCAGATTCATCATTCCACTGGCACGATGATAGCGTTTGCGCTCATACTCGATCGTAGGGATTGATTCCATCAATGTAGGCTGCCCCTCTTGCTCCGAAAGCATATTGGCAAAAAGGCTTGGCTGCACTGCTACCGCTTCAATGGCTGTCCATTTCTCCGGATCAAAAGGTATTTTCACGACATCAAAACCATCTTTGGTTTGCTCATTGTAATACATTGTTTTTCCATCTTCAGAAATGGAAGGGTTGAACGCGCCATATTTACCAGATGTAATTTGATAACGCTTCTGTGTAGCTATATCCAGAGCATAAATATTATCAATACCACTATAAGATGAGTTGAATATTAAAAAATTATCAAACAAAACAGGATGCCCAACATTCTCGTCACCTGCCTGGTACAATGGTTTTATCACAGATGAAGCGACATCGAACGCCATTATTTGTTTTCCGTCATTGCTTAATTGAATGTAGACTATTTGTTTTCCATCATGGCTCCACCTGGGCATGGTTAGGATATGATTATCTTGGTTCTCTATCTTTTTAACTACCGCACCTGTATTGTAATCCAAAATCATCAGGTTATTTTGATAAGATTCATCTACTTGAACGGTTGCCACTCTATTTCCATCCGAAGATAAAGCCGCAGCACCGTAGCGTTCATGTTTTGCAATTACTTTGGACTTGCCAGTATTAAAATCAAACCCTTTTATAATTGAATATGATCTAGTTCGCCAACGCGGGTCAAAACGATATTCATTCCAAACTGCCCTATCGGCCGCCACAGAAAGCATCCCTGCATCATTGATGGGCCCAGGCACAAACTGTTTCTTCTCTGCTCCGCCTTCAGTAAGTGTTACCAATTGGGAGAAGTCTCCAATTCCCGTTTTAAGCGCTACAATCTTTCCATTACTCAATGGTTGAGGATACAAATAATCAGTATAGACTTTGGTCGGCCTCTTATTTATTTTTTCAAATTGGGTCAGCGCAAGTGCGTCTTGTTGTTCCTTCCAATTTTTTTTCAAATCAAGGGCCATCTCTTTGTAGAGATCGGTCACATACATGCCCGTTTCCTTTTTAATAGCATTAGAAAAAGTAAATGGGATAAATGGAATACTCCATGCACGCTTTGTAATGTCAGACCATACTTGCGGATTCCCTGTTTTCTTCCGTAAATAGGAAACCATGTGATAGCCTAATACATAATGATCGGGGACATTGTTTTTATACGATCTTAAATATTGTTTGTGGTAATTAAAATTCCTTCCCTCTAGCAAATTTGTTCTTAACAACATATCAAACTCCGGTATCCTTCCCCTTCCACTGGAAGTAAATGCGGTCTCAGTAGCTACCGCATCTCCTTCCCAAAACCATTGAGGTACTGCCACAAAAGCCATACTTGCCTGAGCAAGCTGGCCAAATAGCAGATGAATCCCTTTGTTAAACCCCGTCAAACTCTTCTGAAACTGAACAACGTGGCGATATTCATGAGAAGAAAGTAATGTAAGCCATTCGTTGGTGCCAATAAAATTGTAATTCTGTGGAGGCATCGCATAAAACTCCGATCTTCTGGGTGCAAGGGTCACAAATCCATTGGAAATGGCGGATTGACTATGCAGTATTACCGATATCTTTTTCGGCATGACCTCGAGGCTTGCTGCTTCTGGCTCCCGGATGTGCTCAAGCGTATTGGCCACACGCTCTGCCTCCTTTTCAAATCCATAAGGATACAGTATTCTAAAATGGTGGGTGTTAATCTGGTACCACTTCATGCTGGCAGGGCTCGTCTCTTGAGTGACAGATTCCTGACCTTTACTCACTCCGATAAAGAACAGGCAGATAGATACCGCCAAACCCATTTTAGTAATTATCATTTCAAAATAAAATACGGCCATTAAGCTACGTTAGTAACCTCAAACTACCATACTTCTGTATTATTAAATTTTAATCCTATTAATCGCCAAATTTGCATTAGCTACTATAATTGATTTCCTGCTTTGTGTAATTTTACAAGATGTTAACAAGGATGAAGAAAATGTGGAATGAATATCGTGCTTATGTGAGGACAGATTTAATCATGTACGGGGTTTGGATCCTTCTTATTGTAATATTCTTCATCTATACAATGGTAGCCAAATAGTTTCGGGTAAGACATTTTATACATTGCCTTTATCTTTATTGACAACTCCTCGGTTGGCACATCATTCTCCCTACCACCAAAAAGGTTCAATTTCTTCGCTGAGATGCGCTTGTTCAATACAGCATTTCTTAAAGCTCTCCTAATATTCAATTCCCAAATCCTAATTTTAAATTAACCACATAAAACTCTTATAAAGAGAAAACAATATATTAATCTGAAATCCATCCAATAATTTGAATAAATTTAGGTTTATGAAGAAATTAATAATGGATAACAATATTGCTACAGCGAAAACGCTATCCACCGATTTTTACCTTAGTCAGGAATACTACGAAGCGGCCAAAGAAAAAATATTTAGTAAAACGTGGCAATTGGTTGGCGATACCGATCAGGTAAAAGAGAATGGTTTCGCAATCCCTGTAAATCTATTAGAAGATTATATCAATGAACCATTAATACTTTGCCGAGATAAAACCGGAAATCTCCGTTGTTTGTCAAATGTATGTACCCATAGAGGGAATCTCTTGATAGAGGAACCATGCAAAGTCAATGACCTCAGGTGTAAATACCATGGCAGAAGATTTTCTTTAGACGGAAAATTCCAATCCATGCCCGAGTTTAAGGAAGTTGAAAACTTTCCCACAAAAGATGATGATTTAACCTCTGTGCCTCTCTACGAATGGGGTAAGTGGATATTCACATCCCTAAATGCAAAAACATCCGCTGACCAATTCCTTGGGCCAATGATGGAACGAGTGAATTGGATGCCCCTTTCGGAATTCAAACTCAGACCAGACTTGTCCAAATCTTATATAGTCTCTTCAAACTGGGCACTGTATTGCGAAAATTACCTAGAGGGATTCCATATACCTTTTGTGCATGCAGGCCTTAACGCTGCTATTGATTATGGTAATTATACCATTGAATTGAATAAATACAGCTCTCTTCAAATTGGTATTGCAAAAAAGGACGAACATGTCTTCGATTTACCCAAAGAATCAGTGGACTATGGAAAAAAAATTGCCGGGTATTATTTCTGGGTTTTCCCCAACATGATGTTTAACTTCTATCCTTGGGGGTTATCCATTAACATTGTCGATCCAATAGCTGTTGATCAATGTAAGGTGTCGTTTCTATCTTATGTTTGGGATGAAGGCAAACTTGATCATGGCGCAGGATCTGATCTCCATACTGTGGAGATGGAGGATGAAGATATTGTGCAAAATGTTCAAAAGGGAATCCGTTCTCGGTTTTATAAACATGGGCGGTATTCAGTAAAACAAGAAAAGGGAACTCATCATTTTCACTGCCTGATCAGCGATTTTATGAATCAAGAATAGAGTCTATCTGTCAAGCCAATTTTTAAAACTTTGTACCCGTTCACGGGCTACAATTACGTCATTGTCATCACTGGCCTTTAAAATAAGCTTTAGCCTGCTATTAGTATGGCTAATTACATCAATGATACTATTAATACTCACAATATATTTTCGATTTATCCGGCTAAACTTAGAAGGATCAACAAGCTCATCTAGCTGATCGAGTGTGAAATCGAGTATGTGCTTTCTTTTATCATTTGTAATGCAAAACGTAATCTTTTCCTCACTATAAAAGTATTGGATGTCCCCTACATCGATAAATTTCAAATGATCGCCCACTTTTATTACAAACCGCTCTTTGTACCTCTGTGTCAACTGTTGCATGGTGGAGCCAATTTGAGCAAGAATAGTTTGCTGGATCGTTTGCACCTCGTTCAACGACCTAAATTTATCCAATGCTTTGATTAGGCTATCCTCATCAATGGGCTTTAAAAGGTAATCAATGCTATTTACCTTAAATGCTTTAATGGCGTATTCATCATAGGCCGTAGTAAATATAATGGGCGCCTTTACAGTAACCTTTTCAAAAATCTCAAAACTGGATCCATCTGCCAATTGAATATCCATAAAAATCAATTGAGGAGGCTGATATGTATTGAACCAGTTTACTGAAGCCTTCACCGAATCAAGTACATCAACCATAGTCATTGATGTATCCAACTTAGTAAGCAGGCTTTTTAATCTTGTCGCGGCCAAGGGCTCATCTTCAATAATTAATACTCTCATTTCACCTCGCTCAATATTGGAAGTTTTACACAAAAACTATTTTCAGTTTTAACAACTTCAATCATACCGTTGCTTAGGAACTGATATCTCTTTTTAATGTTATCCAGCCCCACCCCAGATAAACCCTCAGACAAATCCTTCTTCAACTGCAAATTGTTAACCACCACCATATTGTTCTGCTCTTTATAAAGCTGAATTGTCAGTGGCTGAGCTTCAGAAACTATGTTGTGTTTAATAGCATTCTCCACCAACATTTGCAAAGCCAATGGCGGTACGTTTCCTTTCAACTCTTTAAGGTCATTCATAATTATTAATTTGCCCCCAAACCTTATTTCCTGAAGAAACAAATAGGAATTTAAAAATTGCAATTCTTCTTCAATGGCAACCACTTCTCTACCACGCGTATCCAACACGTATCGATATACATCTGATAACTGTTTAATGAATTTTGCTGCCTTGTCCTGATCTTCATAAACCAGACTTGTTAGTGCATTGAGGCTGTTAAATAGAAAATGTGGATTCACCTGATTCTTTAGACTTTCATAATTGGCTTTTATACTTTCTTTTTGATACCGCTCAGCCTCCACTACTGAGCGTTTCCATTCCATTAAAAATCCTCGGCTATGGAAAAATAGAGAAATGAAAAATGTAATAATCAGTGTTACCTGAATAATCTCTAAATAACTATTGAATCTAAAGCCCATGGCGAACTCAAAACCTTTGAGAATAATGATAGCCACAATTACTGTAAAAAGAATCGTTGCAATAATTCCCACAACAAGTCTTTTAATTGGCGTTTCTATCCAGGAAATTCTCTCACTAAGAAAATCATTCATATAACTATTACCAATCCAGAGGCCAGCCCAGAGAGCAGTGTATAAGGAAGCATAATAAAAAAATCGCATTGGATCATCATGACAGGAGTCACAGGTTAGGTACGTCAATGCAACAGAACCCACAACGGATACCACAATAACCAGCAAGTATTCCTTTGCTTTACTTTCTTTTGTCATTGCTTAAAGGTAATCAACTCGCCAAGTTATCAACCAGAACCAGTTTTAATTATTGGAACAAATTAAAAGACAGAATTCCATCATCTATTTATAGCTCAATTGCATTGACTCGCTACTCTTTGAGCAGACTCCTTTCCCCATCTTGGCGCCAAAGCATTTTCATTTTTATAGTTATCGAATTTTTCAATTGCCTTTGCCGCTGTAGCGCATGCATCGGCTGTCGATGCTTTAAAAAATTGAGCGGTTCCAAATTCCATCTGCGCCAACAAGTACATTGCCCTTGGGTTTTCAGGGTTTATAGCCAATGCCTTATTAAATTCCTGCATTGCCAAACCGGAGTATTGTTGGCCCCGGGTAGCAGGATCAACCGTAACTCGCATCATGTAAATAAAACCATCCAATGCTACAATCTCAGATTCATTGGCATTAATTGTTTTGGCTTGCTTGAGCACATCGGTAGCTTTATCCAGCATTATATCCTTTTTAGAACCATCTTCTTCCCGTGTCGACATCATGATATAACCAAAGGAGGCGTAGTAGAATGGCTCCCATTTATTTTTCTCCGCAGCTCCAATACGTTCAAACGCATTGACAGCTTGCTGCATATCCTCCACGGTTTGCGCTTTGTAAATTGCTTGAATGTTGGTTTGCATGGCTTGTTCGTATTTGTCATTGGCAAACAAGGCAACAGAACAGAAAGTGAATAAAATTAACATAGTAGTTTTCATAATTATTGGATTTATAAATTTGGTAATTGATTGATTGATTTGTTTTTTGAAATGGTGAAAAATACGCCTAGAAACAAAAATCGTTTTGCAGGCTGACGAATGGCCCGGCTCAAGTAGTGCCCATTGTTATCAGGAGTTTCACTGTACTCATATCCAAAAATATTATCTCTGCCAAGCACGTTAGTAACAGATAAATGAATAATCAGAAAGGGTTTTGGCAAGTAAGAAATATTCACACTCAAATCCTGATACGCGGGCGTTCTCCCATTATTAAAAATTTCACTATTAGGATTGTTGTAAGCCCTTGGACTACTGTAGGAATAAGTGATTCCAAGCTGTGATTTAATCTCCGAGACAAACTTCTTACCTACCACTGAAAAATTGTGCGTAGAAGCAAAACTAGGAGCCGATGGTATAGGAAAATTCAAATAATCGCGTTCTGTATCCAGATAAGAATAGGATACCCAGTAATCTAAATTGCGAATGGACTTACTGTCTCGCCAAAACAATTCAAACCCTTGTGCATATCCTCTCCCAGCATTAGTAAGTTGTTCAGGATTTCCATTAATAAATTTGACAAGATTGGAATATCGCTTATAATAAAGCTCAGTCCTGAATGTGCGATTGTCAGTAATTACCTGATAATTCAAAATATAATGCGCTGCCTTTTCTTCCTCCAGATTTTGATTCACTCTGAGAAATTGATTTTGTGTCACCTGACGGAATTGCCCATAAGCCAACGAAAACTGGCCATGCCTGAATGGCTTATAGGCGATCGAAAGTCGTGGATCAACACTCAGTTTTTCTGTTAATCCATTAAACTCAGTTCTTGCTCCTGCACGAGTCACAAAATATTTACTGGCATAGATTTCTGCTTCTGCAAATCCAGCTGTGATAGGAGTGCTAAACGCAACAGTCTGCTGAATGAGTAAACTATCTGGCTGTGAAGCTTTATAGTTTGACTGAAAATGCTCCACACCAAACTTTAATTCTACGCGATCGGAAAGAGTGTTTTCAAAAACTAATTTTGAATGAGTTTCGTTTTCTACCTCATCAATAGGCTTGCCTTCAAAAAGAATATTATTTTCATTGTAGTTAGACGAAAGCCCTCCTCTTACAGACCACCTGTTATTGAATGCCTGCAAAAATGAGGCATTGCCATACCTATAATTATTCGCGTAATCAAAAGATTTTTTCTTAGTAGGATCAAGGATGTCGTGACGATATAACTTAAAATCAGAATGATTAAAGTTTCCAAAAAACTTTACGATACCATGATCACCCACCTCTTGTCTAAAAGCAGTGCTACCCTCAATAGAAGCAGGAGGTTTTACCCAATCTATTTCCTGATTGATCATTCCAAAATAAGGACGAATGTTGGTGTACTGTATCTTTCCTGTAATAGATGCCCGATCCCAAACCTGCGTATGCGCCACATCACCACCCACCGAAAGCAACCCCAAGTCAGTTTGATTGATATCTGCCTTATCCTTTGAATCAAGAACAAGCGCTGAAGAAAGTGCCTGCCCATATTCTGCAGAATACCCTCCCGTACTAAAACTGGTTCCCTTAAACATAAAGGGCAGAAAACGTCCTCTTGATGGCGTGTTTGGAGCAGACGGACTGTACGCATTGGCTACCAACATGCCATCAATAAATGTCTTTGTTTCACTTCCATCTCCACCACGAACAAACAACCTTCCACTCTCTCCTACCTTTTGTGTACCTGGTAATGTATTCAGTGCGCCAGCAATGTCAGCGGTGGCCCCAGCCGTAGTAGCAATATCAACTGCTTTTAAAATTGTTCTTCTTTTTTCCTCTCCTGCGGTAAAAGAACCTGCAGAAATCACTACTGCCTCTAACTGATTAATCTCCTCTTTTAATGAAATTTTTAGTTGAATAGGTTCACTAGTTAAGTTCACCGGTTGACTTGAAGTCTTGAAGCCAATAAAAGATATAGTAATTATATGGGCGCCCTTTTCACTGGTGTCAAATTGAAATACACCCTCAACAGAAGTACTGGCGCCATCATAAGTTCCTTCAATTGAAACATTGGCTCCGGGAATAGCTGCTCCCTTTTCATCAGTTACCACTCCAGAAATGATAGTCTGCGCATAGGTAGTGCTGGTGATGAAGAGTAAGAGTATTAGTACTGCGGTCCTCATAATTTTGTGAATACAGCGTAAATATTCACTTCATAGGTCAATACCTCGCAAAAGGTGTTACTGAACTGTAGATTGGGTTGGATGAACTGTCAAAAAGAAATACGACTATCCTGAATTTGTTTTATTAGGGTGCAAAAAGGTAATTTGGCTGCCGAATAAACCCCAGTCAAATGAAGCGTATCCCCTACCTCATATTACTTGCAGTAATATTGTCTCAACCTTTATTAGCACAGGATGTCAATAAGCTGATCAAGGAAAAACAAGTCTCCAAGATCATCAACACGCTTGCTTCTGACAACATGCGTGGAAGATCTGCTTTGGTGCCTGAAGACATCGACAAAGCAGGAGCTTTTATTGAAAAGCAGTTTAAAAAGGCTGGCTTAATAACAATGCAGGGTTTATCCGGTTATCGTCAGGATTTTCAGAAAATAAAATTGAGTAGAACCAGCCTGGAGGTAATTGTTGCGGGAAACAAAATTCCTGAAGATCGCCTTCTTCTCTCTTCGGGAGCAGAAGCGATCAATTTGAACTCCGCTACTCCCATTGATACGATTGGAAAAAGCCAACCGCTCTTTCCTACCATTTCGGCCATAGAAAGAAAGGGTGGCGATAAAATTGTGTTGGTAAACAAAACACATGCGGAAGAATTTAAATCCGCACAACATTACCTCAGTCGTCCAAAAATCCTTGACCCTGACGCAAAGTCAACCGGATCGATCCTTTATATTCTCGATGAAGAAAGACCAAATGACATTTCTGTGAAAGCCACTCAAGGCAAGGAAATAATTACAATGGCCAATATCGTAGGCATATTACCTGGCAAATCTAAACCTAACGAGAGTGTGGTTTTCTCGGCCCATTATGATCATATCGGAATTCAGGAACCTGTTGCGGGCGATTCCATTGCCAACGGAGCCGATGACGATGCCTCTGGCACTACCGCTGTAATTTCATTGGCTAAATATTTCAGTAAAATAAAATCAAACGAAAGGTCTCTGATCTTCGTGGCTTTCACAGCAGAAGAGATCGGAGGCTTTGGCTCCAGGTATTTTTCTCAACAATTGGACCCAGATAAAGTAGTAGCCATGTTTAACATTGAAATGATTGGGAAGCCTTCCAAATGGGGAAAGGATGCTGCTTTTATTACAGGCTTTGAACGAAGTGATTTTGGGGAAATCCTTCAAAAAAACTTAGAAGGATCTTCCTTCCAAATTCATCCAGATCCTTATCCAGAACAAAATCTATTTTATAGATCAGATAATGCAACACTGGCACGACACGGAGTACCCGCCCATTCTATCTCTACTGATCAAATTCCTACCGACCCCTATTACCACACGGTGGATGACGAGGTTTCCACCTTGGACATGGCCAACATCACCAATGTTATTCGAGGTATTGCGCTAAGCTCAAAAACAATAGTAAATGGGGTGGATACGCCCAGCCGAATCGATAAGTCGAAAGTCAACTGACCCTAATGAATTATTGTAGCCCATAGACACCCTAAGCAGGCTGACTTTCTCCCCGCTTTGCCTTATTTTTGCGCTTTATCTAAGGCAGAAAAGGCACAATGGCGGACTATAGCAAAGAAGAGATCAAGAAAATAGAAGAAAAGTGGCAACAAAAGTGGCGTCAAGATGGGGTGTATAAGGTCAGCAACGACCCCTCAAAACCCAAGTATTATGCCCTGGATATGTTCCCCTACCCGTCAGGTGCTGGTTTACATGTTGGCCATCCATTGGGTTATATAGCTACGGACATTGTTGCCCGGTTCAAACGCGTAAAAGGTTTCAATGTGCTGCACCCTATGGGATACGATGCTTTTGGGTTGCCTGCAGAACAATATGCCATCGAGCATGGCGTGCATCCGGCCATTTCCACAGCAAAAAACATTGAGACGTTTAGAAAGCAACTGGACCGAATTGGCTTTTGTTATGACTGGAGTCGTGAGGTAAGGACCTGCGATCCAAAATACTATAAATGGACCCAATGGATCTTTTTACAATTGTTCGATAGTTGGTTCAATCGTAGCCTTCAAAAAGCAGAACGCATTGAACAACTCATTGCCAATTTCGAAAAGGAAGGAAACAAGAATCATCATTTTCCCAACGCTAAGTATCGATTGCCATCAGGCAACTCAGCGTTTAGTGCATCGGACTGGAAATCGTTTGATAAAAAAATTCAGCAGGAAATATTGATGCAATATCGTCTGGCCTATCTGGCGCACACCGATGTCAACTGGTGTGAGGCACTGGGCACAGTATTGGCCAATGATGAAGTGATTAATGGCGTTAGCTACAGAGGTGGACACCCCGTAGTAAAAAGACAAATGCGCCAGTGGAGTTTGCGCATTACAGAATATGCAGAGCGCTTGTTGAAAGGATTGAAGGAAGTGGATTTCAGCGAATCCATGAAAGACATTCAGCGCAACTGGATTGGACGAAGCGAGGGAGCTAAGATTACATTTGCACTTAAGAGTGAAAAAGCTATCGTTAAAAACATGATGGTATTTACCACTCGTCCTGATACCATTTTTGGTGTGGATTTTATGGTGGTCGCTCCTGAACATGACATGGTAAAAGACATTACCAGTTCATCTCATAAAGGTGAAATAGACAAGTACCTCAGCTATGTGGAAAGCAGATCAGAAGTAGATCGCATGGCAGAAGTGAAAAAGATCACGGGCTGTTTTACAGGGGCATATGCCATCAATCCCTTCAACCAAAGAGAGGTTCCTATTTGGATCAGTGAATATGTATTAGCAGGATATGGAACAGGCGCAATCATGGGGGTGCCGTGTGGTGATGACCGCGACCATCGATTCGCCAAACATTTTAACATTCCCATTACCAATATCATTGGAGAGCATTATAACGGTAAAGAAGCTAATCCCACCTATGAAGCAACTTTAACCAACTCTGAATTTTTGAATGGCACCAAAATGAAAGATGCCATGAAAGTGGTGATCGATAAGTTGGTAGAGATGGGAATTGGCGAAAGACAGGTGAACTATAAAATGCGAGATGCTGGCTGGAGTCGTCAACGCTACTGGGGAGAACCATTCCCCGTGGTGTTCAAGGACGATATGCCCTATGCCATGGATGAGAAGGATTTACCTTTAGAACTTCCGGATACCAACGAATTCAAATCTTCCGGTTCTGGAGAAGGCCCGTTGGCCAACCTGAAGGACTGGATCAATATCGGCCCTCATGAAAAAAGAGATTCCAATACCATGCCTACCCATGCCGGAGCAGCCTGGTACTTTCTGCGTTACATGGATCCACACAATGAAAAAGAGTTTGCCTCCAAAGAAGCGCTCGAATACTGGAATCAGGTAGATGTATATGTAGGTGGATCAGAACATGCCGTAGCTCACTTGTTGTATGCGAGACTTTGGACAAAAGTATTGCACGACTTAGGTTACCTGAATTTTGATGAACCCTTTAAGAAGTTAATCAACCAAGGTAAGATTACGGGAGACTCAAGGTTTGTTTATAGGATTCGTGGGAAAAATCAATTTGTGTCGCACGGTTTAATAAATCAATATGAGACAGATGCACTCCACGTAGATGTCAACATTGTCAACGGTCTGGAATTAGATACTGAACAATTCAAAAAATGGAAACCTGATTTCGCTAATGTAGAATTCATTTTGGAAAATGGTAAATATATATGTGGTTCGGCCATTGAAAAAATGAGTAAGTCATACTTTAACGTGATCAATCCAGACCACATTATAGAAAACTATGGAGCAGATACCCTTCGCATGTACGAAATGTTCCTTGGGCCGTTGGAGCAATCCAAGCCTTGGAGCACCAGCGGAATAGACGGGGTTTATAAATTCCTAAGAAAGTTCTGGAACCTAATGCATGATGCAGAAGGTAATTTGAAGCTCAGTGATGCTGAACCCACCAAAGAAGAATTAAAAGTATTGCATAAAACACTCAAGAAGATTGAACAGGATATCGACAATTTCTCTTTTAATACTTCTGTGAGTGAGTTTATGATTTGCATCAATGAACTGAATGCGTTGAAGTGTAATAAACGCGCTGTAATTGAGCCGTTGATAATTGCCCTCTCTCCTTTTGCTCCTCATATGGCCGAAGAATTATGGGAAAAAATGGGGCATTCTGATACGGTACTCAACGCCACTTATCATAAAGTGGAAGAGAAGTATTTAGTGGAAAGTTCATTTGAATACCCAATCTCAATTAATGGAAAAGTGAGGGCTAAAATGAATATGGCATTGGATATGCCAAAAGAAGATATTCAGAAGCAGGTGCTGGCATCAGAGATAGTGCAAAAATGGACAGAAGGCAAAGCACCTAAAAAAGTAATTATTGTTCCCGGTAAAATTGTTAATGTTGTATTGTAAACTCAATATTCATCGGATGAATATGGAGTTTTGAATTAGGAACCTTTAATCATGAAATACTCCAAAATAGTTGGCCTGGGGCATTACTTACCAGAAACGGTGATCTCCAACCAGTACCTATCCAATATTATTGATACTACTGATGAATGGATCGTAGAACGCACGGGTATAAAGCAACGCAGATGGATTGATCCTGCTAAAGATACAGTTGCTAATATGTCGGCCAAGGCGAGCCGCATGGCCCTGGAAAGAGCGGGGCTAAAAGAGACGGATATTGACTTTATCGTTTTTGCCACTATCACCCCCGATTATTTTTTCCCTGGTTCTGGTGTATTGCTGCAAAGAGAATTGGGACTTGACGGACGGATTGCAGCTATTGATATCCGCAATGCCTGCTCTGGTTTTATTTATGGCCTATCTGTAGCCGACCAGTTTATTAAAACGGGCATGTATAAAACCATTCTTGTTGTCGGTGCCGAAATTCAATCCACCGCTTTGGACCTTACCACAAGGGGAAGGAATACTGCAGTAATTTTTGGTGATGGTGCCGGTGCAGCTATCTTACAAGTTTCAGATCAACCGGGAATACTGTCTACACATCTTCACTCTGATGGAAATTTTGCGGAAGAATTGTATGTAAAAGATCCGGGAAGCAGCAGACCCCATGCCGAACGCCAACCAGAGCAAATTTTGGATACCACTTCATTTAAAGTAGTAATGAACGGAAGTCAGGTATTTAAACATGCGGTGGTGCGCTTCACAGAGGTGATCAATGAAGCACTGGCAGCAAATAACATGAAGAAGGAAGACATTAGTTTGCTTGTTCCTCATCAGGCAAACTTGCGAATCAGTCAGTTCATACAACAAAAAATGGGATTACCTGACGAAAAAGTATACAACAACATAATGCGATATGGAAATACAACAGCTGCCTCCATTCCTATCGCAATGAGTGAAGCATGGGCTGAGGGGAAAATGAAGAAAAATGACATTATTTGTCTAGCTGCATTTGGTAGCGGCTTTACATGGGCATCGGCTTTAATTAAATGGTAAACATACCCTATAAGTTATGAAAACAACTTCTTACAATCCCAGCCCTCTTGAAGTAGACATGGCCAATGCGTTGCTTATATTGCAGAGCGAAATAGAAAAACATTTGCTAGACAATAAGATTATCCATGCAGAGTCAGATCTAAAAAAAGATAATCCTGCCATAAGGTTTAATCTATTGGATAAAGACGGTGATCCACATGAGATTGTAGTAAAAATTATACAAATTCCTGATAAATTGCAATAATTACATGACAGCAGAACAAAGATTCGAAAAATTAGGACTAACACTACCTGCATCACCAGACCCACTAGGCGTTTATAAATTACTACTTATTGACGGAAATCATGCTTTAGTATCAGGGCATGGAACATTAAAAGAAGACGGAACATGGATTGTAGGCAAGGTAGGTCAAGACATGGATGCAGATGCTGGAAAGCTTGCGGCACAGCAAGTTGGACTTGCTATATTGGCCACATTGAGAAAATACTTGGGTAGTCTCGATCGCGTTGAAAGGGTGATCAAATTGCTCGGAATGGTCAACTGCGTTCCGGATTTCACGCGTCACCCATTCGTAATTAATGGTTGCAGTGAACTATTTGCCAATGTTTGGGGTGAAGACAAAGGTGTGGGTGTGCGAAGTGCCGTTGGAATGAGCTCACTTCCTGAAGGAATTCCTGTTGAAATTGAGGTGCTCTTCAAACTGAATTAATCCCGATTATCTCATACTATTTTTTACTATCCTCGTTATTATTCAATAAACCCAAAAACTCAAAGGACTTTTTTGTACTGACGATTGAAAATGAAATTAGGCAAAGAAGTTTAAGTTAAACCAACGGCTGATTTCATTTTCAATGTCAGGGTTTATCCTGACATTCCAGACAATTTAGTCAAGAATCGTCATAAAAAAGTGATATTGCTATTTTCTAAATGGGGTTTTGAATAAATTTGAATAGTATGAGGAAGTTATTAATCGTGTCATTAATTTCGGTGCTGGGGGTTTTTGCTTTTTCATTCACTCCTCCCGCTGATCGCTATTTCGAGATCGCTAAAAACCTGGATATTTTTGCTTCCTTATTCAAAGAAGTCAACGCATTGTACGTGGATGAAGTAAATCCAAATCAACTTATACGTACCGGTATTGATGCAATGCTCATATCGCTGGATCCTTACACTAATTATATCGCTGAGGATGAGGTAGAAACTTATCGCACGATGAATACCGGCCAATATGGCGGCATCGGAGCCGCAACCAGAGTAATTGGAACCCGCACATTGATTACCATGATATACGAAGGCTATCCTGCCCAGAGAAATGGATTGAAGATTGGCGATGAAGTAATTAAACTGGACGAGATTGAGTTAGCAAAAATATCCATTGAGGAGGCCAACCAACTCATGCGCGGCCAGGTAGGTACTACTGTAAAACTGAGTGTAAAAAGAGTGGGTGTGCCAAGCTTAATCAATTTAGAATTTAAACGGGAAAAAATAAAAATGAGCAACGTGCCCTATTTCGGCATGGTGGGTACCAATTCGGGTTATATAAAGCTCACGGATTTTACACCTGATGCAGGGAAGGAAGTGAGAAATGCAGTAGTTAGTTTAAAAGATCAAGGTGCAAAAAACATCATTCTCGATTTGAGAGATAACCCAGGAGGTCTGCTTCTTGAAGCTGTAAACATTTGTAACATTTTTATTCCTAAAGGAAAAAAGGTAGTAACTACCAAAGGCAAAGTACAAAATAGCAACGCGACCTACGAAACGCTTAACAATCCGGTTGATCTCGAGATTCCCTTGGCGGTACTTATCAATCGCGGTAGCGCATCTGCCTCCGAAATTGTTGCTGGTACCTTGCAAGATTATGACAGGGCAGTGATTATAGGAGAAAAATCATTTGGAAAGGGGTTGGTGCAAATTCCACGTCAACTATCCTATAATTCGCAAGTAAAAATAACAACCGCAAAGTACTATACACCTACAGGTCGATGCATTCAAGTGCTGGATTATTCCCATCGAAGAGAAGACGGCAGCGTGGGCGCTATTCCTGATTCTCTAAAACAACAATTTAAAACAACAAACGGAAGAATAGTATACGATGGTGGAGGAATTGACCCAGACCTTACAGTGGGTAATGATGAGGTTTCTTCGCTAACAAAGATGCTTTATACCAATGGATTTATTTTAGACTATGCTGCATCGTATGCCTCTCAACATCCTATCATTCCACCCGCTCGTGAATTCAAACTGACAGACAAAGAATATGATGATTTCGTCAGTTGGGTAAAATCCAAACAATACAACTATCGATCACCGGTAGAAATTGAATTAAGTTCACTCAGAGAGCAAGCAAAACGGGAGCGATATTTCAACGAGCTCAGTCCACAAATTGAACAAGTTGCTGAACTTGTAAAAGAAAGCAGGAAAAAAGACCTCTACACATTTAAGGATCAAATTAGAATGCTTCTTGAGCAGGACATTGCTTCTATATACTACCTGGAAAAAGGAGTAACTGAAGTAGAGTTTAAAAGTGATTCCGACATTAAAAAATCAATTGAGGTATTCAATAAGCCCGAGGAATATAAGAAGATGCTAAATCTTCTTTAAGGTATAGGTCTTCTTTTAATATAAATGTTTCTCCTAATTTATTTTCCATACCCTGGCAGTAAACCCTATTGACATTTTAAGAATTACCATTGCCAACCTAAAGTCGGCAATGGTAACAAAAAATCAATGATTTAAAAAGTCATCAAGTCAACGCAGGGATTATCGTAAGAACAATAGTTCGCGGTACTTAACCAACGGCCAGTCTTCATCATCAACCAACAATTCTAACTTATCTACAGCTCTTCTAATCTTACTGAAGTATTTTTCTCTAATGTCATCACAGTATCCAAAGGCACGCTTATCCGTTTCACTAATTTTATTTATCCTCCTCCTTTCATCAGTCATCTTTGTTACATTCTCTTTAATCGAATCGATATATCCGCTAATTTCCTTAATTGTTGCAACCACTCCGGTGTTATCAATCCCTAATCCTTTTAATCCGTTGGCATTGGTGATCAATTTATTTTGGTAAGAAATGGCTGTGGGTACAATGTGATTAGTAGCAAGATCGCACATGATGCGGGCTTCTATCTGAACTTTTTTAATATAGCCCTCTAACTTGATTTCATTTCTGGCCTCTATCTCTTTTTTATTGAAAATAGAATGTCTTTCGAATAATTCAATTGATTTTTTAGATAAGAAAGGTTCAATGGCACGCGGCATGTTCTTGATATTACTCAAACCTCTTTTCTCAGCTTCCTTCACCCATCCTTCGCTATAACCATCCCCCTCAAATCTGATCGACTTTGATTCCTTAATGTATTTTCTGAGTACGCCTACGATAGCCATTCTTTTTTCGACTCCCTTTTCAATTTCCTTACTTACAGCAGTATGGAAATCCAAAAGTTGATCTGCCATAATAAGGTTAAGTACGGTCATGGGGGTAGCACTATTATCGCTCGATCCAACCGCACGAAACTCAAACTTGTTACCAGTAAATGCAAATGGTGAAGTGCGATTGCGATCTGTAGCATCCAATATGATTTCTGGAATTTGGTCTATTCCAAGCTTCATGTACATATTGTCACCCTTTTCAATTTTCACATTTCCATTTTTCTCCAGCTCATCCAGTACATCATTCATTTGCTTTCCAATGAATGCCGACATGATGGCGGGAGGAGCCTCATTGGCACCTAGCCGGAAATCATTACCAGCGGACGCTATGCTTGCCATGACCAAATCTGCATACTCATGAATTGCTTTAATGGCCGTCACAAAAAATGTTAAAAACAAAAGATTATCCTTAGCAGTGCTAGAAGGGGCAAAAAGATTAACTCCGGTATTTGTTATTAACGACCAGTTATTATGCTTTCCACTGCCATTAAGTCCTGCAAATGGTTTTTCATGAAAGAGTACTTTCAGATTATGCCGCTCGGATACTCGGTTCATCACGTCCATTAATAATTGATTGTGATCATTGGCTGCGTTGACCTCCTCAAATAATGGGGCTACCTCAAATTGGCTTGGTGCTACTTCGTTGTGGCGTGTTCTCAAAGGAATTCCCAATTTCCAGCTTTCTATCTCAAAATCCTTCATGAATTTATAAACCCTGGTGGGTATAGCACCAAAATAGTGATCATCCAATTGTTGTCCTCTTGCAGGAGCATGGCCGAATACGCTTCTCCCTGTCATCACCAGGTCCGGTCTGGCCATAAAAAGGGCCCTGTCTACCACAAAGTATTCCTGCTCACAGCCCAGAAATGCCACGACCTTATTTACATCTTTATCAAAGAACTGACAAACAGAGGTAGCCGCTTTATCCACTGCCTTTAATGCCTTTAGCAACGGTGATTTTGTATCCAGTGTCTCTCCCGTATAGGAAACAAATACAGTGGGTATACATAGGGTTTTGCCATAAATAAACATATCAGAAGTAGGATCCCAGGCAGTATAACCACGAGCCTCGAAAGTACTTCTTATTCCACCACTGGGAAATGAAGATGCATCAGGTTCTTGCTGAACCAATTCACTTCCTTTAAATTTTTCTATTCCAGATATAGGATCAAAAAAAGAATCATGCTTCTCGGCAGTTCCTCCTGTCAATGGTTGAAACCAATGGGTAAAATGAGTCGCGCCTTTACTCATGGCCCAGCTTTTAGCCGCAGATGCCACTGAATCAGCAGTTTCTGGATCTATCTTTTCATGATTTTTAATGGCTTCACTAACTTTTTTATATACCGCTGGTGCCAGTGCGCTAAGCATTTGTTTCATCCCAAATGAATCCTCTCCAAAAAACTCTGAGACTTTGGCAGACGGTATGTCAACCTGAACCTTAGCTCTGCTATTTAATGTATTTAGTGCTTTAAAACGTAAAGTTGCCATGTAGTGGTTGTTATTTGATGTATTCTGAAGCAAATGTATATACTTTTACCGAATACTGCTTAAAATTTGACCCACTTTTCTAAAAAAAGTATTAAATATTTAGATACTAGGTTAATAATCAAACCGATGAGATAACGATGAATCACAATTTGATTTAAAGTCAAAGCTCAATTACTTAGGGGTAAATAGCCGTTTGACTGTCTGTATATCTGAAGAGATAGTATAACCAATCCCCATTGGTTTACGTTAAAACACCCAAACCATGAAATTATGATCAATTTCATTAACAAAGGGCCTAAATGGCCTAAAATGATTAAATCAGATTCTGCTTATTTGCAGAGCTTTAATCGAGCTATTTTAAATTTCGAACAAAATATTAGAGAGGAGCGTCAATTGAAAGAGGTTTCTATAGACAGGAAGCACCGTTTGGCATCAGGTTCTTAATTTAGTTAGATTTTTTTACTGATCCTCCACTACTGGAATCTGTATTGGTTTTCATAGGATTCCCTCTATAGCGGACATCCCCCCCACTTGAGGCCCTGGCATCAAGTGATTTAGTGGCAGTCACTTTCACCGTGCCGGCACTACTCGCTCTGGCACGCACCGATTCACTTTCAAGCCTATAGGCATCAATGTCTCCTGCACTGCTTGCCTCTACATTCAATGAACTGGCCTTGCCCTCAAGAACAATATCACCGGCACTTGAGACATCTGCACTTACCGCTGTCGCATCTAAACCTATTTCAATAGATCCTGCACTGCTTGCACTAATTTCGATTGATGAGGCTTTAATGGGTCCTTCTGAAAATACATTCGAAGCTGAACTTGCGGCAATTTTATCTAAATTAACATAAGTCACATACACTTTCGCATCTACTCTTCTGTGATTTCCACTGGCCATGTGAATTTTGAGGTATGAACCTGAAATTTCAGTAATCACATCTGATAATGAGGTACCTGTTACTTCTACTCTCACACTTTCTTTATCTCCCTTTTTCAGGTATACATCCACCGCTTCTGCCGACTTAATCCCACTGAATGAACCAACAGACCTTACTTCACTATTCTGTGCCCACAGCGGAGTAATCAGCGTAAGCAAAAATCCAATCACTACTATTTTTCTCATATTAAAGCACGTTTTTGTAACTAATGACAACCTCACTATAAGAGGGTTGCTTGCAAATAATGTCTTTATAAGGTTTTTTTATCCATGTTATAAAAATTCATTCAATTTTGCCTAAATTTCAGCTCACAACCATCACCTTTAGCGAAAACAAACTACTACTATGATTAAAGAACAGCTTAATATTTTAATCAACCTGGCTGCCAGTGACATGACAGTAGGCGAAAAAGAAGCAAAAATTCTCCATATGATCGGCAAAGCAAATGGCCTTTCAAGAGATGAAATAGATGAAATGATGAAAGCGCCACAACCTATAGGAGATCTTAGTGCTTTCAGTGAGGATCAAAAGTTTGAAAACCTCTATCTCTTAATTCAGCTTATGAAAGCAGATGGCCAAGTCTTCAAAAGTGAAATAAGTTTTTGTGAGGAGGTAGCCGAAAAATTGGGATATAAAAAAGCTGTAGTAGCAGAACTCTCCTCTCGAATCTATAGTGACCCTACCATTACCGCAGATCGTAAAATGTTGGTTGAGAGGGCTCGTAAATTTTTGAAATAAAGAATTCAAATCCTTTGAAAAGCGAAAGCCCTTGAACATTCAAGGGCTTTGCTTTTTTTATGGGCTTTAAACTATCAATCTTTAGAATAAACCACTTTGCCATTAACAATGGTCTTGGCAATTTCAGTTGACAGCAATTCATTATCAGGTACAGTCATAATATCCTTGCTGAAGATGGTGAAATCTGCCGCTTTACCCACTTTAATAGATCCTAGATAATCCTCCTGAAATGCCCCGTAGGCAGCATCAAGCGTGTAAGACCTCAATGCCTGTTCTCTGGTCATTTTTTGATTTGGTTCATACCCTCCTTCTGGTTTGCCGTCTAATGTTTGTCTCGTTACAGAGGCAAAAAAACAGGCGATAGGATTGATAGGCTCCACTGGAACATCCGTACCATTGATAATCATTGCCCCTGAATTCATAAGGTCTTGCCACACATAGGTCTCTTCTACTATGCGCTTTTCACCCAATCGATCAATGGCCCAGGGTCGATCCGATGACAAGTGGATGGCCTGCATGGCCGCAATAACACCCATTTTCCCAAATCTTGGAATATCATTTGGATGCACATGTTGCGCATGCTCTATTCTAAAACGATGGTCTTTAGCCTTATCCGGATTTTCGTTAAATGCAATTTCATAACGATCGAGAACCTCACGATTTGTCCTATCGCCAATGGCATGAGAACATACCTGAAAGCCAGCTTTCAATCCTGCCTTTGAGACACTAAGTACTGTGTCCATCGAAATGGTAGGCATACCATACCACCCTGGTCTGTCTTCATAAGGTTCAAGAAGCCAAGCACCTCGTGATCCCAGAGCGCCATCGCAATTGAGTTTAACGGAGCGAATGGTCAGGAAACAAGTGCTATCCACTTCAGGTCCTTTGCGAAACCATTCGTGCACCAATTCGGGATCTCGGCCTGTTATCATTACATACATGCGGGTTTTCAAGTTTCCTGCTGCCTTAAATTTCTTAAATAAGGCTATGTCTTTTCGTGAGGCACCTGCATCATGAAAGCTCGTAATACCCGCTTTGGCACAGGCATTCATGGCCATTTCAAACGCTTTACTATCCGTTTCTTCAGAGCTTTCGGGAATATACTTACCAATCAAAGATTGAGCCCTCTCATTAAATAGGCCCGTGGGATTCCCTAACTCATCACGAATAATCTCACCTCCCTCACCCATGTCCTTTTCCATTCTTTCAATGGACATTTGGTTCACCCCCGCAATTTGCATGGCTTTGGCATTGGCAAAACCTGCATGGCCACTCGCATGACTCAGAAACACAGGATTATCAGGTGACACTTCACTCAGCTTTTGATGGGTTTGGAACCCCTTTACCATTTTCTCCGGTTTTTTATCCCATTTATCCTGATGCCAACCCCTGCCAATAATCCATTCACCTGGTTTCGCTTTTCCTACCGCCTCCTTTACACGCTCAACAATTTCATCCCAACTTTTGGTATCCATCAAATCGAGATTCATTTCATTGTAACCAAGCCCCATGATATGGCCATGTGATTCAATAAACCCAGGTGTCATGGTTTCTCCTTGAAGATCTATCATCTGTGTTTGATCTCCCTTGTATTTTTGTACTTCACCAGAAGATCCTGCAAAAACAATCTTTCCGGATGAAACTGCTACCGCCTCCACTGTGGATTGGCCATCATCTACTGTGTATATTGTTCCTCCCGAAATAATCATGTCAGCAGGGGCCTGTTTCTCACCACACGAAAACAAAAACCATGCTATAAGTACTATAAATGTTTTTTTCATCTGAGTTTAATACTAAGGTTTAGGGGTTTATTATTGTTGTAACTGAAAAATAATGCCTTTTCACAGGATTTGAAAATAACACCCCATAATCAATGAAGAAAGATATGGCATGTAAGTAACTTTAACATGAGAAAATATTAGTAAGGATGAAAAAAAGTTTGATTACCTGTTTTTTTGTGATAATGAGCCTTTGCAGCGTCTTTGCTCAAAATGTTGGGCTCTCATTCTCTTATTTTATCCCCAGAAACGGATCCTTCTCCACTCCAATCAGTCCATTTTCCTTGAGAGGTGTTGGCTTCGATCTCAATCGTTTTTTGGCCATTGAAACAGGCGCTTCTTTATATCGAATGGCTGGTCTCAATGTAATTGACCTTCCTTTCGAAAGTAATAAATCACTTACAGGCCCCAATTTTACTATTTTCGTCCCTGCAGAGCTAGTACTGAAATTCGCGGGAAAGCAGGCGCAATTTGATATTAAAGGAGGTGGATTCTTTTTTTATGGTTTTGACCAGCGAATTGATTACGGAAATATGGACCGCGCGCTGCGCGATTACCAAGGATGGGACATTGCCAATGCGAACTTATTATTTCAAAACAATCCTGGTTTTGGAATCCATTTTGGTGTAGAATTTACCGTATACGTTACACGCCAGTTCGGTATTTCACTGGAGTGTAACTATCTGAACGGTACATCTAAGTTTCCGATATTGGGGAATTACAGTGGAGGATTGTTAAGTGGACCTAATCAAACAATAAGTGCAGACTTTCCAGATGCTAAAATTGATTTTACCGGTCTAGAGTTTTCTATTGGGTTACTATTTACCGGACGTTAAATCCTTCCCTCCTCCTGTCCCAATAGTACCACACAATTTTCGCATCGGTAAATGATGTAAATGACCTGATCTCTGCAAGCGCTTGCTCTGCTGTCTCCTTATCGTAAAATTTTCCCGATGTCCAATTATATAAGGTGTCGCTTACTTGTTCCACATCCAAACCATAAAAATGCAGAACATTCGTGGAGTCTGCAATAGGAATTGAATCTGACGAACTGGTAAGTAGTATTTTATAGTAGCTGATTTCAAGTGGCATCCGGACTGACTCAGTTATACCTTTATTATTTTGAAATAACTTTCTAGAATCTTCTTTAAAAATTCTGAACATGTCTTTGGAAGTCTTATTCGTTAGCTGGAGAGTATCCTCTTCAAACTCTTTTACCGGAAGAATAAAATATTTTTTAGGCACCTCATTGTTTCGGTATACCCATTCCAACTCATAAGCAGCATTTTTTATATTAACTATGGATGAGGAATCTGAAACTTTTAGTTTCTCCAATTCAACCCAAAGCATGGCCCCACCATCACGATACCTGGATTGCTGCCCTGAAACAAAATTTCCAAGGGAATAGGCAACCAACGTATTCTGTGCTTTATCCCAATCCATAGGTTGTAGCACATGCGGATGAGAACCAATTACCAACGTTGCTCCATTCTCTAAACATAATGTGGCGATTTCTTTTTGAGAGCGATTGGGTATATCCTGATATTCTGTTCCCCAATGCATAAAAACAATAGTAACGTCTGTCTGCTGTTGTTTTGCTTTTGCCAAATCTTTTTTAATTTGTAGTGTATCAATAAGATTGATAATATTTGGTTTGGTAACTGGAATGCCATTGGTGCCATAGGTATAGTTGAGCAATGAAAACCGGAATCCATTCTTTTCGAATACCAATGGATATTGCAAAGCCCTTGAGGTGGAGTCCTTAAAAGTGCCGGTATGGAGTACCTCCAAATTATCTAGTACATCAATCGTACGCTCCAATCCTTTCTTTCTTCTATCCAAACTATGATTGTTGGCGGTGACCAATACATCAAACCCTGTATTTTTTAATTCTTTTGCCAATTCATCCGGAGCGCTGAATTGTGGGTAGCCTTTAAAAGGTGGGCCCGCAAGTGTCACTTCCAAATTGGCAAAGGCAATGTCGGCAGATTGAATAATTGGCTTTATATATTGAAAGCAGGCACTATAATCATACTCTTTTGAAACAGGATTATAAGCTGCAGTGATCTGTGAATCGTGCTGCATGACATCTCCCACAAATAGTAAAGAAACACTTGTTGTGTCCTGACATTGGGCGAAATGAGCGTTGAAAATTAGGGATAGAACTATAAATATGCTCCTATTCATCATTGATTTTTATTATACGCTGATCTGCGATCACAAATACATTATCCTTCCTGGACACGCGCACACTTACAAAACCTGTAAATGCACCGAATGCTGGGAGTATGGCCTGTTCTTGTCCGAAAAAAAAACATGGCAACGTCATTGATTGTTTTCCTTTACCCATTAGCCTCACCCCTGGATGGATATGACCTGCAAGATTATACTGGTCTTCAGGAATCACCTTCAATGGCTCATGTGTGAGCAAAAACGGTCCCATTTTAATTTGTTCAAATAATTGTAGCCGGCATCTTTTATATTGTAATTCACTCATAATATCATGATTTCCACGTACCAATTGAAATTGGATCGAAGCAAAATGTCTAACTACTTGTCCCAGTGCCTCCCACTCTTCATTGTATGAGCTGTGAAAAAGATCTCCAAGAAAAATTACTTTTTCAGGTTTATGCCTGTTGATAAGGTCAATAAGGGTTTCAAGATTCTTACTATTGACAGCATTTGGAACCGGGATGCCCGATCTTCTAAAATGATTGGCTTTCCCCAGGTGCAAGTCAGCAATGAGCAAAATCTGATCTTCAGGTAACAAAACTGCTTTCTGAGGTAGCAATTGAAGATTAACGCCCTTTATTCTGAATACATTGTCTGCCACTACATCCACAATTCAACATTATTGAAATATCCTGGATTCAAATCTCTGAATTTAATTGTGCATACACCTTATTTGAGAGAAATTTGAAGTTTAATTGTGGGCTTTTTGTTAATAAACGGCTCAACTAATATCTTTCAAGCTGCATGAGTATATACTTGGTTCTGATCTGTGTTCTCTTTTTACTTGCCTTTATTGACTTAATCGTAGGGGTAAGCAACGATGCTGTAAATTTCCTCAATTCGGCCATTGGGTCTAAGGTGGCTTCTCTTAAAACGATACTTATAGTTGCCAGCCTTGGTATTTTACTAGGCGCTTCATTTTCCAGTGGCATGATGGAGGTGGCAAGAAAAGGCATATTCAATCCTGCCTTTTTCACCTTTGACAAGGTCATGATCGTATTCTTAGCGGTTATGCTTACCGACATCATTTTGCTGGACTTTTATAATACGCTCGGCCTGCCCACCTCCACTACTGTTTCGCTTGTCTTCGCGCTTTTAGGAGGTGCCCTTGTTACCGGTTTACTAATCGCTTTCGATAGTGGATATGGTTTTGAGAAATGGCGTGAAATAATTAATTATTCCAGTGCAATCACCATCATCTCCGGTATATTCTTATCCGTATTCATCTCCTTCATTGTAGGGGCTATTGTCCAGCATATTTCGAGAATCATCTTTACATTCAATCTCGAACGAAACCTCAAAAGATATGGTGCGGTTTTTAGTAGTATCGCAATCACCACCATCATCTATTTCCTTTTTATAAAAGGAGTGAAAGGCAGTACCTTAGTAAGTCTCAAGCAAGTCGACTGGGTGATGGCCCACGCCTGGATGATAGTGGTAATATCATTGGCTTTCTGGAGCATCACCATACAAATATTGATGTGGTGGAAAAAAATAAATCCATTAAAGGCAGTAGTATTGCTGGGTACCTTTTCATTGGCCATGGCTTTTGCAGGCAATGACCTCGTGAACTTTATCGGAGTTGCCGTGGCTGGGCTTATTTCATTTCAAACCTGGGCTGCTTCAAATATTCCTGCCAATGAATTTAATATGGCAGGGCTTGCGCTAACAGTATCTACTCCATCGTGGATACTGTTCATAAGCGGGATCATAATGGTATTTACACTTTGGACAAACGCCAAAAGCAGGAAAGTTAGTGAAACCGAGGTATCTCTCAGCCGTCAGGATGAAGGGGATGAGCGATTCAAGGCCAATTTTCTTTCACGCGTATTGGTGAGCATTGGTATTGGTGCAGGTAATATAGCAGAGGCCCTAATGCCTAAAACTTGGCGTGTTTCCTTGTCTAAGCGATTTACTAAAAATGGAGTTGATGGTGTAGACGAAAAAGAAAAACCATCGTTCGATTTAATTCGGGCCTCAGTTAATCTTTTGGTTTCCAGTATTTTGATCGCCTACGCTACTTCAAAAAAACTACCCCTCTCCACCACTTTTGTCACTTTTATGGTTGCCATGGGTACCTCTTTTGCTGATCAGGCGTGGGGAAGAGAAAGCGCTGTGTATCGGGTCGCTGGCGTAGTAAATGTAATTGCAGGGTGGCTAATCACCGCCCTTGTAGCTTTTACTTCTTGCGGTTTCTTTGCGCTTATAATTTACAAAACTGGAATGGTCGGCATATTCTCACTTGTCGCTGTGGCCGCATTCCTTCTGGTGCGCAGCCATATTGTGTTTAAAAGAAAAGTGGATGAGGAGGAGTCTAACAATCAATTTCTTGCTGGTGCAGTCGTTAATATTCAAGAAGTAATTGATGAAAGTAAGATTAACACCGTGAAGAATCTGAGAACGGTAATGAAGGTGAGCGTTTTCAGTATTAAATCTTTAATAAACGAAAATAAAGATGCGCTGGTAAAGTCTAGAAAGGAAATTCATAAACTACAAGCGCAGAACGAAAAATTACATAATAAAATAATCAAATACGTAAAGAAAATTGAGAAAGGTAACGTGGCGGCAGGAAGATTGTACATTCTTGTTTTTGACCTGGTGCAAGACTTATATCAAAGTGCACAATTACTTAATGAAATCTGTGCAAACCATGTTATCAATCTCCATTCGCCTCCAAAAAAGAAATATATTAATGCTTTTGATCATTTAATGACGGACTTGGGAATTTTTATTAACCTAAGCGCAGATTCGATTGAGCATTTGAGATTTGACAACCATGATGAATTAGAAAGGCAAAAGGATAAGCTCTTATTGACCATTTATAAAAAGCTAGATATCATGGTGGTAGATATCCAAAATGATGATTTAGGAAATCGGATGGCATTTTTACAAACAAGAATTTTGTTAGAGACGAAAGATATAGTAGCTGTAGTTCATCGCATGTACCTGCTTTACTATGAGTTTGTGCAACATTCTATAGTCACCACTGAGAAGAAAGATTAGAAAAACAAGGGCATTAGTCTGGGGTTACAAGCAAAATTACTAGAGATCATCATTCCAGGTACCAGACTATTATTTCCAGGTAAGACTTGAACTTTAGGTGTTATACTGAATCAGCATTCGTTTTACACGATCCTCTAATTTTTCAGAAGTGAGCTTTTCCCGTAATCGATCTACCATAATAGGAAACGCAAAGGGTGTAGGTCGTGCGGGGTATTTGATTGTAATTTTTTGATGTGCAATTCTATCCAGTGCCTTCCTTAACCTTGATTCTTCTAATTGAAAATCCATTACTTCTTCAAAAGCCTGCAGTAAAAGCAGGTTGTGTGCCTCATGGTCATGAAAGACTTCAAAAAACAATTGGGATGAAGACTGTAAATGTCGGTCCTTAACCCGCTGGCCTGGAAAGCCCTTAAAGACAAGACCTGAAATGGCTGCTATATCTCTAAATTTTCTTCTTGCCATTTCCACTGAGTTTATACTTGCCAGAATGTTCTCTGTCAGGTTTTCTATTCCCAACATATTGGTTTCTACTGCTTCTTCTATGGGTATTTCCTGATCGGAGAGCAATTCGAATCCATAGTCATTCATAGCAATAGAAAAAGTGATGGGTTTGATCCTGGAAATACGATACGCTATCAGAGCAGCCATGCCTTCGTGAACAAACCTTCCTTCAAACGGGTACATCATTACATGATGGCCTTCTCTAGAAGCAAGGCTCTCTATCAGAAATTGATTTTTATCGGGCAATAAAGAAAGTGTTTCTTGAAGTTGTAACATAGGCATTAGAAACTGCATTTCAGGATCGAACCTTCTCCCATTTACAAATTCATGAATCTTATATCGAATAAGGTCTCCCATTTCCGATGACAAAGGCATGCGCCCCCCTTGCCATGAAGGCACCTTGCCGGATTTTTTATTGGTTTTTCTTACCTGGGCAGTCATGTCTTTCACTCGCACCAATTCAAGGTTTCTTCCTGCAAACCAAAATACATCCCCTGGATTAAGGCTAGAGATAAAGTACTCTTCAATAGAACCCAATGTTTTACCGGAAACATATTTTACAAGCAAGGAGATATCACCAACGATAGTCCCTATCGAAAGCCGATGCCTATGTGCAATCCTTCGGTTGTCAACTTTAAAAATTCCGTTTTCCAGATTTACTTTTCTAAATTCATCATATGCCGTCAGCGCCTCGCCACCCGAAGTGACAAATCTCAGCAACCAATTCCATTCTTCTTTCTCAAGAGAAGCGTAACTATACGTTCCCTGCACTTCTTTAAATATTTTGTCAGACTCAAACCCCTCGCTCACCGCCAGCGTAATTAAATATTGTATCAAAACATCAAATGAGCGAACGTATGGAATTCTCTCCTCAACAATTTTCTGTTTTATTGCTTGGCGCAATGCGGCCGCCTCAATTAGTTCTAAAGCATGGGTGGGTAAATAGTAAATTTTACTTGTTGCTCCCGGTTGATGGCCACTTCGACCCGCACGTTGTAAAAACCTCGCTATGCCTTTGGGGCTTCCCACTTGTATTACCGTTTCCACCGGGCGAAAATCTACTCCCAAATCCAGACTTGAGGTACAGACCACTGCTTTGATTTTTCCGGCATGAAGTTGTTCTTCTACCCAATTTCTCAAATCAAGGCCAATGGATCCATGATGCATGGCAATTAACCCTGAAAGTTCAGGTGCCTTATCCAGTAATTTTTGATACCATATTTCTGCAAATGACCTGGTGTTTGTGAAAATTAATGTGGCATTACTCTGTTTAATAATTTCCACTACTTTATCCAGCAGGTGAATTCCAATATGACCTGTCCATGGCAATTTATCATGATCGTCTGGCATGATGGAATGGATCTCGATCTTCTTCTCCATTTCTGCCCTAATGATCTTATGGTTTTTCATTGAAAAATAATCACCCAATAAAACCTGTACAGACTCATCCATATTACCAATGGTCGCTGATATCCCCCAAATTTTCAGATTGGTGGAGACATGTTTTAATCTAGAGAGTGCCAGCTCTACCTGAACTCCTCGCTTCGATCCCATTAACTCATGCCATTCGTCTGCCACTACCACTTTCATTTTTTTGAAATAAGTATTGTAACCTTTCTGAGCAATAAGCAAATGCAAGCTCTCGGGGGTTGTTATTAAAAATTGTGGGGGATTGTCTTTCTGTTTTTTACGCTCTGCCAAAGTAGTATCTCCAGATCGAATGCCCACCTTCCAATCCAAACCCATTTCAGAAATAGCCAATTCTGCCGCATATTTTATTTCTTTCGCCAGCGCACGGATAGGTGTCAGCCAAATGGCCTGCAGTCCATTATTCGGTTTTTTTTCACTTGAAAGTGCTTCAAGAATAATGGGAACAACCAGCGAATAGGTTTTGCCGCTTCCGGTAGGTGCATTTACCATCCCGCTTTGACCATGTAAGTAACTTTCCCACGCCTCCAATTGAAACGGAAAAGGCTTCCACCCTTTGCGTGCAAACCATTCTTTTCCCATGGTTAGCCTGTCTTGCATGGTGCTGGTAGTATATTTAATATTGGATTTATTGAACAATTTAGCCAAACCGAAGTTACTACAGCGAGATAATTAATATGGGAAGCTATTCCATTAAAGAACTTGAAACGCTTTCGGGCATCAAAGCCCATACCATTAGGATATGGGAAAAAAGGCATCGTATCATTATTCCTAAAAGAACGCCTACCAATATTCGATACTATTCCGATAATGATCTAAAAAAGATTATCAATGTATCATTACTCAATAGTGAAGGGGTAAAGATTTCAAGAATTGCCGGAATGACGGAGGAAGAGATCAATACAAAGATTGTAGAACTCACCTCTAACCATCAGGATCCCAATCTATTTATTGATCAGCTTGTAGTCGAAATGATCGATATGGAAGAAGAGCAGTTTGAAAAGCTTCTTTCTCACCTCATCATGAAGTTCGGTTTCGAGAAAACAATAGTAGAAATCGTTTACCCATTTCTAGAAAAAATCGGGGTCTTGTGGCAAACAGGAAATATTACTCCTGCACAAGAACACTTTATTTCTAACCTGATTCGACAAAAGATCATTGTGGCGATTGATTCCCTACCTTTCCCAAAGAAAGACGCTACTAAAGTGGTGCTCTTCCTTCCTGAAAATGAATTGCACGAAATAGGGCTTCTTTTTTACCATTATCTCGTCAGGAACTGGGGTTTTAAAGTATACTATCTGGGGCAGCATTTGCCTTACGATGATCTGAAAAAAGTATGTAAAATACATCAGCCGCAATTTATCATTACCTCTCTCACTGCCCCTCAAAGACCCCAAGCAGCGCTTGAATACCTTACAAGATTGATTAAAGATTTTCCAACCGCTACCATTCTTGCCTCTGGTAAACTACCAGAATTGATCACCTCAAAACATGAAAATCTCAAGCATTTCAATAGTATACCTGTATTAAGACAGGTATTGGTGTAATATTTTTGTTTAATATTTTTTATATATAATTAAACAAATCATATAAAATTATTGTGTGATAATTTATTTTGTTTAATTTTGTTGCATAATAATTAAACAATATGACTTCGACAGAATTTTCAACCCAAATTTCTGCCCTTAACGATACCTTGAAGGGATTTACCTATCGATTTACTCGAAATGCAGAAGAATCACAGGATTTGGTACAAGACACCATGCTAAGGGCCCTTACCTATAGGGACAAATTCAAAGCGGATACCAATCTAAAAGGCTGGCTGTTCACTATTATGAGAAACACATTTATTAACAACTATCGTAAAGCCAAAATAGCCAAGACATCAACCGATAATACAAAAGAACTTTATTATCTGAATGTAGCAGATAACCATACTTTTAATCGGCCTGAAAAATCGTTAGAATTCAAAGAGATATGGAAGAATATAAATGAAGTAAAAGAAGAACTACAAATCCCATTTAAAATGTACAGTACAGGGTATAAATACCATGAAATCGCTGAGCATTTGAACATCCCCATTGGGACTGTTAAAAACAGGATATTTCATGCTCGTAAAGAAATTCAAAAGAAATTGGTAGGGTATAAGTAACCATACCCACTAAATTAAAAATAAATGAAAAAAATTGCTGTCATAGGTTCAGGTTTTGCTGGAATATCAGCAGCAACAACGCTGGCAGCAGAAGGTTTTGATGTAACTGTTTACGAAAAGAACGATAGTGCTGGAGGTCGTGCAAGGAAGTTTGAATCCAATGGCTTCTTATTTGATATGGGGCCCAGTTGGTATTGGATGCCCAATGTATTTGAAAAATACTTCAACCGCTTTGGGAAATCTGTTTCCGATTACTATCAACTAGAAAGACTTAGCCCCTCCTACCGTGTTTTCTTACCTCAAGGCGAGATTTGGGATATCCCATCCACGTTGGAAGAATTATACGCATTGTTTGAAAGAGAAGAGAAAGGAAGTAGCGACCAACTTAAAATTTTTCTTGAAGAAGCAGCTTACAAATATAAAGTAGGGATTGAAGACTTGGTCTACAAACCGGGCTTGTCATTATTGGAATTGATTGACCCCAAATTAATTAAAGGAGTTTTTAAACTTCACGTTTTTGAATCCATTAGTAAGTATATACAAAAACACTTCAAGTCCCCTAGGTTAGTTCAATTGCTTGAATTTCCAGTTCTTTTTCTTGGTGCCGCTCCCTCAAATACACCCGCTCTTTATAGCCTTATGAATTATGCGGACATGGTACTTGGTACCTGGTATCCAAAAGGCGGGATGTACAAGATTATTGAGGGTATGGTAAAGTTAGCTGAAGAAAAAGGGGTAAAGTTTAAATTCGATAGTAACGTGCAGTCACTCAATGTGAAGGGTTCAAATGTTGAGTCCATTAATGTGAATGGAAGTCTTATAGCTATTGATCATGTTGTGGCGGGTGCCGATTACCATCATGTAGAACAACATTTGTTACCAAAAAAATTCAGAAGGTATAGTGAAAACTACTGGGAAACACGTAAACTTTCTCCCTCCAGTTTGATTTTCTACTTAGGTATAAACAAAAAATTAGACAATCTTCTTCATCATAATCTCTTTTTCGATGAAGATTTCGCTCTTCATACCAAAGAAATATATCAAAATCCTTCATGGCCCACCAATCCTCTATTTTATGTATGCTGTCCCTCTAAAACAGATCCCACAGTAGCACCCCATGGGCACGAAAACCTATTTATATTAATCCCTGTGGCCTCGGACCTTAAAGATGAAGAGCACACAAGGGAAAAATATTTTAAGCTTGTTATCAACAGGATAGAGAAACTAACTGGACAGTCAATTACTCCACATATCATATATAAAAGGAGTTATGCACATCGCGATTTTATTGAAAATTATAACTCCTTTAAAGGAAACGCCTACGGCTTGGCCAACACCATTGGGCAAACTGCCAACTTAAAACCATCTATCGTAAACAAAAAGGTTTCCAATCTGTTTTATACAGGTCAGTTAACTGTTCCGGGGCCGGGGGTACCTCCCTCACTTATATCAGGACAGGTAGTGGCACAAGAACTTATAAAAAGACAAAGAAGAAAAGCCAGTTAATCGTTTCAATTCATTATCCGCTTAATGACACCACAAGAACTGTTTGATAAAAATGCTATAAAGTGCTCCAGGCTCACTACAAAAGCCTATAGCACATCCTTTTCCTTAGGCATACTCTGTCTTCATAAAGGATTAAGAGATCCCATATACGCTATTTACGGGTTTGTAAGGTTTGCCGATGAAATAGTAGATACTTTTCATCCGTATAACAAAAAATCATTACTAGACAGATTCAGAACAGAGACTTATCAGGCCATCGATGAAAAGATAAGTCTCAATCCTATTTTACAAAGTTTTCAACTTACAGTTAATCAATTCCAAATTGATCACGAGCTGATCGAACAGTTTCTTCACAGCATGGAAATGGATATCAACGGAAAAAATCACAACCAGAAATCATTTGAAGAGTATATATTGGGTTCCGCAGAAGTAGTGGGTCTCATGTGCTTAAAGGTATTTTGCAACGGAGATGCAACCTCTTATAATAAATTGAAGCCAATGGCAATGCGTCTGGGCTCAGCATTTCAAAAAATAAATTTTCTCCGTGATCTCAATGCAGATTATATAGGAATGGGGCGATCCTATTTTCCCGAAGTTGACCTGGATAATTTCAACGATAACAGCAAGAAACAGATTGAAGATAGTATAGCAGCAGATTTTAATGAAGGGTATAAAGGGATACAACAGCTTCCGAGGAGTTCAAAACTCGGAGTGCACGTGGCTTATCTTTACTATATGGCCTTATTCAACAAAATAAAGAATACTCCATCTGAGTATGTTCTTGAAAACAGAATTCGTATTCCAAACAGGTATAAATTCTCTATTTTGTTTTATTCTTACCTTAAACATCAGTTCAATCTTATTTAACCTATGGATCACGTAATTTTAGTGAATGAGGAGGATGACCCAATAGGGACTATGGAAAAGATGGAAGCCCATCGCGAAGGGTTATTGCATCGTGCTTTCTCTGTATTGGTATTCAATTCAAAAGGAGAAATGCTTTTGCAAAAAAGAGCCAAATCGAAATATCATAGCGCAGGATTGTGGTCCAATGCCTGTTGCAGTCATCCGAAACCGGGGGAAAATACGGATGATGCGGCCAAGCGAAGAATGAAAGAAGAATTGGGCATTGACATACAACCCAAATACCTTTATAAATTCAAATACAAAGTTGAATTAGAAAATGATTTAATTGAACATGAATTTGATCATGTATATGTCTGCCAGTTTGATGGCGAGCCCACCATCAATAGAAGCGAATTAGATGGCTTTAGCTACGTAAGTCTGGATGAACTAAAACTTCAATTGTCTCAGTCTCCACATCTATATACTTACTGGCTGAATCTAATTGTCAATGAATACACAAGACACAATAAAGAGCATTGAAATTCCATTTCCCTTTTTAATCTCCTATCGTTGTATACAGACTTAATAAAAAAGGAGACCACTCTTTTCTGGTTTAGACGCGATTTGCGACTGACTGACAACTCCGGCTTGTATCATGCGCTCAAAGAAAACCCTCAAGTATTACCTGTATTTATCTTTGATAAAGAAATTCTGGATGAATTAGAGGATAGGGATGATGCTCGTGTCAATTTTATTTATGTTACGGTACTGGCATTAAAAAGTGAACTGGAGAAAATAGGAAGTACTCTTCTTGTGGTTCATGATTCTCCAATCAAATTCTTTAAGTCAATTACACCCAAAGCAGTCTATACCAATAGTGATTACGAGCCGTACGCAAAAAAAAGAGACACAGCGGTAGAAAAAATACTTCTTGAAAAAGGAGTGAAATTTAATACCTATAAAGATCAAGTTATCTTTGACAAGGGGGATATAATAAAAAATGACGGCAAACCGTACACAGTTTTTACACCCTATAGCAAAAAGTGGAAAGCGCATCTGACACAAGATAATTATAAAGCTTATCCCACTAATAAATACTATAATAATTTTATTAAACTGACTACCCTTCCATTACCTACGTTAGAAAAAATTGGATTTCAGCCCTCAAATATTAAGTTCCCACAACGCATTATCAAATCGTCTATTATTCAAAACTACAATCTGGACAGGGACTACCCTGCTAGAGCAGGAACGACAAGGCTAAGTGTACACCTGCGATTTGGCACAGTAGGTATTAGAAAATTAGTAGGAGAAGCATTGAAGAAAAACGATATGTGGCTCAATGAATTAATATGGCGAGATTTTTATCATATGATTCTATGGCATTTCCCCAATGTCAATCAGGCATTTAAACCAGCCTATGACAGAATTGAATGGAGGAATGACCCCGCAGAGTTTGATTCGTGGTGTAAGGGCCGCACCGGATACCCTATCGTGGATGCAGGTATGCGTGAATTAAACACAACCGGATTTATGCACAATCGGGTACGGATGATTGTGGCCAGTTTTCTTGTTAAGCATCTACTCATCGACTGGAGATGGGGTGAAGCTTATTTTGCGCGTAGACTCCTTGACTTTGATCTTGCTGCAAATAATGGTGGCTGGCAATGGGCCGCGGGTTCAGGCTGTGATGCAGCTCCTTACTTCAGGGTATTTAATCCATACCTGCAAACCGAAAAATTCGATCCGGAGTTGACATATATTAAAAATTGGATCCCTGAATTAAAAACAGGTCTATATCCAAAACCGATTGTAGATCACGCTTTTGCCCGAAAACGAGTCCTTAGTGCATACAAAAGAGCACTTCAAAATAACTGACTCAATCCAAAACAATACACACCTGTTTGTGTTTAAATTGGTGTGAAAATGTATAATCTAACACGCAGGCAGGTATTACCCATTGGCTTAGAGGAAGCATGGTCTTTTTTCTCTTCACCAAAAAATTTAAGCAAAATTACTCCCCGAGATATGGGTTTTGACATTCAATATATATCCGGTGGTGACAAAACATACGCAGGTCAAATCATTGCCTATAAAATCAAAATTTTACCAGGTATACGTACCAACTGGGTAACGGAAATAACTCAAGTAAAAGAGCTACAGCATTTCATTGATGAGCAACGCATTGGTCCCTATAAATTATGGCATCATCAACATCATTTCAAAATGACGAAAGAGGGTGTGGAAATGACCGATGAAGTTAACTATGCAATTCCATTCGGCCTCTTAGGTAGATTCGCACATTGGCTTTTTGTAGGCAGACAAGTTAATACTATTTTTGACTATCGGTACAGTGCATTGGCATCTCACTTTTGTAACATAAATAACAAATTAAGCGCCCAATAACATATGGATTGGATTACCATTTTAATCTGTGCCGTCATTGTAATTGCTACTTTTCTCTTTTGGGAATTTGTAGCTTGGTTTACACACAAATACATCATGCACGGCTTTCTTTGGATCTGGCACAAATCACACCACTCTGTGCACAACCATTCATTAGAAAAAAATGATTGGTTTGCCGTTGTCTTTAGTATTCCTTCGATTGGTCTTTTCTATTATGCCAGTATCGTAAAATACAATCCCTATTTGCTGGCTGTAGGTTTGGGCATACTCTGTTATGGTGTCTTTTACATGGTATTTCACGATTTCATTGTACACCAACGCATCAAGTGGAGGCCAAAAAGAAAAACAAAATACTTAAAACGCATGATCAATGCGCATTATATTCACCACAGCAAGCACAGTAAGGAAGGCTGTGAAGCCTTTGGATTTCTATATGCACCAAAGAAATATGAATCTAAGGATTTTAAACTTCGCACAGAGCGAAAGGAGACACAATAAGACTTGAATCAAAAATATTTATATCTCATCGTAGACTTGACCGCTATTTCGCTGCCGTTCATTTTTAGTTTTCATCCCAAGGCGAACTTTTCAAAAAAATGGAAATACTTGTGGCCAGCAATTCTACTACCTGCAATTTTCTTTTTGATATGGGATGAATGGTTTACCCGCATGGGGGTATGGGGGTTCAACCGTGAATACCTTACAGGCATTTATGTATTTAGTCTACCCATAGAAGAAATTCTTTTTTTTATCTGTATTCCCTATGCTTGTGTATTTACCTACGAAGCTGTGGGGTACTTTTCAAAAAAGAATTACGTAGAACGCTTCGCACCTTCAATTACACTTACCCTTGGGGTTTTACTTTTTGTCATTGCCGGACTCAATTTTGAAAAATGGTACACCAGCTCTGCTTTTTTTCTTTGTTCAATTTTTCTATTCTACCTGCGCTTCGTTTTAAAGCCATCTTATCTTGGTAAGTTTTATTCCACTTTCCTTTTTATACTTATTCCATTTTTTATGGTGAATGGGATACTAACCGGAACCGGATTAGAGAATCCAATTGTATGGTATAATGATGCTGAGAACATAGGCATTCGTATGGGCACCATACCGATAGAAGACACCTTTTACGGAATGCTCCTCCTTCTCATTAATGTTGTGATTTTTGAGAGCCTTCAGATAAAAAAAAATCAGTCAGTGCAGCAAAAATCATAGACAGAACAACCGTCACAGGCCTCAAAGGTTAAGTACTATACTGCATAAAATGTATGCCAATAGGACCAGCAAAAAGGATAAATACGAAGTTGTAGAATAAGTCTATGCTAAAGATTAAATCAAAATTTACCACTCAGGGAAAAAGACAGGTGTTTTCTAACAGGATTCCCGAACTTTAGATTCAAAATTTTAATCAAATTATGAGAAAATACTACCTCAGCTTATTAGTTCTCGGGCTTTGGGTGCCGTTAGCATCGGCTCAGGAATACCAAACCCAGACCCAGCTCTCTCAAAAACTTAAAAGCCTTGAAAGTGCCTCTGGTGGAATGGCCAAACTTCAATCTATTACCAAAACCATAGGCGGAAAAGATATATGGCTGATGGAAATTGGCAGTGGTGACCGCTCAGCACATCCGGCCATAGCCGTAGTGGGTGGTGTAGAAGGCGCTCATCTTTTTAGCCAAGAATTGGCAGTAGCTTTTATTGAAAAAATGCTGACATCCAAAAGTGATAGTATTAAAACCCTGCTAAGCACCACCACATTCTATGTGTTTCCAAATATGAGTCCCGATGCTTCAGAACAATATTTTTCTGCTCTTAAATATGAACGCAGCGGAAATGCATCTGCCACAGATGACGACCGTGATGGGAAAGTAAATGAAGATCCATTTGAGGATTTGAATGGTGATGGCCTCATCACCATGATGCGCATTGAAGACCCAACGGGTAAATGGAAAACACATCCTGCTGATACCCGCATTATGGTACAAGCCAATGCGGAGAAAGGTGAACATGGGGATTATTTATTGTACACCGAGGGTATTGACAATGACAAAGACGGAGCGTTTAACGAAGATGGTGAAGGTGGAATTCATTTTAACAAAAGTCTATCATTTGATTTCCCGTATTTCACACCAGGGGCTGGCGAGCACCCTGTATCCGAACTAGAGAATCGCGCTTTACTGGATTTACTGTACGATAAACCGAATATTTTCTCAGTAGTTACGTTTGGTCCTGCCAATAATTTATCAGAGCCATGGAAGTTTGATCGATCAAAAACGACCATGCGTGTGATTACCGGTATTCTTGAGAATGATGCCAAGGTAAATAAGTTTGTGAGTGATCTCTACAAAAAATCCGTGACAGCCAAGGATGCACCCTCCTCCTTACCTACCAAAGGAGATTTTGTGCAGTGGGGATACTTCCATTATGCACGGTTCAGCTTTAGCACACCAGGCTGGTGGGTGCCTAAATTTGAAGCATCTAAAGACTCTACACTAACAAAAAATAATACAAACAAGGATGATAAAAATAGCGATGTGAATTTCATTCGATGGGCAGAGAAAGAAGGATTGGATGTTTTTGTTCCATGGAAAAAAATAATACATCCTGACTTCCCAGGTAAAACGGTGGAAGTAGGCGGATTCAAACCATTTGTGAGAACAAATCCTCCAGTTAAATACATCGAAAAGGCTGCAACTGATCATACTAAATTTTTAGTAATGTTAGCTCAAGCAAAGCCAGAGTTGGATTTAGTCGGTTTAAAAACAGAATCATTAGAAAATGGAATAAGTAGAATAACGCTTACCGTGTTAAACAAAGGCCAACTTCCGGCTATTGCCGAGGTGGGTGCTAGTAATTACTGGGTTAAGTTGATAACCGTTGCACTGAATTTAGGAAAAGACCAAGCACTCGTTGGTGGCAGAAAGATCATTACCATTAACAATCTTCAACCTGGTGAAAGCACTGAGGTATCCTGGCTCGTAAAAGGCAAAGGGATAGCTACTATTGAAGCTGGTGCTGCGCAAACGGGTATTAAAAAATTGAACATCACTCTTTAATCTGAACGAGTTATGAATAAACTAATCATATGTTTCTTTCTGCTTGCAGGCATAACCACACAAGCGCAAGATGCCAACGGAGTATTTCGCGCTGCAGGCTCTCCAGAAAATCCAAAAGTACCAATTAGCTGGAATCGGTATTATACCCACGATGGCATTACTGATATATGCAAAAAAATAGCAGCAGCTCATCCCGATTTGGCGAAGCTCGAATCAATTGGTAAAAGCTATCAGGGCCGTGAGATGTGGGTACTTACCATCACAGACTTTAAAAAAGGAAAAGCGGAAGAAAAACCTGGTTTCTACCTGGATGGAAATATTCATAGTAACGAAATTCAAGGGGCTGAAATGGCGCTATATACAGCGTGGTATCTGACTGAAACTTTTAAAGACATTACATTCATCCAAGAACTTCTTGCTGATCGCGTCTTCTATATTGTACCAACGATCAACCCCGATGCACGTGACTATTTCATGAAATCCCCCAACACCCCTCATAGCCCACGTTCGGGTATGATACCGGTGGATAATGATCGTGATGGAAAAATAAATGAAGATGGATTTGATGATTTGGACAAAGATGGAAACATAACCCAAATGATTCGCAAGAGCGTAACAGGAAGGTTCAAAAAGGATCCCAATGATTCACGCAGACTAATACGTGCAAAAACTGATGAACTGGGCGAGTATGAAGTGTTAGGTTATGAGGGTATTGATTCGGATGGAGATGGCCGGGTGAATGAAGATGGCGAAGGCTACTACGACCCGAATCGTGATTGGGGTTGGAAATGGCAGCCAAATCCTATTCAAAATGGAGCATACAAATATCCATTCTCCTTACCCGAGAATCGTAACGTGCGCGACTTCGTAATGGCTCACCCAAATATTGCCGGAGCGCAGAGCTTCCACAATAATGGAGGAATGATATTGCGTGGTCCGGGTGCCGAAGAAGATGCCAGTACTTATAACGCAGAAGATTCTCGCATTTATGATGCTATTGGAAAAAAAGGTGAGCTTCTCATTCCGGGATACCGTTACATGATTGTGTATAAAGATTTGTATTCTGTTTTTGGCGGTGAGCTAGATTGGTTCTATGGAGGCCGTGGTGTTTATACTTTCACCAACGAGCTCTTCACATCATATATGTATTTCAACAAGAAGTCTTCTTGGGAAGATGGACAGGAAGAAGTTTATGAATTTAATAACGACTTACTCTTTGGTGATGCGATTGTTCCTTGGAAAGAGTATGACCATCCTCAATATGGAAAAATCGAAATTGGAGGTGTAAAGAAAAATTTTACTCGTGCCGATCCGGGCTTCTTACTGGAAAGCGATGCACATAGAAATATGTCGTTTGTTATTTATCATGCTTACCATATGCCAAAGTTGAGTGTTGATAACATCTCGGAGAAAAATTTAGGCAATGGACTTACTGAAGTTACCGCAGTTGTTAAAAACGAACGCATGATGCCTACCCACTCAAGTCAGGATTTGAAATACAATATAGAGCGACCGGACTACATTTCGATACAAGGTGCTAGCGTTGTGGCAGGGATGGTCGTAGAAAATCGTGATTTAAACATTACAAACGAACAAAAAAATAACCCAGCAGTGCTAGCAGTAAAAAGCATTCCAGGACTAGATGCAGTAACGGTGCGATGGATAATAAAGTCTTCTAAGAATTATACCATAAAAGTGGACAGTCGCAAAGGAGGCGTAGTGAGTAAGCAGAAGTAATTTTCAACCACACATCAAGAAAAAACCTCGGTATCAATCGGGGTTTTTCTTTTTTATATCAAATGAATTGGTAGCGTTGTCAGGTGTGAACATTTGACAATTCCTAAACCTCCATATTTTAGTTATCATTCGTACCGAAGAGAGTTTATAGGATTTGCTCTTGCTGCTTTTAAAGCCTGTAACCCTACTGTAATCCATGCAATAACAAACGCCAGAAGGCCACTGATGATGAACAGCATAGGGTCAATACCAATGCGGTATGCATAGCCTTGCAACCATGAGTAAGAAAAGAAATATGCAGCACCAGCAGCAGGAATAAAAGAGATTAATACAAGTAAGGTAAATTCTTTTGAAAGCAACAAGATCAAGGTAGAAACGCTTGCTCCCAATGTTTTTCTAATGCCAATCTCTTTTGTTCTTTGTTCAGTAGTAAATGCTGCCAATGCAAAAAGTCCCAGACACGCAATAAAAATAGCCAACCCTGCAAATACCATAAATATGTTTTTTAATCGTTGCTCAGTCCTAAATAGAGCATCAAAATCCTGATCGAGAAAGGTATATTCAAAAGGGTCTCCAGGTGCATATTCACTCCATATCTTTTGCACCGATCCAATTACTGCTTGTGGATCTCCAGCGTATCGAATAAGCAGATAATTGGAAGTATTGGTTAAAGAAATAATTAAAGGCCTCACCTCCGATTTAAGAGATTCAAAATTGAAATTCTTAACTACCCCAATTACATTCTTCACAGTAGGTGTAGGCCCGTTGTAGTCAATGATTTTGTGTTCTAACCCACTCTCCCAACCAAATTCTTTAACAGCAGCCTCGTTCATTATAACCGCAACGGAGTCCGATGCAAAGTCCTTAGAAAAATACCTCCCCTCTTTCAATTCAAATTTCAAGACCGCCATTTGATCATAATCTGCATAGTAAGCACCCGCCAAATGATCAATTTCCGACCCCTCCTCCTTGAAAACAGTGGTATTGTTCACTCCTGGAAAAGCATTGTTCGTGAAACTCGCATTCTCTACATGAGCAGTTTGTTTAACCAAATTTTTGAACGGTTCTATGTTTGTACCCAACCTTCGTGCATTTTGTAAAATAATTACGTTCTGCTTATCCAATCCAAGATTCTTCATTTGCATATAATTCAGCTGTTGCAACACCACTACGGTCGCAATTATTAAAAAAATAGAGATGGCAAATTGAATTACAACAAGAGTGCTCCTTACTCCCTTGCTTTTCATCCCAGCTCTTACTTTTCCTTTTAAAACCTCCACAGCGCTGAACGAAGTAAGATAAAATGCGGGATAACTTCCGGCCACAAAACCAACAAATACCACAAGCGCAATAACACTTAAAATAAAAGGTAAGCTCTTCAAAGCATCAAATGTCAGTTCCTTCCCGGAAATAATATTGAAATAGGGAAGCAACAAATAGCAAATGAGAAGGGCGATAATAATTGCAACAGTACTGTATACCACTGACTCTGCTATGAATTGCCACACAAGTTGTCCTCTAAAAGAACCCAACGTTTTTCGCAAGCCCACCTCTTTTGCCCTGCCGGCTGCCCTGGCCGTAGATAAGTTCATAAAATTAATACAGGCTATAACAAGAATGAATACACCTATCAGGGAAAATATATAGACATATTTTATATCTCCTCCCGGTTCTATATCGCCCTCTAATGTGGAGTAAAGGTGGGTATCTGTTAAAGGATAAACAAAGTAACTGTATACCCCTCCTTGCTTTTTAAACTCCTCAAAAGAAAAGCCCAATCCTTGTTCCACTTCCGGTCCTACATATTTCTCAACCAACTCCTCTAATCTACTGTTCACCAGTTCAGGATTGGTTTCTGAGTTGAGTCGAACATAAGTTTGCAATGAATTTCCAGTCCAACCTTCGAAGAGTATCCCTTTGGATGACACAAAAGAGATTAATGCACTGTAGTGAAAATGAGAATTGCTGGGCGCTTTCTCAGCCACACCTGTTACTTTGAAAGACTGGTTATCGTTGCCAATGGTTAGCAATTTCCCGATTGGATCCTCATCTCCAAAATATTTTTGAGCAAGTTCGGGCGTAAGCACAATTGTATTTGGCTCCTTTAAAGCAGTCTTTGAATCGCCCTCAAGGAGCCTAAAACTGAAAAAATTGAAGAAATTAGAGTCTGCGTAGAATACATTTTTTTCAACAAAAGACTTATCTCCATTTTTAAACACTAAGCCAGCCTCCCTCGGCCACAACCTAAGTGCCTCACTCACTCCCGTAATTTCTTCTGCCATGGTAGGCGCTACCGGCCAACTCGTATTTGTTACGTCTATTTCCTGGCCTGCAATTCTGCCGTGTAGCGCCACACGGTATATGTTATCCACATCTTTATGGAATTTATCATAACTCAACTCATCCTTCACATAAATAAAAATGAAAAGGAAACAGGCCATTCCGATGGTGAGTCCCAAAATATTAATGGCTGAGAAAAATTTATACCTTAAAATGTTTCTTACAGCTACTTTAAAATAATTCTTTAGCATGGTACAGCTTGAATTTATGACAAATTTAAAAAAACCAAAATTCTTGTTTTACTTAGACTCCCCAATATAAGGTTCTGTTACAGCAAACATGTAAATTTTATTCGTCCCTTAATGTTTTGGCCGGATTCATCCTGGCAGCATTGTATGTTTTAAATACAATAGACACGAATGAAATAAACAACATTAAAAAAACAGAAATGACTAAGGTAGAAACAGTTGCCTTCAGGTAGTAATTCCAAATACCACTCATTAACATGCTGGCCATAAAGGAGCCTCCCAATACACCCAGCCCGCTTGCAATCAACAGAATGACAACAAATTCCATATTTACTACTTTGGAGATATTGGCAGTTGATGCCCCTAGTACTTTTCTCACTCCTATTTCTTTCATACGCTTAATGATATTCAATGAAAGCATGGTAAATAATCCAGTTGCTGAAAGAAATAGTGCCACAGCACCAAGGAAAACAAACATCTTCATAATGTTGTTATTGACGGTATTTGCTTCCACTATCTCCTCATCCATGTATCGGCCTCTGTACATTTTATTGGGAAACAATTCGCTCCATTTACTTTCCATGTATTTATTTATGTCGGTAATTTTGTCTGCCGGACCGTTCACCACGATGTAACTTACTTTTTCCTTATCTCCATACCGAAGCATGGTGGGTTCCAATTGGTCCCACAACCCATGACTGTACACATCTCTGATAACACCCACCACATAAAGTTTTACGGTGTCCATCCAAATTATTTCCTTGCCAATAGCGTCCTTCCACCCGAATTTGCGTGTAAGACCCTCTGTAACAATCACTGATTCTTTCCGGTCGGTCTCGGAGTCCCTCACAAAATCCCGCCCTTCAATGAGGGTCAGGCCCATTGTTTTTAAATAGTCATCTCCCACATTAAGAATATCAATTTCTATCTGCCGATCTCCACTTTTAACAGGATCATTGTAGTAATTTGCGAAAAAATGATGTTCGGTTCCACTGATCAATTTTATTTCAGGGTCCTTTGCCAATTCATTTTTATAAACCTCGTAGTCAGATTTATTTTCCACCTGGGAATAGATTACGTCACTTTTCTTAAAACCCAGATCAAATTCGCGTTGAAATTTTGCATTTTCAACAAAAGCAAAGCTGCAAACAATCCCTATTAAAGAAATAGCAAACTGAAGCGTAAGCAAAACCCTGGTAAATGGATTGGTGTCTCCAAATTTTAACTTACCCTTAAGAATAGCTATTGATTGAAACTTACTGATGTATAATGCCGGATAGCTTCCTGCGGCAAGGGCTACAAAAAGCAAAGTGCCTATCATAAACAAAGTAAAATCTGGAGTGCCGAAATAATTGGTCTCCAACTTCATATTTTCCCACATTTCATTAAACGCTGGAATGAGAAAAAACTCAGCCAAAATCCCTCCTAGAATCAAGGAAATAAAACAGATAAAAACTGTTTCTCCCATAAATTGCAAAATCAAATGTTTGCGCTCGCTCCCCATCACCTTTCTAATACCAATCTCCTTAAGCCTACCGGAAGAAATGGCAATAGAGGTATTGGTAAGGTTGAAACAAGCAATCAACAAAATTAAAATTCCCATCATGGCGGTACCCATCACTGCCGCTAAAGGGGAAGCTTCCCGTGTCCACGTGCCGGGCCTTTCATTGTAACTGTCTCGTACCCCCATTCCCTTCAAAGGATCCAGAACAAAGGCTTTTATTATAAAATCCTCTCTGATTCGATTATTATTCTCAGTCAAAGGTTGAATTTGACTAATTACAGTGGCTAAACGAGATGGGGCATTGATCTGAATAAAAAGCTCGGTTCGGTATTTCCAACTGTTCTCATTGTACTCGGAAGTCGCATTATCAAACTGATTATTAAAAAGTGTATAAGCTCCCTCAAATCCAAAACTTGAGTTTTCAGCCTGTCGCTTGTATACTCCTCCAATAAAGTATTCCTTCACCATGCCACTATCCAACATTTGAGTAATTACCTTTCCGGTAGCATGTACATCGTTAAAATATTTACGAGCCTGCCCTTCGCTAATGATGATAGTGCGTTTATCTGCAATGGATGATCCACTCCCATCCAGAAACTCAAAAGTGAACATATTGAAGAAATCGGGATCAACATATTGGATACCTTCAGAAAATATTTCTACACCAATTCTAAAGTCTCCTCTATCAGGATAATATCTTGTTAATCGATCAACATCAGAAACCGTTTCCTTCACGGCATTTCCCAGGCCCATGGGCACATAACCGTAAGTGGTGCTCTCATTTTGAAATTCCCTGGTCGAGTTGACACGGTAGATTGTATTTAGATTTTTGTGGTTGTGGTCGAAGGAAGAGTTGAAGGAGTAATTGTAATACGAAACAATACAAGTAGCTACAGCAATGGCCAAACCAAAAATATTGATGAAGATGTGTAGCTTATTCTTCATCATACTTCGCAGGGTAATAAGAAAGTAATTTTTCAGCATGTATGGGGTTTTGATCTATGACTAAATTTTAAAGTAAATGGTTGCATTAGTTTGTAAAGTACCTTGCAATACCAAGTATGTGTGTCAAAATAAGACCCTATATGCTGGAAAGGGCCTTATTTTAAACCTAAACCTAAACTAAGAGAACGAATCAGGATGATCAAACCCTGAAATCTTTGCCCAATCGTCTAACCAACGATTGCCTCACATTAAACGTGAAAACGCTCTTTTATATTTTCTGTGACTACCTTACCATCAAACAAGTTGACAATGCGGTGTGCATAGTTGGCATCATAAGGAGAGTGTGTTACCATAACAATTGTGGTACCTTCCTCATTTAATTGAGACAGCAACTTCATTACTTCCTCCCCATTGGCAGAGTCAAGATTTCCAGTTGGCTCATCCGCCAATATTACTTTTGGTTTGGCTACAATGGCTCGGGAAATCGCTACCCTTTGTTGCTGACCTCCTGATAATTGCTGAGGGAAATGGTTTCTTCGGTGCATTATATTCATGCGTTCCAACACCTCTTCTACTTTTAGTTTTCTTTCGCTAGCCGGAACTTTCAAATACAACAAAGGGAGTTCCACATTTTCAAATACCGTGAGCTCATCAATCAGGTTAAAGCTTTGAAACACAAAACCAATTGAACCCTTTCTCAATTGAGCGCGTTGGCGTTCAGAATATTTTGCCACTTCATGTTCTCCAAAATGGTATTCACCATTGGTTGGGTTGTCCAACAAGCCGAGAATGTTTAACAAAGTTGACTTACCACAACCCGAAGGTCCCATGATGGCTACAAATTCTCCTTCTTTGATTTCAAGATTAATGTTGTTAAGTGCTGTTGTTTCTACTTCTTCGGTAGAATACACTTTTTCTAAATTCTTTAATTTGATCATAGTCGTGTTACAATTAGATGGTTATGGTTATAATAAATGTTACTAGGCTTATTCCAATTTCTATAATTAGACGTTATAAATTTCAAATAGTTGCATCAATCCAATATTAAAACCTCATTATTTCCAAAATTTTCATAGGAGGAGGTGATTACTCTGTCTCCAGGCTTTAATCCTTCCAATACTTCAAAGTTTTCGGTATTCTTTCTTCCCAATTTTATATCCCTTCGAATAGCACGTCCTCCACCCTCTTCTACTACAAAAACCCAGTTTCCACCAGTGTCCTTATAAAAACCTCCTACAGGAAGAAGCAATTCTTCAGAAGATTGTCCCAACTCAATCCTTAATCTCAAAGACTGACCCCTGCGAATTCCATCAGGTGTTTCACCATCAAAATTCATATCCACCTCAAACCTACCATTGGTTATCGTTGGGTAGATATAAGTGATGATTAAAGAATAATCTTTACCGGCAAAGCTGGTAGTAGCGTGAAGTCCTGTTGATATTCTTGGTAAGTAAAGTTCATCAATAGGAACCCTCACTTTATAGCTTCCTAAAATATCTACCTGACCTAATCGTTGACCTTGCGTAACTGCTTGCCCTACTTCGAGCTGAGGACGAGATAGCTGACCCGCAATGGGTGCCTTCAATTTAAGGTTTTCTAATATTTTTCCCACTCCTTCTAAATTTTGACGCATCCTGGATTCTGAAACATCAATATCTTTTAATTGAGAAATCCTATTGAGTGAATCCTTTTTATAAACCTCGTAAGTAATAGCCCTGCGTTGAAGATTGTATTTATAGTCAGCTTCTGTTTTTTCAAACTCTTGCTGAGAGATTAATTTCTTTTCAAATAAAGATTTTTGCCGTAAATATTGTGGCCCTAAAATAGCCAGTTGGTTGTCAATTTGAGCTAATGAATTTCTTTGCTCCAAATCGTTTCTGGTCAATCCTAATCTGGTATCTCTGGATCGGTTAATACTTTCTACCAGTTGCGCCTCTTGTTGCAGTACTGAAAGTTCTCTGCTCAAGTTGGTTATCTCAAGAATTAGGTCACCCTCTTTCACCATGGCGCCACTCTCTTTTACTATTCTTTTAATGTTACCTCCTTCAATAGCATCAAGGTAAACCGTCCGGCTTGGCTCTACCGTTCCTGTTTGTGGGATGAATTCTTGAAACACCCCCCGTTGTACAGTGGAAATTGTTATTTTTTCCTTTTCAACTTTAAGTTTTGAGCGCCTGTCGGCAAAAAGAAATTGATAAGCAATAAAAAATACCAATAACGTGATACCTCCAAAAGTAGATATCCGTTTCACTGTCCATTTTTTCTTTTTTAATTGTTTGTCCATGAAAGGCCGAAAAGTTTAAATATCGATCAGCTAATTGCCAACAAACGTGCCAAGGCTAAAAGATTCATCAATAGGTCAATAAATGCCTATTACTGATGATTTCGCGTCCATAACTGAACGCGAACGTTCGAATACGGACAAATAATTTGTAGATTTAATTCCAATTTGAGCTTAATCAAGGGTTTGACCCAATTCCCTATTTCGGTATCAATATTGCCCACTATCGGACGTTCCTATTCGGAAATGGGATAATTTACATATAAAGATGCTCTCTATAATTCATTGAAAATAACAGCATGATTGATACAAAAACAGGTAAAATATTAATAGTTGATGATAATGAGGATTTACTTAAGGCTGCCAAAATGCACCTTAAACGGCACTTTGCCCAGGTCGATGTTGAGAAGCATCCAGAGGCCATTGTCAACCTAATGAATAATGAGAGTTATGATGTCATCTTACTCGACATGAATTTTACCAAAGATGTTAGCAGCGGTAGTGAAGGCTATTATTGGTTAGAAAAAATATTGGAGATCGACCCCTCTTCAGTAGTGGTTTTGATCACAGCCTATGGTGATGTACAAATGGCGGTAAGGGCTATTAAAGCAGGAGCTACTGATTTCGTACTCAAACCCTGGGAGAATGAAAAGTTATTGGCCACCATCTATTCTTCACTAAGGCTGAGAGAATCACGCAATGAAATAGAGTCCTTGCGAATAAAGAATAAGGAGATTAATCAGGCTCTCAATGAAAAATTCAGTGACATTATCGGGCAAAGCCAACCCATGCAAAGGATTTTTCAAACTATTGAAAGGGTAGCACATACCGATGCCAACGTATTAATACTTGGTGAGAATGGAACAGGTAAAGAATTAATAGCCAGTGCCATTCATAGAAACTCCTCTCGTAAGCATGAATCATTTGTAAGTGTGGATTTAGGGTCCATTACCGAAACACTTTTCGAAAGTGAGCTTTTTGGTCATAAGAAAGGTGCGTTCACAGACGCCAAAGAAGACCGAGCAGGGCGCTTTGAACTTGCGAATAAAGGCACACTCTTTCTCGATGAGATTGGGAATTTATCCATGCCACTTCAGGCTAAGCTACTTGCAGTATTACAAAACAGAAGGGTAAGTCGTGTGGGAGCGAATAAAGAAACTCCCGTTGACATACGCCTCATTTGCGCTACCAACATGCCACTTTACGAAATGGTGAAAGAAAATAGATTCCGTCAGGATCTTTTATATCGAATCAATACAATTGAAGTGGAAATTCCTCCTCTCAGAGATCGATTTGAAGATATTCCTGTCCTTGCCAACCACTATCTTAATCATTACTCAAATAAATATGGTAAGAGCCTGAATAAACTGAGCGATGCAGCAATGAGCAGGTTGAATAAGCACAATTGGCCTGGAAATATTCGTGAACTTCAACATGCAATTGAACGTGCCGTAATCCTCAGTAACTCTTCTGTACTTCAACCAGATGACTTTAATTTTAATATCAATACTAATAAAGAAAGTGAACAGCAATTAAATCTTGAACAATTCAATTTGGAAGAAGTTGAGAAAATTATAATCAGAAGGGTATTAAAGAAATACAATGGTAACATCACTCAGGCAGCAAGTGAGTTAGGGCTTACACGGTCTTCACTTTACCGCAGATTGGAGAAATATGGTCTTTAATGATTTTAGGTTTCGCGTAGGGTTCAGAATTATACTCATTGGACTTGTAATGGGAATCATCGTATTTTCCTTATCGAGGCCCAATACGTTTTTTGTGGCGACACTAATTTTCATCGTATTAGTCATTCAGTTCTTTGAACTTTATCGCTTCATTTCACAAACCAATCGCAAACTCACACGTTTTCTTGAATCCATAAAATATTCAGATTTTATTTCTGGATTTACCAGCGATCACCAACTCGGCCAAAGTTTCAAAGAACTTAATGAAGCATTCAACGAGGTATTAGAGGCATTTCGCAAAGCGCGCTCGGAAAAAGAAGAGCACTGGCAATACCTAAACACAGTTGTACAACAGGTAAGAACAGGAATTCTCTCATTTGATGAAGATGGAGCGGTACAACTCATCAACGCAAATGCTAAAAAATTTATGGGCGTCTCTAGCATTCAAAATCTAGAAGAATTGATAGGAATAAATTCCAGGCTCTACAAAGCAATTTATGATGTGCAGCCGGGTAAAAGCACCCTTTATAAAGGCAGTAGTGATCTATTGCTCACCATTCAGGCTACAGAAATGCGATTGCGCGGAGACACTATAAAGCTAGTAACACTTCAAAACATTCAAACCGAACTTCAACGTCAGGAATTGGAAGCCTGGCAAAACCTAACAAGGGTATTGCGTCATGAAATTATGAACTCCATCACCCCCATTTCATCCCTTACTTCTACCCTGAGGGAAATACTGGAATATGACCTAATCCAAGTAAATAAACATTATGAATTAAAGAACGAAAGCGCAGAAGATCTTAAGGATGGACTGAACACCATTGAAAGTCGAAGCAGGGGCCTGATTAAATTTATAGATGCCTATCGTGAATACACCTCATTACCTCACCCTAACTTTAAGCCGGTTCACTTAAGGGATATAATTAATAAGGTAGAAAGCCTCATGCGAAACGAAATCAAAAAATCAAATATTATGTTTACCATCAACCTCAACTTCGATCATCTCACTATAGAGGCCGATGAGGAAATGATTGAGCAAGTGTTAATTAATCTTATAAAGAACTCTATAGAAGCCTGTCAGGAAACACAACAGGCTAAAGTAGAATTAACAAGCAGAAACGTAGACGAACACGTTCTCATTGAAGTAATAGACAATGGTCCAGGAATTATAGGAGAGGCACTTGATAAGGTTTTTGTTCCCTTCTTTTCTACAAAAAAAGCAGGCTCGGGAATTGGTTTAAGTTTATCCAGACAGATCATGCAGCTGCACAATGGCAATCTCTATGTGAATTCAATCCCCCATGTAAAGACAGTATTTACTTTAAAGTTCTGATATATAATTTTTATAGAGAATAAAAAAACCGAGGAAGCATTGCCTCCCCGGTCAAACCCAAATACAAAGGTCTTTAACACTGTATTTCTTTAATCGTAAGCCTCATTTTGCTTCAAATTCGGATTGGTCTGCCTGTCCTTGTTAGGGAAAGCAAATACCTGGCGATCCGCTGTAATTGAATAGAGGGAACTACCTTCCGATCTTGTAAGATTCGATAGTGTAGAAACCGCCCTACCTGTACGAACCAAATCAAAAAAACGGTGCCCTTCAGCAAAGAACTCCTTCTTGCGTTGATCCATGATCTCATCCATCAAATCTGGAACGGTAGCAGCTGTCGTTGCTCCCAATCCAGCACGACCACGTATCGCATCGATGTCGCTTTGCGCTCCAGGAATATCTACTGTTGTTCCTAATATTCTAGCCTCAGCACGGATCAAATACATTTCGGCAATTCGAATAATCTGAGTGTTATTATCATCGTTTGGTGTTGGCCACTTCGTAGGATAGTATACTGTCTTACCGCTTGTGGTTGTCCTAGATGCCGTCATTTTATATCGTACATCCAATGGATCAGCCGAAATATCAGTATAAAATGCCTGATGAAGTGCTGCACCACCTCGTGCTCCCATAGCCGCAGGATAGTACCAGTTACGCATACCACTGCGATCTGTCAAATTGTATTGCACCTCAAATATTGATTCGTTAGTATTCTTCTTATTAAAGATATCTGAATAGGGTGTTACGAGAGAATACTTAGTGTCATTAATCACATCAGTGGCATATTGTGCAGCCAAACCATAATCCTTCAAATAAAGGTGCAAACGAGAGAGCATTGCCCGCATTGTTGCCTTTACCACCCTGCCTCTTAGGTCAACACCTGTTCTCGTCTCCGGCAAAAGACCTAAGGCAGTCTCCATATCCTGACGTGATTGATCATAGGTTGCAGTCAATGTGGCTCTTGATGCATATGAGCTTTCATCAATCCCTACAGAAGGTGTTGTTCTTATCACCACTCCGTCTGTTCCATATACTCCCGGGATCCCACCCCAAAACCTTGCCAATTCAAAGTAAGCAATTCCGCGTAACCCGTATGCCTGTCCTTTAAAATCCGATTTCTTAGTATCATCCAAATCAGGAACGTTATCTACATTGGCAATAATTGCATTGCTAATATCAATCAATCTGTACAATGTTGCATACAAATCTTCAACCTCTGAATTATCAGGTGTCGCTGAATACTCATCAATATTAATAAGTGCATCCCATGTATCGATTTGTTGAGATACGTCCGATGCCAAATCAGAAATTACCTGCACCCTCCAGTCATACACACCCTGGAGAATGTTGTACATACCATTAACAGCTCCCTGCGCACTATTAGGATTAGCAAAGGCAGCATTCGTTGAAATTTGGGATTGGGGCTCCTGATCTAGGGTATTACAACCGAATATCAGAGCGACCAGAACCAATGAATATTTATAAATAATTTTCTTCATGATCATTGTTTTTAAAATGTGATGTTAACACCACCCATAAATACCCTTGGCTGTGGCATTACTGCCAAGTCAGTCCCGCTCACTGTAGAACTACTATCTACAGTAGATTCTGGATCTAAACCAGAGTAGTTCGTAATGGTGAATAAGTTTTGACTAGAAACATAAAAACGAAGTCTGCTCATTCCCACTTTTGAAGCTATGGAGTTTGGTACTGTATATCCTAGAGAAATATTTTTCATTCTCAGGTAAGATCCATCCTCTACGTGACGTGAGGGTCTATAACTTGTATTGTAGTTAACACGGGCCATACGAGGGATATCTGTTATATCTCCCGGTTGTTGCCAGCGATCAAGTTGTTGTGAGGTGTAGCCTGTAGTTCTTTCTCCACCATGCTCGTAGAAATAACGGTTGTAGTTCAAAATCTTGTTACCATAGCTAAACTGAAGTAATGCCGTGAAATCAAAATTCTTCCAGTTAAATGTATTGGTCAAACCACCCACAAATTTAGGTTGGGCATTTCCCACAATAAATCGATCAGTACTGGGATCAAACGTATCGTCATCACCTGTATTCCAAATGATGTCTCCAGTTTGTGGGTCTACACCTAATTGCTCATGTACCCAGAAAGAAAAGAGCGGGTAGCCTTGCTCAACCCGAACATAGTCGCGCGTAAACTGAGTGAAGGGTGCTGGAATTTTTGTTAATTTATTCTTATTACCGGATATATTAAAGTTAATATCCCATCGTAAATCTGGTGTGTTGACAGGAACTGCATTAATAGCTAACTCCAAACCCTTATTCTCCATCTCGCCATAGTTTTGGAACAATGTAGAATATCCGGTAGTAAGAGGCACTGGTACTGCCAAAAGAAGATCTTTAGTCTGCTTATTGTAGTAATCCAATGACACCGTAACTTTATTCTGAATGATAGCTAAATCGAAACCCACGTTGAATTGATAGGTAGTTTCCCACTTCAAATCCGGATTTGCCAATTGATTTGGAATAAACCCTGGGGCATCCCCATAAGCAGCAGGAGCTCCAGTATTATTCAATGGCGTAGAACCTCCTCCACCATTCAATCCTCCGGCCTGACCACCCCACAATCCTCTTGATTGGAAGTTATTCAAACCATTTTGATTACCGGTAGCTCCATAACTTGCTCGGAATTTCAAATCATTAATGGTACTAATTCCACTCATGAAATCTTCATCAGAAACCCTCCAACCCACAGCCACTGAAGGGAATGTTCCCCACCGATTACTTTCACCAAATCGAGAAGAAGCATCTGCACGTACGTTCAATGTCAACATATACTTCTTATTTAAGTCGTAGTTAACCCTTGTGAAAAACGATGAAATCCCCCAAGATGTTTGATCTGTACGCGACTGCTGCACAGCAGCGGAAGAGATTTGCTTAAAAGCATCTCCAGGAAACTGCTGGCCATTTGCTCTTGTCAATTCATTTATGGACTCTTGTAAAGTGTTACCTGCTAATATGTTGAAGTTGTGAGTATTATTGAGATTAAACTGATAAGTTAATATGTTCTCGTTAATCCAGTTATTATCACGTGTTACGTTATTAGTAGCACTACCATTCACCGATTTACCAGCATTTAATTTAGTGCTGGCATAGGAATATTCATCAACCAGGTTATTATCCAAGCTCCAAGTGCTTCTGAATGCCAGTCCAGGAATTATCTCATACTCACCATAGATACTTCCAATTAAACGATTGGTGTTCATCACATAATCGGTCTCATTTGCTACTGCAACTGGATTTTCCCAAATTGGCCTGTTATAAGTCCCATCCGGGTTGTAAATTGGAATATCACTTGGATAGAAAAATGCAGTTGTCAATGAACCTGAAATATCATTTCCATTGGCTGAACGATTCCTTTTAGTAGTTGAGTACATCATACTAGTACCAAACTTTAATTTATTGGTTGCCAAGAAGTCCAAATTTAGCCGGCCACTGGTGCGTGCAAATTTAGATGGTCTGATTAACCCCTCTTGAGCGAAGTTGGAGCCAGATACCATATATTGGACTTTACCTTCACCTCCTGAAGCAGAAACATCGATATTATGAATACTCCCATTCTGGAAAATTTCATCCATCCAATTGGTATCCATGGCAGCGTCCGGATTTGCAAAAGGTGCAACGAAAGGTGGTTGTGGTGTAACTTTATTTTTATCATTCCAGTTGTTCAAAGCAGCCTCATTTTGTAGTCTCTCAAAATCAGGACCACTCACTCTAAGTTCATTTGGGCTCCTCCAAGCTGAAGATGTACCTGCATAAGCATTCACAGAGATTTTAGCATCTCCAGTTTTACCACGTTTGGTAGTAATCAACACCACACCGTTGGCAGCGCGCGCACCGTAAATTGCGGTAGCGGAAGCATCCTTCAAAACCTCCATAGAAGCGATATCTGCAGGGTTCAAATCTGCCAAAGCGTTTGAGGGCTGACCAAAAGTTGTTTGCGCAAGATTTCCTGCCACAATTGGCACACCATCAATAACATAAAGCGGATCACTTGCTCCAGCGCCACTAATTGAAGTTGACCCACGAACACGCACCATCATACCACCACCTGGCTCACCAGAATTAGCGGAAACTTGAACTCCTGCCGCTCTTCCTTGAAGCAATTGATCAGGACTTGGCATAGGAACGTTTTCAATACTTTTGGCATCTACAGATACGATAGAGCTAGTAAGTGTTTTGCGATCTTGCTCCCCATACCCAACTACCACAACCTCAGAGAGTTGCTGTATGTCTTCTTTAAGTTGCACATTCACGACAGACTTGCCGTCTATGTTTGCTTCAACATTGGTATAGCCGATAAAAGAGAATACAATTGTGTTGTATCCCTCCGGTACACTAAGCCGATAACTTCCATCGATATCCGTAATGGTACCTTGGGTAGTTCCCTTTATTACTACGTTAGCGCCAGGTATGCCTAAGCCATCTGCCGCTGCCGTTACTTTGCCCGAGACTTCACGGCTTTGCGCAAACGCAACATTACCAATGAGGCCTATAAGACAAAAAAATAGAAGTATATTTTTCTTCATAAGCATTAGTTAAAAATTTAACTGTTTTTTTTCAGAGTAAATTTACATATTCATCTGAAAGTCTTGTCTGAATAACTAGTCGGTATGCCCTATTTCTTTTTTTAATGGTATCTAGCAAATGATTAGTGGATAAAATCCCATGTAACCAGAAATTAAGAATAGAATTAATATCTGTTAAACCCAGAATATGTATTAGGAGAATACAAAAATTAGTGTAATCTAAACCAGAATATTCATTAGAAATGCATATTGTGCCAAAGAAGCTGACGTTTCGTCTTTGACGGATATCAGGCTGTGACAGAAATCGTCATCAATTGACGAAGCGTAGCTTATCACACTCTGACTGAGGCGTCATGAGTTAAACCCTGGAAACAGAAATTCTATAACATGATTAGGGTTAAAGGTTGTTTTATCAAATTCAGATTCCTGATTAATTAAAAAAAAATAGATTAGTAACAGGGTTCAAATCCCTCAAGTGGGGGGATTCTTCTACCTATCTCACCAGATACTCATCCCAATCATTTCCAAATCCACTGTTATCACGGAGAAAGAGTGCATAGGAAGGCCTATAGGGTTTATGGGTAGGGTACATCGCTGCCTCTTCAGGTGTGTGATTTCCTTTTTTAGCATTGCATCTTTTACACGCTGTAACCAAGTTGAGCCAAGAATGAGATCCTCCCTTTGAACTTGGTATAACATGATCCAGCGTAAGGTCTTTGTGTGCTCCACAGTATTGGCACTGATTATTATCTCGTCTGAAAATATTTTGTCTGGTGAGATTCACACCCTTATAAGGTGCCTTCACATATCGGTTGAGGCGGATGACAGAGGGCATTGCAAAACTATGGGTTACCGTGTGAAGCTTATGTCCGTTGGCTGGACGTAACATCTCGCTTTTATTAAGGTAAACCAATATAAAAGCACGCTGTACGGAGCATACCATCAACGGGCTAAAATCCTGATTCAATACCAATACCCTATTATTCACAATAGGAAAGATAGTGCGAATCCTTGTTTTTTACAAGAAGCGACTGCCTTCATCGTGTTACTAAATGGGCTAATTGTTTGCAAGTATCCTCCTAATGCCCGCAAGAGGGTAGCTAATTTTTTTACTTTCAAAGTCCACAATGCCCTCCTCTGTGAGTTGATCAATCTTAACACTGCCCGATGCATGAATGAGCTTCTGATCCTCTAGAATAATACCTACATGACCAATATTACCATTTTCAATATAAAAGGAAACAAGATCACCCGGCAATGCACTCTGAAGATTTGCAACCTGCCGGGCACAACCAGATTGTTGATTAGTATCCCTAGGAATTGAATAACCGCTTATTTTAAAAACCATTTGGGTAAATCCAGACCCATCAACCCCAAAAGGGCTTTTTCCACCCCATTGATAGGGCGCATGCAGGTACTTGATGGCAATGGATCTTAAAAACTCAAACTCTCTTTTTTGTCCCAAACTTTTGGCATCCCCATTGAAGGCAAATTGTTCCTCCATTTTAAATAATTCTGAATTGGAAATGGGAACAATACTTCCTAACAAAATAGTTATCGGATTTTTCTTATAAAGAATGCCAGCTGTTAAATCGGTCGTTATTTTAAAATTGGCTTGATTGATCTGATTGAAATACTCTGGGGTGATGGCATGATGTTGCTTTATATCAATCCATCCCTCATAGGCATCAGTGAATATTTTTATGTACAACCATTTACCATCAGTAGAATAACTTAACACTTCGTAGTGATCACCGAATAGTAATTGCGTAATTTGTTCTGATCGATCGTCAGGTTCTTTTCTTACTTGCACCAATGCAAGACGACATACTCCGTGACTTTCTTCGTTCATCAATTTTATCCTACTTAAATTTTACCCTGCCCATCTCACGCTTTAAATCCTTCTCTTTGATACTCTCGCGTTTATCATGTGTCTTTTTACCCTTAGCAAGTGATATTTCCAATTTCGCAAAACCACGATCATTGATAAAAAGTCTTAATGGAACTATCGTCAATCCTTTTTCTTCTGACTTCGTTTCAAGTCTTCTTAACTCAGCTCTTTTCAAAAGCAGTTTCCGCTCCCGTACTGCCTCATGATTATAATGCGTGCCTTGATCATAGGGATTGATATTAATACCCTTAACAAATAACTCCCCATTATTAAAATAACAATGCCCTTCCTGCAAACTTACCTTCCCCTCCTTGATGGATTTAATCTCCGTACCTTTCAACACCATACCCGCCACATATTTATCCAACAGCTCAAACCTGTAGGTGGCTTGTCGATTTTTGATATTGATATCGTTTGAAAACCGTTTTTTAGTCATTCTTGTTAGGGCTTCGAAAAAAGCCTATTCAGTTTTTCTTTCTTTAACATCCTTTGCCCTGTTTTACCCCTTGCAACCAATCTGTTCTTAGTCTTCACTTCAATGTTACAAATCAGCTCATTACCATTCAACTGAGCAACCGTTGCAATAACCTCTAACTGCTCACCAATAAAAGCAGGGCTTAAGTGATCGAT
>JAHBUB010000011.1 GCA_019638285.1 Cyclobacteriaceae bacterium | reverse complement strand
GTGAGTTGCCCTTTTCAAAATCGTTGTAGGCGTCTTTATAGATTGTTTTTTGTTTCTCTGTGGCTACACTCGTTTCTTTCAGATAATTTGGGTTTAACAACAGTTTTGCAAAGCTGGAGTTGGGGTGGCCCTCAATAAGCTTTTGGTAATAACCCGTTGCTTCATTATCATTTAATTCTGTATGGATGAGGTAGAGTTTATAAAGTACTTCTGGTTCAAGTGCTGAGTTTGGAAATCGATGCAAAAGAGTAGTATAAGAATTATCGGCATTTAGCTTTTCATCAAGCTTGAAATAGTATAAGTCACCTAAATTGAAATAGGCATCTTCAATTTTTGCAAGGGCTTTTGCCTTGTCCGCTTGTGTAAGAGGGAGTTGCTGGAAAATTTTGTTTGTCTCGTCAGTGGGAAGTTTACTTTCCGTTGTTTCAGTAATATTATTGATTTCTTCAACCTTGGCAATTTGATTGAGTTCTTGCCCTATTACAGATGACTTGTTGGAGCGTCTCCAGTTATCTTCAAGAGGTATATTCCCCCAGATCCGATTAAATTCAGATTGCCCTGCACCCACCGCTGAAAGATTTCCGAAGTACCAGTCGGCTGTAGTGTTGGTTTCTTGCATGAAAAAGGGGTTGTTTTGATTAGAATTAACGTTTCCTTGTGTCCTCTTTTTCTTCTTTTTCCCTCCTTCTTCTATTCTTTTTCTTGAAGTTACCACAGAATCGAGCTTTGTGCGCAGCACTGTGGAGTCCATTGAGGCCATAAGTAATAGACTATCCTGCCATGTAATGGTTTCTTTATATTTAGCAAATTCGCCCAGGACTTCCTGTCTTTTCTTGATGTTATCTAAGTTCTCAAAGTCTGCTGGCAAGGCACCTACCGCACTGTCATAATAATTTTTTGCGATGGCGTATTTTTTCAATAAATCAAACTGAATCTGCCCAAGCTCGAGGTATGCACTTCCTTGAATTCTTTTGTTGGTTCCGGCATGGGCAGCGTAAGTATAATTTGTGATGGCCTCCGTAAGGTTTCCTTGTTTTAATTCAAACTTTGCCAACTCGTAGTATATTTTATCTCTGAATTCCCGATTCTTGGTGTCTGTTAGCATTTTCCCAAATTGCTTTCTTACTGTCTTCATGTCCCTTTTATCGTCCAGGCGAGCCACTTGTGCCATGTTTAGCCTTGCATAGAAATCGATTTCATAATCTGGATTAGTAGCGATGCATTTTCGGTAATAATTATATGCTTCTGAACCAAAGCCTAACTTCTGATAGACTTGGCCGATAATAAAATAAATCCTGCCTTTCTGATCCTGCTTATTTAACAAGCTATCAGCAAGTGTGAGGTTGCGCACCATATTATTGTAATCGTTGCGCACTTGATAATAGTAAGCCTTTTCAAGATAGAGTTTCTTTGCATTGGGCTTGTTTAGTGGCTCCTTCTCAAGGAATCCAAATGCTTCCTCCGCTTTTTCAAATTCTTCATTTTCTGTAAACGCCCTGATAAGATTAAGTAATCCTTGGTGGCGTGTATTGATGTCCTTGCTTTTGGTGTTCACATATTTAAATGTTTGCACAGCATTCACAAAATCACAATCATACATGCGTGCCAGCCCCACTATGATGTAGTTTTGGTAAACCCATTTGCTATTGGGATGCCTCTGGATAGAAAGGGATGCCATTTTTATAGCCTCTTCGGTGTCTTTTTCGTAAGTTTTGGCTAATGTGGTATCGAGCTTTGGGTAGAGTCTCAGTATTCTATTATGATCATCATCCTGACTTTGCTGTATGGTTTGCTCTACTTCACGAATTTTTTCTCGTGCATAATAGTACCCATTATAATGTGCGGTCAGGTTATGATATATGTTACTAGTGACAGTAGTTTGCTCTGTAGAGCAACCGATCATCAGAAGTGTTAATATGGCTAAGAGAAAAAATGCGCGCAAGAGCAATAAATAGGGTTTATTCAGGTTTACAAACGTAAAAAACAGATAATCAATATTATAATTAACGATTATATCTATTTTTGTGCAAAAATCAACGGTTTTTGAAGCCAAAAAAGACCCTTTCCGAAAGACTCACCACCAAATATCAGTTGGTCATCCGCAATGAGGAGAATCTAGCTGAGAAGTCAAACTTTGCCTTTACGTATGCCAAGTTATTGGTGATCTCTATTACTTTTTTTATTGTGATTTTCTCGTTGAGCATGTTGCTGTCCAAGACGGTGTTGGCAAAATGGTTCGATCCTAAACATGCCCAGATGGAAGCGAACAAAAAATTATATGAGTTGGCAATAAAAGTGGATTCACTTTCAGTAGAAGTAGATAATAAGGATAAGTTCATTATGAACTTTCAGCGGATACTTAGTGGGGATACCTCCAGCGGTTTTATTGACCCGGTGGAAGCATTGGGAAATAACAACACCGCTATTCCATCCATTAATGACATGAAGTTAGCTCCATCTGACTCTCAATTCCGTCAGGAGTTTGAGCAATCGGAGATGTCGCTAATTGCACTTACAAACAACAAATACCGTGAGCTTCAGGAAATGTTTTTCTTTTCTCCAATCACCGGGTTTATCTCTGATCATTACGATTTAAAGAAAAGTCACTTTGGAATAGATGTCGTTGCCAAAACAAATGAACCTGTAAAATCCATTGCCGATGGAACGGTGATTATGGCATCCTGGACGCAGGATTCTGGTTATGTAATAGCTGTGCAACACCGGAGCAACCTCATATCGGTATATAAGCACAATGCTGAACTGTTAAAAAAAGTTGGTAATTTTGTAAATGCCGGAGACATTATCTCTATAGTTGGCAACAGTGGAGAGATGACCGATGGCCCGCACCTGCATTTTGAATTGTGGTACAATGGAAGCTCCCTTAATCCGGAAGAGTTTGTAACCTTTTAATCAGAGAATCATGTTTACCTCTAAAGAACAAAAAAAAGTGGCAGAAGAAATTAGTAATTCAACCAATACCATAGGCAAAGGCACCGTACTTGAAGGTAATATAGAAACCTATGGAAACATACGTATTGAAGGAAAGGTAATTGGAAACATCAAATCGAAATCCAAGATCGCCCTGGGTAACAGCAGTCAGGTGGAGGGGAACATCATTGCTCAAAATGCGGATCTAGAGGGGGAGGTAAAGGGAAGAATAGAAATATCTGAAATGTTAATATTAAAAGCAACGGCAGTTGTACACGGAGATATCATTACTGGCAAATTGGTGGTAGAGCCAGGGGCAATATTTAATGGCACTTGCAAAATGGGAACCGCGGTACGCGAAATAAAAATGGGTGAAAATGGCCAAGGATCCAGGTCCCTCAGACCAGAACAAGCCAAAACCATATAATACTTACTTAAAGTACAGTGGACTGGCTATCCAGCTTGTGCTCACAATTGGTGTGGCAGGGTGGCTGGGACATTTACTTGATAATTACTTAAACCTGAGGTTTCCACTGTTTATTGTACTTTTCACCATTGCTGCTCTTGTAGCGGCATTGTACCAAGTTTATAGGTCGACAAATCAACGATAATATGCTGTTTTTAATCGCCTTGCTGGTATGTACGATGATTGTCGTGGCGGTGAGTTATTTAATTTTTCCGGTTTTCCCCTCCTTCTTTTTCCAAACGATCATTCTAATGTTTTTGGGGGCCGCTGGTATGTATTACTATTTGGTTGATATCAAAAGTGAAAAACCAAAGTATTTTGCTCAATTATACCTGCTTAGTCTTTCCGTTAAACTACTCGCTTATGGGGCCTATATTCTGTTTGTGCTGGTGAAGAGCCCCAGTCACGCGGCAGCAAATGCAGGGGTATTCGTGGTAACTTATATACTTTTTACCGCTCTAGAGGTTGGTTTTTTATACCGAAAAATCGTAGAAAAAAAGAGCTAATAAATTAGGTTCTGGAAGTGCCAGAATATTTTTTACTGGTTCTTTAATTTATACCTTTGCGGCAAAATCAAAAACTCTAAAAGAGTCAAAATGATCGCCTTTTCTGATAAAAATGCTCTTTCTCGAATTTTATTGGTAATCCTCCTTTTTATCGGGAATTCAGTTCCTTCATTCGCGGCTGATAATAATGAAGATGAGAGTTTTGACGTGAGTGGGGTAATCATTCACCATGTGCTGGATGATCATACTTGGCATCTTTTTGATGGCCACTATGGTACTCTTTACCTGCCTGTAATAGTTTATTCTGCGGAGAGAGGCCTTGATGTGTTTTCATCATCTAATTTTTATGATGAAAACCACAATGTGATCCCTTATAATGGATATAAATTGGAGCACAGCCATATTTATTTGGGGGAGACGCAGGTGCTCGACCTTTCAATTACCAAAAATGTGGCCATGCTGTTTATTACGGCAATTTTATTAATACTTGTATTTCGTGCAGCCGCAAAGGGAGCCAGGAAAAATGCGGGAAAAGCACCAAAAGGGATTCAGTCTCTCATGGAGCCGATCATCCTTTTTGTAACGGAAGAAGTGATAAAGCCTAATGCAGGGCCTAAAGCGAATAAATACGTTCCATACTTGTTGACACTTTTCTTCTTTATTCTTTTTGGAAACTTATTGGGTCTGTTACCGGGTGCTGCTAATCTCACAGGAAATATTGCTGTGACAATGACACTTGCGGCATTTACTTTTATAATCACCAATATAAGTGGGAATAAAGCCTACTGGAGTCATATTTTCTGGACACCCGGTGTTCCATTGCCGCTGCGACCAATTTTATTAATGGTTGAGGTAATTGGAATATTTACAAAGCCTATTGCTTTACTCATCCGTTTGTTTGCAGCTATCGCTGCCGGTCATATCGTATTGTTAAGTATTATGTCTTTGACATTTATATTTCACAGCTGGTTTGTGGGTTTTGGCTCTTCCATCTTGGTAGTATTTATTAGCTTGATTGAGTTGTTGGTCGCGGGAATTCAAGCCTATGTGTTTACGCTATTCTCATCCCTATACATAGGGATGGCAACAGCAGAACAGGAGCATCATTAGCAATTAAAAAAGTGCAAGAAGAAGTGTGCACACAAAGATATCCGGGAAATTCCCGGTGTTGTTTAACCTAAAAAAGAAGTGAGTATGTTGTTTGCTTTATTATTGGACATCGGCTACGCAGTGATGGGTGCGGGCATCGGAGCTGGTCTTGCTGCAATTGGCGCAGGTATCGGTATTGGTCGCATTGGAGGTTCTGCTATGGAGGCCATGGCCCGTCAACCTGAGTCTGCAGATAAACTACAAGGATCTATGTTGATCATTGCAGCCCTGATTGAGGTAATTGCTCTCTTTGCGGTGGTGGTTTGTTTCTTGATTGCAACAAGTCCAGCAGCGTAAATCAAATTAGAAACTTGCCTTTGACATTGGGTCTGGGCAGGTTTCTTGTTTTAGAAAAACACCATCAAATAGAATTTAAATAAAAAAATAGCCAATATGGATTTATTAACCCCGGGCGTTGGTCTTATTTTCTGGCAGGCAGTTGTCTTCCTTATTTTGATACTTGCATTGTCAAAAATGGCTTGGAAGCCAATACTGAACGGATTAAAACAAAGAGAAGAAACTATTCAAGGATCGCTGGACGCTGCTGACAAAGCCAGACAACAGATGGTCACTATGCATGCGGATAGCGAGGCTTTACTGAAGGAAGCGCGTGAGGAAAGAGATAAAATTCTTCACGAGGCCAGAGATGCGGCTAACAGACTGCACAGTCAGGCGCAAGTGGAAGCTAGGAAGAATGCGGACAAGATAATCGAAGATGCCAAGGCGGTTATTCAAACCGAGAAAAATGCAGCCCTTAGGGATGTAAAAGAGCAGGTGGCTATTTTTTCATTGGAGGTTGCTGAAAAATTAATGAGGAAGAATCTTTCTGACGATAAGGCGCAAAGAGAGTTGACGAATCGGTTTGTAGAAGAACTAAAGCTAAATTAGAGAAATGTCAGATTTTAGAGCTGCATCACGATACGTAAGGTCACTTTTGGGACTGGCACAAGAGCAGGGCGTACTGGATGAGGTGCATAAAGACATGCAACTTATTGGCAAGACTTGTAATGAAAACTTCGAGTTGGTGTCGTTACTTCACAGTCCTTTAATAAAACACGATAAGAAGAAAACAATTCTTTATAAAATATTTGAAGGGAAAGTAAATACCCTCACGCTGGCTATAATTGATATTGTTACCCGCAAAAATAGGGAAGCAATTCTTCCGGCAATCGCAAAGGAATTTCACAATGCCTATAACGAGTTTAAGGGCATACAAAAGGCGACTATTACCTCAACAATTACATTGGATGTAGAATTACGCAATGAGGTTATTGAGATGGTAAAGAAATTGAGCGGTAAGAAAACCATCGAACTCGAAGAAAAAAAGGACAGTGATCTCATCGGTGGGTTTATTCTCAATGTGGGAGACAAACAAATAGATGCGTCCATAAGCAGTAAACTAAAGGCATTGAAGCTATTGTTTAAACACAATCCTTACGTAAAAGAATTTTAGTGCATCCATCACTTAAAAATAAAGACCTAATAAGAAACAATATCAATCATGGCAGAAATTAAACCCGAAGAAGTATCAGCAATATTGAGAGAACAGCTTTCTGGTGCCAAAACCAGTGCCCAGCTTGAAGAAATAGGAACTGTACTCACTGTAGGTGATGGTGTTGCCCGTATCTACGGACTTACCAAAGCGCAGGCTGGTGAGCTAATTCAATTTGAAAATGGCCTTCGGGCAATGGTTCTCAATCTGGAGGAAGACAATGTAGGAGTGGTATTGTTGGGAGATTCAAAAGGAATCAAAGAAGGGGATACGGTGAAGCGCACAGGCCTTATTGCTTCTATTAAAATTGGTGAAGGTGTATTAGGAAGAGTAGTAGACACATTGGCTGAGCCTATTGATGGTAAAGGACCGTTAGCGGGTGAACTTTTTGAAATGCCATTGGAGCGCAAAGCACCCGGTGTAATTTTCCGCCAACCGGTAAGCGAACCACTTCAAACGGGTATTAAAGCAATTGACTCAATGATTCCCATCGGTCGAGGTCAACGTGAGTTGATTATAGGTGATCGCCAAACAGGTAAGACAGCGGTGGCCATCGATACCATTATTAACCAAAAAGAATTTTACGAAAAGGGAGAGCCTGTTTACTGTATTTATGTAGCTATCGGTCAGAAGGCCTCTACAGTGGCAGGCATTGTAAATACTTTAGAAAAAGCCGGAGCGATGGATTACACCGTAATCGTGGCAGCGTCTGCAGCTGATCCCGCTCCAATGCAATTCTTTGCTCCGTTTACTGGGGCTGCGATTGGCGAGTACTTTAGAGATACAGGTCGCCCTGCGCTTGTGATCTATGATGACTTATCAAAGCAAGCGGTGGCATATCGTGAAGTGTCGCTTCTGTTAAGAAGGCCTCCCGGACGTGAAGCATATCCAGGCGATGTATTTTATCTACACTCACGCCTTTTGGAACGTGCGGCAAAAGTTATTGCCAACGATAAGATTGCTGCTCAAATGAATGATTTACCTCCATCGCTAAAGAATAAAGTAAAGGGTGGCGGATCATTGACTGCACTCCCTATTATTGAAACACAAGCCAATGACGTATCCGCATATATACCCACCAACGTAATTTCAATTACCGATGGTCAGATATTTCTGGAGACTAACTTATTTAACGCTGGTGTGCGTCCTGCAATTAACGTAGGTATATCTGTATCACGTGTGGGAGGTGCCGCCCAGATCAAACCAATGAAAAAGGTTGCGGGCACACTTAAATTGGATCAGGCACAATTCAGAGAATTAGAGGCATTTTCCAAGTTTGGTTCTGACCTTGATGCCTCCACTAAATTGATTATCGAAAGGGGAAGGAGAAACACAGAGGTGTTGAAGCAGCCTCAATATGCACCAGTTCCAGTGGAGGAGCAGGTGGCTATAATTTTGGCTTCTACAAGGGGTTACATTGACAATGTGCCTGTAGAAAAAGTAAAGGAGTTTGAAAAAGAATTTCTCGGCTTGTTAAGAGCGCAAAACAAAGTGGTACTGGACAACTTTAGAGCCGGTAAATTTGAAGATGCAGATGTAGAAGCAGTTAAAAAAGCAGCATTGGAATTGGCTGCCAAATATTAAGAAGGATAAATGGCCAGTTTAAAGGAGGTAAAAAACAGGATAACCTCGATCATCTCTACACAGCAGATCACCAAAGCCATGAAAATGGTGGCGGCTGCTAAATTGAGGAGGTCGCAGGAAAGGATTATCCAAATGAGACCGTTTTCTGAAAAGCTTTCTGAAGTGTTACACAATGTATCCTCAGCTGGGGAAGAAGGGCAAAGCTGGTATAACACGGTTCGAGAAGAAAAGAATATTTTAATTGTGGTGATAAGTGCGGACCGTGGATTGTGCGGATCTTTTAATTCAAGCGTTTTTAAGGCGACCCTAAAACTCATTAATGATAAATATGCACAGCAGCATGAGCAAGAGAAAGTTACTATCCTGCCAATAGGAAAGAAAGCGTTGGAGTATTTTAAAAAACGTGGCTACAGGGTAGAGGAGGGTCACTCTAATTTATTTCATGACATTTCTTTTGAGAATGTGTCTAAGACAGCGGAATTCTTAATGACTTCTTTTAAGAATGAAGCTTATGACAAGATTGATATCATTTACAACGAATTCAAAAATGTAGCCACTCAGGTATTGAGGGTGGAAGCCTATTTGCCTATAACCTCTGCAACTACAGATACTGAGACTGCTGATGTAGACTACATTTACCAACCAGATCGAGAGGAAATTGTAACGGGCCTTATCCCAAAATCTTTAAGGGTGCAATTGTTTAAAGCAGTATTAGATTCAAATGCAGCTTTTAACGGGGCTCAAATGACCGCTATGGATAAAGCGACCGAAAACGCTGGAGAATTGTTAAAGGAATTGAAACTCGCCTATAATCGCACCCGCCAGGCTGCGATCACCAAAGAAATTCTGGAAATTGTGGGTGGAGCAGAAGCGCTGAAATCTTCTTAAAAGAATATGAATTATTTCTAAATTGAAAGCTCTCCAACCCGAGGGCTTTCTTTTTTGATGCAACGAATAATTAATTATTACCGATACCTCAATCTTTTGAGCTTAGATGTGGCCCTTGGTGCCGCAATATCAGCGTTGTTTTTGACAAGAATTTTTAATGTAGAAATCAGGTTTCATGGGTTGCTGTGTCTGGGGTTGACCGTTTGGTTGATTTATACCACAGATCACCTGGTAGACGCTAAGATGATAAGGAGCCCTGCCTCTACGGAACGGCATAGGTTTCACCAACAATATTTTAAAATGATTCTGGTGCTAGCAATTCTCATATTGCTAACCATACTTCCACTCCTTTTTTTTATTTATACACCCGTGTTGAGTATGGGGGTTGGGCTGGGCGCATTAGTTATTATCTATTTTGTTGTGCAGCGTAAATTGGGTTTTCTCAAAGAGCTTTTGGGTGCGGTGCTTTATTGTGTAGGTGTAATGCTGCCGGTAATTGCGCTGTCCAAAATGTCATTTAATAGCCTTATATCAGTTCCGGCTATTCTATTTTTTAATACGGCTCTTACTAATCTTATCCTGTTCTCATGGTTTGATAGGGAGAAAGACTTACAGGACAATCACTCCTCACTGGTAACGAGTGTTGGGAGTAAAGGCTCGAAAGGAATCCTATATTCACTTTTTGTAATTCAGCTTGGCCTGATTGTTTATGCGTTTGATTCTAAGGTTGAAATTTCAATATTGCTTGTCTTTGTTTCTATGTATCTGGTCTTGCTATTTATTTTTCTAAAAGCAAAATGGTTTGCATTTAACGACCGATACCGACTTGTAGGAGATGCAGTATTTTTGATTCCACTTATTTATATAATGTTCGTGTGCATACACCTCCCTTAAACCGTTTCGATTGTATTGCTCCATTTTATGACCGACTGTCTACGCTGGTTTTTGGCAGCAGTATAATTAATGCACAAAAATGTAATCTTCACATTGTTCCTGCACATGCAGAAGTGCTTGTGCTCGGTGGAGGTACAGGGAAATGGTTGATTGAATTATTGAAACACAATGAGATGTGCAAGATCTGGTATGTAGAGGCTTCTTTAAAAATGATTCAGATTGCAAAGGAACACTTGAAGGCTACCGATCAGGTTGTTTTTATACATGGCACACAAGAGAATATTCCTAACAGAAAATTTGATATTATAATTACTCATTTTTTTGTTGATATGTTTGGTGAATCTGATTTGCTTCAGGTGGCAGAACAGATGGCGAGTGTACTAAATGCAGGAGGAAAATGGATTGTGGCAGATTTTGTAAATAACACACATTGGCACAAGTTGGTTTTATGGTTGATGTATGGTTTTTTTAATATAGTAGGAGCACTTGATAGAAAGGCCCTTCCTGATTGGGATAGGATAATTCAGAGTAAATCTTTTGCTGTAGAAAACGAAACTTGTTTCTATAGTGGATTTATAAAAAACATAGTATATGCTCATTAGGGGGTGTGAAGTATTATTGGTAAAATCCTGATAGGGGACAGACATCCAGATCTTTTAAAAGACACACCAATAAACTTTATGATTTGGACTGTTTAATTCCTTGTGCGGTGTAGAGCAGATCAGGGTAATGCATTATATTGCTTTTACGCCCATGATGACAATGAATCAAAAGCATGAGTATTTCACAATTTGAAGGACACTGCAAATGATCAGTGACATTACTGCTATGGCTTTTGAAAACATTATTTCCGATATATTTAAGGCCCCTTTACAGAATTAGCGCAAAACAAGACATGACCATTAAGGAGGTTACTTCAGCACAGGACATTAAGGATTTTTTAAATTTGTCAGTAAGACTGTACAAGAATAGTCAAAACTGGATTAGGCCTCTTGATGCTGACATTGAATCATGTTTTAACAAAGAGAAGAATAAGACATTTCGCCATGGAGAATGTTGCCGATGGATACTGCGGGACGCAACGGGCAACACCATAGGAAGGGTTGCTGCATTTGTCAATGAAAAGACAGTAAAAAAGGGTAATGAGCAACCCACCGGTGGTATGGGGTTTTTTGAGTGTATAGAAAATAAAGAGGCAGCTTTTTTACTTTTTGATACCTGTAAGGAGTGGCTTTCAAAGCGAGGAATGGAAGCGATGGATGGGCCCATCAATTTTGGAAACAGAGACCGTTGGTGGGGACTATTGGTGGATGGCTTTGACAGAGACCCCAACTACCAATGCAATTATAACCTTCCTTATTATCAGAATTTTTTTGAGTCGTATGGGTTTCAAATCTACTTTAAGCAGCTCACCTTCGCGAGACCTGTTATGGATCCGCTATCCCCTAAATTGGAAGTCAAGGCAAAAAGGCTGGCAGAGAATAAGGACTATGAATTCAGACATTTAAAAAAGAATGAGATTCACTTATTGGCGGAATACCTTCGAACAGTATATAATAATGCCTGGACAAATAGGGCAGAAATGCCTGAATTAACGACTCAACAAGCCAAGCTAATTGTAAAACAAATGAAGCCAATTATGGACAATAAGCTTCTTTATTTTGGTTTTTACAAAGGCGAGCCCATATCATTTTTTCTTTCCTTACCGGAGATAAATCAGATATTTAGGTATGTCAATGGTAAGTTAGATTGGATAGGTAAGGCTAAATTTCTTTGGCATACCCTGCTAAAGACAAATAAAAAAGCATTTGGTATCTTGTTTGGTATTGTGCCTGAGCATCAGGGAAAGGGCGTTGATGGCGCCATGATTTTGAATGCAAGAGAAGTACTTCAAGAAAAGCACAAAAGATATGAAGAGTATGAGATGAATTGGATTGGAGATTTTAATCCAAAAATGATTGTGGTTGTGGAACAGGTAGGCGCTCACATCTGCAAGGTGCACCATACCTATAGAAAGCTGTTTGATGAGAAAAAACCATTTAAACGTCACCCGATTTTAAATTAAAAAAATGGAACCAGTTGATGAAGAAACCAAATCGGGTTTTTTATTTAAGAACCTTGCCAGGGGATTGCTTTGGTTTGTTGTAATAATTACAACATTTATTTTATTGGAGAGCTATATCCAGGACAATTTCATGCCTTATATTATAAGGATCCAGGCGAATCCAATAATTTTCTATTTGGGTTTTACTGTTTCTGAGATTGTATTCGGTTTAGTCCCTCCTGAATTTTTTATGATAGTGTACGTACTCAATCACGTACCATTATCTGAATATATTTTTAACTTGGGAATGCTTACAGTAATATCATATGGAGCTGGAGTATTGGGTTACTATATTGGAAAGAATTTTTCAAAGACAGGATTTTATGCCCGAATCAATGACAAGTATCTTAGCCAATATCAAAAACAAATAAGAAAATATGGGGGCTATCTGGTGTTTGTGGGGGCCATCACACCCATCCCATTCTCAGCTACATGCATGTTGGCGGGTTCTATTAACTTTCCTTTTAAATCATTTCTTTTAATCTCCATATCCAGGATACTTCGATTTGCAGTATATGGATGGATGGTTTGGAGTTTTCCTAGTTTTTTTAATGGCTAAGAAGGTCACTGCTATAAAAGCAGTGACCTTATAAAGGCTTAATGAGCGTTAAGTGGTTTTCTTTGTTGGGCAGGTATTTATACCAAGAACGGCATACAAGGGACAAAAACTTATAAAACTAGTTGCTGCAAATATGACTGTAACTACCATTAGGAATATGCCAAGTAAACCCGTTACGGTTCCTGTGTAATATAAGACGACAAATACCAATGCAAGTATAATTCGAATGATTCGATCTGCATTCCCCATGTTCTTTTTCATAATTTTATTATTTTGGTTAAATCAATTTCTATAGGTGCGAAAGCCATAGGCAATTTCAAAGTAAATTTTATCAAGTTTCGTGTCTATGAAAATTGAACGTATAAACAATTTACGAAATCATTGATTCTTGAAATGTGATATTTATCACATTTATAAAAGAATGTTTTAGCAATCTTTTTAAGGTCTTAAAATAAATTTTTCAAAGGCCGACTTCTCCACCAAAGGTTTACTAAAAAATACGGGAAAGTGTTTGTCATTCGCCCATAGAGGGAACAGATTGTCATAAAATTTGTCTCCAGGAATTCCGCTTTGCCCGGGCGCATTTGTAAACATGGATTTATCCCAATCGTAAGTGTCTACAACAATTCTAAAGGTAGCCCCATGTGTTTGGTTATCTCCATTGCCTGTCATGCCCGGGGTTGAGCCATATCCACTTCTTGGAAGGGGCCCTACTTCAAGCTTTTTTCTTGTCGCAGCGTCCACAGCATTGCTTAGGGGATGTTTAATAAGAACATAATGATTCTTTGCCTGGCCATATTGCCATTTGCGCATATCTGGCCCTAGTTTATTAGTTAAATCGGCAGTGGCATCCTTTAGCGCTTTCAATATAAACTCATCCCTTGCTGAGACAGAATTAACACCAAACTCCGGACGTGCAGTCAAAATCCAGTCAATTACCTTGCTAAGGGGCAGAGACCATACAAGGTCCCTCCCTTTTTCTGGAACGAACAAAGGCTTAATGTTCTCCTCTAATCTGTCCTCCCAGGCTTTGTAGATAGAGGCTTCAACGGAGTTCTTGTCCATTATAAAGTCCCATTTTGTTAACATGAGCCGGGCTGTCTCAGTGGCCTTATCAGTAGATTTCAACTCAGTGAGCAAAGGCACAAGCGTACGTGCGGGGATAGCCAAATAATCAGTTTGTAATCGCATCATATCTGCGATAGAAAATTTCTTATTCATGGCCAGTACTTCGTTGATGCGATCTGCGCGATAGCTTTCGGCCCAACTCCAACCTACCGCATTTCTATGTTCGTAGTGATCAGGCACAAGATTTTCATTAGCAGAAGCAAAAAATCCTTTTTCTGGATTATAAATATTTGGCAGCGACTTTATGGGTAAAAAACCGGCCCACTCATATCGGCCGTCACCCGGCACGGGTACCATACCACTCCAGTTTTTCCTCATCGGAGCCACTCCTACCACCTGCCATCCAATATTACCTTCTTTGTCAGCCCAAATCATATTTTCGCCAGGCAGTTGACTATAGGAACAAGCTTCTCTAAATTCCTCCCAGGTTTTCGCTTGATCCATCCTAAGGCTTGCTAAATAGGGAGATCCTCCAATTTCCATCCATGCTGCTCTCACCGCATAGGCAATGTTATGTTTTTCATCCATCAAGGTAACCGGTCCATGTCTTGTATAACGATGCTCTACGTTTACATCCGGGGCACCTTTTACTTTAATTACATCTTTCTCGATGCGCATGTCTTCCCAGTCTCCCTTGTATTTGTATTGATTTTTGTTTTCTGGATTTAATTCATACACATATAAATCCTCACTGTCTATTTCGAATACAGTAAGTCCCCATGCACCATAGTCATTGTGACCAATTGAAATACCCGGAATGGTTGGCTCACCGCCACCTACAACATTCCACCCGGGGGCATTGAGATGAACCATGTAACGAAGTGAGGGTGCAGAGATGGACCGATGTGGGTCGTTGGCAAGCAGGGGATATCCACTTTGGGAATAACGACCACTCACTATCCAATTATTGCTACCAATAATTTGTTTTTCCTCGTTTAGCACACTTTGCTGTGCTTCCTCATCTAATTTTACCAGATAGCGATATTCCTCTAAATTGGTATTGGCATCGGCCACTAAATCTTGTGGGGCGAATTTAACAGTGCTCCTAAAAGCATTATATAACCCGATCACATCATCGGATAGCCTATCCGTATTGATAGCAGGATCGATGTCCAGCACGGGATCTCCGGGTCCATAGTTTTGTATATCTTTTACCTTTTCAGAACCAAGCGCGACCACCATTCTTCCTACACTTATTTCTTCTGTCAGATTCATCACCAATCCCTGATGTCGGGAAATCACAATGTCAGGTGTCCACTTTTGTGGTTTGGTTCCTAACAGCTCAAATTCCAGAGGCAGCAGCTTGGGATTCTTCTCAGTTTCGCTGATATAGGCATTTACACCTTCCGTATAGGCTGTGATAATGGCCACACCATTTTTATGATAATGGCTGAGTTCTTGTTTTAAATCTCCTTTAAAGCGGAAAAGCCTTGCGCCAATGTCTCTGTTTATTTCCCTTGGCCCCAATAGCTCAGCTACTGTTCCGGTTGCTTGTCGCCTCCATATTTCAAATTGAAATAACCTATCCTTTGCTGCGCAATAGCCCTGTGCAAAAAAAAGATCACGTTCGTTTTTAGCATAGATATGATTTACTCCATAGTTATCCCGAATTACCTCTACAGATTCCTGTAACCCAGGAACACTCAGAGCAGTTTGTCCTAAGCAGAGCAATGGAACACAAAAGAGTAGAATGAGAGTTGCCTTTTTCATGGTATATGGTTTAGGACAAAAGCTAACGCTATGTAAAGAAATTTAAAATGAAAAAGTGATGATTGGTGTGTTGTTTGATAGACTTAGCCGGATTTAACCTCATCCAGGTAGTCGAGGTGTGTTAGCTCTTTGGCTTTCCATGCGGTAAAGCTTACAGTGATCAATGTCATGACACCACCAAAAACGACAGATGCAACCACGCCCATTAGCTTGGCTGTGAGCCCGGATTCGAAAGCACCAATTTCATTTGAAGACCCAACAAAAATGCTGTTTACAGCTGAAACTCTTCCTTTCATGTTTTCAGGAGTCCGGGTTTGAATCAATGTACTCCGGATGATCATACTAATGCTGTCGAACATACCACTGAGCATTAGCATACAAAGTGAAAAGATGAAACTGGTGGATAGCCCAAATCCAATCATACTGGCACCAAATCCGGCCACACAAACCAGCATTACCTTGCCTGTGTTTCTTTGGATAGGATGATGTGTAATGTATAATGCCATTAAAACAGCTCCAAGGGCGGGTGCCGCCCGAAGCATACCCAAACCTTGTGGGCCTACGTCTAAAATCTCAGCAGCAAAAATCGGAAGTAATGCCACCGCGCCTCCGAAAAGAACTGCAAACATATCCAGACTTATGGCCCCAAGAATTATTTGTGTTTTTAATACAAACCTCAGGCCTGACTTTATTTTTTCTCTTATACCCTGCTCTTCAGAAACAGGAGGAACAGGCCGTGAAGGAATGGCCATGTAAAAACCCAGGGCAGCAATAATCAACAATACATCCAGAAGGTAGGTGGCGCTAATACCCATGAGTGCATAAATGAAACCGGCTAACATGGGCCCTACAATAGAGCCGACCAGCCAAAAAGTAGTGTTTAAGGAGACAGCGTTGGTAAAGAGAGGCCGCGGAATTAATTGTGGCATGAATGAAAAATTGGCTGGGGACAAAAAACCACGCGCCAGTCCACTCAGGAAAATAACCAGATAAATAGGAAAAGAACCGTGTTGAAGTAGGAATTCTCCCGGCTCCATTGTAAAAAAAAGTAACGCAAGGGCGCAAAATAAGAGCAGCGTAATAGCACTTAATATTATTTTTTTTCGAGCTATGATATCGGCAATGTGGCCTGCATACAAGGAAACGGATATGGCCGGAACAGCTTCTGTAAGACCAATTAAACCCAATGCCAATGGATCATGTGTTATTTCATACAATTGCCAACCCACAATAGTAGCCTGAATTTGAACGGCCAGTGTGGCACACTGTCTTGCCATGATAAAAAAACGAAAATCCCTAATCTGCAATGCGGCATAGGGTCCGGGCTTTTCTGTCATTCTCTATTTAATAAATTTTCTATGGCCTCAATGGCCATAGCTCTTCGCGCTTCGCGCTCTCCTTTGATCTCTACGTAAGGAATATCTTGTTGCTCTAACTCATTTTTATAAATTTTCCATAGCGTTTCTCTCTCGTTGGGATGTTCGCGTTGAGGATCTTCCTGCCAGGGTATGTCTATGTAGGTTAATAGGTACAAATCGTAAGTTCTTGATTTAATCAGCTGAAGTATTTCCTCACTGCAATGTCCATACTTATAGTTACTCCAGACTTTAATAACCAATAAATTGGTGTCACAGATTAATACCCGATTGGCTTCAGCAATCCATTCATCCTCAAGCCTAATCTGGCCATGGGCAATTTTTACCAGGTCGGTTTCAGTATAGGGAGAGTTCAAATTCTCAAGATAAGTCCTGGCATACTCAGTCACCCATACGGTATTGAAATGCTGTGCCAGGTATTCAGACAACTCTGATTTGCCGGTGCACTCCGGACCGATGATGGCAATTTTCTTTATTTTTTGTAGAGGACTTTTCACTTTATTAAGAATTCATTAAAGCTAGTTTGAGCTCTGTTTTGTCGTAAGGCTAAGACAATCACCTGCTAATTATTGCAGAACCCCGAATTTGTTGCAATTAGGGCATTAGAAGACCAATTTTCAATAAATTGGTTCATATATTCGTCATCGAATAAGATTTAATGTTTTGTTCTAATATTGAATCAGGGTTTATCTTTTGACAAAGTAGATAAAGTGAAGAGAAGAGAATTATTAAGGCAATTGGGTTTTGGGCTTTCTGGTAGCTTGTTGCTACCACAATTGTTGGCCTCATGTGGAAGTGATGACCCAGGGCCTGAGGTGCCGTTTGATGGGGATGTGGTGGTCATAGGCGCAGGTGCCGCAGGGATGTATGCTGCGGATATCCTTAGGGCCAAGGGGATAAAGGTTACTGTTCTTGAGGCAGGGAATCAGATTGGAGGGCGAATAAGATCCCTTCGCAATCAAAAGGACCTTGTCAATCTTTCAGTGGCAGATTTCCCAGTAGAATTGGGTGCTGAAATAATTTATGGTTCTGATTCCATTTGGGGCACTAGCCTCAAAAACTTTGCAGTTAATACCGTTGATGTTGGAGAGATTTCCTCAGATAAATATGTTATGGATAACATAGCGAAGTTGGCAGATGATTGGAATGTAGATGGTGATTTTGTGAACGCACAAAACTTTGTAGAAAGTCTTCAAAATTATTTTGGACCTAGTGTCACTGTGAAACAGGCAGCTGCAAGTCTATCCAGTCGAGTGGAGATGCTTGTCAATTCACAAATCGGAAATTTGTATGGCTCATCCAACGAGACAGTGGGTATGGCTGGTGTATCTGAGTCACTGCAGGCAAGAACTCATGACGACATGCACTTGGTACTCAAGACCAATCCGATGCAAGATTTTCTGATTTTTAGATTCGATCAGGTGAGGGATTTGGTACAGCTCAATACTCAGGTTACTTCCGTTGACGCTACAGGGGCTAAGGTTTTAATTACAGACGCCAATGGCAATCAGATTGAGACCAATAAGGTAATCGTTACCGTACCTCTTTCTATACTGAAACAGAATGTAATATCCTTCAGCCCTGGATTGCCGGGTGCGATGACTTCTGCCATGGGCAAAATTGGAATGGATCACTCCATCAGGGTAGTCATCGATTTTAAGAAAAACTTCTGGGGTGAAACAACAGGGTTTGTGTGGGGAGGCACTTCGTTTCCTAACTGCTTTAATGCCGGGGTAGGGAGAAGTGAATTGAACCAAACCTTATCCATTACGATCAATGGCCCCAAAGCGGTTGAGCTCTCTGCGCAAGGCCCCAACATGATTAATACAATTCTGACAGAGCTCGATACTATTTATGGTGGTCAGGCTACAGCGTTTGTAAGAAGGGATTTTGATACCAATGAGGTACTTTCGATTATTCAGGATTGGGGGAAAGATGAATTTATCCAGGGTGGATATTCGTACCCGATGGCATCTGCTACACTTGAAGACCGTAAAGATTTGGGGTTGCCCATAGGAAGCAAAGTATTCTTTGCTGGTGAGGCCACGGATATAAGTGGTGATGCAGGCACTATTAATGGCGCCCTGGCTTCAGCTGAGCGTGTAGCGCAGGAGGTAATAAAATCTATAACTGGGGAGTAGCCTGGAAAGCCTATTTCTTAACCAACTAAGGCTTACTTAGGTAAGTATTGCGACACTACAGATTTTAATTGATGGCCAGGAACTGCTCCGGATTGTCTCCAAACAATTTTACCTTTTTGAAAAAGGATGAAGGTAGGCACACCTTGAATTTTATAGGCCTTAGCCGCATTTTGATTCTTGTCCACATCTACCTTAATGATTTTAACTTGATCGCCCATTTCTTTTGAAAAATCCTGGAGGATCGGAGCCATCATTTTGCAGGGGCCACACCATTCTGCGAAAAAATCTACCAACACAGGCTTTTCGTCTTGTATCAATTCATTGAAGGTCTTTTTATCTGCCATAATTCTATTAACAAATGTAACGGGATACAAAGGTCGGAAATGTATTTTGGAAGTAGCGTGACGAAAGTCACCAAGTCAATGCATTATGGATTGATGACTTCTTTTACTAAAATCCAACATCCCATTACAAGAATGAGCCACCCAAAGGCCGCTCGGAGATAGCTTCCGTTTATTTTCGTAGATAGCCAGTTGCCAACGAAGATGCCTGCAACCGCAAGAGCAGTAATTGATAATAGAAACATCCACTGGATTTGTAGGTTGATAATATCGCCTGTAAACCCAATAAGGGAATTAAATGCAATAATAAATAGAGAAGTTCCCGTGGCCACTTTCATGGGCTGGCCTGCTAGCAGCACGAGTGCAGGGATAATCAGAAATCCACCACCGGCACCTACTAATCCGGTCAGTAAACCTATTGCCAGACCAAGAATTATCATGTAAATAATGCTAGATTCCTTCGGCTCCGGGACATTTTTTCGTTTGCGAATCATTGAGAAAGAAGCGGCTATCATCAAGGCGGCAAACAGCCCAAGTAATAGCATTCTTTTATTGATAGTTAAATATGAAGTATTGATAATAATGTCTGGTAGGGCAGGTACGATCCATTTTCGGGTACTAAATACAGCCAGCAAAGAAGGCGCGCCAAACACGAGGCCTGTTTTAAAATTGACTAACCCTTCTTTTCCTTTTGAGATTACACCGACTGAGCTAGTAGCACCCACAATAAAGAGAGAATAGGCCGTAGCAATGACAGGATCAAGGTGAAATAAATAAACTAGAATGGGGATGGCCAGAATAGAGCCACCACTCCCTAAAAGGCCTAAAACGAGACCGATAAAAACAGATGCTGTATAGCCAATAATTAGCAAAAGGAGGGACTGTTAAAAATTAACAGAAAGATAGAATTTACTTTACAAACGATCGAATTCCACAATAAATGCATCAGGGAATTTCTTCTTTATCTCACTTATAAATCCACTTGCCTTTGCTCTTTTAGAAAACCTACCCAAAATAATACTGTAGTATTTAATCCCATTGATCACTTTTACCTGAATGGTAACCTCCTTTTTATATGAATTCTTGAGGTTTTCGGATAGCCGCATCAGGTTTACCAATTCCTGATAAGTTCCAATTTGTACCCCAAAGCCAGAAGGACTTAACCTTGATATGGAGAGATCGTAAAACTCTTTTTCGTCCACCGAAACCCTATCAATGGAGACAGGCAGGGTCTTGCCCTTGCCGTCACCTGCATCAACTACCTCTAATTTTACTTCAGCCAGACCGAGGTTTGTAAACCCGAGTTTCTCAGCAGCAGATTTTGAAAGGTCTATGATTCGTCCTTCTACATAGGGTCCACGATCGTTGACTTTCACTTCAACGGTTTGATTATTAGCCAAATTAGTTACTTTTAATATGGTGCCGAAAGGGAGTGTTTTATGCGCGGCTGTGAGTTTATTGTGTTTATACTTTTCGCCACTGGCGGTGCTTCTTCCTTCAAATCTATCGGCATAAAAGGAAGCCTTCCCCGTTTGTATTTGGGCAAACGCCCCTAGCGAAAGCAGCAACAAGAAGAAAGGCAGGAAGAGTCTGGTCATGAATTTTGGTTTGAAATCTTTATTTGAATTTAGCATCAGGATATTTCAATTTCAGCAAAGTTAGTGAGATAATTTAGAGGGGAGCAATTGAGTTGTGGTCAAATTAGGCTAGCTTTGCTCGGCAAATAATGGATCGTAAATATTATTTGCTATGACTCCCCTTAACTCATCCAAATTTCTTTTTGAAGCACTCACGTATGATGATGTGCTGTTAGTACCCGCCTATTCTGAAGTGCTTCCACGCGAGACGGATATTGGCACATACCTTACAAGTAAAATAAAGCTTAACATACCCATCATTTCGGCTGCCATGGACACGGTGACGGAAGTGGATTTGGCCATTGCAATGGCGCTGGAGGGTGGTTTGGGGTTTATTCATAAGAATATGTCCATAGAAGACCAAGCTGCTCAGGTGCGTAAAGTAAAGCGATCACAAAGTGGAATGATTCTAGACCCCATCACTCTTATGGTGAACTCTACAATAGGGGATGCGGAAAATATTATGCGGGAGTTTAAGATTGGGGGCATTCCCGTGGTAGATGGAAATGGTAAGCTTCTGGGCATTATCACTAACCGCGATTTGAGATTTCAAAAGGATATGTCAAAGCCGGTGGAATTGCTAATGACCAAAGAGAACCTAATTACTGCTCAGGATGGCATTACGTTGGAAAAGGCAGAGGTAATCTTACAGAAGTATAAAATTGAAAAGCTTCCTATCGTAAACAAAAAAGGGAAGCTCACAGGCCTAATCACCTTTAAGGACATTCAGAAGAAAAAAAACAAACCCAATGCTTGCCAGGATAGCTTTGGTCGCTTGAGAGTGGGTGCTGCTGTGGGTGTTACCCCCGATATTATTGACCGGATTACAGCCCTTATGACCTCTGGGGTAGACGTAATCAGCATAGATACTGCTCATGGTCATCATAAGTTTGTGATTGACAGTGCTAAGAAAGTGAAGCAAAAGTTCCCTGATTTAGAGCTGGTAGTGGGCAATGTAGCCACAGGTGCCGCAGCAAAAATGTTGGCACAGGCAGGAGCCGACACGGTGAAAGTGGGTGTAGGGCCTGGAAGCATTTGTACCACCCGAATTGTGGCTGGTGTTGGTTTGCCACAATTGTCCGCAGTATATGAAGCATCTAAAGCGCTGAAAGGATCGGGGGTTAAAATAATCGCAGATGGAGGAATCCGGTTTTCCGGGGACATAGTGAAGGCAATCGCTGCAGGAGCAGATAGCATAATGGTAGGATCATTGTTGGCTGGAACGGTGGAGGCACCTGGCGAAATGATTTTGTATGAAGGAAGAAAGTTTAAGGCATATAGAGGTATGGGCTCGGTAGAAGCAATGGGTAAAGGCTCTAAGGACAGATATTTCCAGGATGTGGAGGATGATGTGAAAAAACTGGTTCCTGAAGGAATATCAGGCAAGGTGCCCTACAAAGGACATGTGTCGGAGGTGCTTTATCAAATGGTAGGCGGACTTAGGGCAGGTATGGGCTATTGCGGAGCCAAAAATATTCAGAAGCTCAAAGGAGCGAAGTTTGTAAAGATTACATCAGCAGGGGTAAATGAAAGCCATCCTCATGACATTTACATTACTCAAGAGGCCCCTAACTACAGTCGAAATTAGACTTAAATAACGATATTTTGGTGGTAATGGGAGTTTCATACTCCCATTACCAGTATCAGCAAAGAGGATAGATTTCATGAGTTAGACTCCTTTTCCTATAATTGTAGGGCCAATTTTTCGGTTGGCTTATTTTTTTATCAATTCCATTCTCATTTGCGAGCCAAGGCCCTTATACGAATTACATTTTTAGGCGCATTCATAGCCTGGCTGGTATTGATTTTTTCTGATGTCACTATTCTATTTAGCGATATCCGAGGCCTCAATCCTGACATTCCACTTTGGCTTCCAAGGTTCATGTTTGACCTTTATGTATTAGGCCTTTTCATTTATTATAAATTTAAAATTGAAAAGGAAGAGGGCCTCAACTTTACCGATCTGCTTTGGCGTGTATTTGCGACAGGTCTGGTGGTCACAGTAGTTTCTCTGGGCTTACGCTTGGTCTTGTTCTTACTGGGAGATACTACACTGGCCTCTAACATCTTATTTACCGATGTGGTATATCACATCAACCTGGCACTATTCTTAGGTTTTCTCATGGCAGCGTTCACGTCATGGAAACGCTTGATTTTATATCAAAAATCGAAATGGCTGATCAGAATCTGGAACGTATTTGAGTTTACCCTGCTTTTTGCCCTTTTATATGATAGTCTTAACTCAGGAACCAATGGTACTCTGAGTACTATTATCGCTTTGCTTCTGGGTGGTCTTGGCCTTGTACTTACAGCAAACATGAAGTGGGTGGCTTATCTCAACTTTAAACAAAAATGGACCAGCTTGTTGTTGTTGTTGTTGGCCTTTTTCTATTTGGGCTACTTCTTTTACACCACTACTCGGCTGGCAGATTCTATTGCTATTCAGTCCGTCTCATTTTTAGACTTTAGAGAGCACACCTTTAGCCTTTCTATTTTTGCTTTTGTTATTGTATATAGCCTTTTTTCCTTTTTGGTGATATTGTTCAACTTACCGACCTCATCAGTATTTGAACAAAAGTTGGAGGAGGTAGTTAATTTCCAACGGATCAGCCGATCCATTCAAACGGAGCAAAACGAAGAAAGCGTTTATAATATTTTGTTAGAAAGTTCTGTAAGCTCTGTTTTTGCTGATGCTGCCTGGCTGGAGATAAGAAGCGTATCCCAAGAGGATCGCTTATTCACCTATGAAATAACTGAGCCGGAGGCCAGAGCCATTCAGGATCATGTTTTTAATAATAAAATTAAAGGGGCACTGGATCAAGGAGCAGACAAAACAAAAAACTTATCCAAACACCTTGGTTTGTTGAAGGGAGCCAGATTCCGTTCACTACTCTCATTTCCTATAATGGTTAAGGGGGAGTCTATAGGCACACTGGCCATACTCAAAGAGCTGCCCGATGGTTTCAATAAAGAAATGACGCGAGTGATTTCTACATTCGCCAATCAGGCAGGTATTTCTATTGAGAATTTCAGGTTGTTGGAAGAAGCGTTTCAAAATGAGCGCTATAAAGAAGAACTTAAAATTGCCAAGACAGTTCAAAAAAGTCTTTTGCCGGAAAAACTTGAATCCAATGATGATTTTGAAATAGCCGCCTTCTCACAATCTGCCGATGAGGTAGGGGGTGATTATTATGACACTATTCGCATAAATGAGCACAAAGTTGCTTTAATAATTGCAGATGTTTCCGGTAAGGGAACTACTGCGGCCTTTCATATGTCACAGATGAAAGGAATATTTCATAGTCTGGCACAACAGGAGTTGGATCCGCATGAATTTATGGTGCGGGCCAATCAGGCGCTTGTCTTTTGTTTGGAGAGGGGCTCTTTCATTTCTGCCATATATTTTGTGGTGGACAGCCAAAAAAAGGAGATCACCTATTGTAGGGCAGGGCATTGTCCAGTGCTCTATTATCGCAGTGCATTGAATAAGATAGAGTATTTGAAAGACAAAGGAGCTGCCTTGGGTATGGTAAAAAATAAAACCTATTGTAATATGATTGATGTATATCGAATAGATTACAAAACGGACGATGTAATGGTTTTATATACAGATGGGATTACAGAGGCCAATGATGCCAAAGGTGAAGAATTTGGGTACGATAACCTTGGGCATACTATTTTGGAGGTGAAGGATAAGGGAGCAAAGGAAATTCAGGAGCACCTGATAGCTAAATTATACGAGTACTCAGGAACGGATGATATAAATGATGATTTTACGACTATGATTGTAAGGTTTAAATAGAACAAAACTTATAAAAATTTAAATCGTTAATAGAGATGGTTCAAATCAAAAGACTACAAGAAGACGGAATTGACACATTGGCAATTATTGGTGAGATTGATGCCAGCTCGTCCATTGAATTGGATATGTCTATTGCCAAAAGTGTGGGGGAGGGGTTCAAAAAAATTCTCGTAGACTGTAGCTCCTTGGAATATATCTCCTCGGCCGGCCTTGGAGTATTCATGTCTTACATTGAAGAATTTAAGGACAAGAAGATAAACATGGTAATGTTTGGATTGAATGAAAAGGTGGCTAACAACTTCAGCATTTTGGGTCTCGCTGACCTACTGCACATTTGCACCACCAAAGAAGAAGCGAAGCAATTGGTAAATGAGTTATCAGTATAATATAGGATGTAGCCTGAGCAATCTAAAGGGAATTCGCGAATTCATCAGAACTTCGCTGAAGGACTATGCCATTCCTGAACTGGAATTGAGTGCTATTGTATTGGCCATTGATGAAATGTGCTCAAACCTTATGATTCATGCCCACCATTGTAATCCGGATCATAAAATTGAACTTCATATTATTGAGCCATCCAGCGGAGAGTTGGTTTTTGAAATCGTGGATGATGGAAACGTGTTTGACATCAATGCTTTCACCGAACCAAAAATGGATAATTTGATTCATGAAAAACGAAAGGGTGGCTTAGGAATACGATTGGTGAAATCAATAATGGATAAGGTGGAATATGGATCTAAGGATGGAAAGAATATATGTCGGCTAACAAAATTTTATAAAAAGAATAATGGATAATTTGAAATACTTTTAAGTAAACGGCTTCAACAAAGCATAAACTTTCCCGACACTCCTAAGACGGGTATTAATTTTTAAAAATTAAAACACTTTAACAGATGAATAAAACAAAAAAAAGAAGTGCCGCATACCTCGTATTAGGATTGGCAACGATATTGGCCATTACTTTATTAAACAGTTGCAGCTCGGCAGACTCTGCACCAGTAAGTATGGGGGAGCTAGATAGGTTACACCTATATGATCTCGATAGTGCTCAGTTTGAATTCACAAAAGAAGATGTACGAGGGTCGCTGATGGCGGTCTTATTTAGCCCTGGCTGTGATCATTGCCAGGCGCAGGCGCAAGAATTCTATCAACACATAGATCAGTTGCAAGATATCACCATTATAATGATTGGTTCTGAGCCATTAGAAAGGATTAAGGATTTTTCAGTAAAATACGGACTTAGTAAATTCAAGAATGTAAGATTTGCCTATTCAAGTCCGGTTTATGTAATGGATCTCTGGCAAATTCATAATATACCTCACATCGTTTTATACGATAAGGATTTACAGCCAATTAAAACATTTTCTGGCACTACGCCAGTAGATAAAATACTTGCTGGTTTTAAGAAGTAGCTCAAGCCTGTTTATTGAATAGCACTCTGCTGTGAGAAATGAGGAGAAATGATTTATACATAATTCTAACTTTGTTGGCGTTTTCTCTTGTGGCCAAAGGGCAAAAGAAGACAGATGATCTCGTGTTATTTTCTATTAATAACAAGCCTGTTAAAGTGAGTGAATTTGTTTACCTGTATAAAAAAAACCACCAGGGAAAGACAGAAGAATTTACAAAGGAAAAAGTTGAAGAGTACTTGGAGTTGTTCATCAATTTTAAGTTGAAGGTGGCTGAGGCAGAGTACCGAAAAATGGATTTAAAGCCAGAGTTCGTAAAAGAGTTAAGCACCTATAAGGAAGAATTAAGAAAACCATTTGTGGCAGAACCCGATTTGCTTGACAAACTGGTAAAAGAGGTCTATGATAGATTGGGTTGGGAAATTAAAGCTTCGCATATTCTTATAAACACGAATCCCGATGCGATCCCTGCCGACACACTAGCTGCCTATAAAAAAATAATGGCTATTCGTGATAGAGCGATGAATGGAGAGTCCTTTGAAAAATTAGCAAGAGCATTTTCTGAAGACCCATCGGCAAAGTCCAATGGGGGCATGCTAGGATATTTTTCAGCACTTCAAATGGTATATCCATTCGAAGAAGCAGCTTATGATTTGAGCATAGGTGAAATTTCTAAGCCTGTGCGCACCAAATTTGGTTATCATTTAATAAAAGCTGAAGACAAAAGGCACTCAAGAGGTGAGGTAGAAGTCTCTCATATTCTGGTAAGGGGTTCTGGGGATGAAGCAAAGCATACGATCGATGAGGTATATAAGAAATTGAAGGAAAAAGTTGATTGGGATGAATTGTGTAGGCAGTATTCCCAAGACCAGGGAACCAAAGACAATGGAGGAAGGTTGAGCCCATTCGGCCCCGGAGCTTTGGCTTCGGCACCGAAATTTGAGGAAATGGCTTTTTCGATGAACCAACCAGGTGAAATATCTGAACCTTTTCAGACTTCTTTTGGATGGCACATTATCCGGCTTGAAAAGAAAATTCCACTTCCACCATTTGATGATTTAGAGCCATCTTTGAAAAGAAGGGTGGCAAGGGATGACAGGATGAGCATTTCTAAATCTGCGATAATGGAGAAAAGAAAAGGAGAACTGAACTACAAGGAAAGCTCAGAGACGATGGGTCGTATTATGGCTCTGGCTGATTCTAGTTTAACAATGGGTAAGTGGGATTGTAAACTGACTGAAGACAAGGAATTTGTTCTGTACACACTGGCCGACAACCCCTATACCCTAGAGAGCTTTAAGAATTACGTTTTGATAAACCAATCACCCACCAATATTTCACCAAAGGTTTATATGAAACAATTGTACGATCAGTTTGTGGAAGAGAACCTTTCAAAAGTAGAAGATCTTCGGTTACAGGAAGCAAATCCTGAATATCGAAATCTTGTCAATGAATACCGGGAAGGAATTTTGCTTTTTAGTATTATGGAGAAAGAGGTATGGAACAAAGCATCGGAAGACACCTTGGGCCAAAGGGAATACTATAACAAGAATGTGAACTCCTATGCTGCTGGTCTTCGCGTGGAGGCCAGGGTTTTTTCTTCTCCCACCAGGGACGTAATTGATTCAGCGAAAGCAAAGGTTATGGCAGGGGATACGCTAAAAGCAGAAGACCTGAAAAAGTTTAAATTGGTCACTGATTTTCGTGCTTTCGAAAAAGGAGATCACCCGGCAATTGATAAAATCAACTGGACGGTGGGGCTACACGAGACTGAAGCGGGGGGAATGTATTATCTTGTGGAGGTAAATAGCCTTGTGCCGCCTGGTAATAAAAAATTTGAAGAGGTGAGGGCAGGTGTAATTTCAGATTATCAGGATAAATTGGAAAAGGATTGGGTAGCTCAACTGAAGAATAAGTACAAAACAAAGATCAATTCGAAAAACAGGAAGATGGCCATATTAGAATTAACTGCTAAAGATAAATTTTGAAGAACCGAGTCGCTGAAATAGTTCTCTCACAGGGTAAACCTTTGTTATGGGTTTTCATGCTTTGTTTCATTTTGTGTATGGATGGCTGCGAACTTATTAGAATGAAAAAGGAGAAGTCGGATCTGGAGTTGGCCAGAAGACCAATTGCACGAGTGAATGACACCTACTTGTATTTGGATGAGTTGGAAGGAATCGTTACACCGAATACTCCCAAAGAAGATAGTATTGCACGATTGGGTGCTTATATCAACAGTTGGGTGAGGAAGCAATTATTGATCAATGAGGCACTCAAGAGAATAGACATTAATGAGGCGGAGGTGGAGAGAAAAATTCTTGACTATCGATACAGCCTGATCGCTTACCAATTTCAAAAGCTTTACATCCAGCAACACATGAGTATAGAAGTATCGGATGTGGAGATTGAAGAATATTACAAGACGCACCTTGATAATTTTATCCTTAAACAGAACATTATAAGAGGGGCCTATATCAAAGTGCCTCAGGGTGCCCCCAGGACCAACCGCATCAAAGATTTGATTTTTTCTAATAAAGAGAAGGACAGAAGCGATCTGAAATCCTATTGTTTAAGTTTTTCGACCGCCTATCATCTCTCAGATTCAAGTTGGATTGAGTTTGATAAATTAGTGGTGAACTCGCCTCTGGCTGAGATTCCCAACAAAATCCAATTTTTGAAAAGCTATCCGTATTATGAAACCAGTGATGCCGGCTATCTATATTATCTGAAGATAGATGCATATAAGATTTCGGACAATGCATCACCGCTTGAATTCGTTAAGGAGGATATAAAAAATATTATTATTAACAAAAGAAAAGTAGAACTTGCGCGAAAATTGGAAGAAGAAGTGTATGAAAAGGCTGCAGAAAACAAGGATTTTGAAGTATTCAATAAGTAGTTGCCTGCTTGTCGGATTATTATTGGGGTCAAATATTCTGACGGCCCAGGATAATCCAGGCTTTTTGGTCGACAAAATAGTTGCCAAAGTAGATAACTATATTGTTCTTAAATCTGAATTGGAGGGCACTTATCAAAATTACCTGGCGGAAGGCAACCCTGCATCAGCTGAGGCAAAGTGTGGATTGCTCAACAGGCTTATTGTTAATAAGCTAATGGTGGCAAAGGCTGAGATTGACTCCGTAGTGGTGACGGATGAGCAGGTGGATCAAAACACTGCACGAAGAATGCAAATGATTTTGCAAAGCTCCGGTAATTCTCCGGAAGAACTTGAAAGGGCCTATGGCAAAACCATGAATGAAATACGATTAGACCTCCGCGACCAAATTCGGGAACAAATGCTTGGAGGCGAAATGACACAGATCATCACCAAAAGCATCTCTGTGACTCCTTCTGAAGTGCGTAGGTTTTATAATAAAATTCCTGAAGACAGCCTTCCATTTTATTCATCGGATGTGGAAGTAGCCCAGATAGTGAGGGTGGCTAAAATCAGCGAGGCACAAAAAGAGGCAGTAAAGCAAAAGCTGAGGGACATTCGAGAGAGAATATTGCGCGGTGAGAACTTTAACGATCTAGCAAAACAGTTTTCAGAAGATCCCAGTGCCCAAATGAATGGTGGAGAAATGGGATTCGTAGGAAGAGGCGCAATGGTGTCGGCATATGAAGCGACTGCTTTCAAATTGCGCAAAGGGGAAATCTCTCAACCCTTTGAGTCTGCATTTGGATTCCACATAATGCAGTTGATTGATCGAAGAGGAAATGAATACAACTCAAGACATATTTTGATTTCTGCAACACCCTCTGAAAAGGACATCATCCGCACAGAGAAATTTTTGGACAGTCTAAGGGTGAAAATCGTAGCTGATAGCATTGATTTTCAAAAAGCGGCAAAAGAATATTCGGATGACCCCGAAACAAAAGGGCAAGGTGGCTTTTTTACAGATGCCGATGGTGGCACCAAAATTTCTATTAAAGAAATAGACCCTGTAGTTTACTTTACCATTGACACAATGAAAACGGGAGGAATCAGTAGACCTATTAGATACAGAACAGATGATGGAAAGGATGCAGTGAGGATTTTGTATTTCAAAACAAAGCTACCCCCCCATCAGGCGAGTCAGAAAGAGGACTGGCACAGAATACAAGCGGCTGCCCTTGCAGAGAAGAAGGATAACGCTTTGGATAAATGGTTTAGCAAGGCAAGAAAGGATGTCTTTATTAGTGTAGACCCCGAATATAATTCCTGTCATCTTCTCGAATAGAATTTTTAATAGATGCAGTTCACTTTTAATTCCAGCAGAATAGAATGGTTTCACGATATACAAATGATGTAGAGGCAGCGGATGCGCTTTCGGAGGCTCACCAGAAACTTAAGAATGAAATTGCCAAAGTAGTAGTTGGCCAAGATGAGGTGGTTCACTTGCTCCTTACTTCAATTTTTTGTCAAGGACATTCCTTGTTGGTTGGGGTTCCGGGATTGGCAAAAACACTTTTGGTGCACACGATAGCCACTTCACTTGATCTTCAATTTAAGAGGATTCAGTTTACTCCGGACCTTATGCCCTCCGATATTGTAGGGGCGGAAACCATGGACAAGGAAAGGAATTTTCAATTTGTAAAAGGACCTGTATTTGCCAACATCGTTTTGGCGGATGAAATTAACCGAACGCCCCCCAAGACACAAGCGGCACTTTTAGAATCGATGCAGGAGTATTCAGTTACAATTGCGGGCCAACAATACGCATTGCCAAAACCATTTTTTGTTTTGGCAACCCAAAACCCAATTGAACAGGAGGGAACTTACCCATTGCCTGAAGCACAATTGGATCGTTTTATGTTCAACGTATTATTGGACTACCCAAGCTACGATCAGGAAGTAACCATTGTCAAAAACACCACTGCGGATGATATTCAAAGTGTTGATAAGGTGCTTACGGCCGAACAAATTATTGAATTTCAGCATTTGGTACGAAGGGTGCCCATAGCCGATAATGTGGTGGAATATGCTGTAAAGCTGAGCCACCTTACAAGGCCAGGAGTAGGAGGGTCGGCAATTGCTAATGAATTTTTGGAGTGGGGTGCAGGACCACGAGCATCTCAGTTTTTAGTGCTTGGCGCAAAATGCAATGCCCTGCTGCAAGGCAAATACTCTCCGGACATAGAAGATGTACAGGCCATAGCAAAGCCAGTGCTACGACATCGAATAGTGAGAAACTTTAAGGCCGAAGCTGAAGGAATGAGTCTGGATAGAATAATAGAAAAACTGGTTCAGGCTTAAAGTTACGCTGTTTTGAACCGTCTTACCATTGCAATTGAAAAACCAATGATAAGGATGCCAGTTCCTAACCACAGCAGGTTAATGAAAGGCTTCTCTAGTGCCTTAATAATGACCCAGTCCTTTTGACGGGCGTTTAGCCCTAAGGTAAACTCATTGGTTTCCGGATGAATATTTAGCAATGTGATCTTCACACCAAGATCATTTATCTCAGAAGAGATTCTGCCCACTTGGGTCTTGTCTTTTATGAGAAAAATAGGATCCGCATAATAGGTATCCCTTTCACCTTTTACACTCACATTGGCCTGCACGGCCACATCATCAGCTCGTAAGGTTACTCCCTGTATTTCATCAATGCGTTTTACATCCTCTAGTACGGCTACATAATCGTTTACAAAGAACTGTTCTCCTGGTTTTACTTTCACCTCTTCCAGATCGCTCCATTCTACTTCCGCCTCCCTGTTCATAGGAGCGGAAACGTGTGTGTATAGATCACGAACCGCCCCCCTGTTGATATCGGGGGAAGCTATAAATCCGCCCATTGCTTCATTAATTTGAACCCTGGGATATAGAACTGCTTCCACCTCGTCTCCTTTACGAAGTTCTATTTCGTAATAGGTATTCTCAGGATATATTTCAAACGTATCCTTTTTGGCATAGAGCATTTTGTCTTTATAAAAAATATCCTGTTTAGCCACCACCTGATAGGGATCAGGTGTGAGCAGGACATCATTTTTCTTGACATACCCAGATTTGTTTTTGGCTTCGAACCGCTCACCAAGAAATTCAATGTCGTAGCCAGCCATAGAGCGAGGCTCGTTGATAAACAGGAGTAAGTTATCTCGATTGAACTCTGTACTTAATTCCGTTGAGATCAACATACCGGTATTATTTAGGGACACCACGCTGGAGTAGCCTGCAGAAAACATAATACCTATTAACGCGATCCCGATCCCGATATGAGCCAAAGCCCCTCCGGATAATGAAGGCTTTATCTTGAAAACACTCCATAACACCTTAAGATTGGAAACAATGATGTAAACACCGGCAAGGGTTAATACCAGATAGGATGGTATGCTTATACCTGCAATGGAGATGATCAGTGCAAATACGACCAATGAAATTAAAACAGTAGGGAGCAATTCCTTTTTTAATTTCGATTTGTCAATTCGTTTATACCAAAAGAACTGCGCGGTACCTGAAAGAAGGGCAATCGCCACTCCAAACCATAGTTGGAATTTTGAATAAAAGGCGACTTGATCAGCGGGTGGAGCCAGGTTAGAGGTGCCACCAAACAAGCCTACAATGCTGTTGTACACAGGTATAGAAGTAGGGATGATCACCTGGAAGCCCATAAGGCACAAGGTCGTGGCGCCAAGAAAAATCCAGAATTCTCTAGAATAGATGGAGACTTCCTTTTCGGATGATGGGATTTCTTTCCAGCGCACGATGGCCAATACAACAGCGGCTATTGTAAAAAATAACAGATATATGAGCAGTTGGCCTGAGAGCCCTAAATCAGTAAAAGAGTGAACAGAGGCATCTCCCAAAATACCACTTCGTGTAAGAAATGTAGAATAAAGAATAAGTATAAAAACACTAATCACCAGAATAATAGAGGTCTTTAAGGCGGTTTGATTGTTTTTATAGACAATCATGGTATGGATGGAGGCGATAAGTATCAGCCAGGGTACGTAGACCGCGTTTTCTACCGGATCCCAATTCCAGTATCCTCCGAAATTAAGGGTTTCATATGCCCAATAACCACCCATTAGAATACCAAGACCAAGAATGGCTCCGCCCAATAATGTCCATGGCAGGGCAGGCTTAATCCACTCTGAATACTTTCTCTCCCACAGGCCAGCAATACAAAAGGCAAAGGGAACAATAGTAAGTGCAAACCCCAGGAATAATGTAGGGGGATGGATGACCATCCAATAATTCTGCAATAATGGATTTAAACCACTCCCATCTGCCGGAATAAAGTTGGGCTGAATTTTAAATATAGGATCATTTAGTGCATCTCGTAAGAGGATAAATGGAGAACTGCCTATTTTAAGATCGGCAAAAGGAATTACGATACCCAATATCATCGAGGCCAGAAAAGCCTGAACGAGGGCAAAAACAACCATTACCGGTGCTTCCCATTTTTTTTGGGTGTGAATGATAACGACACCGATTAACGCTTGCCAGAAAATCCACAACAGAAAACTACCCTCCTGTCCTTCCCAGAAACAAGAAACCATATAGTGTGCCGGAAGATGCCTTGAAGAGTGACTATAAGCGTAGTGATATTCAAAATAGTGGTTATAGATAATGTAAAAGAGGGCTACAAAGACACCGATAACCGCAAAAGTATGTGCATAAAAAGCAATGCGGGCATTATTGATCCATGCTTGCTTAACACCTACGTCAGTAATAGTCCTTGCTTTCCAATAGGCGAATGCAGCGACCAATGAAGTGACGAATGAAACGATAACAAAAAGGTGACCCAAGTCACCGACAAAGTAATGAATCATGAATCTATTAACCCTTAGTTTTTAAATCCCTGCATTCACACTTTGCTCCTGATATTTCGAGGGGCATTTGAGCAGGATCTTATTGGCAACGAAATTGTTTTCTTGAAAGCCGCCAATTACAACGACATTTTCTGAGCGGGTAAAGTCAGGGGGCATCGGCTCATTATAAAAAACCTTTTGTTCCTCACCCTTGTCATCGACAAGCAGGAAAGAGAACGAAAGATTGTCAGATGAATTTTTAACTCCTATTACATGACCACTGGGGTCCTTTTTTAGTTGACCCACTACATGGATGCTGGTATTATTACCTGTTGAAGCCATTTCATAGGCCTGACTGAAATTTACGTAAGTGCTGGCATCACCAGCGGTTGCTATAATTATGCCAATGGCAGCTGCAATAACGACAATGGCAAGAATGTGTGATTTTTTCATTTTTTCTCCCCTTTTTTCCGCTTGTAAAGATAAGGCAAAATTATGGATTTAGGGACCTGAAAATATAATTGGTAGCAACAGGATGACACCTAATTATTTCTTCTCAGAAAGTTTCTTTTCAAGTTTTGATACTTTTTTATCCAGCACCACCAGATAACCGATAAGACCAAAAAGAATAAGGCCCAAAATGGCAACTACCACATAAATTTTACCTTCTGAGCGCATGGTGTCCGCCATTTCTACCTTCTCCTGAGCATAGGTGGCCAGTGAAGAAAGAATTAAAAATATAAGTATTAAATATTTACGCATAGTCTTCAAGTTCTAAAATCTGTTCTTCTGCTTTTCTTATTCTTATCCTCAAGGTTGCAATCCATACCCCAAGAAGTATCCACCCAATTACCGCTGGGTAAAAAACCATTCTCATTCTGCTGTCCAGATCGTACATATTGAAGCCTGGATTGCCGCCACTTCCTGGGTGCATAGAGCTGGTCATGCGAGGGATAATAAAGATCAAAGGAATCATGGCTGCAAAAGCAAAAATATTGTAGACCGCACTAAGGCGAGATCGTTGTTCCTGATTCTCCACCGAACCCCTCAATACGAAGTATGCAAGATATACCAACAGCGCGATGGCGGCTCCGTTTTGTTTGGGATCACCATGCCACGGGCTTCCCCAGGTATAATTGGCCCAAATCATCCCCGTGGTAATACCCAGAAGACCAAAAAAGAGCCCTGTATTGGCAAACTCAACCGATAGAACATCATTTTTAGTAGTAGGATTCCTGAGGTATTTGATGGCATAAATGGTGGAAACCGAAAACATAACAATCATGCCAAACCACATCGGCACATGAAAATAGAGGGCACGTATGGATTCATTAATAATATTTAGCCTAGGCACGGACATTAAAAATCCGGCTATCAACGTATAAACCAATAAAAGTATTGAAACTATTTTCCACCAATTTTTAACCATTTTTTCCAAGGTGATAGAGATTATTCTAGATAAAAACCGACAATTATAAATCGATTAAATTAGCTTCTCCAAATATACGGGAAGAGTAAATAAGACACGGCAGCAACAAGACAATTTATAGACAATAGGGTAAGCATTTCGTCCCAACTTGCATCCCAGCCCAATCCATCGATACAATTTTTAGTTACTTTAATAGCCATTAACAAAATGGAGATTACGATAGGAAAGCTTAATACGGCCATAAGGATGTTGCTGTTATTGGCTTTAGCTGCAATGCTGGAGAGAAGGGTTAGGGAAGTAGCGAATCCCATGGAAGTGAGAAGGATTAACACAGCAAAGACTAATTTATCATAGATAGGGTCGCCTAAAAAAAGAAAGAAAAGCAAATAGCCCGAAGCCGATAAGAGGGTACAGAGTAAAAAATTATATAAAATTTTAGAGAGAATAATAGAGGCGGGATTGGCGATTGAATAATAATAAATATCCCGACCCTTTTTTTCGCCAATGAAACTCTTGGCCACTGAATTTACAGCAGTAAAAAGAATGGTGATCCAAAACAAAGCACTCCACACCAAAGGAGTGACTAGGTTCTGTCTTAGATTAAAGGTAAGATAACAGATAAAGGCAGTGCTAAAAAGATAAAGTACTAATCCTGAAACTACTGACTTTCGCCTGAGTTCAAGGGTAAATTCTTTTTTGAAAAGGGTTGCAATCAACTCGTTGTTTTTTGACTTGGGTGATCTTCAGCAAATCGAACTAGTTTTCTAATGGATTTGAAGGCAATAAGAATACCTACTAAAAAAAGTCCCAGAGAGGCTCCAGCAGCAAGCGAAACGGATTTTTTAGGCCAGATGGGCTTATCAAAACGAGTGAAGCCTTCAACTACCTGAACGCTATTGGCCTCCAGAAACTCTTTTTCATATTCACCTTTTTGACGTGTGAGTTCGACTATTTTGGAATTCACTTCCGTTGGGTCAAACATGACGGTGCCTTTGTTGTCTTTAAAAAAGTCACCTTTATAGATGCTGATTTTAAATTCTTCTAAGGATTTGATCTCAGCTTCAGTTTTTTGAATTAGTTCATTAAAAGATTTTCTCTTTTGGTCATCCCGCTCTTTTACAAAATCATTTTGGCGTAAAAAACTAAGAATGCCTTCTTGGAGTTTGACTAAGGCACTTGGGTCATGTAATTCAGCGGTGATTAAAAAGAATTTTTTAGCTTCCTCATTTGAAGGCTTGTCCTTTAAGGCGCTTTCAATTTTAAGTTTAGAAATAGTTGCGGCTGTGGCAGCATCAATGTTTAGCTTGGCATTCAGTTCCGAATAGTTTTTTTCATTGATTAGCTTTTCCAGCGTTTGAAATATTTTTTCACTATAAGATTCTGTAAGGATATCTGAACTGATGAGCATTTTGCTCTCATAGACTTTAGGCGCCAGTGAGGCATAGGCATATCCTAGTCCTGATCCAATCACAAAGAAAACAATGATTTGGATTAGATTGCGTTTAATCAACAAGACAACTTTTACCAAAAGCTCTACTAAATCGATTTCATCATTGCTTGCCTGCTTTTCCATGATTATAAATTGAAGCTCGCAAATTAGAGAATAATACAAAATCAACCTAAAATCTTACTTTTACTGCTCATTTGCGTCAATGGCTAAAAAACAGGTTTTAGTTACCGGTGCTGCCGGTTTTATTGGGTTTCACCTTTCGAGGCGGCTACTGGATGCTGGATATTCCGTGGTGGGCATTGATAATATGAATGATTATTATGAGGTGTCGCTAAAGGAGGCTAGGCTTGGGCTACTAAAAAAAACTGAAGGCTTTGAGTTTAGGCAACTGAGTATTGGGGATAAAAAACAACTGGATCAATTATTTAGGGAATATACTTTCTCTTTTGTTGTCAATTTGGCTGCTCAGGCCGGAGTTCGATATTCGATAACAAATCCACAAGCCTATATCGATAGTAATATTCAAGGATTCATCAATATTCTTGAAGCTTGTCGTCATAATAAGCCGGAGCATCTTATCTATGCTTCTTCCAGTTCAGTATATGGTGCCAACACAAAAATGCCGTTCTCTGTTCATCACAATGTAGACCATCCCCTTTCCTTGTATGCAGCTACCAAGAAAGCAAATGAATTGATGGCGCACACTTATTCCAGTTTATACAATCTGTCCACTACAGGGTTGCGCTTCTTTACTGTATATGGGCCTTACGGCCGACCGGATATGGCGTTATTTCTATTTACAAAAGCCATCCTTGAGGAAACCCCTATTGATGTATATAATCATGGCAAAATGAGGCGCGATTTTACTTATGTAGAAGATATCGTAGAAGGTATTGTAAGGTTACTCCCAAAAATACCTCAAGAAAATAAAGAGTGGAATGGGAGTGCTCCGGACCCGGCCACGAGCTTTGCTCCATACAGGGTTTTTAATATTGGTAATAATAAACCCGTAGAGCTTCTCAGGTTTATTGAAGTGTTAGAAGAAAAACTTGGAAAGAAAGCGATAAAGAATTTTATGCCTATTCAGCCCGGTGACGTACCCGAAACCTATGCAGACATAGATGCACTTGAAGAAGAAGTAGGGTTTAGGCCCTCTACTACGATTGAGGAAGGTATAAGTAGTTTTGTTAATTGGTATTTAGAATACTACAAAGTGAAAATTTAATGGAGAAAATTGGAATAATTGGATTAGGCTATGTGGGGCTTCCACTGGCGGTGGAGTTTGGTAAAATTATACATGTAGTTGGGTTTGATATTGACGAGGGTAGAATCGGTGAATTGAAAAAAGGCTTTGATCGTACGCGAGAAGTTGATTCCAACGAATTAAAAGAGGCTACGATGCTTTCTTATTCCTCAGACATAAAAGACCTGGCGGATGTAAATTACTACATAGTGACTGTACCTACTCCTGTTGATGAATTCAAGAAACCCGATTTACGACCTGTTGAAAGTGCAATTAGAACGGTAGGTAGGGTTCTTAAAAAGGGAGATATCGCAATTTATGAGTCTACAGTTTACCCTGGATGCACAGAGGAGATTTGTGTGCCTATTCTTGAAAAAGAAAGCGGACTAAAATTCAACAAAGATTTTTTCTGTGGATATTCACCTGAACGAATAAATCCAGGAGATAAGCAACATCGTGTTACCACCATAAAAAAAGTAACCAGTGGGAGTACGCCTGAAATTGCAGAAAAGGTAGATCAACTCTATAAAAGAATCATTAAAGCAGGTACCCATAAAGCATCTTCTATTAAGGTTGCAGAGGCAGCTAAAGTGATTGAGAATTCACAACGCGATCTGAACATTGCATTTGTGAATGAATTGGCGCTGATTTTTGAAAAAGTTGGGATTGATACCCACGAAGTATTAGAGGCAGCGGGAACCAAGTGGAATTTCCTTCCATTTAAGCCGGGATTAGTAGGGGGGCATTGTATTGGTGTTGACCCTTACTATCTGACCTATAAGGCGGAAGGACTTGGCTATCGACCAGAGGTAATTTTGTCTGGGAGAAGAATAAATGATAACATGCCAGTGTATATCGCCAACTCTGTGATTAAGTTGATGGCTAAAAATGATTTACCGATTAACAAAAGCAGAATATTGGTACTGGGTATTACTTTTAAAGAAGATTGCCCGGATATTCGAAACAGCAAAGTTGCTGATGTGATTAGGGAGCTTCAAACCTATGGTGCATTGGTAGATGTGTACGACCCTCATGCTGATGCGAAGGAAGTAGCTCACGAGTATGGCCTAAAATTAATTGATGAGCTGAAGGATAAGTATCATGGAATTATATTGGCGGTGGGTCATCAGGAATTTAAAGATTTGGATTGGAATAGAATAAAAAGAGAAAGAACAGTGGTGTATGATGTCAAGGGGTTTCTGGATAGATCATTTGTAACCGCTAGATTATAATGACTTTAAAAAAGATACTTGTAACAGGAGGAGCTGGATATATAGGTGCACATACGGTAGTTGAGCTGTACGCTAGTGGATATACACCAGTCATCATTGATAATTTTTCAAAGTCTGACAGAACACTTCTTGAAGGGATTGAAAAGATAACAGGGAAATCGTTAATTTTTCATGAGGGGGATTGTGCGGATAGAAAATTCCTAAAGGAAGTATTTGAAAAAGAAGGTGATCTTGATGGCGTAATGCACTTTGCAGCTTACAAATCAGTAGGAGAATCGGTTGAGCACCCGGTTATGTATTATCAGAACAACCTTAATTCATTATTGACGCTAGTTGAGGTGATGAAAGAGCATAAAGTCAATAACCTTATTTTTTCTTCAAGTTGTACAGTATACGGTGAGCCGGACTCGATCCCTGTGGATGAATCAGCGCCCTTTAAAAAAGCGGAGTCTCCCTATGGAGCCACGAAGCAGATGTGTGAGCAAATATTGGAAGATGCGGTAAGAGCTGATAAAAAGTTGAAGGTTACCTCGCTTCGTTACTTCAATCCTATTGGGGCTCATCCTAGCGCAATGCTTGGAGAGTTGCCTATTGATAGACCTAACAATCTTGTTCCATACATAACGCAAACCGCAATAGGCATTAGAAAAAAGCTTGTCATTTTTGGTGGAGATTATGACACGCCAGATGGAACTTGTATTAGGGATTTTATTCATATAGTCGATTTAGCTCAAGCTCACGTAAAGGCCATTGATAAGCTTTTAGGTAAAAATGAAGATGAGCATTACCAATATTTCAACCTTGGTACCGGTCAAGGTGTCTCGGTTTTGCAATTGGTAAAGGAGTTCATTGAGGTGACAGGTGTAAAATTGAACTACGAGATTGGGCCGAGGAGGGCTGGGGATGTAGTAAAGACTTATGCTAATTCAGCCAAAGTACAAACAGAGCTGGGTTGGTCGGCACAATATGCTGCCAAAGATGCTTTGCGTGATGCATGGGCATGGGAGAAAAGACTTAGGGGATTAACCACATAGAAACATAGAGCACATAGGCTATGTTTTCTATGTGCCTATATGGTTTAAAAAAATTGGAAATACTCACCAAGACATATCTAAATGAACTAACCTACCAGATAGTAGGCGCAGCTATTGAAGTCCATAAAGCTTTGGGGCCGGGGTTATTAGAAAGCGTATACCACAAGTGCCTGAAACATGAATTTGCAATCAAGCAGTTGCTATTTCTTTCTGAGCATATTGTGTCCGTGAATTATAAAGGATTGGACATGGAGGCAGAACTGCGTTGTGATTTTGTTGTAGAAGATTCAATTGTGATAGAATTGAAGGCAGTAGATGTAATTGCGCCTATACACGAGGCTCAATTGTTAACTTACATGAAGTTGCTTGAGAAGCCCAAGGGAATACTGATAAACTTTAACTGCGCTAATTTGTTTAAGGAAGGACAAAAAACTTATGTCAATGAATACTTTCGCGGATTACCCGATTAAAAATCTCTATGTTTCCTATGAGCCTATGTGGTTAAAAATTTAAGAGTGTGAAGAAAATTTCTATGGTTGACCTTCACGGTCAATACCAACATATTAAATCTGAAATGGATCAGGCTATTCAGGAAGTCATTGACACAACCGCTTTTATTAAGGGGCCTCAGGTGAGTCGATTTGAAAAATCATTATTAGATTTTCATAATGACGCTTATGCTATTACCTGTGGCAACGGAACAGATGCGCTGCAGATTGCTATGATGGCACTGGATTTTAAACCGGGTGATGAAGTAATCCTACCGGTTTTTACGTATGTGGCTACTGCTGAGGTGATTGCTTTGTTGGGCCTGAAGCCAGTGTTTGTGGATGTTAAAGAAGATACATTTAATCTAGATGTGGATCAGGTTGAATCTAAAATCACTCCAAAGACAGTTGCTATTGTCCCCGTTCATTTGTTTGGTCAATGTGCTGATATGGAGTCTTTATTGGCAGTGGCTGAGAGAAATAAGCTTTTTGTAATTGAAGATTATGCCCAGGCCTTTGGTGCTCAGTATACATTTAAAGATGGCTCAGTGAAGAAGGCAGGAACGATGGGAACTATTGGGTGCACCTCATTTTTTCCCTCAAAAAATCTGGGATGTTATGGCGATGGAGGTGCTTTAGTGACTAACGACAAGGCTTTGGCTGAGAAAATTAGGATCATCTCTAATCATGGTCAGCGTGTTAAATATTACCATGACCTCATTGGAGTAAACAGCAGATTGGACACCCTGCAAGCCGCTATTTTAGATGTAAAGATTAAACATATAAAATCATACGAAAGTAATAGACAAGCTGTTGCTGATTTCTATGATAAGGAATTTTCAGAAACAACTTTTTTAACTACTCCTTTTAGGAATTCTAAATCCACACATGTATTTCATCAATACACTTTGAAATTGAAAGGTGTTGATCGTGATCATTTTCGTCAATACCTAGAGTCACACGGCATTCCATCCATGGTTTATTATCCGGTTCCTTTGCATTTTCAAAAAGCCTACCAGATTTCTGGAATTGGGAAAGGGGCTTTTCCAATAAGCGAAAAACTTTCTGAAAATGTTATTTCGCTGCCCATTCACACAGAAATGGATAATGATCAATTGTTTTACATTTGTGAAAAGATAAAAAAATACAAAGCCTAAAGGTTTATGGACACAACTTTTTTTGCTCATGAGACAGCAGTAATTGATGAAGATTGCGAGATTGGTAACGACACAAAAGTTTGGCACTTTAGTCATATTATGTCAGGGTGTAAAATTGGCAGGAATTGTAACATTGGACAAAACGTGGTAATCTCTCCAGAAGTGGTGTTGGGGGATAACGTAAAGGTTCAAAATAATGTCTCCATTTATACTGGGGTGATTTGTGAAGATGATGTTTTTCTTGGGCCATCCATGGTATTTACCAATGTGATTAACCCTAGGAGCGCAGTAAACCGGAGAGGCCAATACAGTAGAACCTTAGTAAAAAAGGGAGCATCTATTGGAGCCAACGCGACCATTGTCTGCGGACATGATATTGGCAGGTTTGCATTTATTGGCGCAGGGGCAGTGGTAACTAAAGAGGTGCCCGATTATGCATTGGTGGTGGGAAATCCTGCAAAGCAGACAGGCTGGATGAGTGAGTATGGCCATAGATTGAAGTTTGATAAAAAAGGAATTGCGGAGTGTCTTGAAAGTAAGGAAAAATATAAATTAGAAGAGGGTAAAGTGAGTAAAATACAATGAAGAATTTTGCCTTAATAGGAGCAGCAGGCTACATAGCGCCCAGGCACATGCAAGCCATCAAAGCCGTAGGTGGTAACCTGGTGGCAGCGCTTGACAAACATGATAGTGTCGGAATTTTAGATTCCTATTTTCCCGACTGTGATTTTTTTACTGAGTTTGAACGTTTTGATCGGCATTTGGATAAACTCAAGAGAAAGGGAATCAAAATTGATTATGTGAGCACTTGTTCGCCTAATTATTTGCATGATTCTCATATACGATTTGCGCTACGCCATGGGGCAGATGCTATTTGCGAAAAACCACTGGTTTTAAATCCATGGAACATTGATGCCTTAGCTGAAATCGAAAAAGAAACTGGACGAAAAATATATACCATTCTTCAACTGCGACTACATCCAAGTATTATAGCGCTGAGAGAAAAAATAAAAAATGGGCCAAAGAATAAAGTGTATGATGTAGAATTAACTTACATCACATCACGCGGTCATTGGTATCACCACAGCTGGAAGGGAGAGATTTCTAAATCAGGAGGTATAGCTACTAATATTGGTATTCATTTTTTTGATATGCTGATTTGGGTGTTTGGGGGCGCAAAAGAAAGCAAGGTAGTGAAGATAAGTAATTCAAAGGCATCCGGACATCTCCATCTACAACAAGCGAATGTGAATTGGAAATTGAGCGTAGATTATGCAGATATTCCTGATGAGCTTAAGACACAAGGGAAAAGAACCTATCGATCTATGAAGTTAGAAGGTGACGAGGTGGAGTTTAGTGATGGATTTAGTGATTTGCATACTAAAAGTTATGACCTGATCTTGAAGGGTAATGGATTTAGTATTTTAGAAGCAAAATCATCAATTGAAACGGTTTACGGGATTAGAATTTAATAGTGCATTCATGGAATTGAAAGGAAAAAAAGTATTAGTAACGGGGGCAGATGGATTCATTGGGAGTCATCTAGTTGAACGACTTGTAATGGAGGGAGCAGATCTTAGCGCTTTTTGCTATTATAATTCTTTTAATTCATTTGGATGGATTGATACACTTAATTTGAACACAAGGACCAAGATTAAAATTTTTACTGGAGATATACGTGATGCGGGAAGTGTCAGAACCGCAATGAAGGATATTGAAATAGTGTTTCATCTGGCCGCACTTATCGCTATTCCGTACAGTTATTATTCTCCGGAGAGCTATGTGGATACAAATATTAAGGGAACACTTAACATACTTCAAGTGGCCAAGGATTTTGGAACTCAGAGGGTATTGGTAACCTCTACTTCCGAAGTATATGGAACAGCACGCTACGTACCTATTGATGAAAATCATCCAAAGCAAGGCCAGTCTCCATATTCTGCAACAAAAATTGGAGCAGACCATCTGGCTGAATCATTTTATAGAAGCTTTGGCACTCCTGTTACAATCGTAAGACCCTTTAATACATATGGCCCAAGACAATCAGCGCGCGCTGTGATCCCTACAATAATTACCCAGCTACTTGATGGAAAGGAGGAAATAAAATTGGGTTCTTTACATCCAACTCGTGATCTACTATATGTAAGTGATACAGCCGAAGGGTTTCTGGAAATTGCTAAAGCAGATAAAACGATTGGAGAAGAAGTTAACATAGCAACACAATCCGAGATTTCAGTTGGTGATTTAGCTCAAAAAATTATAGATCAGATTAATCCGCGAGCCAGGGTGATTACAGATGAAATACGGTTGCGTCCAGAGAAAAGTGAGGTAGAGCGATTATTTGGCTCAAATGAAAAAATTAGTCGACTGACTGGATGGAAGCAAAAAATTTCTTTAGATGAAGGAATTCAAAAGACTATTCAGTGGTTTAATAACCCGAACAATTTAACGCGATATAAAGCAGATGTCTATAACATTTGATAAAATTCTGGAATTTATTCGGGGTTATTACAATCAAGCCAGTGAACCTATTTTACTTCATGAGCCAATATTTATTGGTAATGAGAGAAACTATGTATTGGACGCAATAGACTCTACTTATGTTTCTTCAGTCGGCAAGTATGTTGACAGATTTGAACAAATGATGTGTGACTATACCGGTGCTGCACACGCTGTAGCAACGGTGAATGGTACGGCTGCATTACATATATCATTGATCTTGGCAGGAGTAAGGAAGGACGATCTTGTTATAACACAACCGTTAACGTTTATCGCAACATGCAATGCTTTAAGTTATATTGGAGCAGAACCATTATTTGTAGATATCGATAAAGATACATTAGGACTTTCTCCTTCAAAATTAAAACACTTCCTTTCACAGTCTACTAGAGTTATCAATAAGGAATGCTATCATAAAGATTCTGGAAGAAGAATATCGGCTTGCGTGCCAATGCATACTTTTGGCCATCCTACCAAGTTGGATGAACTGGTCTCAATTTGTGAGTCTTTTCATATAAAGTTAGTTGAAGATGCTGCGGAATCCATTGGAAGCACTTTTAAGGGTAAGCATACAGGAACATTCGGCTTATTAGGTGCATTTAGTTTTAATGGGAATAAAACCATTACTGCAGGAGGAGGGGGCATTATTGTTACTGATGATAACAAACTCGCAAAACTTGCAAAACATTTGACTACCCAGGCAAAAGTGGCACATGCATGGGATTTTGTACACGATCAGGTTGGTTATAATTATAGGCTTCCCAACCTTAATGCGGCATTGGCCTGTGCGCAAATGGAACTTTTGGAAAAATTTATTTCTTCGAAACGCCAACTTGCGAAAGCATATAAAAACTTTTTTTCCGTTTCTGAAATTGAATTCATTGACGAACCAATTGGCGCTAAATCCAATTTTTGGTTAAACGCAATTTTGCTTAAAGATAAGTCTGAGCGAGATAGTTTCCTTCAATTCGCTAATGAAAGAAAGGTAATGGCTAGACCTGCCTGGATGTTGATGAATAAACTTGAAATGTTTAAGAATTGTATTGCAGGAAATTTGGATAATGCGATTGATATTGAAGGGCGACTTGTAAACTTGCCAAGTAGCGCATTAGAGCACATGAGCGACACACAAAAATAGCTTGAAAGAAATGGATTATTCTCATCATCTTATAGATCACTCTGAGACAATAAGGACAGCCCTTGAAAGGATTAATCAATTACCAATACTTTCATTGTTTGCTGTTAATGAAGGGAAATTGGTTGGATCTATTACGGATGGTGATATTCGCAGGGCACTAGTTAAGGGAGTAACAGTTGATCAGAGCGTTGCAGCTGTTATGAACAGGAATTTCTCCTTTTTAAGGAAGGGAAAATATAGCATAGATGAAATTCTCGCATTTAAAAAACGCAAACTGAAGCTAGTTCCATTTCTAGATGAGTCGGATGCAATTCTAAGATTAATCGATTTAGAAGGGAGCAGATCTCTTTTACCAATAGACGCTGTGATCATGGCTGGTGGTGAAGGAAGAAGACTAAGGCCCATGACTAATAATATTCCCAAACCCCTATTGAGAATAGCAAACAAACCCATCATTGACTATAATATAGATAGACTCGAGAATTATGGTGTAGGCAATTGCTATATCACCGTAAAATATCTTAGTGAGTCTATTATAGATCATGTTGAAAGTAGGGCGGGTAGAGAAATGTCAATAAAATTTATTGAGGAGTCCGATTTGCCATTAGGTACAATTGGCTCGGTTAGCCTTATTGAACAATTTGAACATGATCATGTTCTGGTGATGAATTCAGATTTACTCACCAATATTGACTTTGAAGATTTTTTTATTGAATTTGAAAAACAGAATGCAGCAATGAGTGTGGCCACCGTTCCTTACCACGTTACTGTCCCATATGCTGTTTTAGAAACTGAGGCAGACAAAATTTTGGGATTTAAGGAAAAGCCTACATACACTTATTACTCAAATGCTGGAATTTATTTGATTCGAAGAGATATTCTTGGCAGAATCCCTAAGGGCATACCCTATAATGCAACGGATTTGATGGAAGATCTAATTCAATCAGGGCACCATGTGTCAACTTATCCCCTCTATGGGTACTGGCTGGACATTGGAAAGCCTGAAGACTTTGCCAAGGCTCAGGAGGATGTAAAACACATAAAATTTTGATGAAGACTCTTGTTTTGATTACTGCCAGGGGAGGTTCAAAGGGATTACCCGGGAAAAACGCAAAACCGTTGATGGGACAGCCTTTGATCTTGTTTTCACTCCAAATCGCACGCCTAATTGCTACGGATGAAAATATATGTGTCTCTACCGACAGCAATGAAATAATTGCTGTGGTTGAGTCTGAAGGATTGAATGTTCCATTTGTAAGACCAGCTATACTCGCTACGGATACCGCTAGTAGCAGAGATGTGATTATTCATGCAATTGAATTTTATAGAAGTAAAGGTATTGAATATGACATTGTTTTATTACTTCAGCCCACGTCACCGTTTCGAAAACTGGAGGATGTACAAAACATGCTTATGCTATTTAATTCAAATTTGGATATGGTGGTTTCTGTTAAGGAATCTGAAAAAAACCCTTACTATTCACTGTTTGAAGAAAATAAAAATGGATTTCTTAAATTATCCAAGCAGGCAAATTTTAACAGAAGACAGGACTGCCCTAAGGTTTATGAATACAATGGGTCAACTTATGTTATTAATGTTAAATCTATTTTGCAGCAGGAAATTGGTGAATTCGATAAAGTAATAAAATATGTAATGGATGAAATTTGTTCTGTGGACATTGACACTCCCTTAGACTGGTTATGGGCAGAGACGATTATTGATAAAAAACTTTGGGAAAATGGTAAATGATTTAGAAGGTGCGAACAGTGAAATTTGGGAAAAAATTTTTCTTGAGAATGAATGGGGCAAATATCCAGAATCCAGCCTTATAAGATTTGTAGCAAAAAATTTTTATAAACACCCTAATCGTGTTGATGTTAAAATCTTGGAGCTTGGTTCGGGCCCAGGAGCCAATCTTTGGTATTTGACCCGAGAGGGATTTAGTGCCTATGCGATTGAATTTACAAAAACAGCTACCGAAAAATCGATTAAAAGGCTTGAGTTAGAGGGGACAATTAAAAATCTACAAGAGATTAAAACAGGTGATTATTCGATTTTGATTGACGAATTTCCTGATGATTATTTTGATGCGGTAATTGACATGGAAAGTCTTTATTGTAATTCATTTGAAAAAACCAAATTGATAGTCGGTAAGATAATTCAAAAACTGAAGAATAATGGAAAGTTTTTAAGTGTAACCTTTGCTGAGAACTGTTGGGGATTTGAGGGTGACGAAGTTGAATACCATGCGGTGGTTGCAGAAGATGGCCCCCTGAAAGGTAAGGGCTACAGTAGGTATTCAACGAGGCAAGATATTGAGGCGCTTTATGGCACTCAGAATTTGAAAATTGTGAATCTAGAGAGGATTGAAAAACATTTAGATAATGGTAAAGTAATATCAGAGTGGGTGGTTGAGTCCATAAAAGCATGTTAGACGATTTTTATTTTAGCAAGGATTACATTAGCCTCTACCTTCAAAAGGAGGATAAGATTTTGGAGTTTGAATATCAGGAGGGTAATGATTTGTTCGTCAACAGAACTATAAAAAGAATAATTCAAACGGTTGGAAAATTAGACATCAAGGAAAAGCTTTATGATTTGGAAACAGCTTATGGGTATGGTGGATACCGCACTAATTCTGACGATCCTGAATTCATTAGCCGTGCGATGAAACGCTATACTGAGTATTGCGTCTCCGATAAAATTGTCGCTGAATTTAGTCGATTCCACCCTTTTAATACTTTTGCGTCAAAATTTGATGATGCATTTGATTTTATAACTCCTGACAGAAATACTGTCTGTGTTGACCTTTCACTGACTAAAGAAGAGCGTTGGAGGCAGTATGACGCGAATACGAGAAATATTTTACGTAAATGTGAAAGGCAACTCCAATTTGAGGAAACCAATGATTTAGATTCATTTTATGAATTATATAATGAAACCATGAAACGCAACCAGGCAGATAGCTTTTATTTTTTTGATAAACCCTATTTCGAGAAATTGCTTTCGTACAATGAATGTAAGTTGTATCGTGTTTTATTTGAGGGTCAAACTATTAGTATTTCTTTCGTCCTATTTGATAAAGAAATAGCCCACTATCATCTTTCTGCCAGTAGTAATGGATTCCTTAAATACAATGGTAATTATTTTCTGCTTGATTGTCTTTTTGATATCGCGCGTGAGGTTGGTAAAAAATATTTTCATTTAGGAGGTGGCCGCACTAATCTCGAAAAGGACACACTGCTTTTATTTAAGAGAAAATTCTCAAAAGACACTTTGCCCTTTTATATCGCTGGCAAAGTCTTTATGAAAGAAGAATATGCGAAGCTTTGTGGGTTATGGTCCAAACAAACCAATAAGGAAATAAATTACTTTTTAAAGTACCGATTACCCATTTAATATATGAAAACTTTAATTATTGCTGAGGCGGGAGTAAATCATAATGGCTCTGTGGAGTTGGCCAAGAGATTGATCGATGTTGCTGTTGCGGCAGGTGTAGACATTGTAAAATTCCAAACATTTAAAACAGAGAAAGTAATTTCTAAAATTGCCCCTCGCGCTGAGTATCAAGACCAAAACACAGGTAATACCGAGTCTCAATTTGAAATGGTAAGGAAACTGGAACTCTCAAATGCTGAATTGAATGAGGTGATCAATTACTGCACAGAACAAGAAATAAAATTCCTCTCTACTCCTTTTGATCATGATAGCATAGAGTTATTAAATCAAATAGGCATAGATATTTTTAAGATTCCGAGTGGTGAGATCACGAACTTGCCTTACCTCAGACACGTAGGTAGTCTTAAAAAGAAAGTAATTATTTCAACTGGAATGGCCAATCTAGGGGAGATTGAAGGAGCTTTGGGAATACTGGAAGAAGCAGGGATGCTAAGAAAAGATATAACAATACTTCACTGTAATACAGAATATCCCACACCATTTTCTGATGTAAACCTGAAAGCCATGCAAGTGATAAAGGATGCCTTTGGTGTTAATGTGGGTTATTCGGATCATACTAGAGGAATTGAAGTGCCAATAGCAGCAGTAGCGTTAGGAGCTACAGTTATTGAAAAACACTTTACCTTAGATAGAAATATGCCAGGCCCTGATCATAAGGCCAGTCTTGAGCCTGATGAGTTAAAGGCTATGGTTTCGGCCATCAGAAATATCGAATTGGCGATTGGTGATGGGTTTAAGAAACCATCGCCTTCAGAAGAAAAGAATATCGCAATTGCCAGAAGGAGCATTCATCTGGCTCATGATTTACCGACTGGACATATACTTGATGAAAAGGATCTATTGATGATTAGACCGGGAGATGGAATATCACCTATGCGTATGCCTGAAATTCTTGGGAGTAGATTGAGAATGGACTTACCGGCATTTCATAAGCTCGGCTTTGTTGATATTCAATATGTTAATCCTTAGAATATTTATTTGGAGGAGCAGAATAAGTATTAATCCATTATATTGGTATTGGAGTAGAGGGCTTTTTGCTCCGGTTGATTGGTATTACATTTTGTAATGAATTACTGAAACACCAATGGGTAATTTGCATATTTATTGGAAAGAAATTGATGTTCAAGCAAAATCGATTCCTGAGAAAACTTATTCCATCGGATACTCTACTCAAGCTGTAGATTTCAAAAAAATATATCCTTATCCTAAGGAGATATTGTTAAAAGGTGAATTTCATATTGAACCATTAGATATTGTTGTGTATGAAAGGAAAGATGAGATTCTTTATTAAGAATTGATTTTATTTGGATTAGGATGACAACATTCGGAATATAGAATCCAATTGTAAAACGAAGAAAGATATTTTAGAATCGATGAAGATCTCAAATTGTTGATTTATTCGCATCATTGTGACATTTCAAAATGAAATTACTAAGGCTTGTTTTTTCCGTCATGTGTTTGTTTTTTCGCCATAGAACTCTTAATTCTCTATCTCAATTTTCTGTATTGCGAAGTGCTCATTTATATTTGAACGGATAAAATACAAACCATTGGGTAAATCATGGACATCGAGTTCAATTGTTTCTATAATTTCTTCTCTTAAAGGTAAGCTGTAAGTTTTAGCATGGTGACCCGCTAAATCGAAAAATATAATTTTAACCTGTTCGTGAAGTGATACATTAATAAGCTGAATGGATAGTGTTCCTTTTGCTGGGTTCGGATACACTGATTCTTCAAGCACAGGGAGGATATAAATATTGGTGTTTTCAATTTGATAGATTGCCTCAGCTACTGATTTTCCTATTGCATTTAATCCTTGCTGATTGTAATGGATGTAGTCTGTCATTAGGCCGTATTCTTGAAAATACTTGGCAAAACTGTATACTAAGTAGGTATTTGGCATTTCGTCACAAATTACCTCCTGCACTCTTTGAACCTGCTCAAAGCCATTTGAATTTTCCCCATTGGCAAAACCTGTTTGTATTATATAAAATGGAATGTTTGATCCAAATTCAAAGCGAAATCTTTTAATAAGAAGCTTTAATTGTTTTTTATACTCAGTTTCAGAGGATTGGAGGGCATTGATGAAACTGGCATCAGCCTCGCCTTGTGACCATATAATTCCTGACAATGGAATGCCTGTTTTGGTGATTGCTTTAGTTGTTTTATCAACAGCAGCCTTAAACAGGGTGCTTAACGAATCCCAACATAGATGAGGGGAATATTTTGAGTTTAGGGTGGAGCCTCCCTTGGCCGCTTGAACTATAGTTACCTGCTTTGAAGAAAGCTCAAAATATCGAGAAGCGAAAGCTGGCCAGGCGCTTCCTGTTTTAGCAGTCTCGAAACCATTCACTTCTTCGCCTACGGGATCAATCAAAGGAACAAGTTCATCCGATATAACCTTATATTCGTACCCTGAATTGAATGGCCATTGTGGCGACTGTTTAGCATCTCCCACTCCGGAAGCATTACTTTGGCCAGCAATCAAAAACAACTTTTGCCCAAGAGCGGGTATTACAAGAATAAATAATAGGTGAAAAATTGCTTTAGTAATTTTCATTTGTAATAAAGCATGAGCTCGGGTTGAATCTAAGAATTATATTTGAACAATTTATCAGTTATTGATTTGGGATGAAGTGATAGGATGAGTATAGAAAAGATTAAATATTTCGAAACAAAATATGAGGTAGAAACCATTCGAGCCAACGGGCATCAGGTATGGCCTTTAATTAGATATTCATTGTGGGCATTTTATTCTTCTGAGGTATCGCCAATAAGTGTTGGATTTTTTGGGTTTACTCGGATCATTGAATTAGTTAAACAATTTTTTTATGGTTTTATTTCTTTTTTTGGCAGGTACAATTATTTAGGATTCTCAGATTCTTCTGAACGTAAACTTATAAATGATAAATGGGTTGACAAATCTGTTGATTTTATTCTTGAGAGCCTCCCACGTTCATTACTTTTTGAAATTCCACTCCCGCGTCATTATCCTACCACAAAAATTCCCACTCTACATATTGCTTCTAAACTTCCTCTTTATGCTTTGGAGAGGATGTACACAATTTTCAATTTAAAAAGCACAAAAATCGAAAATGAACATATAATTAAACAGTTGTTGGATGAGATGGGAGTAGATTTTGATTACTTGAAAGTTATAAAAAGGAATACCGCACAATATAAGGTGGGTAAGCTGATATGGCGTTTGTATAAACCAAAAGGAGTTATTATTCAATGTGCATATACCAATACGGGATTTGTTAAAGCATTTAAGGACAACGGTGTTAAGGTCATTGAAGTGCAGCATGGATTAATTTCCTCTGGCCATGTTGCCTACAATATTTTTAAAAAACTAGATAACTCTTATTTTCCTGACTACTTTCTGTCATATGGAGACCAAGAAATAGGAATTTTCAAAAATGAAAATTTTTATATACCTGCAGACCGAGTTATTCCAGCGGGGCACTACTACCTTGAAATCATTAGAAAGTCGAAAAGGACATTGAAGGAGTACCTTCCAGAAGCAAGTGGTTATCGGTATTGTGTGTCTGTTACAGGGCAATTATTGCCACACATAGAGCTTAGGTTTATAAAGTTTATAATTGAAGTGGCTAAGCAAATTTCTGAAACTTGTTTTATTTATATTCCTAGAAATTTAAGTTCAGATATCTATAAGGCCGATAGGCTACCAAGCAACTTAATCATAGCAAGTGACAGGGACACCTATGAAATAATTCGACTTACCTCTTGCCACACCACGATGTATTCTACCTGCGCTATTGAGGCACTTGCTTTAGGAACACCAAACATTCTTGTTAATATTGATAATCTGGCGCAGGTGCATTTGGGTGAAACACTATGTAGTCGGAAATCGACTATTTTTGTGGATACTGTAGAAGAATATATTGAAGCGCTGAACAGAGTAAAAGGTTGTAGAAAAGAAGAAATTGTTAAACTAAATTCGGATCTGATCTCGCCTCACTATCAAAATAATGTTAGGGAATCCTTAAAAACAATTTTTACTACTTAAAAATTTGATGTATTGAAAAAGACAAGGAGTATAGCTGTTTTCACTTCTATTCGATCCGAATATGGGCCTTTATCCCCTTTGTTGAAAATAATTATGGAGCATCCTGGCTTTGAATTAAAGCTTTTAGTTGGGGGTGCGCATTTATTAGATTCATATGGAAAAACAGTTGACCGGATAAAAGAAGATGGTTTCCCCATTGCGGCTTACTTTCCTTTTCTTTCTGAGCACAAAAACGAAAATACCTATCCGCAAATATTAAGCAGACTGCAAACTCAGATTGGTGATTATTTGGACAAATACCCAGTTGATTTATTACTTGTTTTGGGAGATCGATTTGAGCTTATTCCGGTGGTAGCCACAAGTTTGTTATTTAATATACCCATTGCTCATATTTCCGGGGGTGAGTTTACCGAAGGAGCTATTGATAATCAGATTCGGCATGCCGTTACCAAAATGGCTCACGTTCATTTTCCAGCAACAGAAATTTATAAAAATAATCTTATAAGAATGGGTGAAGAAGAATGGAGAATTTGTGTTTCTGGTGAGCCAGCTCTTGATCTTTTAAAGGAAATGAGTTTTTTTTCAAAACATGATCTTTATAATGACCTAGGACTAGACCAAGACCGACCTGTAATATGTTGTACGTTTCATCCAGAAACAATAGGCAATAAAATTAGTGCAGAATTTGTTAAAGATTGTTTGCAAACAATTTTAACGCAAACGAATTATCAAATAATTGTTACAGCCTCTAATTTTGATCCCGGAGGGGCTGAAATAAATGAGATGGTCACCAAATGTTCTCAATTAGATGAAAGAATAATATACCATAAAAGTTTGGGTCAATTGAGATATTATTCATTGTTAAAATATGCGGATATTGTTTTAGGTAATTCATCGAGTGCATTAATTGAAGCACAATCATTTAATGTGCCTGCTATCGATGTTGGCGACCGACAAAAGAGCAGATTGACTAATCCTAATGTATTGAATTGTAAGGCTGAGTCTGAAGCAATAATAAAGGCTATTGAGCAGGTGCAGTCCGAAGAATTCAAAAAAATATATTTGGGTAAGCCTAATATTTATGGTGATGGAGCCTCGTGTTATAAGATAATTGAATTTTTGGAAATGTTGAAGTGGGATGACCTCTTAGTAAAGAGGAACACTTATAACGTTGTCAAAAACGCAATCGATATGAAGTCATAAATTGGAGGATGAGATTTCAGCTAGATAAACGAAGGGCAGTGAATGTTTTAGCACATAAGGACACTTTTCTACCACAGTTTGAGGATTCAAAATTCACCTATTTCTATTCTGATGCTAGCGTTAAAGCCACGATTCTAAAAAGAGTAAACTGGCATGGGTCTGCTGAAAACGTATTGAGTTTCCATATTGATCAAAGGTATGACATTGATGATATGAAACGAATCACAAAAGTATTTGACATAGCAAACTAGTGGTGTAGGATGAGACCGCTTATTCCTAAATTTCAAATTCCAAAGTTTGCCTCATCAGCATTTAAGTATACGGCTGCCAACTTTTTGAATGCAATTGTCCCCATACTACTCCTCCCCGTATTGACTGCTTATCTATCAAAAGAGGATTATGGTTTGGTGTCAATGTTTCAGGTAATGATAATGATTGCATTACCATTCATTGGTTTAAATTCTCAAGGCGCGATTGAACGAGAATTCTTCAATGATAGATACGATTTCGCGGAATACATAACCAATGCCATCGCAATTCTTTCCATAAGTGGAGCGCTAATATTTTTGATATTTCAAATCTTTGGAACAACCATATCCCTCTTGGTGGATTTTCCAGTGAAATTTTTATGGCTTGTTCCTACTTATTGTATTTGCCATAATGTCTGTGAGGTACTTCTGAGTTATTGGAGGGTAAACAACAAGCCAACAACTTACGGTTTGTTTAGAGTATCAAGAACATTGGTTGAAGTGGGGTTATCTGTTTTTTTAGTTACTGTAGCTTTAAAGGGTTGGACTGGGCGTTTGGAAGGAATGGCTATTACAGCATTTATTTTTGGGGGATTAGCTATCATTTTTCTCTTTCATGCTCGACTTATGAAGTTTTATTGGAGCGCAGAGCAGATTAAGGATATTTTAAAATTTGGAGTCCCTTTAATCCCTCATACTCTGGGCAGTGTTATAATGATTTATTCCGACCGCATTTTTATAACAAAGATGATTGGGTTGGCAGACACGGGAGTTTATACCGTAGGATATCAGGTAGCCATGGCCATTTCATTGTTGCAATCGTCTTTTAATCTTGCCTGGGTTCCATGGTTTTATGAAAAGCTAAATCAAAAAAGCGCTAGTATAAATCGCCAAATAGTCAAATTTACTTATGGATACTTCTTAGTGATTCTTTTCTGTGTTGCAGTATTGACAATTTCCACTCCACTAATATTTAAAATATTTATAAATAAATCATATCAAGATGCTATTCAGTTTGTTTTTTGGATTGCTTTAGGGTTCGCATTTGACGGTATGTATAAAATGGTAGTGAACTATATTTTTTACATAAAGAAGACCTATATAATTAGCTTGATAACCTTACTAACTGCGACATTGAATTTGGCATTGAATTATATTCTGATAAGCCGATATGGTGCGTTGGGTGCAGCCAAAGCTACGGCCATTAGTATGTTTTTTGAATTTGTAGTAGTTTGGTGGATTAGCAAACGAATTTATCCAATGCCGTGGCTTATCAAAGCTAATTGATTGGGATTATAAATTTTAAGGTAGTTAAAAGACACTATTTTCTATATTTTTGGGCTCATGTACGCTAGGAAACTTAAGGTTGAAGAACATAGAATTTTTTTTAATTTGGCAATTAGTGAAGGGAGTCTTTTTGCAAGTGAAGAGTGGGTGTCAAATTACAAATCAAAGGTGCAACTGATTGGACTTTTTAAGGTAAAATCCAATCAATTCGTTGGAGGATTTTGCGTGTATGCTGAAAAAAAAATAGGCATTCCTTATTTAAGAAACATACCATTTACTCCGCACATCTCTCTTTTTTACAAGAACAATTCAAAAAATCCAGTAAATATTAATTCTTTACGAAAGAAAGTTATACGAGCCGTAGCAGAGTTTATTAAAAGAAACCAATGGTCAATTATAAATATTTCATTGCCACCAGCTGAAAAGGATATACAGCCAATTATATGGAATAACCTTGGGGTTCGAATTCGATATACATACCAAATTTCATTGAAGGACTGTGACCAGATTCTCTATAGTAATTTTAGCCCCGAACGAAGGAATGATTTGACCAAAGCGGCAAAAGATGGTGTTTTTACGAAAATTGCCCACGATTATCATGAAATAGAAATGCTTATTAAAAAGACTTTTAAACACAATAATCTACGTACATATCCTGACATTTTAGAAAGAATATTGTTCGAATTTGCGACCTCTTCGAACTCATTTGGAGTGGTTTCCTATTATAAAGATAGACCATCTGCGTTTACTTTTATTGTGTATACTCACAAAGTAGCATATTACATTTTGGGTGGCTATGATCGTGAGAATAGCCATCATGGAGCTGGCGCTTTATGTATTTGGGAGTCAATAAAAGAAATGAAATCAAGGGGAGTGGGTATTTTTGATTTTGAAGGTTCCATGGTGCCTGCAATTGAAAATTTCTTTCGTGGGTTTGGAGGAGAAATCGTTCCATTTTATCAAATCAGAAGTATTCCCATTTTATCCAAATTAACACTATGATGAGTTTAATTAGGGTTTATAAAGATTGGTTGATTACCAAATTTATTATTTGGTTAAAAGGGAGTCCTTTTCATATAAAAGTACCAATTGATTATATGATTCTATCAATAACGATATCTGGTTATCTGCCGAAGAATTTGAACGCTCTTGAATTGTTTGGGATGTACGGTTTGTATGTGACTAAGCATTATTCAAAATTATGTCAGTCTGTCGAACTTTGGGAACTAGATCCTGAATTTGTCAGGTATGCCAGAAAATTTTGCGATAAAAATGTAAATGTAATTCAAGGAGATTCAGTTAAGGCGGTTAAGGAATTTCGCCTTATGGGTAAGTACAATTTACTGGTTATTGATAATCCACTGGTAAGCCCCTATGGAAATGGGTTATATGAACACTTTAATGTAATGCCGGAAATTTTTGATGCAACGGAGGAACAATTCATATTAATTTTCAACGTCATTTTAGTTAACCCTAAATCATTATATGAAGATTATAAATTTAATTCTATTTCGGATTTAAAGAATAGGGACATATGGATTAGGAAAAGGATGGAATTTTATGGGACACCTTTAGAGAAGTTAACTCCTCAGGAGTATGTTAAATTATACTCTACAATGTTTGAAGAATGGGGTTTAATAGTTGATTATTCAACCTTTCTACCGAGAAATCACAGAGTTGGTTTTTTGGGTTTTGCACTTCGGAAGAAAATTTTGAGTTAGAATGCTTTAAAGAGTACGCAAAAATGAAATTCATTATCTCTCATGATATAGACCATTATTATTGGTCTGACCACATATTGAAAGATTTGTTTATTCCAAAATATATAATAAAGAATACATTATTTTATCTTAGAAGACAAATACCGTTTTCACTTTATAAAGCTAGAATGAAAGCTTTTGATTCTAATCGGTTTGGTCGCTTGTCTGAATTAGTCGAGTTCAATATGGAGCATGAGGTTCCTGCGACTTTTTTCATGGGGGTTAGAAATGCTTTGAATCTATCTTATAGTCATAACACTGCTCTGCATATTGCTAATTATTTTGCCCAAATGAGAATTCCTTTGTGCCTTCACGGCATTTCGTATAATAATTTTGAGAGAATGAAAAGTGAAAAAGAGGAATTTAATCGGATCACTTCTGGAAACCCTATTTCGGGCATTAGAATGCACTACCTAAGAAATGAGTCTGAAACACTTAAGTATATACATCGATTGAATTATGACTTTGATTCAACTCTTTATGAGTTAAGGGATCCATACTTTATTGAAAACTCTCACACTATTGAATTTCCGGTTAGTATGATGGAGGTATATGAGATAAGATACAATGAGATTGATATAGAGAAAGTAAAGAAAGCAACGCTTGAAAGAATTGACAAAGCACTGAGGTTAGGGCTTACCTATTTCACAATTATTTTTCATGACCATCACTACTCTAAAAGTTTCCCCCTTCATAAAGAATGGTATGAATGGCTAATCGTTTATTTAAAAAAGGCTGAGGCGGAGTTCATTGATTTTACAGGCGCCTCAAAACTAGTTAGGGAACAAATGTCAGAAGGACCATTAAATGAAAGTTAAGAAAAGACGAGTTGAATGGTTTTTAATTTCGTTTTTCCTGATCAGCGGATATCTAAATACGATTTTACGTTTAAGCCCTGAAGGTGACTGGACGTTATTTCGGATACTTATTCCATTTGCTTATTTTTATTTGTTCTGGAGACATTCTAAATCTGCTTGGTTTTGCACAGGCACAATACTTCTTTTTTTACTGTATGGCACGCTAACATCCGTTCTTCTTTCTCGGTATGGCGGCTTTAGCGCAGTTCATTTTTTGCACTACTCTACATTGATATTCTTGTTGTACTTCACCTCATCGGTAATCAAAAAATTCGGTGAGATAAGTTTATATCAGCACCTGCGAAGTATATATATATTGATGATGTGTTTATCACTTTTTCAATATGTAACTGAATTTGAATTTCCAAACACTGAGTATTTGGGCACTATAAATATTTTTTTTTGGATTGATAATGACTTTGCAGCAGCGATAGCTGCTTTTATTCCGCTATTATTAATAGATAAGAACCGACTGCTAGTAAATAGGTTATTAGCAGCACTGGGAATAGTAATAATAGCATACAATGGGTCTCGGATTGCTTTGCTTGCCTTACTTTTTTTCATGCTGTTTAAATTGTTGAATAATTACAAATGGCTGGGGATAGCTTTATCATCAATTTTAGGCATCTCATTATTTTTTGTTTTTAGAGATTATGAATTGGGTGGAGATACGCTACAGGGACTTCTTATGGAGCCATTTGTGCGTATATTTTCACTTAATCCGTATGGCCTGGGGGGATCTATCTATGATAGAACAGATGCGCTTATATTTGGAATTATTGAATTATTGAGTACTTGGGGTTTTGGTATTGGCCCTGGAAATGCAACTCGAATGCTTAATGAGGTGCCAGAGTACTCTCTTGCAACAGCTCAAAGCATGCACAATTTTGTTGCTCAATTTTTGGTAGAGTATGGCTGGTTAGCAATTTCAATTCTTATACTTTTAATTGTTAATATCAGCAAAGGATCGAAAGTTAGGCTTGCATGGGTTTACTTGGCTACCATCATGTTGGCCAGCCTTTCACAATCTGAAGGTTTATTTTCAAATTATTATTTTTTTGTTAGTGCGCTTGTCGGCTTTAAACTGATAGCTAACAATTCCCTAGGGTATCAAAGGACTGAAAATCGCCAATTCATCATTGAAGAAAAAACATAAGTAGGGTGCACTCACTTGACTATCTACGTGGCTTTATGGCTTATGAAGTGATGTTCTATCATTTGTCTTCATGGATATTTGGTGAATTTGATGTATCCACTCTTTTGGGAAGAGCTGGCTTATATGGTGTATCTTTTTTAAGATTTTAAGTGGACTAGCTCTACATACTGTTAAGCAGGAGCCCTTTAAATCTTAAATTCTTGAAGCTTTAAACTAAAGAGAATTTTAGAATATATTCGCTCTTGTGGTTAGTTACTGTTTATTATTGTCAATAATGTTATTTTTGGGCTAGATAAAACCGTTGTATTGGTAAGTTCAATTGCTGGTACTTTTTTAGCTAGCCATCTATCCTATAAGTTGCTTGAAAAACCAATGGTTCTATTTGGGAAAAGGCTATCTAAAAGCGTTAATTAAAGTGGCGGGAAATGACTAATCCTATTACAGAAGTAAGCAGGCAGGAGCAATGGATTAAGCGATTTTTACTCCTCTTAATGTATGTTGTTTCTGGAACGTTTTTTTTGTCAATTAAAATTGCCAGTGTATGTGTTATTGTACTTTTTGTTGGGTGGTTTTATTTAACACTGCGAAGCCCTGAAAAACATCTCTTCAAATTTAAGGCTAATGGCGTTGCTATTGTGTTGCTACTTTATTTTGTAATGCAACTGATATCGCTAAGCTATTCTGCGAATTTGAGGGAGGGAATGAAGAATATTGAGACTAAACTACCAATACTTTTATTTCCTTTAATTTTTTTTTCTGGCTATGATCTTCTCAAGGATATAAAGGTGAAGAAGGTTTTAGTTGTTTTTTCTAACAGCGCAGTTCTTGTATGCTTTTTTATCTTGGCTAAGATAGCAAGTATAAGCAGTAGTATGCTTGACGCATGGAGCCAATATACATTTGAAAAATTATCTGGCATAGCCTCCTTTCATCCTGGTTATTTGAGTTTATATCTGAGTTTTTCAATTATTATTCTTATCATCTACTTTAATTCTTTTTCAAGACTTGGTAAATTTTGGGCGGGTGGTCAAATTCTCTTGTTAAGTATTTTTGTTTTTCGACTGGCATCGAGGATGCCGATCGTTGGATTAATACTTGCGATTACGATCTATTTTATACTGATGAAGCAATACAAGGCAATAATTGTGGGCCTAGTTTTATCAATTGTACTTTTCGCTTTAGTGAAAAATAAGAATTCTGACATTCAAGAAAGATTTGTGGTGCCACTTACAATGGCTTCTTCTGGCAATTTCGACAGTTTGAAAAACTATGCTTATGATCGAATTCAAATTTACTCATGCGCTTTAGAGATTATAGTAAGTAAAACATTTTTCACTGGAGTTGGTGCTGGGGATGTTGATGAGATTCTTATAGATTGTTATGATCAACATGATTTTTGGTGGATATCAAGTCAGAGATACAATGCACATAACGAATACCTCCAATCAACCATAGAGATAGGAATAGTTGGTGGCCTGATTCTCGTATTCTTAATGATTTATCCTATTAAATTTTGGAAGGAACAGCCTCTCTTCCTTTTATTCACTGTCCTTTTTGGCATATTCAGTTTAACGGAATCTACATTGCAAGTTCAAAAAGGGGTAGTGTTTTTTTCTTTTTTCTATACTTTATTCGCTTCCTTTGCAGGAAAGTATCAATTGAACCATAATGAATAAAATCTTAAGATTTGCTATAGTAGGATGTGGTAGAATTGGTCAACGTCACGCGGAACATATTGCTAATAATGGAGCGCTTGCGGCAGTATGTGATATAGATTCGGAGAAGAATTTGGCGATGGCAAGTAAGTATAAGTGTAAAACTTACCTTGGACTAGAGGAAATGCTACAGGGAGAGGAAAATTTAGATGTAGTAGCAATCTGCACTCCCAATGGTCTCCATGCTCAACATACTATTTTGGTTTTGCGTGCGGGAATTCACGCACTGTGTGAGAAGCCGATGGCTCTCACAGTTCACGATTGTGGTGAAATGATTAAGGAAGCTGAAAAGGCAAATAGAAGGCTTTTTATCGTGAAACAAAATCGTTTCAATCCTCCAGTTGTTGCGGTAAAAAGGGCCATTGACGAGGGGAGGCTTGGCAAACTTTTCAGTGTCCAGCTTAGTTGTTTCTGGAATAGAAATAACGCCTATTATGAAAATTCTTGGAAAGGCACAAAAGACATGGATGGCGGGACTTTGTATACGCAGTTTAGCCATTTTATAGATTTGCTCTATTGGATGGTTGGCGATGTTCGTCATGTCTATTCGTTCACAGGGAATTTTAATCATAAGGGTATTATAGAGTTTGATGATAATGGCGTTGTTACGCTAGAGTTTTATGATGGCACGATTGGAACTATAAACTATACAGTGAATAGTTTTGGGGGAAATATGGAGGGTTCGCTTACTATTTTTGGAGAAAAAGGTACAGTTAAAATAGGAGGACAATATCTCAATGAATTGGAATATCAAAATATCCAAGACTATAAGATAGAAAACCTTCCTCCGGGCAATCCACCTAATAACTATGGTCAATATCAAGGCTCCATGTCCAATCATGATAAGGTTTATGAGAATGTAGTTAATGTTCTAAATCATGCTGGCGTAATTGCAACTAATGGTTTTGAAGGATTAAAAACAGTCGAGATAATTGATAAAATTTACTCTTCAGCTAAAGTGATTGCATGAGTGTTAGTTTTATTGATTCAGATATTATCAACGTACAATTTGGTCAAGAAGTAAAAGTTATTCGACCTGTAAATTTGTATGGGTGCATAATTGAGGATAACTGTTTTATAGGGCCTTTCGTAGAGATACAGAAAAATGTAACCATAGGAGCTCGCACAAAGATTCAGTCCCACACATTTATTTGTGAATTAGTTACTATTGGTAGTGATTGTTTCATTGGACATGGCGTTATGTTTGTTAATGATACATTTTCAATTGGAGGCCCTGCAAGAGGGAAACAAGAGCTATGGAAGGAAACAAGGATTGGAGATAATGTTTCTATTGGATCAAATGTTACACTTCTTCCTGTTAACATTTGCGATAATGTAGTTATTGGAGCAGGAGCAGTAGTAACAAAATCTATTGACCTGCCTGGAATATATGTGGGTAACCCTGCGCGTTTAATAAGAGCTTTAGATTAGTAGTTATGAATATTCCATTTGTAGATTTAAAAACGCAGTATTTATCTATTAAACAAGAAATAGATAAAGCGATTTTTGAAGTTTTAAATGATGCCAATTTTATTGGTGGAGAACAGATTGGAGATTTTGAATCCAAATTTGCTTCACTTTATGGGGTAAAGCATGTTATCGGTGTTGCAAATGGCACAGATGCAATATATATAGTATTAAAAATGCTCGGGATTGGAGTTGGAGATGAAGTAATTACAACTGCATCTAGTTGGATATCTACCGCTGAAACTATCACACAAACAGGAGCTAAGCCGATATTTGTTGATATTGATCCCGAGACCTATACAATCAACCCAGGATTAATAGAAGAGAAAATCACAAAAAGGACCAAAGCAATTATCCCAGTTCATCTATATGGACAAATGGCAGATATTGTAGCAATAAAAAATATTTGTGATAAGCATAACCTCTACCTCATAGAGGATTGTGCTCAGTCTCATTTTAGTGAGGAGAAGGGAAGGTTAGCTGGTCGGTATGGGGTAGCGGGAACATTTAGTTTTTATCCAGGTAAAAATTTGGGAGCATATGGTGACGCTGGGTGTATAATAACTGATGATGATCTGCTCGCTGAGAAGTGTAGAATGTTTGCGAATCATGGTGCGTTAAAGAAACACGAACATCAAATTGAAGGGATCAATAGTAGACTAGACACTCTTCAGGCTGCGGTATTGAATGTTAAAGCTAATTATATCATTAATTGGACCAATTCAAGGATTAGTAATGCGACATTTTACAACACAACCCTCAAAAATGTTGAAGAGATTACACTCCCTATAGTTCGAAATAACACAAAGCATACATTTCATTTATATGTTATTCGCACAAAAAAACGTGATGCCTTGAAAGAACATTTGAGGTCTATGGGAATTCAAACAGCTATTCATTATCCTACAGCATTACCAAATCTCACCGCATACAAATATCTTGGCCATTCTCGCGATGACTATCCGGTAGCATCAAGATATCAAGATGAAATTATTTCTATTCCCATGTACCCTGAGATTTCAAAAGAACAGATGGAGTATGTTTGCAATGGGATAAAATCTTTTTTTAAGCTATGATGGGCTCGTACTTTTGAGTCAACTCAACAATTTTTTGGACTGCCTCAGTACTAATTCTCTCTCTTGAAAATTGCGATCTGATTTTCATGATATTTTCAGTCAATTGATGATATAGCCCCGCATTCGATTTTATTTCAATAATTTTATCTAATAATATTTCAATGTCTATAGGATTAAACTGGTAACCTATATTTGATTTTTCGATATAATTACCAGCCTCACTGATTGGGGTTACAATGATTGGGATGCTGACTCCAATGTATTCATAGGTTTTAACAGGAAAACTATCTTGGCTAACCTTTCCTTGTTTGCGAAAAGATAGTCCCAGATGGGCTTTGCTGATTAATGGAGGGATATCCTCGTATGGTTTTGAGCCTAGGTATTTTATGCATTGAGGTATTTGATTTTTGAGCTTATTATCTTGGCTACCATGCCCAATAACTAAAATATCGATTTGTAGGTTTCTTTCTGAGATTAATTTGCCCAAGTCAATCAATAAATCAATATCTTGATAATTACTAATAATACCATGAAATACAAGGGTAAAGCGTTGATACTTCTCTTGGCTTGGCTTGAAGAGTTGATTTGAATACCCGTTTCTCAGTAGCCATATATCACTATTATAATATTTTTCTATATTTTTCTTTAACCCTTCAGTTGCAGCAATCACCAAGATAGACGACTTGCACATTTTTCGTTCGATTCTTAATAAAAGACGGCCAACAAGGCTTTTAGCTGATAGGAGTCCAGCCTCGAAGTAGACCCTTGGATAATCATCTCGAATGTCGATTATGTATTTTTTTTTAAAAAGGATGCAGTAAGCAACAGAAAAAATGCAATTAATAAATGAAGGGCTAGTAACATAATAAATTTCTCCCTTCGAAAATATTAAACGGAAAAATGTCTCCATCCCATAAGCTATTTCAGCGAATAGCCTGGTAAAGTTACTGGTTTGATTTGGCGGAAATGATAAAAAATTACATTTAACGGGAAAATCATCAACACCTTTGGATATTTTTGATGTATAAATTGTGAGCTTAAAATGCTTAATAAATTCTAGTGCGAGTGGTTTAAAGCGAGCCCCAGGGGCATTGTTTGCAGGGTAAAAATACTCACTTACCAGAACTAATCGAGCAGGTTTTTTTTTGGTTGGTATATTCAAATTTGGCGTTTTGCAAATGTAATATTAGTGCAATTTTGGCTTAACTTGAAACACTTTTAAATGCGTCAACCTTATTTCTTAATTATTGAAAATAGATTAATGATATTGATTTAATAATTACGCAATGCAGAAGAGAGAGTCATTTTGGAATAAGATTAATAAAAATTTATTGTATTTATGTTTCTTCACCCTCCCATTTCTTTTTCCCAACATTCACAATAGGCTGATTATTGTTTTTTTTACCGCTTGGCTATTTACTAAGCCAAGAATAATTGACCTCTTTAAGCGCCAACTTATTTTGAAGTTGTTTACTTTGTTTTTTGCTTTTAGTGTCATTGGACTTTCATATTCAGCTGATCTCGATTTTGGATTAAGGTTTGTGGAATCATCCTTGACTCTAGTGATACTACCATTTATAATATTGTCTTTAGAGATTTATGATAATAAAAAAATTCTAAAAACCTCATTGATTGCCTTTTTGATCGGAGTAATATCCCTCAACCTTACTTCTCTCTTCTTTATCTCCTACGATCTTTGGGATCCTAAAAACCTCCAATCAAACCTAATAGCAGCCAACAATGTAATAGTGAATATTCATCCTGCTTTTCTCTCGATGTATATCTCATTTTGTGTGTTCTTCTTGGTGGATCAATATTTTCCTTTAAGAAATTTAGATAGATCAAGACTGGGGTGGGTTACATTTAGTTTAGTGGTGCTTTCCGTGTTCCTAATTTGGCTAAATTCTCGGGCAGGAATTTTAGCCTTCGCACTAGCTACACTTTTTTTTATTGGGTTTAAATGGTCTGGTCGGACTAGAGTGATAGGAATTGCAGGACTTGCTTTATTTTTGATTTTAATTGTCCTGCTCCCCTTTTCGAGACACCGGTTTTTGGATACACCTAAAATGGTTCTGACAGGGAAAGTATTGGGTTCAGAAGGAGACCCTAGCGTTTATCCACTAATGAATCGTATACAAGTATTTAAGTGTAATGTTGAATTGTTGCAATGGCCGGAAATCATTTATGGTTATGGGACTGGAGATTTCAGAGATGAACTTCAAACTTGTTTTGAGGCGAATCATTATGAACGTCCGCTGGCTGAACACATGGATTCTCACAGTGAATATTTCGCCCAACTTCACCGCAGTGGAATAATTGGATTGGGACTTTTTCTTGCCTTGCTTATTGTCCCTTTTAGGCATGCGATAAAATATCAAAGTCCTCTCATGGGGGCATTTATAATTCTATTTGCCGTTACCGCACTTTTCGAGAATGTTTTTAGTGCCCAAAAGGGGGTCACTTTCTTTGCCATTTTTTGTCCATTGCTATGGCTTTTTGCAAAGCAGGAGTATGAAGCAAGGGCTGAGGCAAATTCAGCACCTTAAGTTCTGCTATAAAAATCATAAATTCGCACGAAATCGATGTAAATGGCAGTTAATCTGGCGGCATGTGTTACGGCCTTTCTGGTATCGTTCCTCGTTCTTCCTGTGATTATTAAGTATTCACACAAGAAGAATTTAGGAGATGCACCTGGTCGCAGAAAAATCCATAAGAAGGTAACCCCATCATTAGGGGGGATTGCTATTTTTTTAGGATTTGCTATGGCTTCCATGTTTTGGATGGATTTCAATCAATGGGACTCAGTGCGATTTGTGATGGCCAGCCTTTTGATTGTCTTTATTATTGGGGTGAGAGACGACCTGGTTCCTTTTCGGGCATTGCATAAATTGTTAGGTCAAATTGTTGCTGTTACTATTTTACTCTTTTCAGGAGTTCACATTGCCTCTTTATTTGGGTTTTTAGGAATTAATGAAATTCCCACAGCTATTGGATATAGTTTAACAGCCTTTACCATTATTGTAATTACCAATTCTTTTAATCTAATAGATGGCTTAGATGGATTAGCTGGAAGCGTGGGACTCATTGCTTTGATAGCCTTTGGGCTATGGTTTCATTTTACTGATGATTTTGTGTTTTCGCTATTTAGTTTTTCGATGGCTGGTGGTCTTTTGGCCTTTCTGGTTTTTAATTGGGAGCCCTCTGAGATATTCATGGGAGATACAGGCGCAATGGTGATAGGCATGCTATTGGCCATTATGGCTATACACTTTATGAATGTGAATAACGCATTACCAGATTTTCATCCCGTAAAATTTTCCGCACCAATAGCGAGTGCAGCTGCATTTATAATAGTTCCATTGGCTGATACTTTAAGGATCATAATCCTACGGTTGTCAAAAGGGAAATCGCCATTCAGCCCTGACAAGAGTCATATTCACCATGCCATTATGAGGTTGGGAATAACGCACTCCAGAACTGCAATGATACTCGCAATGGTCAATGCTTCTTTTATCCTTCTTTCTTATTTACTCAGAGGATTGGGAGATAAGATTATGTTGCCATTAATCATTGTGATTTCATTGGCACTTAGTATAATTTTGGATCGTTTAATACTCAGAAAACTTGCTTCAAAGGCAGCTTAATTTAATGGAAGATAGATTAAAGAATATTGAAGTTGAACTACAGAATTTTGTTTCCACCACCAAAGACTCCCTCGAATCTTTTCGCCTCCGCTTTATCAGCAAGAAAGGGCAGATAGCGCAGTTGTTTGAGGAGTTCAAGCAGCTCTCTGGTGAGGAGAAAAGAAGGGTGGGAAAGGCTTTGAACGAGCTAAAACAATCTGCGGAATCTCGATTCAAAGAGTTGCAGGAACAGCTAGATACTAAGGGATCCGGGGGTAATGTTGATATTGACTTGAGTTTACCTCCCGTTAATAATTCAATAGGGAATCTGCACCCTCTTAATCTTACGAGATATAAGATCATTCAGATATTTGAACGGTTGGGATTTAATGTTTCTGATGGACCAGAGATTGAAGACGATTGGCATAACTTCTCGGCCCTTAATTTTCCGGACAATCACCCAGCAAGAGAAATGCAGGATACTTTTTTTATTGAAAAGAATCCTGATATGCTACTGCGCACTCACACCTCAAACGTTCAGATCAGATTGATGCAAAAGCAGAAGCCTCCTATCCGGTCGATCATGCCTGGAAGAGTGTATCGCAATGAAGCCATCTCAGCGCGCGCTCACTGCTTTTTCCATCAGGTGGAGGGTCTCTATGTGGATAAAAATGTGAGTTTCGCTGATCTCAAACAAACGTTGTATCACTTTGCCAAAGAAATGTATGGTAAAGACATTCAGATTCGGTTCAGGCCTTCTTTCTTTCCATTTACAGAGCCCAGTGCAGAAATTGATATTTCCTGTCTGATTTGCCATGGAGAAGGTTGTACGGTTTGCAAACACAGTGGTTGGGTGGAGATAGCTGGATCGGGAATGGTACATCCGAATGTGTTGAGAAATTGCGGCATTGACCCCGAAGAGTATACTGGATTTGCATTTGGAATGGGAATAGAAAGAGTTACGCAATTGCGCTATAGAGTGAATGATTTGAGGCTCTATTCAGAGAATGATATTAGATTCTTGAAACAGTTTAAGCCTGTGATTTGAGTTACTTAATCACAGAAAACACTGAGACGGAGAGGATCGTTTGATTGAGAAAATCATTGGTTGTGGAGTGGCAAATAACAACCGCGTGTCCTTTGTAAAAGCCTTTGCTCTCTAGTAAAAATATAATGAACAAAATAAAGACAGTAGGCATAGTAGGTGCAGGCACGATGGGTATTGGGATTGCTCAGGTCTGTGCACTTTCAGGATATGATACTTTTTTATTTGACATCAATGCCGAGTTGGTTACAAATGCACTTTCCCAAATTGAAAAAAACATTGAAGGGGGCGTGGCCAAAGGTAAAGTTTCAGCTGAGCAAAAAAAGGAAGCCCTAGCAAGATTGAGTACAGTAAACGAATTGACCAACCTTAAGGCTGATTTAATCATTGAGGCCATTGTTGAAAAGCTTGAGGTGAAACAAAAACTATTTTCCGAATTGGAACAGATAAATGGAGGTAAGGCGATTCTGGCTACCAATACCTCCTCTATTCCGATTACAAAAATTGCATCCGGTCTCAAGAATCCCACTATGTGTGTAGGTCTACATTTTTTTAATCCTGCCCATATTATGAAGCTGGTGGAGGTTATTTCTGGTGAAGCAACAGCACCCAGTCTGGTCGATAAAATGAAAGAATTTTCACTTTCGCTTGATAAAGTACCTGTGGTGGCAAAAGATTCTCCCGGATTTATCGTTAATAGGGTAGCTCGACACTACTATGTGGAATCTTTGCAAATTTTAGAGGAGGGGGTAGCTGATGTCGAGACCATCGATTTGCTTTTGCAATCCGTAGGTTTCAAGATGGGCCCCTTCAGATTAATGGACTTAATTGGAGTAGACACTAATTTTTCAGTAACTACTTCCATGTACAACAACTTTCACCAAGCACCTAAATTCAGACCCTCTCGTATTCAGGAGCAAATGGTAAATGCGGGAGAGCTAGGGCGTAAGACGGGAAAAGGTTTTTATGATTACTCGATTAAGTAAAGTACTGTTAGTATCAGTGATTCTGTTTTCTTGTGAGCCCAATCTGGTTGATGACCCTATTCCAATTGTCAACTTTGACGATATAGTGGTCAATCTATCGTTTCCTGACTTCATCAACAAATTGAATACAGTGGGAGGGTACAAAGACGTGAGCAATTTGGGAGGCGGTGTTCGTGGAATTATCCTCTACAGGCTTTCAGCAACTATTTTTTTGGCCTATGAAAAAAATTGTTCTTACACCCCTAATGAAGCCTGTGCAACAGTAGAGGTCGATGGGTCAGGGCTTTTTATGATTGATCCTTGTTGTAAGTCTTCGTTTAATCTTTCTAATGGTCTTCCAACAGGGGGTCCCGCCTGGCGCCCGTTACGGCAATACAGAACCCAACTAAATGGGAACGTGTTGACCATAACAGACGAGATTATTGATTAAGAGTTCAATATCAATATTTAGCGTGTTTTCTTCCGTAGAAATAGTAGATCACTAAGCCAATGAGAATCCATATTCCACAGATCACAAAGATGATCGGATTAAGAAAGAACATTACACCTCCACAACTTAATATCCCAAGTATAGGAACATAGGGAAAAAATGGAGTTTTAAACGGACGCTCATACTCTGGATGTTTGTATCGCAATAACAGAATGCCCAAACAAACAATCATAAAGGCTAGCAGTGTGCCTATGGACACGAGTTCTCCCAGGATACCAATTGGGAGGAGACCGCAGGCAATCATGGCGATACTACCTGTAATGACAGTAGCAATGTAGGGTGTTTGAAATTTTGCATGAATTTTCGCAAAGGGGGCAAAGAATAGGCCGTCATTGGACATGGAGTAAAACACACGGGTTTGCCCCATAAGCATTACCAGAATAACTGAACTGAGTCCAGCGATGGCCCCAATTTTTATAAAAGGACTCAGCCAGGCCAACCCCTCTCCTGCCATATCAATAGCCACGGCAATCGGGGCGGCTGTGTTAAGGCCTGTATAAGGAGCCATTCCCGTCATCACCAGAGATACGAGTATATATACGACAGTACAAATAACCAATGAGCCTAAAATACCCCATGGCATGTCTTTCTGTGGATTCTTGGCCTCTTGAGCGGCTGTAGAAACGGCATCAAACCCGATATAGGCAAAGAAAATTACTGAAGAAGCTCGAAATATTCCAGTCCAGCCAAACTGCCCAAAGTGACCTGTGTTTTCAGGAATAAAAGGTACCCAATTGTCGTAATTGATATAGGCCCAGCCAAATAGAATAAATAAGGCAATAACCAGCAGTTTTAGAATTACAACAAAGTTGTTGAAGTTGGCCGATTCTTTAATTCCACGATAAAGCAGTACGGTAATGACGAGTACAATTAAAACTGCCGGAAGATTAATATAAGCCCCGGTAAAACTCATGTTATTATGAGCGTCAAAGGCGATCGGAGCATTGGACAGTGCAGCCGGAATCTCAATTCCAAATGAGGCTAAAAAATTAACCATATAACCAGACCAGCCAACTGCAACTGTAGCGCCTGAGAATAAGTATTCAAGTATTAGGGCCCATCCTATTACCCAGGCTACAATTCTTCCCATGGTGGCATAAGCATAAGTATAAGCACTTCCAGCTATGGGAATCATTGCTGCAAATTCGGCATAACACAATCCGGCAAAGCCACAGGCCAATGCTGAAACAACAAATGAGATTGCTACTCCAGGGCCTGCATACTGCGCTGCGGCCTGTCCTGTCAGCACAAAAATACCCGCCCCGATTACGGCTCCGATTCCAAGCGCAATGAGATTGGTTCGAGTAAGTGTTCTTTTTAGGGTACTGTCGCTGCCGGACTCAGCCTGCAATACCTCCATTGGTTTTTTATGAAATAGTGTACTTGCCATAGCGGGTTGTTTTGATGAGCCCTAAAAGTAGAAAAATAATGAAAGCGTGCAATTGGCAGTGCAGAAAATTAATTTGGACGGTCAAAAACAAAAGATACTTTGGTTCGTTCGTTGACGAAGGCTCCCTCTTTAGTAGCGGGTATCCAGGGTGGCCCTCCCTTGATTAACCGGATCAATTCTTGATCACAGCCATATCCAATGCCTTTTTCGATCTTAAAATCAGTCAGGGTGCTATCGCTGTTGACGATAAAGCTTACGATTACCTCTCCGCTGATGTGATTGTCGATTGCAGCAGTAGGATACTTCACATTTGCTCTAAGATATTTAAGGTATTCGGCTTTCCCTAAGGTGGGTTGGGCAGATACGGCATTGCCATCTTTCGACATACGCTTGTCTTTACCAGTGCTCGAATGAGGACTGGGGATAATCTTTTTCAGTGTTTCGGATCTTGCGCTCCTTCTCTTAGCCGCAACAATTTTTTCTTTACCTGCTTTCTCAGATTCCTGTGACGATGCCAATTCTATTTCTTTGGTTTCTTCCGAAATGACATCCTTCTCTTCGCGGGATGCACCACTAGCCATTACGACCGATTCGGCTGTGGTTGTTTCCTCCTGAGGTTGATTTTGCTTTTTGGTTTCTTCAGGGTTCACAGCAGATCCTTTAATGAGTTTATCCTCAGATCTTAAAGTTATTTGATTTTCCGTAAGTGGATTAGAGGCATGAACAGAGTCAGGTAATATGGGCGCTTCGCGTTGGTCAGCTTTATTTTCTTTCATTGGCAAAGAATCGGTGGTCACTGAAGCATTCTTTTGCAATGCCAGTTGATCAGCTGCCCTGTCTGGATTATTTTTAACTAAGAGGTATGTCACAGAGACAATCAATAAAATGGAAGCGGCTATCCGAAGTGGCCAAAAGTATTTTTTAGTGTTTCGTGATCCGATCTTCTGATTGATCGAATCGATGTCTCTGGCAAATTGATCGGGACCGATCAAATCAGCCCCTTCAAGTCCTTCAGCCAAAAAAGGGTCGTGCAGTGCCTGCATTTCTAACTTGTGCATTTCAGCAGGAGTTAATTCTCCTTTGAGGTATTTTTTAATATCGTCTTTTTGCTTACTCACTTTGTTCCATGCAAATTTTCAAATTTCGCTTTCCGTTTTGTATAAAACTTTTTACCTTTTTTAATTCAATTCCTGTGGTGCCCACAATCTCTTTATAACACATTTCTTTTAAATAGAATAGCTGCACACATGCTTTTTGACTGTTCTTGAGTTGGTCAATACACCTTTCAAGTTTGGAAAGATCTTTCTCATGATTGCTTTCAGCTTCAGGATGCAGAAAGAATTGATTTTCCATAAGATCATCTCTGATTTCTTCCGTCACTATTTTCTTTTGAGCCCTCAATTGCATCAGGCAATGATTTTTACTGGTGGTGTACAGCCATCCCTTAAAGTAGTCAATTGTGTGTTCTTTTAGGTTTTGATTTAACTTTTCGAAGATGTGCATCACCGCGTCTTTTGCTTCATCCCTATCCTTTAGGTACTTGAGACACACACCATAAACGAGTGCACTATATCGGGTAAACAATTCAGCCAGGGCAGAGGAGTTGTTGGTCGAACGGAACTGTGCTATAAGTTCCGCATCGCTGCTTTTAGATGAACCTTTACCTATGAACATGGCTCAATTTAATTTATTTCTGAAAAATTTTATGGAATTCTAAAGCTTATGGCATCCATAGGGTATATCAAACAAACAATATCATGAAAAATAGAATTGTTATTTTATTGGTTATAGCCATTACCACAATTGGAGTAGGGATGGCAGAAGGCCAAAACAGAAAAATCGTAGGCACTGTTACCTCCCTGGAAGGTCTGCCCTTAAGGAATGTGACCGTGATGCTGAAAGCAACTAAAGTATCAACCCAAACGGATCGCCAAGGTAAATATTTTATTGAAATTCCCTTATCAGGAGGAGTGCTTGTTTTTTCACTTTCTGGTTTTGAAAAGCAGGAAGTGATAACTGAAAGTGGCAATACCATTAATGTGGTGTTGAAGGCTGGCCACAAACGAGCAATAGCAGAAGAAAAAGACTTGAAAAAATTCCAGTCCCAACCATTAAGGGAATATGAGATGAGAGATAAGTCTTTGGTTGGAGAGGGGGCAGTATTCTCACATCTGGATTGGCAGCAGCCGAATTGGAATACAGAAGAATATGATGCTATCAACGAAAACATTTTTCACTCGGCCTTGCAAAATCCCGTATCTACATTTTCAATTGATGTAGATGCTGCCTCTTACAGCAATGTTCGCAGGTTTATTAATAATGGACAGCGGCCGCCAAAGGATGTGGTGAGAATAGAGGAGATGATCAATTACTTTGAATATGATTATCCCTTACCAAAAGGGAACGACCCATTTTCGATCTATACCGAGGTTTCTTCTGCGCCATGGAATCCAAATCACCGGTTGGTACATATTGGACTTCAGGGAAAAAAGATCCCAACCGAAAATTTGCCTGCTTCCAATTTGGTTTTCCTGATTGATGTATCTGGTTCAATGTCGAGTGTCAATAAACTTCCATTGCTGAAGGCATCCTTTAAGTTATTGGTGAACCAACTGAGAGCGCAGGATCGTGTGGCGATTGTGGTTTATGCGGGAGCTGCAGGATTGGTGCTTCCTTCCACTTCAGGTGCTTGCAAGGAACAAATCAATGAAGCTTTGGATAACCTTGAGGCAGGTGGATCCACTGCTGGTGGGGAAGGAATTCAATTGGCCTACAAGATAGCCAAAGAAAATTTTAGAGTGGAGGGTAATAATCGAGTAGTCATTGCTACGGATGGTGATTTCAATGTGGGTGAATCCAGCAATGCATCAATGGAAAGGCTCGTTGAAGAAAAACGCAATGATGGGATATTCTTAACTGTTCTAGGCTATGGGATGGGCAACTATAAGGATTCTAAAATGGAAATTTTAGCAGACAAGGGAAATGGAAACTATGCCTATATCGATAATATATTGGAGGCCCAGAAGGTTTTGGTCAATGAATTTGGCGGGACATTATTTACCATTGCCAAAGATGTGAAGTTACAGATTGAATTTAATCCTACGAAAGTTCAGGCCTATCGGTTGATTGGTTATGAAAATAGAGTATTGCGCAATGAAGATTTTAACAACGATAAAAAAGACGCTGGTGATTTGGGTTCAGGTCATACGGTAACCGCCCTTTATGAGGTTATTCCGACAGGTATTGAGAGCGACTACTTTAAAACTGACGAATTGAAGTATCAGCAGCTCAGGCCGAGTGCTTTGTCCCCTTCATCCAATGAAATGTTGACAGTAAAATTCCGTTACAAAGATCCAAATCAGGAAACGAGTAAATTGATTATTCGGACCTTGGTGGACAAAAATGCTGACATTGAAAATACTACGACCAACTTCAGATGGTCTGCAGCAGTGGCGGCATTTGGAATGATCCTTCGAGAATCAGAATTTATTAATGGATTTAATGTAGAACAGGCTATTCAATTGGCTCAAAATGCAAGGGGAGCTGATAAGGACGGGTATCGGCTTGAATTTATTAACCTTGTGAAGACGCAAAGCGTAGTTGCTGAAAAATAGTTATTCTGAAAAAGACGCTAAAAGCCATAATTCAAAGGGCTTTTAGTTTTTTTTGTTCTTGTTTTGTTTTGAATCAAATAAGAACTTTGTGGTTAAATGCTGAAGAATGGGAAATAGGATCAGTGCAGTTATCATCACTTTTAATGAAGAGACCAATATTGGCCGATGCATTGACTCGCTAAAGCCGGTAGCGGATGAAATCATAGTGGTGGATTGCTACTCCACGGATGCTACAAAGGAGATTTGCCAAAGGAAGCAAGTAACTTTTGTAGAGAACGAATTCTTAGGTTTTGCGAATCAGAAAAATTTTGCCATCTCATTGGCAACCTGCGAATATATTCTATCCCTTGATGCGGATGAATATCTGTCTCCGAAACTGACACAATCATTATTAAAAATAAAGGAAGGCCTTAATGTAGATGGCTATACCATGAACCGACTTTCGAGCTACGCGGGTGAGTGGATAAGAACATGCGGTTGGTATCCGGATACGAAGTTGAGATTGTGGAGGAGAGGCATGGGTGTATGGAAAGGACAGGGAATTCATGAGCGGGTTGAAATAGCAGGAGAATACACTTCAAAACACCTTGAGGGAGATCTATTGCATCATGCGTACGATAACATCACACAGTTTTTAGAAAAAATTCAGAGGTACTCGGATATTTATGCCAGAGAACATAGGTATAAAGTTCATTCATCCGGGCTTAAAATTTTTTACAAAACAACTTTTGCTTTTATTAAAAGTTTTTTTCTTAAAAAGGGAATACTGGATGGTTACAAAGGACTGTTGATTTCAGTGTGTAATGCCAATTTTGTTTTTTACAAGTATTCAAAATTGAGAGAAGCAAATATTGACATCAGTACTTCTCTTATCATTTCCACCTATAATCGAGAAGACGCATTGGAATTAACACTGTTAGGCGTATTGCAACAATCAGAATTACCAAATGAGATAATAATTGCGGATGATGGCTCGGGGGAAGAAACCAAAAATTTAATTGAACAATATAGAAAACAATTCCCAGTGCCAATTACTCACTGTTGGCATGAAGACTTAGGTTTCAGACTGGCAACAATAAGGAATAAAGCCATCGCACTCGCCAATTATGAATATGTAATTATGATTGATGGTGATATTATTATGAGTGAGCATTTCATCAGAAGCCATAAACGAAATGCCCGATTGAATCAATTTGTGCAAGGCTCCAGGGTATTGCTCCAGGCTGAGCTTACTCATAAGGTTTTAGAAAATAAGCTTATCCGTTTTGGGTTTTTTACCAGGGGAATTATTAACCGTTTTAACACGATACATTCTAGATTTCTATCTTCATTATTTTCTTTTTACAGCAACAAACCCGATCGAATAAGAGGAGCAAATCTTTCTTTCTGGAAGGATGATGTAATAAAAGTGAATGGGTTCAATGAAGATTTTGTAGGCTGGGGAAGAGAAGATTCTGAATTTGCTGTTCGATTAAAAAACATTGGCATTATTCGAAAACATTTAAAATTTGCAGGTTTCGGATATCATTTATACCACAAAGAAAGCTCCAGGGAAGCCCTAAGAAAGAATGACCTTATACTTGAGCGTGCTATTTCTGAACAACTGACCAGCTGCCAAAATGGTATTGGAAAATACATCGCTTTAAGTAAAGCCTCATAAATGAAGGTCAGCGGTTTCACATTCGTACGCAATGCAGTGCAATACGATTATCCGGTAGTCGAGGCCATTACCTCTATTTTACCGTTATGCGATGAGTTTATTGTCGCGGTTGGCAATTCATCAGACACTACAAGAGAGCTTATTCAATCGATCAATTCACCCAAAATAAAAATAATTGATACCGTTTGGGACGACTCCCTCCGTGAAGGGGGGCATACTTTTGCTGTAGAGACAAACAAAGCTTTTGAAAATATTTCTCCTGATTCAGACTGGGCATTTTATATTCAGGCAGATGAAGTGGTTCATGAAAAATACCATGAAAGCATTCGTGAGGCAATGAATAAATACAAAGAGGACAAGCGCGTGGATGGACTTTTATTCAATTACATTCATTTCTATGGGTCGTACGACTACGTGGGGGATGCGTATCGATGGTACAGGAGAGAAGTACGAATTATTAAGAATAATAAGTCCATTACTTCCTATAAAGATGCCCAGGGTTTCCGTAAGAAACCTAACATTAAAATCAATGCCAAACTGATTGATGCCTATGTATATCATTATGGTTGGGTGAGGGACCCCAGAAAGATGCAGGGAAAAAGAAGGTCATTTAACCACTTTTATTTTGATGATGCCTGGATAGAGAAGAATGTGGGCCAGGCGGAATCTTTTGATTATAGTGAAATTGATGCTCTGAGGAGATTTAATGGCACTCATCCCCAAATCATGCAACCTCGAATTGAAGCGATGAACTGGAAATTTGATCATGATATATCAAAAAACAGCCTGAAGCTCAAGGATAAAGCAAAGCGAATAATTGAAAAGCTGACCGGTTGGCGCATGGGCGAATTTCGCAATTATAAAATCATCTGATCCTTCTCCCTTTCTTTTGCTATTTTTGGCTCTTTATGGAAGAAACCCCACGCGCAAAATATACGGAGAAGGAGAAGGTTGAGGTATTCAACAACGAATTTTTACCTCACATTAATTCTATGTATAATTTTGGACACAGGCTTACATTGGATGAAGACGATGCCAAAGACCTCGTCCAGGATACCTATCTGAAGGCCTTCCGCTTTATAGAATCATTCCAAAAAGGAACTAATGCAAAAGCATGGCTGTTCCGAATTCTAAAGAACAGTTTTATTAACGACTATCGGAAGAAGAGTAAAGAGCCTTCGAAAGTTGATTATCAGGAAGTGGAGAGCTATTATAACTCTGATGATGTGCATCATCAGATCACCACTGACTTGAGGGTGGAGTCTCTTCAGGATATGATCGGTGACGAAATCTCCAATGCATTAAACTCGTTGGATGTTGATTTTAGAACAGTGATAATTTTATGCGATCTGGAAGGATTCAAGTATGATGAGATGGCAAAAATTCTCGACATTCCAATTGGAACTGTGCGAAGCAGATTACATAGAGCAAGAAATTTACTTAAAGATAAATTAAGTGTCTACGCAGAAAAAATGGGTTACAAAAACCCCTAGACCTATGAGAAAACCCCTAACCTATGAACCGACCCAATCCCTTTACCGGTTCTTCCGGTAAAAAAAGTACTTGCCTTGAAATGTTACACGCCATATTGGATGGTGATGCTAGTGAAGAACAGCAGGAATATTTCAGAGAACACATGGATGAATGTATGCCATGCTACAAATCTCACGAGCTTGATATACAGATTAAGCAATTAATCAAGTCAAAATGTTGCGGAACCCATGTGCCACTTGATCTGGTGGAGAAGATAAGACGCCAGATGAATTCTATCACTTAATGCCTGGAAAAGCGATTATTTTTTCGGCCCCTTCGGGATCAGGAAAAACTACTCTCGTTAGGCATCTCCTTAGTAACAATCCGGATCTGGATTTTTCCGTTTCTGCCTCTACGCGCGACAAGAGAGGAAGAACAGAGCAGGACGGCAAAGACTACCACTTTCTTACTCCTGAATCATTTAAAAAGAAAATTGATAACGATGAGTTTATTGAATGGGAAGAGGTGTATGAGGGAAATTTCTACGGTACACTAAAATCTGAGATACAACGCATTTGGGATTCAGGAAAGAATGTGATCTTTGATGTAGATGTGAAGGGAGGGATAAGTTTAAAAAAATATTTTGGGGATAAAGCACTATCAATTTTTGTAAAGGTTCCGTCCGTAGAAGTTTTAACAGAACGATTAAAAGACAGGGGTACAGAAACGGAAGAAAGTCTTTCAAGGAGGATTTTCAAGGTAAAGTTTGAAATGACTTTTGAGGATAAATTTGATGTGGTATTGCTCAATGACAATCTTGAAAATTCTAAGAAAAGAGCACAGCAGCTCTATGATGAATTCAAAAAGCGCTAAGCCCTTCTATGAAAGAGAAGAAAAAAATAGGGCTTTTTTTTGGATCTTTTAATCCCATCCACATAGGGCATTTGATCATTGCCAATAGCATGGCAGAAAATGGAAGTTTGGATAAAGTGATGTTTGTGGTAACTCCGCATAATCCATTGAAAGCCACTAAAAGTTTGCTCCACGAATTTGATCGACTCGATTTGGTGCAGGCTGCTATTTCAGATAATTACAAGTTCGAAGTTTCTGATGTGGAATTTCATCTTCCAAAACCAAGCTATACAGCCTATACACTGTCCTATCTCTCTGAGAAGAATCCTGACAAGGAGTTTATTTTAATTATTGGTGAGGACAACCTGAAAAATTTTACAAAGTGGAAAAATCACTCTTACATACTTGAGAACTATCAATTATATGTTTATCCCCGACCACAAGTAACAAAAACGGATTTAATTCGTCATCCCAATGTGAAAATAATTGAGGCCCCTTTACTGGACATATCTGCCACTTTTATAAGGAAATCAATCCGCAACAATAAGTCGATTCGTTATCTCGTACCCGAACTGGTAGAGCAAATGATTAGAACCAAAGGGTTTTATCTTTCGTAATAAATCCAATGTATTCCAGCTTTTTTGTTCGTAAACTATACTTCACGACTATTATATTTATTATAATTGGGAATTCCGGATTTGCCGGGGGTATAAAGGGAACGATAACAACAGATGATGGAACACCCCTGGCTTACGCTACTATTTTTGTAAAACAAACAGGATCAGGAGCAGTTACGGACTTGGAAGGCCAGTATAAAGTGGATCTTCCTGCTGGGTATTACGATATTACTTTTCAGTACCTGGGTTATGAAACGATTACCAGGCAAGCGGAGATTTCGGATCAATATGTTGAGCTAAATCTGATGCTTAAAAGCCAAACGGTAGTGCTGCAAAATGTGACCATCACTGCCGGAAAGGAAGACCCTGCCTATACAATCATGAGGAAAGCAATTGCAATGACAAAATACCACACACAACAAATTGATACCTACTCCGCCAAGGTTTATATCAAAGGAAAGGGAAAACTAAATGATTATCCATGGATTGCTAAAAAAGCTTTGGAAAAGGAGGGCATTACAAAGGACCGGATTTTTATTTCGGAATCCGTCAGTGAGGTGGTTTACACGCGGCCCAATAAATTTGAAGAAAAAGTAATAGCCATCTACAGTGACGGAAAAGATAACAACACCTCTCCCAATGCTTATGTCTTTGGAAGCTTTTATGAGCCTGAAATTGCTGAAACGATCTCACCACTTTCCCCCAGAGCATTTTCCTATTATCGATTTGAGTATTTGGGGACGTTTACAGATCGAGAATACAGTATAAGCAAGATCAAGGTTACACCCAGATCTCAGGGAGATAATGTGTTCGAGGGCGTTTTGTATATAGTGGAAGACTGGTGGAGTATTCACAGCCTCGATTTTAAAGTAACCAAACTCGGGATTGATTTTGAAGTAAAGCAGATTTATAACCCCATTGAGGATAAAGCTTGGCTTCCTGTATCTCAGCAGTTTAAAGTAGACGGCAAAGTATTTGGGTTTGAGTTTGAATACAATTACCTAGCCACCGTAAAGGATTATAAGATATCCATCAATCCAGATCTTAAGTTAGACATGAAAGTGATTGATGAAAAAACGGATAAGGAATATGCAAAGGAAATCAAAAGCCAGTATGGAGCTAAAGACCAAAACCTGAAGGAAAGATTGGAGGAGGGTAAAGAAATTACCAATAAAGAACTAAGAAAGTTGATACGAGATTACGAAAAGGAAGAACGCAAGCAAGCGGATGAGCCTGAAGTAATATCTGATACGAAATATTCTGTAGACTCGCTTGCTTTTAAGAAGGATTCCTTATTCTGGAAAGAAATCAGACCAATCCCTTTGACCACTGAGGAAATAAGGGGATATGAAAAAGCGGATAGCCTGGCCGAGGTGGAAAGGAAAAAACAGGAGGGGGATACTTTAAAGACATCCAAACACAAAGGCTTTCAGGTTTGGGATATAGTAGTTGGAGACAGCTATAAATTGTCCAAGACATCTAATTTTTTAATCCATTCTCCTTGGGGTGGTTTCAATACTGTGGAAGGACTGAATTTGATTTATAAATTAGGATATATAAAAAGATGGGTCGAAAGGGATTCAGTTGATAACGCCCATCGTCCTAATGTGAAAAGATTGGAAATTACCCCGATTGGAAGGTATGCATTTGGAAGAGAAAAACTTACGGGCATGCTGCGTGTTGATTATCGCACAACAAACAGTCGACTCGCTTTTGAGGGAGGTCGGTATGTACAGCAATTCAATGCTGATGAGCCAATTCACCCACTTGTAAACACTTTTACTACCCTCTTTATGGAGAGGAACCTGATGAAACTCTATGAACAGGATTTTGTAAAAATAGATTACAGGCGGCAACTCAGCACTATATTTACCGTTGTCGCCAGTGGAAGCCTTGCCAAGCGTTATGAACTTTTTAATACCTCTGATTTCAAATTGGTAGATAGAAATAAAGAGACGTATTCTTCTAATGAACCAGTTAATAAGCTATTGGTTACCACAGGCTTTCAAAATCATAATGCGCTGATCGGATCAGTGGCTATTGAGGCAAAGCCATGGCAAAAGTTTAGAATAAGAAATGGAATAAGATACAGCGTACAGAATTCTTCACCACTTTTTACAATTAACTACAAAAAGGGAATTAAAGATGCATTCAATAGCAATGTAGACTTTGATTTAATTGAAGTGGGCTACAAGCAGAGCATTCGTATAGGCATTCGCGGTAAGCTGGACATTGCATTGAAGGGAGGTAAGTTTATTAATAATAGTAAAATGTATTTTATGGATTATGCTCATTTCCTGGGTAATCAAACTCCTTTTATTACCACAGATCCGGTGGGCAGCTTTAGACTACTCGAATATTACTTATACAGCACTAAAGACAAATACTTTACGGGTAATATTCACTATCATTTTAGAAAATTTTTAATTACTCAGTTTCCATTGATTCGACTCACGGGGATAACGGAAAATATATTTGTAAATTACCTGGCCTCGCCTCTCTCTAATGATTACACGGAATTAGGCTATTCCTTGGATGGTATCCTCAGAATTTTTCGTTTGGAAGGAGTCGTGTCTTTTTCGGGTGGAAATTATCAGGCTTATGGATTTAGGATTGGTGTTGCCACAAGTGTGGGCGTAAATTTCGATTAACTTACTGAGAATTGAGTTTAAACATTAATCCCTACTTTTGCGAAAAGTTTAATCAATTATGATTAAAGAAATTGACTGGAGTGATTTTCAAAGCTTAAGATCGACTATCCCAACAGTGGATGTGCGATCTCCATTGGAATTTGCGACAGGACATGTTCCCAATGCAATAAATATTCCTTTACTGAACAATGAGGAGAGAGTAGCTGTTGGTACTGACTATAAACTGAAGGGTCAAAGGGAGGCAATCAGGACAGGGTTTAGATTGGTTGGTCCACGCCTCAATGAAATTGTAGATGCTGCTACGAAGGTTGCTAAGAATAACGAGATGATCGTTCATTGCTGGAGGGGAGGTATGAGATCTACTAACTTTAGCCAATTTGTGGGGATGGTAGGCATCAATACCTTTGTAGTTAAAGGGGGATACAAAGCCTATCGCCAAAAGGCACATGAGTTTTTTAAAAGACCTTACAAAATTATATTGTTGTCCGGATGTACCGGTAGCGGCAAGAGTGAAATGCTTCGAACACTTAAGCAACAGGGCGAGCAGGTAGTGGACTTGGAGGGAATGGCCAATCACAAAGGTTCCGCTTTTGGTGGCTTAATGATGCCGCCTCAACCAACTACAGAGCAATTTGAGAATGACCTATTTGAGGAACTCCTTAAGTTCGACATTTTTAAGCCGGTGTGGGTAGAGGACGAATCTATTGCGATAGGAAAAATATTTCTTCCGAATGATTTTTGGACTGCTATGCGACAGAGTCCTGTAGTAATGCTGGATGTAGTGAAAGAAGTAAGAGTTCAAAGATTGGTGGATGAATATGGTGGTGCTGATCGTGAACAGTTTCTTGAATCAATGAAAAGAATAACAAAGAAACTGGGCGGACAGCATTTTAAGGCGGCCCAGGAGAAGTTGGATCAAAATGAGATGAATGATGTAATGGAAATTCTTCTTACTTATTATGATAAAGCTTATTTAGGAAGTCTGGAAAAACGGAAACCTACAATTCTTGGGCATACAGAATGGAATGGGAAAAGCCCTGCTATAGCAGCAAAACGACTAATAGAAATATCAAAACAAAAGGCGATAGCTAATGGAAATTAAATTAACGCAGTATAGTCATGGTGCAGGATGTGGATGTAAGATATCGCCTGCGGTTTTAGAAACGATGCTGCACTCTGATCAAGTTAAGTCAATATTTCCATCTCTGTTGGTAGGGAATGAATCAAAAGATGATGCAGCTGTTTTTGATTTGGGAGATGGGACGTGTATTGTAAGTACTACTGATTTTTTTATGCCTATTGTGGATGATCCTTTTTTGTTTGGATCAATTGCTTCTGTGAATGCCATTAGTGATGTGTATGCCATGGGTGGCGAGCCCCTGATGGCCATCGCTATTTTAGGTTGGCCAATCAACAAAATTCCCCCTGAGGTTGCAAAACAAATGCTTGAGGGAAGCAGGGATATTTGCAAGCAGGCAGGGATTCCATTGGCTGGGGGTCATAGCATCGATTGCCCCGAGCCTGTTTTTGGATTGGCAGTGACAGGAAAGGTAAAGAAGGAACACCTAAAGCAAAATAATCTTGCCAAAGTCGGCTCATTGCTGTATTTAACCAAACCATTGGGAGTTGGTATTGTGACCACGGCTCAAAAAAAGGGAATCGTAAAAGAAGAACATTTGAACGTAGCAATTCGCAGTATGTTAACACTAAACAGTTTTGGTGTTGAGTTAGGTAAGCTTTCTTTTGTAAATGCACTTACAGATGTAACTGGTTTTGGATTGCTGGGACACCTCACAGAGGTTTGCGATGGTAGCAATCTTTCCGCAGAGATAACATTTGATAAAGTGCCAATTTTTGATTTTCTGGAATCGTATATTCAACAGAAGAGTATGCCAGGTGGAACCCAAAGAAATTGGGAGAGTTATGGTCATAAGATAGGCCGAATATCGGATGAACAGCGTACGATATTGGCAGATCCTCAAACAAGTGGAGGGTTGTTGATTGCAGTAGACGCAGACAGTTCAGAGCAGTTTGAGGAGATAGCCCTCAAGTATGGATTGAATTTAAAACCCTTTGGCAAACTAGTGCCGCGGAATGGCAGTCTGGTGGTTGAAGTAAATTGACTTACCCTCAACTATCAATAAATTTTTTGAGTTTATAAATCAGTTCGCTTTACTCCATCAAATTCTAATATCAAATCGGAGCCATAGGCGAGAGAAGGCGTTTGAAATCCTGTCTTAAAATTGCCATCAAGGATTTTCTTTGCAATTGAAACACTGGAAAGTGCTGTAAGCGTATATCCATTTGGTGTTTCTAATAATGTTTGTGCTTTTTGGTTATTGTTCCATACCGAGCCCACCAGATAGCTCTTTGCGTTTTCTCTTTTGTCTTCACCGGGGCCAGTGGTCTGATCAATTTTTTTTAATAAGAACTTTTTGAGCCAACCTTGTCGTAAAAGCCAATTTAAAAATTGTGTCAACTTGATGAGCCTGGCTAACTTTTTATTGATACCCATGTAAATTTGAATATTGGGGATACCTGTGCTGAGATAAGCTGTAAATACATCACCCCATGGTATTCGGGCTGAAATAGTTTTAAACTTTCCATAATCAATTTCTTTCAGACCTTCGTGCAAGGGTACTTTTGTGATTTGTCCGGCTCTCCTCACCCTGCTTCCCTCCCCCAAACCGAGCACGGCTGTTTTCGATGTACCCCTTGAACTGCCAGCGCCTGTGGTTGTAAAAGCTAATTCCAGATGTGTAGCATTGGAGAGTCGCTTTTTTAAATGTAATGCGAGACAATCTGATGGAACGACATCGAACCCTGCGCCTGGAAGCATCATTATCTCAACTTTCTTGGCCCTTAAATCATAAGAGGCTATCAGTTCAAATACATCAATCTCACCCGTGATGTCAGTATAATGGGTTCTTGTTTTCAGGCAAGCTTCAATCATATACTGGGCTGTGAACTGAAAGGGGCCTCCACAATGAATGATCAATGTGGCTGGTTCCAGTAATCTGTTTAGCTCCTCGCTATTTCTTATTTCAACTACCTGATAAGGATATCCGGTAGCTTCACTTTGTTTCTTTAACGCGATTTCATTTCGGCCAGCAAGAATAACATTAAGTTGTTGCTCTTTGCATTGAGCTACAATTAAATTCCCGGTGTAACCGTAAGAACCGTAAATAACAATTTGACTATTGCCTTTCAATTATCAGTTTTTTCAGAACGCTCCACCTTGGTTACAAAATATTTCGTATCTCCTCTCCAAGGGAATCTCATGTATCGTTTTACAAAAGTAAGATTGACGCGCTCCCCACTCAGGGCAACATCAGTTAATTGTTGAATGACTTCGGTTTGATTAGACTCAATTGAGAAGTCAAAGGTTTCTGCTACAGGACTTACTCCTTTTAGGGCACCAAATGAATCAAGACTGATCTTTCCCTCATGAGTTTTGAAGATCACCCCCTTTTCAGTTACGCGTAGCACTTTACCGGCCATCACTCCCTTTTCATAAGTGCCCCAGTAGGCAAAACTCAAGATCGCCACACCAAGGATAAGAGCAACCAACAATATTCTTTTGATGAGCTTCAGCGTAGCATGTCCAGCCTTTTGGAAAAAATTTTGTGATTCCATAAATGGTAATTAAGGATTAAGCAATGTAGTCTTTCTGCCTCACTCCACATAAAGAAAATTGAGCCTGATATGGCCAAATAGGGTGATTAATTAAAGGTGGGAAGGTGCATTATTGAATCAAAGCCTGTGGCTCAGAAAGCTAGGATTAAAAATTCAATTACAAGGTTAGACAGTCATGATTTCAACCTCTTTCTTTTTCATGAGGCTGTCAATTTTATTGATGTGCTCATCCGTCAATCGCTGCACCCTATCCTCTGCATTTTTAATATCATCCTCAGAAGTGCCCTTAATTTTTTTAAGGCTTTCATTGGTTTCCTTGCGCACGTTGCGTACGCTAATACGTCCGTTCTCACATTCATTCCCCACCTGCTTTACCAATTGCTTCCTTCTTTCTTCTGTAAGCATGGGTACATTGATAATAATCTGCTGCCCGTCATTTTGAGGATTAAGCCCAAGATTAGCAGCCAGAATAGCCTTTTCAATTTCGGGGATAATATTCTTTTCCCAGGGTTTAATAAAAATGGATCGAGCATCTGGGGTAGTAACAGAGGCGACCTGACTTAAAGGACTCATTGCTCCATAATAAGAAACCATTAGACCATCAAGCATAGCAGGGTTGGCTTTACCTGCCCGGATTTTTGTGAGCTCGTGACTCATATGAATCACGGCTTTGCTCATCAAATCTTTTGCTTCCTCCAGATATAGTTCTATTTCTTCCATCGCCTTACTAATAATTTTGTGAAAAAATATAATTCAGCTTACCCATGCTAGCTTATCAGTGTACCGGTTTTCTCCCCTTGAACAACTTTGAGGAGATTTCCTTTTTTGTTCATGTTAAAAACAACAATAGGCAAATTATTTTCCATACAAAGGGTAAACGCAGTCATATCCATGATGTTCAGGTTCTTTTCATAAGCTTCCTGAAATGACAATTTTTCAAAACGGACAGCATCATCAAATTTTTCAGGATCTTTTGAGTAAACCCCATCTACGCGGGTACCCTTGAGCACTACATCTGCCTGAACTTCGATGGCTCTCAGGCTGGCAGTAGAGTCAGTAGTGAAGTATGGATTCCCAATGCCAGCACCAAAAATGACAATTCTCCCTTTTTCCAGATGTCTGATGGCTCGTCTCCGGATAAATGGCTCGCATACCTGCTCCATTTTTATTCCAGACATCAACCGAGTATACATTCCATGTCTTTCCAGCGCACTTTGAAGGGCCATTCCATTGACTACCGTGGCCAACATTCCCATATAATCACCCTGTACCCTGTCAATACCTAAAGTATCAGCCTGGCCACCTCTGAAAATATTACCGCCTCCAATTACAATTGCAATTTCTACCCCTTCTTCCTTTATTCTTTTTATTTCTTCCGAATACTGCTCCAAAACAGCGGGATCAATGTTGGTACTCTTACTATTTCCCTGAAGAGATTCACCACTGAGTTTGATAAGGATGCGTTTGTATTTCATGGAAGTGGTTTAGACTTTATTTAGACGATGCAAATATATCATGTTTTTAAGGATTTACAGGAGGGAATATGAATCAGTCAGCCTCTTAGAACTCAATTAATACCTGTCCTTTCTCCACGCTGTTTCCCTTTTCAATTTTTACCTTTTTTACAGTTCCATTTCCGGGTGACTTGATAATATTTTCCATTTTCATGGCCTCCAAAATAAGCAGTTGATCTCCAGCCTTTACCTCATCTCCAACCTTCACCTTTAAATCGATAATTAATCCGGGCATGGGCGCTTTAATTGAATTGACTTTATTGGTCACTCCTACGTTCATTCCCATTTTTTCAAGTAATAATTCAAACTTGTCTTTTACACTTACCGAATACTTGCGTCCGTTAATTTTTATTATGAATGTTTTAGTAACATGATCAGCCTTAACCACCTCCGCTCTGTAACTTTTTTGTTCGTGGATAATATGAAAGTAGCTGTTGGTGACTTTTATTAAGTCCCACTGAACGGGCTTGCCGTCAACTAGCCAGCCTTCTTCGAAAGGGAGGATTTCATAACTCGATTGATTTACTGTGGTTTTGAACATAGTTCAAAAATAGAGTACTTGTTGAAGAAATTACAATTCAGGATGAAAATTGTGATTGCGAATAGATGTGGCTAGCTTTGTGTCATTAAAATTAGGGGTGCCAAAAACACGGGCTGAGATTATACCCAATGAACCTGATGCCGATAATGCGGACGAAGGGAGGCAGGATTAAACGTAAGTGAGCGCATTCCCCTGTGCGTCACAGGTTTAAACCAAAATTTAAAATGTTAAAAATTATTTCTACAGCAATTTGCTGTGCGGCCTATCTGAGTGGGTGGGCTCAATTTACTGTTTCTGGTAAGGTGAGTGATAATTCGGGGCCTCTTGCAGGGGCCACTATTCAATCGGATCGAGGCAATTATTTTGCAATTACTAACGATCTAGGCGAATTCCAATTGGAGAATGTGAAGAGAGGTGAATATGTTTTACTCATTCGATTCCTAGGTTTCAAGGAAAAGCAGGAGCGTGTAGTGATCAATGAAAATAAAATACTGACAATCACTTTAGAGGAAGACACCCAGTTAACTGAAGAGGTTACTGTTTATGCCACGCGAGCGGCTGAAAAGGGTCCAACCACTTTTACCAACATCAATAAGATGGAGTTGAAAAAACAAAACTTTGGGCAAGACCTCCCCTTTGTTCTCAATTACACAACTTCGCTTGTCACCACTTCCGATGCCGGTGCCGGAGTGGGTTATACCGGATTGCGAATAAGAGGAAGTGATGCTACCCGGATCAACGTGACCATTAATGGTATTCCTTACAACGACAGCGAAACGCAAGCGGTGTTTTGGGTTGATATTCCGGATATTGCCACGGCCACTCAAAGTATTCAAATACAACGAGGCGTTGGTACATCAACGAATGGAGCCGGAGCTTTTGGCGCCTCCATTAATTTACACACCATGACTAAAAATGAAAGTCCCTATGCAGAGATTATTAATTCTGTTGGCTCTTTTAATACGCGAAGGCATACCATTGGGCTAGGTACGGGTATGATAAACAACCGTTTTGGTTTTGATGCACGGGCCTCTCTTATTAATTCTGACGGGTACATCGATCGCGCATCTTCTGATTTGAAATCGTATTATGCTTCTGGTGGTTATTTTGGTAAAAATACGATTATAAAAGCCGTTGCATTTGGCGGACATGAAGTGACTTATCAGAGCTGGAATGGTGTGCCGGAATCGCGCCTTAACAATGATGTGACAGATATGCTAGCTACAGCTGCAGCAGAAGGCTGGAATACACAGCAGACTGATAATTTATTGAATTCGAACAGCAGGACATTCAATATTTATGACTACGAAAATCAGATTGATAATTATTCACAAGATAATTTTCAGCTTCATTTTTCCCATCAGGCATCTCGCTCAATAACCGCCAACCTGTCTTTTCATTATACACCGGGAAAAGGATACTATGAAGAATTTAAATACAATCAGTCTTTGTCCAATTATGGAGTACCTGATGTAGTAATTGGAGCTGAGACAATTACAAAGACTGATTTGATTAGAAGGCGCTGGTTAGACAATGACTTCTATGGAATAACGTATTCGCTCAATTACGAGCGGGAAAGGTACAGTGGTGTATTGGGTGGCGCATGGAACAGGTATGAGGGTGAGCATTTTGGCGAGATTATCTGGGCCGAAGTAGCTTTAACCGCACCCAAGGATTTTAGGTACTACTCCAATCACGGAGATAAAAAGGACATCAACCTATTTTGGAAAAGCAATTACACTATATCGGATAACCTCGTTGGGTACTTGGATCTACAGCTTCGCAGAATTGATTACCAAGCCCATGGAGTTGAAAAAGACTTATCAAATTATAGTGTAAATACCAATTTCAATTTCTTTAATCCAAAAATAGGCTTGACTTATGAGCTGAAAGGCGGAAGTCAAATTTATTCGTCCTATGCAGTGGCACAACGCGAACCTGTAAGAGCAGATTTTATAAATGCCCCAACTGGAACTGATCCTAAACCGGAAATTTTAGACAATGTGGAGGTAGGGTGGAGGGTAAAAAGAAGTAATTATAATTTTAATATTAATTACTATTTAATGAATTACAAAGATCAATTGGTGCTTACAGGTGAGCTGAATGATGTGGGCGCGGCCATCAGAACCAACGTAGACAAAAGTTATCGTACAGGGATTGAATTGGAAGGGGCTATGAGGGTAAGTTCAAAGATCACTTTTGGTGCCAATGTGACTTTGAGTGAAAATAAAATCAAGAATTTCACTGAAGTCATCTATGATTACGGAATAAACTATGATGAGTACAACGAAATTAAGAACCGACTTAAAGATGTAGATATTTCATTTTCACCATCAGTGATTGCCGGATCAAGTTTGAGCTATAATCCATTTGAGAATTTTGAGGCAACCTTTTTATCGAAATTTGTGGGAGAACAGTTCTTAGACAACACCTCGAATCGAAGCCGAAAAATTGATGCTTATTTTGTAAACGACCTTAGGGTGAGCTACAGCCCTTCCATTGGCAGATTGAAAGATTTTAGTTTTAGCATACTCGCTAGTAATATTTTTGATGTGGCCTATGAGTCCAATGGTTATACCTATGGCTTTATGGGTGGAGGTGAAACGATACGACAAAACTATTACTACCCACAGGCCGGCAGAAACTATCTTATGATGCTTTCTTTAAAATTTTGATTAGTAGAGGTATGGAAATGATTTGGCATTAAATGCCATTTCCCTTATTACCTTTGCAGGAATGAGGTCATTGTTCCTACGACTGTTAAGGCTTTTTAGTGCGCTTTTTCACCTAACCCGGTTTTGGAACCTCATTATCATTGGGTTGGCACAGTATTTTACAGCCTATTTTCTTGTGGGGCCTCAGACACTTGCTGATTGGCGGCTTTTATTATTATCAATCTCCACCATGATGATAGCGGCAGCGGGCTATATTATTAATGATTACTACGATGTAAAAATTGATTTGATTAATAAGCCGGAACGCGTGGTAATAGGGAGGGGCATAACGAGGCGTTATGCCATCTTTTTCCATACGGCATTATCAATACTAGGAGTGGCGGTTGGCTTTTTCTTAAGTTGGCAAATAGTATTGATAAATTTCTTTTCTGCATTTCTTCTGTGGCTTTATTCCAACAACCTCAAGCGGCAGCCTTTTGTTGGTAATTTGGTTATAGGGTTGTTAACGGCTTTATCCATTCTAGTTGTAAACTTGCTCTATAAGCCTTTCAATTCTTTTATTCTTTTTTATGCACTGTTTGCAATGGGTATGACATTGGTCAGAGAGATTATAAAGGATATGGAGGACTGGAAAGGGGATAATTCATTTGGGTGTAGAACGCTTCCGATTGTCTGGGGTCCCAGAAAAACAAAATCATTTCTCTATTTTCTTCTTGTATCATTTGCCGTACTGGTGCTACTGATTAATAACTTGTATGCGGGGTTGCCAATACTTTTCTTTTTTTTCTTTCTTTTCCTCCCAATGGTTTATCTGATCGTAAGACTTAAGCGTGCAGATACGATTCGTGATTTTGCAAGACTCAGTTCACTTTGTAAGCTTATCTTGTTGCTGGGTATTGCAAGTATGGCCATGATTTAACATAATTATTTATTTTCTTTGTGCTGATGAATGAAAAATATAGGTTGGCTATTTTTGCTTCCGGCAGTGGAACCAACGCTGAACGTTTTTTTACTTACTTTAAGGACCATGGTCAAATTGAGATTTCCTTATTATTAAGTAATAATCCGAATGCTTTTGTGCTACAGCGAGCAAAGAAGGCAGGAGTCCCCACTAAGGTATTTGATAAAAAACAATTGGAGGGTGGTGAAGTCTTAAGCTGGCTCCTGGAAGAGGAAATTACACATATTATTCTTGCTGGGTTTTTATGGCTTATCCCTGATAACCTGATTGATAGTTATCTTCAAAGGATAATCAATATTCACCCTGCTTTGTTGCCGAGACATGGAGGCAAAGGAATGTATGGATCAAAAGTGCATGAAGCAGTGAAGGCGGCTAATGAAACAGAGACGGGAATCACCATTCATCTGGTGAATCAACATTATGATGAAGGGGCCATTATTTTTCAGGCAAAGACCACAGTCGATCAAGAAGATACACCTGATGAAATAGCCCATAAAGTGCACGAGTTGGAATATAAACACTATCCTGCTGTAGTGGAAGGTTGGGTCTTGGGAAATTATAGCGCTACATGAGCTGAGCATATGCCCTCACCGGGTAAGCCCCCATCCCTTTGATCTTGGGTGGAACTGCATTAAAGTAAAAATCAGTATTCTTCGGAATGCTTTTCAGGTTACAAAGATGCTCCACAATTAAAATTTCCTCTCCCAAAAGAATGCTGTGGACGGGTCTTCTTTTGGTTCTTGTGTCATCGATGTTATAAGAATCAATGCCCACCAGCTTTGCCCCTTTATCTCTTAAATATTTAGCAGCTTGCTCAGTGAGGAAAGGGTGATTTTCAAAGTAGGCATCTGTTTGCCAGTGATCACTCCAATCTGTATGAACCAGCACGGCTTTACCCAATACGTCAACGTGCTCAAAATATTCTACCCCGATTTCAATTCCATTTTCATTGTGCGCAGAAACGGTTAGTCCCGGTAGATTTGCAAACTTCTCCAGTTCGGTTTCACTTATATCTTTACCATCCTTGTATCTGTGAAAGGGGCAGTCGATGTAAGTACCTGTGTTGGCAATCATTTCTATTTTTCCAATTTGGAATTCTGCGTCTTCGTATAAATACTTTGAATTATTATGACTGAGGTAGTCACAAACCAAAGGGGCTGGTAAACCCTTGTAGGTGATCATGCCATCTTTAATGGTGTGACTAAGGTCAATTAATTTACTGGTGGCCATGTTCCGCGTGCTAGATTATGATGAAGTCTAAGAAGTTTTAAAATCACTGCTTTTCTGAAAGGATCTAAATATTTCTTTTACAAAATCCGGAGGCTGAGTAAGTTTCCTTTTTGTCAGGTCTAGAAACGCTCCATCCATATTGATGATAGCAGCAATTGTTCCATCTTCTTTTAAGAAGGTGTGTCTTAAGCTCCATCGGGAATAGTCTTCGCGAGCAGAACAAATTTCAACATCTACGGTGATTTTATCTTCCAGTATTATTTCCCTTTTGAAGAGTGCTTCCTCCCTGAAAAGAATCGGGCCAACTTGAAGTGTCTCCAGTTTTTCAGAAGTCAAGCCATGCTCATTCAGATATTTCATGCGCACCATCGCGCCATAATCATAGTATACAGAGTGGCGCAGGTGCCTGTTTTGATCAATGTCTGACCAGCGGATTTGTATGGGGACAATAAATTTGCTCAAAGCTTATGGGGTATTGATTTCATTAAAGGGTTCAGTAGATTCATCTGTCCAGCTCATCGGATATTTTTTATCTAAGAACTCTAATGCGTCCTCTGTAAGATGCAACGGACGGAATGTGTCAATCATTACTGCCAGCTCATGGGTTTCTTTTGCACCAATACTTTTTTCTACTGTACCCGGATGGGGCCCATGGGGTAAGCCGCCCGGATGAAGGGTAAAGGACCCGCGGTCGATACCCTTGCGGCTCATGAAGTTTCCTTCCGCATAGTACAAAACTTCGTCAGAGTCGATGTTGCTGTGGTTGTAGGGAGCGGGTATGGCCTTAGGATGGTAGTCAAACAATCGTGGCACGAACGAACAAATCACAAAATTGTGTGCCTGAAACGTTTGATGTACGGGTGGTGGCTGATGTATGCGCCCAGTAATGGGTTCAAAGTCATGAATGGAAAATGCGTAAGGCCAGAGAAACCCATCCCATCCCACCAAATCCAGAGGGCTATAATCGTACACGTATTGATGCAGGTAACCTTGTTTCTTGATCTTCATCAGATGATCACCTTTTTTTGTATCCGTCATTAATTCGTGCGGTGGACGAATATCTCTTTCGCAGTAGGGCGAATGTTCTAACAATTGACCCAGTTGATTGCGATAGCGTTTTACGGTCTCTATCGGAGAAGCAGACTCCACAATCAACAACCGAAGTGGCCCATCATTAAATTCTAGTTTGTAAATGACAGTTCTGGGTATCACCACATAATCACCCTGCTTAATTTCAAGTTTACCAAACTGAGAAATAAGAACACCGCTTCCGTCATGGACATAGATCACTTCATCTCCCTCCGCATTCTTATAGAAGTAATTCATTTTGCGCTGCTTCGGAGAGCAAATTGAAATTGAACAATCGCTGTTCATCAATAGTACTTTTCTCGCGCTTAAATAATCTTCGCCTGTAGTCTCTACTTTACTGGTATTCAGATGAGTCTGGCGCAATGCATAATTCATAATCATTTTTGGGCCATACTTTACGGGCTCATTAATTTCTTTTACCCGGGTAGGCGCATTGATATGATAAAGATTGGAGTAGATTCCGGAAAAACCTTCTGAGCTCACCAGTTCTTCCTTGTACAAACTTCCATCCGGCTGACGAAATTGGGTATGTCTTTTGGGCGGAATTTTTCCTAAGCGATGGTAGTACATAGAAATTATAGTTTAAGTACCTGAGCCTGATCGAAATATGGGTTTTGTTTTATAAAAATACATTATTTTTTAATCTCTGATGGATTTAGATATTGTCGGTTGACTGAGCTTGGCATTTCTCTCTGATCATTTCTTGGTTATGCAGTTTGCGTTACGTGACTTGCGTAACGCCCTTTGCGTAATGATTATGAAAAAACTACCTGTTCATTTTATCAGGAACCATAGCCTGCTCAATTACGAGATGGCTCCGGCAGTTATAATTTTGTGCCGACTACATTTTAGCGCGATCCGGAACCTTATCGAATAGTTGCAAAGCCTGCTGCAAAATCTCGTTGGTTTCGTTGAAGATAGGATAGAAGCTTTCGCTGCCCCAAATTCTTCTGGCAATATTTGCCTTTAGAAATGTTTCAAAGACTTCCTTATTTTTATTCAGATCATTCCAGTTGGGGTCTACACCATTGCGTTTACCCACATTCACCAAGTCTGAATACATGGCATTATTTACTTTAAAATCATGATAAAATTCTTTGAAACCCATCTTTTCCAATTTGGCCTTGTTTTCCAGCGCATAATTAAAGGCATATTCCTGAAATGAGTTGGAATTAAACAAAGCATTCAAATAGATGCTGTTGAGGGTAGTATCCAAAGGCACAAAGTAGTCAGGCATAATGCCCCCACCACCATAAACGGTTCGGCCACTACGGGTTTGGTACTTTAAGGAATCATTAAACTTAATGCTATCGGCATGGAAGAACTCACCATGTTTGTATCGCTCCATGATGTCTTTGGAATACTCCTGATTATCATCATAGGGCTTTTGAATGGATCGGCCACTTGGCGTATAGTACCGTGAGATGGTCAATCGTAATTCAGATCCATCATTGAGATCAAAAGGAGACTGTACCAATCCTTTTCCATAAGACCTTCTGCCCACAATCAATGCACGGTCATTATCTTGAAGTGCCCCTGCCACAATTTCGGAGGCTGAAGCACTTCCTTCATTGATGAGTACGATCAAATCACCTTTTTCAAACTCACCTTTTGCCGTTGACATAGCATCCGAATTGTATCGCTTGTCTTTTCCATTGGTAAAAACTATTTTCTCTCCAGCGGGGAGGAAATCATCCGCCAGATCTATTGCCTGGTTCATATATCCCCCTGGGTTTCCCTGTAAGTCCAGGATCATTTTGCTCATCCCCTCTTTCTTTAATTTTTCCATGGCGGCACGAAACTCCGAATAGGTAGTCTGCGAAAAGCGGCTCACTTTAATATACCCCACCTCCTCATTTATCATATAAGAGGCATCCACAGAAGACTGAGGAATCTTATCCCGAATAATGCTAAAACTTATTGGCTGGCCTACATTTCTTCTTACCACCTCAATCTTTACCTCAGTTCCCTTCGGCCCCTTTAGCTTTTTGGAAACCTCGCTATTTCTTAAACCAATACCTGCAATATTTTCTCCATCTACATTCACAATGCGATCGCCTGTGCGGAGCCCAACAGCCTCCGAAGGTCCACCGCTCAAAGCTGCTACCACCACAAGTGTATCTTGGAAAATGCTGAATTCAATCCCTATGCCTTCAAAGTTGCCGCGCAGATCTTCATTGGCCTCCATTCTTTCCTTAGCGGGAATGTAGGCGGAGTGAGGGTCGAGCTTACCTAAAATGTGTTGGATAGCGTCATCTACTAATTCATCCGTTTTAGTTTCGTCAACATATTCGGTGTTGATAAGAGAAAGCACCTCTCTTAACTTTTGAACATCAGCCCCAACAGCATCAGATTCAGTGCGCGAATTCAGACTGGCTCCAATAAGAACCCCGCCCGCCAGACCAATGCACAAAATCAAAGGGAGTTTTATCTGATAATTCGTATTATTCGGCTCACTCATATTCAAAAAATCGGTTAAATAACTTTAACGGTTTAATTAACATCAAAGTTTTCATTGCCAAAAAACAGTAAAAAGAAGCTGTTATTCAAATTCTACGAGTCTTTGAAAGACAATCATTTTGGCAGGGGCTATAGGTATTCATATATTTACGTTCTAAAATGGCGAAAACTACCCTTAAGGATAAGCGGATACAAGATTTGGTGAACCAGAATAATGTGCATGCCTACGTGCTTTATTTTTTTGGCATTAAATTTTATGAATATTCGGAGCAGACACTGGAACAGGTGTGCCAAGACAAAGGGTTGAGGGTAGATCAGGTGGTGAAAGAGTTAGAAGCACCCCACGCAAATTTTCAGGAGGCTGACCTTCCTCTCATCTCTTATCCTATTGATTTAATTTTAGAATACCTTAAACATGCCCATTTTACTTTTGTAAAACACAGGCTTCCTTATATAGCTCGTTTAGTAGAATCTTTTAATGCAGATCATGCTGAATATGAATCGGTGGAAAAGGATTTGAAAGAATTATTTCCACTCTTCCTGGAAGATTTTATTCATCATATCTATGAGGAAGAAGACACCCTTTTTGGATACATCCGTCTTTTAGAAAAGGCATCTAAGGGAATCTACAATCCATCCAGGCTTTATTATATGCTTGAGAAGAATTCCTTGCAACGTTTTGCGATGGAACACGAGGCGCATGGTGACGAAATGGGAGGCATTAGAAGGATAACAAATAATTACACCCTGAGCGATGATGCCCCTCTGCATGTAAAAGTCATCTATTCAGAATTGATTTCATTTGAAAAAAGCCTTAAGACACATGCCAGAATCGAAAACGAAATACTTTTCCCAAAAGCCATGATGGTTGAAAACAGGGTAAAAAAGATTTTTGGTGAAAAGTCAAAGTACAACTGACCTCCAGTTTCATTTTTTTAAGCTTAAGAATATATGGGTCGAATATTGGCCATCGACTATGGAATGAAGCGAACCGGCCTCGCGGTGACTGATCCTTTGCGGATTATAGCTACCGCCTTGGATACTGTTGAAACCTCCAACCTTCTTCCCTATCTTAAACAATACTTTCTAAAAGAGCAGGTGGATGAGGCAATAATAGGGCTGCCAAAACAAATGGATAATACCGATTCGGAAACAGCTCCTTTTGTTAGGCAGATGGTGGTTAAAATCAACAAAGCTTTTCCGGATCTTCCTGTAAAGTATGTAGACGAACGATTTACGAGTAAGATTGCGCTTCGTGCCATGATAGATGGTGGAATGAAGAAAAAGGACAGAAGAGAAAAGCAAAATGTAGATAAGATCAGTGCTACCCTGATTTTACAAACTTACCTGGAGTCAAGGAAGTAAGGCAGCTCCTCTAGGCTGAGCAAAATCATCAAACCTGAATGATAAAACAGCATTTTCTGTTTCATAATCCTTTGAGTGGAATATGCCTTTCTAATGCATATTTTGGGTTAAATTTGCAGCCTAGTTAAAAATCTCATGGTTTATCCGATTGTTATGTATGGAGACCCAGTGCTTCGCAAGAAAGCGCTGGATATTAAAAAGGGCTCTAAGGAGGTAAAAAAGCTTTCTGAAGACATGTTTGAAACAATGTATGCAGCACATGGCATTGGCCTGGCAGCTCCTCAGATTGGCAAAGATGTGAGAATGTTTGTGGTGGACGGCAGTGTACTGGAAGACGAGCCAGAAATGGAAGGATTCAAGAAGGTATTTATCAATGCTGAGATTGTAGAAGAGGATGAAGATCACGATGAAATGGAGGAAGGATGTTTGAGCATTCCGAATGTGCGTGAAAAAGTGACCAGGCCGTTTTCGATTCGTATTAAATACTTTGACGAAAACTGGAAGGCATTCGATGAAGAATATGAAGGAATGAAGGCACGCATCATCCAACATGAGTATGATCACATTGAAGGGGTGTTGTTCATCGACTATCTTACTCCACTCAAGAAAAGGCTTCTGAAAGGCAAGCTGAACGACATCAGTAGGGGGGATGTAGATACGGAGTATAGAATCTTGGCCCCTTTACGCAAATAATGGAAATCCATTCCAGACTTCCAGATGTAGGGACTTCCATTTTTGCGGTGATGTCAAAAATGGCGCAGGAACATGGAGCCATTAACTTATCGCAAGGCTTCCCTGATTTTAAGGTTTCAGAAAAGTTGATTGAGCTCGTTCATCAACAGATGAAAGACGGATACAATCAATATGCACCCATGCCCGGTGTGCCATCATTGCGCCAGACAATTGCTAATGTCATCTTTCAATCTTATAAGCACAAGGTTGATCCTGATACTGACATTACCATTACAGCGGGAGGCACTGAAGCTATTTTTGCAACAATTACTGGATTAGTGAGCCCCGGAGATGAGGTTATTTTGTTTGACCCTTCCTACGATTGTTACGACCCGGCCATTCGATTGAATGGAGGCATCCCAGTTCCAATCAATATTTTACCCCCTGATTTTGCTATTGACTGGGATATGGTAAAAAGTAAAATTACCCCGCAGACACGCATGATCATGATCAATACGCCTCAAAATCCAAGCGGTGCGATATTGACAGAAAATGATTTAAAAACCCTAGAGGGTATAGTTAATGATCATGACATTCTGGTGTTAAGCGATGAGGTCTATGAACGCATTATTTTTGATGAGTTGGCGCACCAAAGTGTAATGCGTTTTCCTGGGCTGGCAGCCAACAGCATCGCTGTCTTTTCTTTTGGCAAGACTTTTCATGCTACTGGGTGGAAAATAGGCTATACTGTTGCGCCAGCAGCGATAACAAAGGAAATTAGAAAAGCACATCAGTTTATTACGTTTAGCGTTAATACTCCTGTACAGTTGGCATTGGCTGAATACATGCAGCAGCCATCGCATTATTTGGAGTTATCAAAATTTTATCAACAAAAGCGAGATTTCTTTTTAGATCAAATCAAGGACTCCTCTTTTGAACCAATGATTTGTCATGGGTCTTACTTTCAATTGTTATCTTACAAAAGAATTTCTTCAAAACCTGACATGGAAATGGCCGAATGGCTCACCAAAGAGCACAAACTTGCGTCTATTCCTGTGTCTGTTTTCTATAAAGACAGGACGGATAATCAGCTCTTGCGTTTTTGTTTTGCCAAAGGGGAGGATACCTTAAAGGAGGCTGGAAAAATTCTGAACCGTTTTTAGTGTGTAAATTGTTGTAGAGAGCATTCCCTTAATTAAAGGCGGATCGCTTTCTTTGTAGTAGAATTAATCAAGTGTGATGCAGGACCTCAAGATTACAGTTATTCAGTCAGACCTACACTGGGAAGATATTGGTGCCAATTTGGCCATGTTTGAAGAGAAAATATGGCAAATCAATGAGCCTACTGACGTAATTGTGCTTCCGGAAATGTTTACTACCGGATTTACGATGGCGGCATCAAAGCTGGCCGAACGGATGAATATGCGCACTTTTAAGTGGATGAAGCAGATGGCCGATCAGACTGGGGCATTAATTCTGGGAAGTTTTATTGCCTTAATTCACGATCGCTACTATAACCGCCTGCTCTGGATGGAACCTGGAGGCAATTTTAAAACGTATGACAAACGCCATCTTTTCCGAATGGCAGATGAGCATCTGGATTATTCTGCTGGCGAGAGCCTCTTGATAGGACATTGGAAGGGATGGAGAATTTGTCCTTTGGTCTGTTACGATCTCCGTTTTCCTGTTTGGAGTCGCAACAAGTGGAATGCTACTTTGAAAAGGCCAACCTATGATCTGGCCATTTATATTGCTAATTGGCCCAAAGTCAGAATTCATGCCTGGGATACATTGCTAAAAGCACGAGCTATTGAAAATCTGTCTTATGTGGTGGGTGTTAATCGGGTGGGAATTGACGGAAAAGGAATTGAATACAACGGTCTTTCATCTATTATCAATCCAAAAGGAGAGCCCGTCTTCACCGTGGAGGGGATGGAAGCCATTAAGACGGTGGCAATAAGCGGTAACTCACTGCTTTCTTACCGTGATAAGTTTCCTGCTTTTTTGGATGCGGATGACTTTACTGTGGAAGTAGAGCCCATTTCCGAAGAAAACTTTTAAGTACCATTTGGGCCACTACTCAAAAAATTTTGAGTGTGGCAAGTTTCGCTATCCTTAAAATAGCCCTACTTTTGCAGCTTCCGAAAATCCCTAAACCGATTATTTTTAATGGCATCCAAGAAGATTTCAAGGGCACTCATTTCAGTATACTACAAAGACAATTTGGGGCCTATCATTAAAGCTCTTGGCGCGGAAGGAGTAGAGTTTGTGTCTACGGGAGGGACACAAACTTTTATTGAAGGTTTGGGATACAAAGTAGTGCCGGTGGAAGAGCTTACAGGATATCCATCCATCTTTGGAGGTCGTGTTAAAACACTTCATCCTATAATGTTTGGAGGTATTCTTTACAGAAGGGATAACGAGGGAGATGTAAGTCAGTCTAAGGAGTATAACATTCCACCCATAGATTTAGTGATAGTGGATTTGTACCCATTTGAAGAAACGTTAGCCAGTGGGGGCAGTGAAAGCGAGATCATTGAAAAAATTGATATTGGAGGAGTTTCTCTGATTCGTGCGGCCGCAAAAAACTTTAAAGATGTTTTAATTGTTTCGTCCAGAGATCAATATAATGAGGCGTTAGAGTTACTTCAGTCAACTCAATGCCAACCCTCGCTAAAAGACAGAAAACATTTTGCGACAATGGCTTTTGATGTGACCTCCCATTATGATACAGCTATCTTTAATTATTTTAATCAGGAGGAAGAGATTAAGAGTTTAAAGATGAGTGTTCAAGGTGGGAGTTCATTGCGTTATGGAGAAAACCCCCATCAACAGGCTGTATATTATGGAGCGCTAGAGCAACTATTTGAAAAGTTAAATGGTAAGGATCTTTCTTACAATAATCTTGTAGATATAGATGCAGCGAATCATTTACTTAATGAATTTGAAGGAGAAACAGCATTTGTCATTATCAAGCACACCAATGCATGTGGTGTGGCTACTGCCGATTCGGTAAAAGAAGCCTATCTCAAAGCATTTCAGGCGGATACTGTCTCCGCTTTTGGTGGTATTCTATGTACCAACCAAAAGATTGATGTGACAGCCGCTGAGGAAATCAACAAGTTGTTTTTTGAAATTCTGATTGCTCCAGACTTCACCCCCGAGGCATTGGAACTATTAAAATCCAAAAAGAACAGAAATCTGCTGAAGCAAAAAGGGGTATTAAAAATCAGTCGTCAGTTTAGAAGTTTGTTGAATGGCGTGATCACTCAAGATTTTGATGGACATACAGAAAAAAAAGAAGATTTGAAGATAGTAACAAAGAAAAAGCCTACGGAGGTTGAAGTAAGGGCGATGTTGTTTGCGGCAAAAATAGCCAAACACACCAAATCCAATACAATCGTATTGGCTGAGGATGGTCAGATGCTGGCCAGTGGAGTAGGGCAAACCTCAAGGGTAGACGCATTGAGACAGGCAATTGCCAAAGCAAAGAATTTTGGTTTTGATTTGAATGGAGCAGTGATGGCATCTGATGCATTTTTTCCTTTCCCAGATTGTGTTGAGATTGCTCACGACCAGGGAATCAAAGCCGTCATTCAACCCGGAGGTTCTATTAAGGATCAGGACTCCATTAATTTTTGTGATGGCCATGATATGGCGATGGTAACGACCGGCTATCGGCATTTTAAACACTAGTAGGTTTGGAGGTGTAAGTTTTCGCTCCATTAAACGCTAAAATCACGGTTATATTTGCTTAATTTCGGCCCTCTAGAATAACTACAGCTTTAACACCAATGGGACTTTTTGACTTTTTTACGCAGGACATAGCCCTTGATCTTGGCACAGCAAATACCTTAATCATCTATAAAGACAAGATTGTAGTAGATGAGCCATCCATCATTGCGATGGATAAGAATACCAACAAGGTGATTGCCATAGGAAGGGAAGCCATGCAGATGCATGAAAAAACCCATGACAACATTAGGACCATTCGTCCTTTAAAGGAAGGTGTGATTGCGGATTTCCATGCTGCTGAGATGATGATCAGGGGTATGATCAAGATGATTGACACAGGAAAAAGATTATTTCCGCCTTCGCTTAGAATGGTGATTTGTATTCCGTCCGGAATTACCGAAGTAGAAAAGAGGGCTGTACGCGACTCGGCTGAGCATGCCAATGCAAAGGAGGTATATATGATTCATGAGCCAATAGCTGCTGCCATTGGCATTGGAATTGACATCGAACAGCCGGTGGGTAATATGATTGTAGATATTGGCGGTGGAACTACAGACATTGCAGTGATTGCATTATCCGGAATAGTATGTGACCAATCCATTCGCATCGCGGGAGATACTTTTAACAGGGATATTCTTGACTACATGCGCAGACAGCACAATCTCTTGATTGGTGAGCGATCTGCTGAGCGCGTGAAGATTGAGGTAGGTTCTGCTTTGACAGAGTTGGATGATGGACCGGACGATTATGAGATTCGTGGCCGGGATTTAATGACAGGGATTCCTAAAACAATAAAAATATCTTACTCAGAAGTAGCGTTTGCATTGGATAAGTCAATCTCTAAATTAGAGGAGGCTGTGTTAAAAGCACTGGAAATATCTCCTCCTGAGCTTTCTGCTGATATTTATGAGCGGGGAATTTATCTTACGGGTGGAGGAGCTCTTCTGCGCGGCTTGGATAAGCGACTTGCATTGAAGACCAAATTACCTATTCACGTAGCAGACGATGCGCTTCGTGCTGTGGTAAGGGGGACCGGGCAGGCACTTAAAAACCTAGAGCATTTCAAATCCATATTGATGACTTGATAGCATGGATAGGCTCTTTTACTTTTTTTACCAGTATAGGGCTTTCTTTACATTTTTGGTGTTGGAATTATTTGCAGCCTGGTTGATTGTGCAGAACAATCAGTACCAAAGCACTAAATTTTTCAATTCGTCAAATCACCTTGCCGCGAATATCATCAGCACTACTCAGGGAGTCAAAGAATACTTTTCACTTCGAAGAATTAATACAGAACTGGCAGAAGAAAATGCACAGCTGAGAACCAAGCTTGAGCAACGTAATCAAAGTCTCTACAACCTGGAAGTGAGAGAAATTAAGGATCCTAAGATTATTAATCGTTTTGATTTTGTAAGTGCAAAAGTGATCAGCAACTCGGTAGAACGATTTAAAAATTACATCACCATTAACAAGGGGGCATTGGATGGGATAGCCCCAGGTATGGCTGTGATCAGTGTGGCGGGGGCGGTCGGAAAAGTGAAATCAGTTTCTGATCATTATGCGGTGCTTATTTCATTGTTAAACACGGAGGAGTTTACATCATCGGTGATTAAAAGAACCAACCATTTTGGCTCTATAAACTGGGATGGGAAAGATCCTCTTTACAGTCAGCTTAATTTTATACCTCGTCATGCCGACCCAGTTGTGGGGGACACGGTGGTCACCTCTGGCTTTAATGCGGTTTTTCCTGCAGGTGTTTTAGTGGGTATTATAGATGAAGTGAATTTAGGGCCTGAAGCTCAGTTTTACGATTTGAAAGTGAAGCTGGCGCAGGACTTTTCCAAGTTGGCTTTTGTGGAAATTGTTCGAAGTAATCTTTTGAAAGAAAAGGACTCTTTGGAGCAGATAACTATTGGTCTTCCAAAATGAGCAGAACAGGTATTTGGCAATTTTTATCCTTTTTCATCTATCTACTTGTGCAGGTGGTGCTCATGAAGAACCTTGTGCTCTTCAATACTGCTTTTTGTTTTATTTATATCGCCTTTATTTTATTCCTGCCTATAGAAACCAACATTTTGCTATTGATGGTACTCGGATTCGTAATGGGGTTTTTGGTGGATATTTTTTATGATAGTTTGGGTATGCATGCATCAGCGTTGGTATTGTTGGCATTTGTTAGGAATTTTTGGTTGTCGCGCATTACTCCACAGGGAGGGTATGATGCCGGTGAAGGCCCTACACTGGCTGCCAATGGCTTGCAATGGTTTTTGATTTATGCCATTCCTCTCATCTTTATTCATCACTTTACGCTATTTTTTATTGAGGCAGGAGGATTCGGACTTCTGGGGTATACCTTTTCAAAAGTATTTTTTAGCACTATCTTTACTTTCCTTACTGTATTGTTATTGCAGTATATGCTGCCTGGGCAACGAAGATCATGAACGAAGGGAGGAAAGAGATACTACAAATTATTTTTATTCTGACAGGGCTGGTTTTTTTAATAAAACTGTTCTCAATTCAGGTACTCGATAACAAGTATGCAGAACTAGCGGATAGTAACGCCATTCTGAAGGAAGTAGAATACCCATTCCGTGGGCTTATCTACGATCGAAACAACAAACTGATTGTTTACAATACACCTGAATTTGATATTAATGTAATCCGAAAAGACATTCGAGATTTCGACTCAGCGAAATTTTGTCAGGTTTTTCTAATGTCGAGAGAGGAGTTGCGGAAGAAGTTCAAAGAAATGAGAGCCCGAAAGGAGTACTCACCTTATAAGCCAACCTTATTTATAGACCGTCTTTCAAATGCTGAGTTTGCCAGGGTACAGGACCACATGGATGAATTTCCAGGATTATATGTTCAGGCGAGAACGACAAGATCATACACCACCCCCGCTTTGGCCAATGCACTGGGCTATGTGAGTGAAATTTCGAAAGCACAACTTGAGAAGGATCAATCTGGAATCTATAGGCAGGGAGATTATGTTGGTCAAAGCGGCATCGAATCTTTTTATGAAGAACAATTGAGGGGAAAGCGAGGCATAAAATTCAAATTGCGAAATGTTCGTGGCATAGAGAAGGGATCTTTTAAAGACGGTGAGTATGATACTTTGTCTATTCCAGGTGAAGACTTGGTGAGCAGCATTGACATAGATTTGCAACAATATGGTGAGCGTCTTATGAAGGGAAAATCCGGAAGTATTGTGGCAATTGAGCCAGCTACAGGAGAAATTTTAGCGTTGGTTTCAGCTCCCGCATAC
>JAHBUB010000010.1 GCA_019638285.1 Cyclobacteriaceae bacterium | reverse complement strand
GAGTTAGACATAAGTTCCATGGATATCCATCGGGTGGAAGCCGCACCACGTCTTTTAAATGGAATGAGTGACAAGGCAGGAGAAAAAGCCCTTCTGTATTTAAAAAAAATGGGAGTAAAGGTACATCTCAATGTAGCTGTAAAATCCTACAACGGATATGAGGCTGTATTCAACAATGGAGAGAAGATTAAAACCCGCACATTAGTATGGGCCGCAGGCGTAAAAGGAAATCCCATAAAAGGACTGGGTGAGGAATGTGTCTCAAAAGGCAACCGTCTATGGGTAGACAGGTTTAACAGGGTAAAAGGACATGAAAATATTTTTGCCATTGGAGATGCTGCTATCATGGAAGGCGATGAGAAATTCCCAAATGGTCATCCGATGATGGCACCACCAGCCATGCAACAAGGAGTGCTACTTGCAGACAACCTAAACAAACTCATTGCCAAAAAGCAAATGAAGCCATTCACCTATAGGGACAAAGGCAGTATGGCAACAGTTGGTAGAAATAAGGCGGTAGTGGATACAAAGGCAATAAAAATGCAAGGATTTATTGCATGGTACATCTGGATGTTCGTTCATTTGATGTCTATCATGGGTTTCAAAAATAAAGTATTCACTTTCTTCAGTTGGTTGTGGAGTTATTTCTCTTACGACAGAAGCAATCGATTGATAATAGGTAGGCCCAAAGAAGAAATATAAATGGATTCAGGAACAATCAAACAACGGGTATCCGCGGCAGGAGTCCTTGTTTCCATGGGAATTATCTATGGAGACATCGGCACCTCTCCGTTGTACGTATTTAAAGCCATAGTAGGTGAAGGTATAATCACAGAAGATCTTGTTTTAGGAGGTGTCTCCTGTGTGTTTTGGACTCTTACCCTCATTACTACTATCAAATACATATACCTTGCCCTTAACGCAGACAACAAAGGGGAAGGAGGAATATTTGCCCTTTACGCACTGGTAAGACGATACAAGGCAAAATGGGTGGTTTACCTCGCCATAATAGGGTGCGCTACATTGATATCCGATGGCTTTATTACACCGGCAATTAGTATTTCCTCAGCGATCGAGGGGCTTACAATCAATAATCCAGGCATCCCCACAGTACCTATTGTCATTATCATACTAATCCTTCTGTTCTTCTTTCAGCAATTTGGCACCAGTGTGGTAGGGAAAACATTTGGCCCCATCATGATGGTGTGGTTTATCACTTTGGGTGTATTTGGCATGATTCACCTTTCACAAAACCCTTCAGTACTAAAGGCACTGAATCCGATGTATGCCATCAATCTTTTGGTCAATTATCCAGGTGGTTTCTGGCTTTTGGGTGCCGTTTTTCTCTGTACCACAGGAGCTGAAGCGTTATATTCTGATCTGGGTCATTGCGGTAAAAACAATATCAGAGTGGGTTGGGGGTTTGTAAAGGTGTGTTTACTGATAAACTATTTTGGCCAAGCAGCCTGGTTGCTCACACTGGAGGGCTCTACTTTAAATGGACAAATACCCTTTTATGCAATAGTTCCTGAAGGTCTATTAATATTCAGTATTGCTATTGCTACCATGGCGGCAGTCATCGCCAGTCAAGCACTGATATCCGGCACCTTCACATTGGTAAATGAGGCCATGAAATTGAAGCTATGGCCAATTACGAAGGTGCGCTACCCAAGTCAGATAAAAGGACAGATCTATTTACCTACTATCAATTGGATGTTGCTGGCAGGAACAATATTGGTCGTACTTATTTTTAGAGAGTCTTCAGCCATGGAGGGTGCATATGGTTTGGCCATCACTTTTGACATGCTGATGACTACCACACTTCTCGTTTACTTCTTCACTACCGTAAAAAAATCGAGGCTTAGATCTGCAACAATTGCACTGGTGTTCTTTTCGATTGAAGGTATGTTTTTGGTTTCCAACCTCAGCAAGTTTGAGCATGGAGGCTGGTTTACCTTCATGATTGCGTTGTTCTTTTTCTTACTCATGTTTACGCTGGTGAAAGCCCGCGGCCTTCGAGACAGACATACAGAGTTTGTTGACCTGAAACACTATATACCCATGATGCAGGATCTGCAGGCAGATACTTCCATTCACAAAGAAGCCACTAATCTCGTGTATATGGCGGTGGCAGATAGCCAGCGGGCCATCGATTCAAATATTATATATTCAATATTCAAAAAAAGACCCAAAAGAGCTGATGTCTATTGGTTCATCCATGTGGATACGGTAGATAGCCCCTACACAAGTAAATATTCTGTGGATACTATCATTCCGAAAAAATGTTTCTTTATCAGAATCAAACTTGGATTTAAATCAGATCACAGGGTAAATATTTTATTTAGCAGAATTCTGCACGACCTGGCAGAGAATGGTGAGATTGATTTGGTAAGCCATTACGACTCGCTGAAAAAGCACAGTATGCCAGCAGACTTTAAGTTTATCATCCTTCATTCTCTGGCTTCTATCGATAGTGAAATTTCTACTTTCGACAGTCTGATCATACAGGGCTACCGATTTATCAAGAAACACAGCCTCTCTGCTGAAGCACAATACGGACTGGAGATGGCCAATGTGGAAGTAGAAAAAGTACCCATCATGGTGGGGCCTCCCGCCAAAGTAAGGATAAAACGTGAACGGCCCGACCTGGAGCGTGAAAAAGAAATACGCTATTACGAAGGCAATTGATCATTTTCGAACAGTTAAGTGTTCAGAAAAAAATTATTCCAAGCATCCATTCTCTACTTAGAGGGTCTTTAGGCCAATTGTAACTATTGGCATCTTTTTAGGTATTACTCTCGAAACTCAACTGTTTTATGCTAAAGAATTATTTCAAGATAGCAGTGCGTAACCTCCTTAAGCACCGAACTTTTTCTGCCATAAATATAATAGGACTTTCTGTAGGTATTGCCTGCTGTGTCTTGCTGGCCCTATATATAAAAGATGAATTTAGCTATGAAAATAAATTTACCAACAGGGACCGTATCTATCGGATATACACCACATTTACCAAAGACGGAATACCCGAAAGCTACCCGCGCACATCACCCCCCATTGCCACTGCGCTCCCTCATCTGATACCTGAGGTTGAGATTGCAACGCGCGTCATCAACCCACCTGAGGTAGAGCAGCACTTAATTAAATATGGCGATCAATTGTATTACGAAAAACACGGCTATCTGGTAGACTCTACTTTTTTTGATGTTTTTGATTACAAATTCGAAGAAGGAAACCGTGAGACAGCCATGGACCAGCCTGCTTCGGTGGTACTCTCCGATAAACTCAGCAAAAAGATATTTCCTGATAAATCACCTCTGAATGAATGGCTCATTATCAACAGTGGCCCTTCAAAAGACACCTTTATGGTTACGGGCGTACTTGCTCCCTACACATCCAAGTCGCACCTTGATGCCGACTTCTATATATCGCTTAGAAGTGAAGGCTGGGGAACATTCATTAACTCTGTAGACTCCTGGGCATGGCAAAACTTTGTCTCCGGGTATGTGCGCTTAGTTCCTAATACTTCCCCACAAACCGTTGATGAGAAATTTCCTCAACTTATTGAAACATATGCCGGAGACGTACTACGAGGCGCTGGTATGAAAAAGGATTTGCACCTGCAGGCACTGAGTGACATCCATCTCTATTCCGATTTTAACGATGGCTTTCAGTTTGATGATACCAATGGCAATATCATGTATGTCTATATCCTGGGCTCCATTGGTATTTTCATTTTGCTTATTGCCTGCATCAACTTTATGAATCTCACTACAGCCAAGGCCGCACAAAGGGCTGGAGAAGTAGGCGTAAGAAAATCATTGGGGGCATCCCGGCAAAACTTAATAAGTCAATTTCTGGGAGAGTCTTTCACTATTGTAATCGTCTCAATGCTGATCTCCGGGGTGATCATTATGTTAGTGCTCCCCTTCTTCAATCAGGTGACGCACAAAGGCCTCTCCCTCAATGGCAGCACGGCCGTTTATGTAGCCCTTTTCATGTTGGGCATTTCCATTGTTACAGGGTTTGTTGCAGGTAGTTACCCCGCTTTCTTTCTTTCCTCCTTTCAGCCTGCTAAAGTATTAAAAGACAAAAGGCTTTCAGGAGGAAGTCAATGGTTGAGAAAGTCATTGGTTGTATTTCAATTTATCGTCTCAATTTCTCTTATCTCTTCTATTCTTATTATAAAAAAGCAGTTGAATTTTATCCAGAACAAAGCCTTGGGCTTTAGTCCCGAACAAAATATCGTGATCCCCATGCGAACCATCGAGGCACGGAGCAGCTATGTAGAATTGAAAAACAGCATTCAGCAAATAGCAGATGTCACCCAGGTTTCAGCTACCACCAGCTTGCCTTCAACACCTCTGTTGAGAGACTATGGATTATACATACAAGGCTCAAGTGCGGATCACTCGATTTTACACAGGATGATCAACACAGATGAGAACTATTTTGACCTGCTAAAGATCAACCTGATTGCAGGAAGAGACTTTGACGACCAAAGGGATAGCTACAAAGAAGATGACGAAACAATAAACGTAATTGTCAATCAGGCGAGCTTAAAAGAATACAACATTGACCTGAAAGATGCCGTAGGCACAACACTACTAAGTGATTTTGATGGTAAAATCAGATACCATAAAATCATTGGCGTAGTTGAGAATTTTCACCAATTCTCCCTTCATGATAAAATTGTACCGTTCATGTTCAAGATACCTGAATCAAAAAAGAATTTCATTTTCATTACCATGCGTGTTGCAACCGCTGACTATAAAAACATCATCAGTCAATTGGAGAGCTACTGGAAAGCACAAGTACCCTCCACTCCTTTTGAAAGCACCTTTCTCTCTGACAGTGTGAACAAGCAATACGAGGAAGATCAACGGGTAGCCTCTATCATGACCAGCTTCACCCTGATCGCCATTATTATTTCATGCATGGGTCTTTACGGTCTGTCCGTATACATGGCAGAGCGCAGAATAAAAGAAATTGGGATAAGAAAAGTTTTAGGCGCGAGTGTAACAGGTATTGTAAGCCTGCTCACAACGGACTTTCTCAAATTAATTCTCATCGCTTTTGTAATTGCCGCCCCTTTGGGATACTACGCTATGGGGCAGTGGCTTCAAAGTTTTGCCTATCAAACCACATTGGGCGTATTTGTATTCGTACTGGCTGGTGTAATCTCCTTTGCCATTGCATGGATTACTGTTGGCTTTGAATCTTTTCGTGCTGCCATTGGCAATCCCGTAATTTCATTAAAAACCGAATAACTCCTACTCATGCTAAAGAACTATATCAAAATTGCCATCCGGAGTTTGATGAAAAACTCGGTTTATTCTTTCATCAATATTGCCGGACTCGCGGTAGGTATTGCATGCAGTATTCTCATTCTTTTATGGGTAAATGACGAAACTTCTTATGATAAATTTCAGCCCAAGTACAACAGGCTGTATCAGGTGTGGACCAATGCCTATTTCGATGGCAAGATCAATTCATGGATCTCCGTTCCGCAACCCCTGAAGAATGCTTTGCAGGAAGAGATTAGCGACATTAAAAATGCTACTATCTCAGAATGGGGAGGCACGCATTTATTAACCGTTGGGGATATGAAGCTCAACAAGCGGGGATACTTTGTAAGCTCGGAGTTTTTAGAAATGTTTGAATTTCCCCTGCTAAAAGGATCAGCAGAAACCGTACTCGATGAGCCCTACTCTATCGTACTTACGGAATCAGCGGCAAAGAATCTCTTTGGTGATGAAGACCCCATCAATAAAATCATCCGACTGGACAGTGATGCAGATGTGAAAGTGACGGGTGTAATGAAAGACATTCCAACCAACTCTTCCTTTGAGTTTGATTATCTGGTGCCATTCAGTTTGATGCTGGCCACACAAGAATGGGCTAAAAATGCTGAAAACAACTGGGGCAATAGTTCCTTTCAGGTCTTTGTCGAACTGCCGGAAGGAACCAGCAAAGCACAGGTAGATCAAAAGATCAAAAGTATATTGATGGAGAAAGGGGATGATGATGATGACAGTTTCAAAAAGGAATTGTTTCTACATCCAATGAAGGATTGGCGGTTGCGCTCCACATTTGAAAATGGGGTAGCAACCGGTGGTATGATCGACTACGTTAATTTGTTTTCTATCATAGCCGTTTTTATTCTCATCATTGCTTGCATCAATTTTATGAATCTTGCCACCGCCCGATCAGAAAAGCGGGCGCGTGAAGTGGGCATCAGAAAATCCGTGGGTTCCAAACGGCAGGAACTGATCTTTCAATTTTTAGGTGAGTCACTACTTATCGCATTTATTTCATTTGTTTTGGCGCTCATTCTTGTTGAGGGCACGCTGCCTTTTTACAATGATCTGGTTGAAAAGCAACTGTACATACCTTACCTCACTCCACAGTTTTGGGTTTTTGCACTAGTCATAATATCCGTAACCGGACTTTTGTCGGGCAGCTATCCCGCTTTATACTTGTCGTCCTTTAGCGCAGTAAAAGTATTGAAGGGAAAAATACAAGTGGGTAAAAGCGCCAGCATTCCAAGACAGGTATTGGTGGTATTGCAGTTTGGTTTTTCTATCATTCTTATTGTGGGTACCATTGTAATATACTATCAGATTCAACATGTGAAAAGCAGGGACCTGGGCTACAATCAGGAAAACTTAATTTCCGTACAATATAACGATGAACTGAGAGAGAACTACGACATCATTAAAAAAGAGCTTTTGCGCACAGGCGTAGTGGAAGCGGTCACCCGATCCAATAGCCCTATTACAGAAATCTGGTCCAACAACTTCTTAGGATGGCCAGGTAAACCCGAGGACCTGAGGGTAATCTTCTCCACGGTGGCAACCGAATACGATTACACCAAAACCATGGGCATTAAAATGCTAATGGGAAGGGATTTCTCTGAAGATTTTAAAAGTGATTCGTCCGCTATTATTATCAACAAAGCAGGACTTGACTTAATGAATTTGGAAAACCCCATTGGTACCAAGCTTGACCTATGGGGAGGCGAACGCGAACTGATTGGTGTAGTCGACAACACGCTGATGGGCTCACCCTTCCGCGCGGTGTCCCCGTTGTTTATGGTTTTTGACCCGGAATGGATCAGTTCCGTTTCCATTCGACTTTCCAGGACCAACGACCTAAAAGGATCCATCAGCAAGGTAGAGGAAGTATTTAAAAAACTAAATCCAGCTTATCCATTCGAGTACGATTTCGCTGATGTGGAGTTCAGTAAGAAATTCACCACCATTGATCTGATTGGCAAGCTGGCCAACCTGTTCGCCTTTCTTGCCCTGTTGATCACCGGACTGGGGTTATTTGGACTGGCTGCCTTCACCGCTGAGCAGCGAACGAAAGAAATTGGCATACGAAAAGTGCTGGGTGCCTCCGTGATTACTGTGGTGGTGATGATCTCAAGAGATTTTACAAAATTAGTGCTGGTCGCTTTCGTTATTGCAGCTCCTATAGCCTGGCATTTTCTCGATTCTTTTCTGGATCGCTATCCCATCAGGATTGCCATCCCTTGGTGGACATTCCCGCTGGCAGGATGTCTTGCCCTAATCATGGCCGTTGGCATCGTCAGCTTACAGGCATATAAAGCTGCTATAGACAACCCTGTGAAATCCCTGCGATCAGAATAGATTTTTTATTCAGGGTAAATGCAACCATTGGGTGCTAAAGTGCATCTTTAGGGTATTTATGCGCATTATCTAACTCAAGACATATGAAACAGACACTACTTCTCACCTTCTTAATGGCATCTACCCTCCTATTTGCACAATCAGAAGAAAAGCCGTTGGATTCATTTGATCGAATCGTAGCCTCGCAATATGTCAATGTATTCCTAGAAAAGGGTGAGAAGGAATCCATCCGGCTGGAATATGCCGGTGTTGACCCTGACGTAGTGAATGTAAAAGTAAGGCGCAAAAAACTGCACATCTATTTGGAGGATGCCAAGCTGGTGGGTAAGCAAGAGAAATTCTACTACAACAGAACGAAGCAAACACGAAGCATGTATCGTGGCCGCTCGGTAACAGCCTATATCACTTATAAAGAACTACGTGGGTTGGAAATAAGAGGAGAAGAAGAGCTGGTATGTAACGGAGCCATCAATGCCGATCATTTCAAACTGAAGGTATATGGTGAAACCAGGGTAACGTTGGCCTCTCTTCAAACCAATAAGTTCAAGGCCTCAGTGTATGGATCCAATGATATTGAAATTAAATCAGGAACAGCCGGACATCAATTGTACCGTTTGTTTGGTGAGAATAAGATCAATACCCAGCACCTATCCAGCAACACCACTGCCTCACGCATCTATGGAGAAGGCCGCCTTACCATCAATGCCAATGACGAATTAAAGATTACCGCCTTTGGCGAGCCTGAAATTAGATTAAGTGGCCCCGCACATATCAATAAGAATATTATTCTTGGTAGGGCGGACATCAAAGTGAAGCGGGATTAGACTCATTTGTGTGCTACACACGCAAAGATCATTTCGCTGCGGAGGCTTGATGGGTACTCTCCTATTCTGGCGATATCTTTAAATCCGGCATTCGATAAAAGTGCGTGAGCCATCTCGTACGTCACGGGGAAAGGAACCCATTGATTGCTGCGCTCCGTATCGTACTCTACCAAAATCAATTTGCCATTGTCTTTCAGATAGGAACGCAGGTGTTGGAGAAAATCTGCCTGGTCTTTGATGTAGTGCAAAGTATTGGCCATAATGATCCCATCCAGCGCTTTTAATGGCAGCAGTTGTCGCTCGAGATCTGCCTGAAGAAATTCAATTTCTACCTCACCCCTCTTTGCGCCAAGGTACTGCGTAAGTTTATCTACCCCCCATATCTTACTTCCATTACCCAATAGCTCAGCTACGGCATAGGTAAAAGTACCGGCACCACATCCCAGGTCTGCCCAGGTGGCGGTGGTTTTATTGGGAATAGCTGGTTCTATCAGCTGACGTGCTTCTGTTGGATTCATAGCGGCAGCAAAATTAAACTGTAATTATGAAATAGAAACCCTATAGCAGTACTTTCATGGCCAAGGTTTAACCCTGACAATGCTGACGATGCCGTCAGTATTCGTCAGCCCATGTGCAGATTATTCATAATCTGGGTTAAAAAGGTAAGAGCTTTCTGGCGGATCAGTATATGTGCATATCATGTGGTTGAATGTGCACACGAGGCACATGGTTTTGCACAAGCGGTGGGTACAATGTACACTCGGGGTGGTTGGCTTTGCACTAGCAGTGGGTAGAATGCACCCATGGGGTGGTTGGGAATGCTGGAGCATCACATACAATGCACCTTTGGGGTGGTTGGTTTTGCTAGAGCACTGCACATAATGCACCCTTGGTGTACATAGTTTTGCTATTGGTGTGGGTGGAATGCACTGACGGTGTGGATGGTTTTGCTATTGGGGTGCACATAATGACCTGGAGGGGTGGGTAGGATATATGAACCTGTGGGTCTATTCTATAAACTGTGGCTTTATCGCAAATGCTTAATCGCGCTGTGGCGCAAAGTATGGCAATCACTCCACAGAGCGAGATATAGACATCCTTTACCCTTGGTTCGTACCCTTACAGTAAAGAAACGAACCATAGATGAGAGACAATGACAAGAAAATACCCACTTAATGTTTTAGCGCCTCTGCTGTAAAATGCAACTACAAAAATCCTACTCCACCACTTCCTCATACAACCGATAAAGATTCCCTCCCATGATCTTATCGATCTGAGATTGCGTATACTTTCTCTTCACCAGGTTTTCACGGATCACATTCATCCTTGAAGGCCCATTGAGTTTCTCTAAATACAATGGCCAGTCGGTGGGTTTAAATTGTGCTCCCTCCTCTTCCAGTAATATCTTAATTTCCTCTTCGGTGTCAGGGATCACGCGGTGGTCCCGGTCGCTGCCGATAGCTACGTGATCGATTCCCGCTGTTTTCACTGCGTGATCGATGTGATCGAAATACACTTCCAGGTTATTGGTTTTCTCTGTAGTCATAAAAGTGCGCATCTGGCACATGCCTATTACTCCTCCACGGTCGGCCAGCAGTTTCATATTTTCGTCAGTAGTGTTGCGAAGATGGTAGAACAATGCACGACAAGTAGAGTGAGAAATGATCACCGGTTTCTTAGAGGCTTTGATCGTTTCTTCCATCGTCTTCATGCCTGCATGTGACAGATCAATCAGCATGTTCTTTTCATTCAAACGCGCCACAAGTTCCAAACCAAAATTAGAAAGTCCGGCATCGGTGCGCTCATAACAGCCATCGCCCACATAGTTGCGGGTGTTATAAGTCATCTGCACGCTGCGCAAGCCCAGGTTATACAACACATCCAGTCTGGACAGGTCTTTTTCAATAGGTTCAGAACTCTGGATAATATAGAACACGGCCAGTTTCTTTTCCTTTATCGCCCGATTGATATCTGACAGGCGTGTGGCTTTTATAAAGTGAGAAGGGTGATCATAAAAGTATTTATCATAAGCAGCAAGGTCCTTCAACAAGATATCGTAAGCTTCATGTCCATAATTTTTTGGATCCGTCAGGGTAATGGCAATAGCCCGAGTACCACTGGCGAGAATTTTATCTATGAGATCCATCGTGTAGATGTCGCGAACTTCTCCCATGGCATCAAAGACAAAGCCTGATGGAGCGTCTTTGGCATATAAAAAGTTGGGTAACATCGCCAGTCCGGCAGTAGCAGCAGATGCTTGTTTGATAAATTCTCTTCTTTCCATAATTGATTGCTAGATTAGAATTTTGAAAATTAGTAGCAATTACTATCAATTACAACACTGATTTTTGACATCAAAAAAAACAGGGAGTGGATTGCTCCACTCCCCGTCACTTGTTTCAATTAATCAACTATTGGAGACCAACCCGTTGATAAGGTTCAATCAATTCTTTTTCTCCAAATTAATCTTCTGGTCAGGGAGTTTATTGTTGATCTGTGGTAGTTGCTTCTCTAGAAGAGTTGTGTATTCCTTCTGTACCTTATCCATTCTGCCTTTCAACACACCATATACTTCTCCTTGCTGATCGGTAGGTCTAAAATCGACCCCATTGGCAGTGATGTCACTGGCTAATGCACTCAATCTTCCATATAGTTGCATTGGAGAACGGAAGGCATCTTCTCTTGCTCCTGTTAGATGGATATCATACAGTCTGGCAGAAATCCCTTCAGCCTGTGTCTCCATGGTCATCAGCTCCTTCTTCAATTTTGAGTTCTTTGTAGTAGGAATTATGTCCCCCAGCTCCTTGCGAATCCACTCCATCCTGTCAATCATTTCTACAACTGTATTCATAGCATCCCTCAACTGTAACGAAAACACTACCTGTTCCTGAATTTCTTTTTCCGTTCCGGTAGTGTTTGGATCCTTTAAGACATCAAATGTCTCTGTAAATTCTTTACCATCAATTTTTATCTTAGCAGTGAATTTCCCAGGAGCAACCCGTGGTCCCAATTGGCCTTTCCACAAATCAAGATCCCATGTCACCAAAGGTCTCCAGCCTTCCCCATGCATTTCTACCCATGGTCTTCCAGGAGGCTTTGTTCGCAGCTTAGGCTGGAAGGTAGGCTCATATCGCAAATCCCACCACACTCTATTAATACCTGCTGTATTAGTACCCTTTAATGTTCGTATCAGTTCTTGTTGATCGTTATAAACTTCAATTTGAACATCGTCATTCACTTTGTCTTTCAGATAGTAATTAATAGGAGTACCATAAGGAGGATTCACTCCTGAGTTCGGGCTTGGGGCATCTGTCTTAATGGCCTCCACTTCCTGAAAGCGATAGGCTTTACGGATATTAAACACATAGCTGGATTGTTGCGCTGCAGCAGCATATTCTCTCAACGGAGAAATATCGTCCATGATATAATAACCACGGCCATAAGTACTCACCACTAGATCATCAAAATTTTCCTGAATAACCAACCAGTAAACTGGGGCTGGAGGCATGTTGTTTCTAAACAACATCCAGTTCTTTCCATCATCAAATGATACATATAGTGCGTTGTCTGTTCCAGCATACAGTAGTCCCTTTTGTTTAGGGTCTTCTCTTACCACATGAACAAAGCTTAGAATCGATTTTGGAATGCCATTGCTTATTTTCGTCCAGGTCTTTCCATAATCTGTGGTCTTAAATATGTAGGGATCGAAATCTCCCATTTGGTGCATATCTACAGAAATATAAGCAGTAGCTGCATCATAGCGCGAAGGCTCTATATTGGCAATAGTACCCCATGCCGGCATGGCGATGTTTTTAGAAACATTCGTCCAGGTCTTTCCACCATCCTGTGTCAGGTTTACTTGTCCATCATTAGATCCCGTCCAAATCAAATCCTTTTGAACCTTTGATTCTTCAATGGCAAAAAGTGTTGCTCCATCAAAAGTCATCAGGTTATCTGTTGCAATTCCACCTGAATTCTGCTGGTGTGTCTTGTCATTGGTAGTCAAATCCGGGCTAATGATCTGCCAACTTTGGCCCTCATCATCCGTTTTATGAACAAATTGACTACCTACATATACCCTGTGCTGAGTATGGGGTGAATGCGACAGTGGAAAATTCCAGTGCCATCTGTATTTCAAATCGGCAGGAGCCCATCCATATCCAGCCTCAGGCCATACACGCACTTCACGAGAATGTCCTGTTCTAAGATCATGGCGTTGTAAGCCACCGTCATAGCAACCTGACCAAATAATATTATTGTCAAACGGATCAGGACGAGCAAATCCACTCTCACAACCTCCAACACCTTTCCACAATCCCAAAGGAATGTATCCTTGCATACTATTGCTTGGGCCACGGTAGGACCATCCATCCTGGCGATTGCCATAAACGAAATAAGGTATCTGGTTATCCACTTCAACATGGTACATCTGTGCAATGGGAAGAACTACACGCTGAAATGTCTTGCCCCTATTAAGGGAGATACTTGCGCAACCATCATGGGCTACCATCATCCTGGCCGGATTCAATGGGTCTATCCATAAATCATGGTTATCTCCACCACCGCGTGGAGGGTTTTTCTCCAAAGTCTTACCGCCATCCAGCGATTGGGCGAAACGAACGCTCATGAAATAAACTTCATCTGGATTGTCAGTAGAAACGGTCATGCGCGTATAGTAAGGTGCACGCTCTGCCATATCATGGTTGTTGCTCATGAACTGCCAAGTTTCACCACCATTATCTGATCGGTAAAGCAAAGGGCTTTTTTCTTCAAATAGCGCATATACCCTTTTTGGATTGCTATATGAAATTGCTACGTTGGTCTTTCCTACGGGTTGTTTTACACCCCCTGGTAATCCCTTGGTATTCATTGGCTCCCATGTGTCACCACCATCTGTTGATCGGTAAACACCCCCTCCTACGCCACCGCTGGTCAGACCCCAGGTATTAATGTGGATCGACCACATTGATGCAAATAAAATATTTGGGTTTTGAGGGTCAATCGCAATATCTGCTGCACCCGTATTTTCATCTACAAAAAGTACACGCTGCCAGGTTTTACCTCCATCCTTTGTGCGATAAACACCGCGTTCTTGCTGTGGGCCATATACATGACCTAATGCCGCAGCATACACAATGTTTTCATTTTTAGGGTGCACGACCACACGACCAATACGTCCGGTTTTTTCAAGCCCCATATTCTTCCAGGTTTTACCGGCATCTTTAGAAAGATAAATACCATTACCGATAGAGTGTGCAGGTCTGATAATAAATGTTTCTCCAGTACCTACCCAAACCTGGGAAGGATCTGTAGGTGCCAGTGCAACAGAACCGACCGATGATACTTCTTGATCATCAAAAATTGACTTCCATGTTACACCGCCATCATCGGTTTTAAACAAACCACCTGAGGCTGCCCCAATGTAGTTCACCATTGGATTTCCCGGCACTCCCACAATGGCTATGGCGCGGTTCCCTTCTGGCCCAATAAAACGGTATTTCATCTCCTTAAATACAGCTGGGTCATAGGTTTGAGCCAGCAAAGGAGACATCACAACACTTAGAAGTAAGGTTATGACATGTGCTTTTCGTAGAATAAACTTTATCATTGCTTAAATTTGACTTAATTAAAATTTGAGGTCAATTTATTGAAATAGATAGCCCTTGCATACAACAATTGGGATGATCGGTGTATATAATCAATCAACACAACCATCGACTCAAAATTGTAAATCAATGAGTAACGTAGACTGTTCGGCATTCACAAAACGTACCCCCATAACAGCATTTTCAGAACAAACCTACTGGTTCTGGACTGCACCACAGAAAGGGCTTGAAAAATTGGCTCTAAGACCGACTGCATTTATACCTCTTGATAAAAATCCTCGGGGAAAAACCGCATTGGCTCAAACAAGAGGCACTTTCACCTGGCATTGGCAAGGCTACCCCGATGGTCTGCTTATAATAAAGAGAAGTGATAGCCGGAAAAGATCAAATTCATCAAAATTCTTAATTTGCAAATTATGAAATGGATTCAATTTGTGGGCTTATTATTTCTTTCCACGTTATTCTTTTCCTGCACTCAGGAAAAAGTAGAGAAAGGAGTTTCTTATGAACAGGCACAACTGCGAAAGGAGAGTATCAAGGACATTCAATACTCACTGCATTTTGACATTCCTGAAAACCAAAACGAAAACATACCAGGAAAAAACACAATCAACTTTCTTTATAAAAGGAATGTCTCTAAAAATCTCTACCTCGACTTCAATGTGAGCGCGGACCACCTAAAGTCGGTTAAAGTCAACCAAAAAAAAGCAGAAGTTGTTATTGAAAATGAGCATATCGCCATTCCTGATAATTTATTAATCACTGGAAAAAATGAAATTGAAATCGAGTTTATTGCGGGCGACCTATCGTTAAACAGAAACGATGAATATTTATACACCTTATTTGTACCTGATCGTGCTTCCACATGTTTTCCGGGCTTTGACCAACCTGACCTAAAGGCCTCTTTTACACTTTCATTGTCCGTTCCAAAAACATGGGAGGCAGTCTCTAACCAACAGGCTGAGATTTCTTCATCCGAAAATAGAAAGAATTATCAGTTCCTTCCTACTAAGCCCATCAGCACCTATCTATTCGCATTTGCAGCCGGCAAATTCGAAAAGGCAACTGATGCTGTTTCTGGAATGACCATGTATTACCGGGAAACAGATTCTGCGAAAGTGGCAGCCAACCTAAAAGAGATTTTTGAGTTGCACACTCAATCGCTGAACTGGTTAAAAAACTACACCACCATCTCCTATCCCTTTTCAAAATTTGATTTTGCTTTGATCCCCACATTCCAATATGGCGGCATGGAACATCCCGGTAGTATTTTCTACAGAGAGAGCAGCATAATTCTTGAACCATCCGCTTCAGTCAACCAAAAAATGAACAGGGCAAGTCTCATTGCACATGAGACGGCCCACATGTGGTTTGGTGATTTGGTAACAATGAAATGGTTTGAAGATGTATGGCTCAAAGAGGTGTTTGCCAACTTTATGGCAGCCAAGATTGTCAACCCACAGTTTCCGGAAATTAATCACGATTTACGCTTTCTAATGGCGCACTATCCTTCTGCTTATGATATTGACAGAAGTAGCGGCTCACATCCCATCCAACAAAAGTTAGACAATTTAAAAAATGCAGGGACGCTTTACGGTGCCATTATATATCAAAAGGCCCCCATTATGATGCGAAACCTCGAGACGATGATGGGAGAAGATAATTTTAAAAATGGCCTGCGTGATTATTTATCGCTATACAGCTATGGCAATGCTACATGGGATGACCTTATAAACTCATTAAAAAAGTTTACCAATAAAGATCTTACACTGTGGAACAAGGCATGGATCAAAAGTAAAGGAATGCCAGACATAGGTTATCTATCCAGCGACCAACTTACCATTAAGGTTACCAACGACAGTGCGGGCATTGTTTGGCCACAAACTTTCGCATATGCACTAATTGGAGACACTAAAGAAATAAAGGAAATCGTGATTGATGGCCCAGAGGGCTACACTACCCCGATAAGCCAGGCCGACATTAAGATTATTCCAAATTATAAAGGAAGAGGATATGGATACTTTTCGGCTGACAAGGCCAACAGAAATTATATGCTCACCACTGTAACCAGTGTAGAAGATCCTGAGGCACGCACAGGCATATGGCTCAATATCTGGGAGTATGTGTTAAGAGGTGAATTGGATTCAAAACAAACGCTTGAAACAATACTTTCAGGAATATCCACCGAAAAGAACCCATTGGTTCTTGAGTACATCACCAACAGAATGAGTGATATCTATTGGCAATTCACCACAAATGAAGATCGCCAATTGATCAGTGCCAATATGGATGACACCTTGTTTGAGTTGATGGCGCTTGAGAAAGACAATTCGTTAAAGCGGATATTATTCAATTGCTATCGCCATACCGTCAATAGCAAAGAAGGCATCAACAATCTTAAAAAATTCTTGAGAGACGAGATGACATTGGGCTTGGAGTTGTCTGAACAAGATCACATTGATCTGGCATACGAAATAGCGGTGAGAGGTGATAAAGAAAGTGATGAAATCCTTAAAACTCAACTTGCCAACACAAAGAATCCTGATCGTAAACAGGCCATGGAGTTTATAATGCCTGCATTATCAAATGAAGTGTCCCAACGCGATGCCTTTTTTGAAAGCTTAAAAAATCCTCAAAACCGCACCCATGAGCCATGGGTACTGCAGGCACTTGGTTTTCTTCATCATCCATTGCGGGCACAGCAATCGGTAAAGTACATCAAACCAAGCCTCGATATGTTAAAGGAAATTCAACTTACAGGAGATATATTTTTTCCAAAAGGATGGGTAGACCAAACCGTATCTTCCTATCAATCCAAGGAAGCGGCAGACATTGTAAGACAGTTTTTGAATGACAATCCACACTTATCTCAAAACCTTAAAAATAAGTTACTCCAATCTGCAGATCCCCTCTTCAGGGCAGAGAAAATTCTATCTGCGAAGCAGGTACAACCCATGTAAATCAATTTATTATCATGCCATTATTTGTAATGCAATGAGTGTGTGGCAAGTAGTGTGTTAATAAAATTAAGGAATTAAAAGGCAGATGGCCGCCTACAAAAATGGATTATGAAAGTTGCATATTCATTGAAATTGTAAAAAGAGCAAAATTATTTCTTCTGGGAAATGATGGTGGGAATTGATTAAATTTCAGTAACCATTCCCTAAAAGTGGAGTGTTAGGGTAAACACTCAGTCTATGATAACCAATTATTTGAAAATTGCTCTTCGCAATCTGTCGCGATACAAAGGATATTCAATTATTTCTATTACAGGACTTGCGCTGGGACTAACATGCTTCCTCGCCATCTTCCTTTATATTCAGGATGAACTGAGTTATGACACGTATCATCAAAAAAAGAATCGCATCTATCGGTTGGCAACTGAGGTGACTGGAACTACTTATGGAGGTATTGCCAAAGTGAATGGGCCCTGGGGACCCACTGCCAATACTGAATTACCAGAAGTGGAGCGTATGACCCGATTTGTCATTGCCGGGCAGACCTTATTTACAAAAAATGATTTGCAATTCTACGAAAATGATGGACTCATTACTGACTCTACTGTATTTGATATTTTTGACTTTATCGTCATCAATGGTAATTCAAAAACAGCACTCGTAAGACCCGATGGAATCGTTCTCACCCAAAGTCTTGCCACGAAATATTTTGGCGATCAAAGTCCATTGGGCAAAACCCTTACTTTAAACAACGAGAAGGAAGTAGTAGTAACCGCAGTAATGGAGGACGTTCCATCCAATTCACATTTCTCCTTCACATTTCTTTTGCCCATGTCGGGATACAATCATCCGCAAAAGGACAGTTGGATCGAATGGAATCAGTTCTATACTTATTTATTGCTAAAGGAGGGTGCTGATCCTACAATAGTTGCCAATAAATTCAAAGATTTACTTCCCAAATACCTGGATGCACAACGGGCTGCATCCAATGTTCCCTTTCTTCAAAAACTTCCATCGATACACCTTGGCTCTCATTTATTCAGAGAAATGGAAGCCAATTCTGATATCACCTATCTCTATATTTTTGGAGCGATTGGAGCATTGATACTGATTATTTCAGCCATCAATTTTATAAACCTTACTACAGCGAGAGCGCTTAACCGAATGAAAGAGGTGGGCATCCGAAAAACTTCAGGGGCCATACAAACGCAATTAGTAGCACAGTATTTAAGTGAATCTCTGATCATCACTTATGTTTCACTTGGTATGTCCTTCTTGCTGCTGTATCTTTTCTTACCCTCATTCAATACCCTGGTAAATAAAAACTTCACATTGGTTAGTGGGAACTTTTACTTCTTTGGATTAGCCGTAGCAGCCACCACCATCGTGGGATTGATATCCGGTAGTTACCCAGCCCTGTATCTTGCCAAGCAAAAACCCGCTGAAGTATTAAAAGGAAAAACAAGATCGGCAGGAAACAACAGGGTAAGAAAAATTTTGGTTGTAGGTCAATTTGCCATTTCAGCTTTCCTGATTATTTCTGCTGCCATCATATTTCAACAGCTGAATTTTATTCAAGGAAAAAATTTAGGCTTTAATCCAACAGAGTTAATCACTATACCCATTCAGGAAAATGATTTACGCACGAAATCAGAAATAATAAAAGAAGAATTGCTTTCACATGCTGCCATTGAAAGTGTATCCATTTCCGGGGGGCAACCGGGTGGAAATGATTGGGGCATCCCTATTTCAATCGAAGGGATGGAACCGGGACAGGTCCCTTCACTTCGGGTATTAGCGGTGGATGAAGATTTTGTCAAAACCTTTGAAATGGAAATAATCGAAGGTAGAGATTTTTCGAAGGCATTCGGTAGCGACTCGTCAGCTTACATTATTAACGAAGAAGCAGCCCGCCAATTGGGATGGACAGATCCACTAAATCACAGTATGAGCATGCCCGCTGTAGGAAGACCCGTTGCGCCTGTTGTTGGTGTTATTAAAGATTTTCATTTTCGATCGCTAAAAGAGAAAATAGGACCCGTTGTTCTTTTTATTCCCCCCATCAGTTGGGCCAGTTATTATACCGTTCGAATCAAAACAAATCAATTGGAGGCAGGCCTTGAGACTATTGAAAATACGTGGGCTAAATTTGATCCAACCCATCCGCTTACTTATACATTCTTTGACCAAACGTATGGTAAACTTTACGATGCCGAAAAAAGATTAGGCAAGTTGGTTGGCTACTTCACATTTATAGGAATATTTATTGCCTGCCTCGGGCTTTTCAGCTTAGCGGCATTTATGACAGAGCAAAGAATCAAAGAAATCGGCATCCGCAAAGTGATGGGAGCTTCCGTAAAATCGATAACGTTTATGCTCGCCAAAGATTTGGTACTGTTGGTATTGGTGGGCATTATCATAGCCATACCTACCGGTTATTATACCATGCAACAATGGTTGGGCGACTTTGCTTATCGCATAAATATTTCTGCCGGAATTTTTGTAGTGGCCGCACTTGGCATTTTAACTATAGCCATTCTTAGCGTTGGTTATAAAGTGGTACGTGCTGGAATGAGCAACCCTGTGGATTCACTGCGTGTAGAGTAACTGTCCGTAATTGTAAATGAACGGTCATTATCGCACATTCATTATGGTAATTATTTATCGGCTGTGGCAGTTTTTGACGGTAAACACAATAAATTCACTTGAATTGCGAATCTATGTTCCATAAATTCTAAATTAAAACATTATAAAGCATAATGGCATGCAACTTGAACTCGTATAAGCTGTCTATATAGCTCAAGGATTCCTTTAACAATATCTTTAAACGATAAATCAATGATCAGTAACTACCTCAAAGTTGCCTTCCGCAGTATTTTTAGAAACAGGCTTACGGCTTTTATTAATATTGCGGGGCTGGCACTGGCCATGGCATGCGCCCTGCTTATCTACTTGTATATAACCGATGAAATAAGTTACGATAAATACAACAGCAAGGCAGATCGGATTTATCGAATCACTCGCGATTTTAAATCACCTGATGGGTCAGTTAACCTGCACTTGGGCAATGTTGCCCCTCCTATCGGACCTTTGCTAAAAAATGATTACGGGGAAATTGAAGTCCTTGCACGCACGATAAATTTTGGACTTGTAATTGGTTTGGAGGAAAATGGTGAATTGGTAAAGAATTTTACCGAAAACTTTTTGTTTGTGGCAGAGCCTGCCATATTTAAAATATTCGACATCAAAGTAAAATCTGGAGATCCTGAAAAAGCACTCGATCGCCCCTTTACCGTAATGCTATCTGAATCGGCAGCCAAACGATATTTCGATGATGAAACAAAAGCTATAGGCAAAAGACTACGCGCCAACAATGCTTTTGATATTGAGGTAACAGGCGTGTATGAAGATTTTCCCTCACAGGCACATTGGCACCCCGAATTTTTGGTTTCATTCACAACTTTGGAGAATGACAATATTTATGGTCGAACCGGACTGGAATCGAACTGGGGAAACAACGCCTTTGGCACCTATGTATTACTTGAAGCTGGAGCCGATCCCAAAAAATTGGAAGCACAATTCCCAGCCTTTCTGGATAAGCACTATGGCCCGTATGCGATTGCTAATTTCGGTGCGCCTCAGGATTTTGTTGCCTCAAAAGTCACCACCTTAAACCTTCAAAAAGTTGCCGACATTCATTTACACTCTCATTTAGATTATGAAATAGAAGTTAACGGTAACATCAATAATGTTTACATGATGAGTGTAATCGGATTATTTATTTTATTGATAGCCAGTTTCAATTTTGTAAACCTTTCAACTGCGCGCGCTACCAAAAGAGCAAAAGAAGTTGGATTGAGAAAGGTAGTTGGCGCAATTAGAAGCCAATTGATTGGTCAATACCTCAGTGAATCTATACTGATCGCATTTTTGGCGATGGTTATATCCCTGGGATTGGGGTGGCTGGGATTGGGGTGGATAAACCAGTTCACCCAAAAAAATCTATCCATGAATTTTCTCCAACATCCGGAGTTACTTATTGGCCTTACCCTATCAGCTATAGTTATTGGAATACTCGCTGGAATTTATCCTGCATTTGTTGTCTCGGGATTTAAACCTGCGTTGACTTTGAAAGGGCAACAAGGATCGGTAAAAGGAAAAGGAGCTATTCGGAAAATTCTTGTTGTCTCACAATTCTCAATTTCTGTGGTGTTATTAATTGCTACAGCCATTACCATCCGTCAACTTGATTATTTGAATACAAGAGATCTTGGTTTTGACAAGGATCAGGTTGTGACATTAAGTTATTATAACGAATTAGTTCCAACCTACGAAGCTTTCCATAATGAACTCCTAAGATCCTCATCGATAAAAAATACAGGACGTTCGAGCCGGGTGCCAACTGGCAGGCTTTTGGACAGTCAGGGTGCACCGCGGATAGCCAAAGGAGACAGCTTGGTAAACACTCAAATTACAACTAAAAACGTAAGAGTAGACGAAGACTTCTTCCCTACCTATGGCATCGAGATGGTTGCAGGCAGAAATTTTTCAAAAGCAGTTGCAACCGATGACTCCCTTGGTTACATCATTAACGAAACGGCTGCCAAAGCGTATGGATTCACATCCCCTGAGGAAGGTATTGGTAAAGATTTTTCCTATGGCGGGGTGACAGGAAAACTTATTGGTGTGGTGAACGATTTTCATTTTGAATCGCTCCATCAGAACATTATTCCCATTGTGTTTCATATGGCAAACAATCGGTATAATGTCATTTCAGTAAAGATTGCTGGTGGCAACACCCAGGAAGGATTACAGCAAATAGAAAAAGTATGGAGAGAATTTTTACCCAACAGGCCGTTTGAATATCAATTTCTTGACCAGCGTTACCGCCAGTTGTATGAGTCCGAGCAAAAGCAAAGTCAACTATTTACCATATTCTCCGGGTTAGCGATTTTCATTGCTTGCCTTGGTTTATTTGGATTGGCTACTTTCAACACCTTACAGCGGGTGAAAGAGATTGGAATTCGAAAAGTATTGGGTGCATCTGTTCCAACTATTCTGAGTTTACTTTCAAAAGAAATTGTGGTGCTCATTATAGTAGCCAACCTTATTGCCTGGCCCATCGCCTGGTTTCTGATGAACAAGTGGTTGGACACTTTCGCCTATCACATTGATACGAACTGGCTCATCTATTTACTGTCTGGTATCGCTGCTATTCTAGTAGCACTTATTACTGTGAGCACGCAAACGGTTAAAGCCGCGATGACCAACCCCTCCAACACATTGAGGTACGAATAAATTTGCGCCCGTCTTCGGACGAAACAGTCCGTAGACGGTCACTATTACATTGCAATGACTTTCAATTGGCTGCGAATCATTGGTTCTTAGTTTTGGACACGTTTTTGAATAGATATCTTTAAACCTCCAGCCATGATTTCAAACTACCTCAAAATCGGAATCAGAAACCTGTTAAAGCATAAGCTTTTTTCTTTCATCACCATCGCAGGAATGGCAATCAGTATAGCTTCCTGTCTGTTGATTTCTATTTATGTGTGGGATGAACTCAGTTTTGATAACTACCATCCCGATGCGGATCGTACTTTCAGGATTTATAATATTAGAACTGGAGATGATGGGGTAACCAGTTACCTGCCCATTGTTCCACCCACCTTTGGTCCTACTTTACAAAACGACTATCCCGAGGTAGAATCCACCCTAAGGATCTTGGACACCTATGGTGCTAAACTTTTTGAGTATGAAGGAGAAAAGATCAAAGAGTCAAAAGGAATCTATGCTGAACCGACTGTGTTTGACATGCTTACCATTCATTTGAAGTATGGAGATCAAAATTCTGCTTTAAATAAAGCTAACACGGTGGTGCTTTCAGCATTGTTGTCAAAAAAATACTTTGGAGATAAAAATCCCGTAGGAGAGGTAATAAAAATTTCTGATTATGACTTCCAGGTTACAGGGGTGTTCGATGAGTTGCCGATCAACTCACACCTTCAAGTCAATTACATCATGTCATTTGCTACATTCTCTCAATTTATTTCCAGTGAAAGGATCGAAAGCTGGAGTTGGCAACAATTTTTTACCTATGTAAAACTCAAACAGGGCACATCCGCAAATCAGTTTGAAGGTAAACTGGACGATTTCGCAAAGAAATACGGCCATCCGGTTACTAAGCCAAGTGGTTTTGTTTACACTCCCCGTATTCAAAACATTAAAGACATCCATCTTCATTCCTCTAATTTCGAGTGGGAGATTGCCCAACGAGGCAATGCCCAATCTATCTATGTATTAAGCGGCACTGCAATATTTATTCTGCTGATTGCCTCCTTGAATTTCATCAATCTTTCTACTGCTCGCTCCATCAAGCGAATGAAAGAAGTAGGTATTCGCAAAGTGGCCGGTGCCTTTCGCTTCCAACTCATCACACAATTCATAAGTGAATCCGTAATAATTACGAGCATGGGGTTTTTGATTGCTATTGGGATTGCGCAAATGGCTTTCCCCTACCTTAATGAATTTACAGGGAAATCAATCGCCTCACCATTTAGCCTTGAATTCACTTTGGGCATAATGGCCTTTGTGTTAATCCTCGGTACTTTAGCCGGAAGTTATCCCGCCTTTCAGCTTTCTCGGTTTCGTCCAGCGGCAGCTATTTACAATCGAAATAGTGCAAAAAAAGAAACTGTCTTCTATAGAAATACACTGGTGGTACTCCAGTTTATGTTTTCATTTTTTCTGATCACAGGGTCGATGATTGTGCTATCCCAAAACAATCTGCTTCATAATAAGGACTTGGGTTTTAATAAAGATCAGTTGATGGTGTTGGATCTTAATAAAGCAGCGCTCCCAAATTTCGAAGCTATAAAGCAGGGATTTCTTAGCAATTCTAATATCACCCATGCCACAGTAGGTTATGGGCTTCCCGGAGATATTGTTGCGGGAGATGGGGTAACCGATCCCACTATGAACAAAGAACTTCCCACCAACATGTTTTGTGTAGATTTTGACTATGTAAAGACTCTTGGGCTTGAAATTATTGCCGGCAGAGATTTCTCCAAAGATTTTGGGACAGATACAAAAAGGGGTTTCATCCTCAACGAAACTGCTGTTAAGGTCTTTGGGTTTGGCACTCCAGAAGAAGCAATTGGCCATCCCCTAAACTGGGACATGTGGAAAAAATGGGAAGGTGACACCATCAAAAGAGGGGAAGTGATTGGGGTGGTGAAGGATTTTCATTTCAAAAGCTTGCGCGAACAGTTGTCACCAGTAGTTTTGCAAATCTTTCCGCCCGCCTACTTTACACTCACCCTAAAAATTAAACCTGAAGATATGGCATCCACCATTGCTTTTTGTAAGGCCACCTATGAAAAACTAATACCTGATATTCCATTCAGCTATAAATTTCTGGATAGCAATTTTGAGGCAATGTACAAGTCGGAAGAAAAGCTCTCTGTCTTCTTCACTATTTTTTCCGGTTTAGCCATCCTGGTGGCCTGCATGGGACTGTTTGGATTGGTGGAGTACAGCGTCAATCAGCGAGTGCGGGAAATTGGTATTAGAAAAGTTTTTGGTGCCAGCGTCAATTCATTGGTGCTACTGCTTACAAGAAAATATTTTGGACTCATCCTTATTGCCTTTGTGATAATAATTCCAATAAGTTACTACGCAGCAAGCCAGTGGCTCTCTACCTTTGCTTATCGAATTGATATAAGTCCGCTCATATACCTGAAAGCTTGCTTACTGATTGCACTCATTACCCTTCTCACCGTAAGTATCCAATCTATAAAAGCTGCACTCACTAACCCAACAAGTACTTTAAAGGAGTAAACCCTTTCTATCAACACTGGTCTAACAATTACCTAATCCCCGTTAGGTAAAAAATTTACACAAAAGGTTGATTTATTCGAATTATTACCGTTTACATTTGTACCACAGAAGGATGCACTCTAAGCAATAAAGGAATTGAAAAACACATCAACATACATTGAGTCCGCAGGCCGCACAGGCCTTGGCATTTTTGCCGAAGGGAAACTCATTGATATCCTTTTCACCTCTACTTCTATGGCCATAAGGCGCATACGAAGGCAAATCCGTATTTGATATAGTCAAATCTGTATGACTATGCGAAATGCAGTAATGGCATTTCGTCTTTAGTGCTTTGGCACATCTCTATTTTGTCACCCTTTAATTTTAAGAAATTGAGCGATCATAATATTATTGTTCGTTTGGCCACTCCAGACGATATGCATTATTCCGAAACCATCACAGAGGAGATGGCCCTATCCGCCCAGGTGCGCGGTACGGGCATATCAAGACGATCACCTGAATACATAAGAAAGAAAATTGAAGAAGGTAAGGCGATTATTGCAATTACCACCGACAACACCTGGGTTGGCTTTTGCTACATCGAGGTTTGGGGCCATGAAAAATTTGTAGCCAACTCCGGGCTGGTAGTTTCTCCCGCCTTCAGAAACACAGGTGTTGCTAAAGAAATCAAAAGCAAAATATTTGATCTCTCCCGCAAAAAATATCCTAACTCCAAAATCTTTGGCCTTACCACCAGCCTCGCTGTGATGAAGATCAACTCAGGTCTGGGCTACAAGCCCGTCACCTATTCTGAACTCACTACTGATGAGGGCTTCTGGAAAGGCTGCCAGAGTTGTGTCAACTTCGACATTCTCACCATGAAGCAACGTAAAAATTGCATCTGTACGGCCATGCTTTTCGATCCTGTTAAAGAAGCGGCAAAAGTTGAAATGCCTGCAACAACTACCGTTGTTACCTCCAAGGGGCGTGTTCGTAAAAAACGCAAGAGGGAATTCAAGGGCAATTTCAAATTATTTGAGCGCTGGGTAAGACTCAAAAAATTTGTGATGCTAAAGGAAAGAAAGAAAAACGAGGCAAAGAAGCCTGCCAATGTATTATTTAAAATCTTCTTCTGGTAATGAATAAAAAAGTAATATTAGCATTTAGCGGTGGTCTTGACACCTCCTATTGTGCCAAATTGTTAAGCGATGACCTTGGATATGAAGTACACACGCTCATTGTAAACACAGGAGGGTTCAGCAATGAAGAATTGGATGAAGTTGAAAAACGCGCACTTAAGCTAGGTGCGACATCACATAAAGCGGTGGACGAAACAAAAAATTACTACGAAAAGGTAATTCGTTATTTGATTTTTGGAAACGTACTTAAAAATAGTACCTATCCATTAAGTGTAAGTGCAGAACGCATGTCTCAGGCATTGGCCATAGCAAACTATGCCAATGAAATCAACGCAACCGCTATTGCGCACGGAAGCACAGGTGCTGGCAATGACCAGGTGCGTTTCGATATGATTTTTCATGTACTGGCTCCCGACAAGGAAATCATCACTCCTATCCGCGACAACCAACTCAGCCGGGAAGAAGAAATTGATTACCTCAAATCGAAAGGCGTTGTTTTTAATTTCGAAAAGGCCAGGTATTCCATCAACAAAGGACTGTGGGGCACTTCGGTGGGGGGAAAGGAAACGCTTCAATCCATGGGTATGTTGCCCGAGGAAGCATGGCCCACCCCCATTACTAAAACTGAGGCTGAAGATGTAAAACTACTTTTCGACAAAGGGGAATTGGTAAAAATCAACAATAAAAATTTTGAGCATCCGGTAGATGCCATTCACTATCTTCAAAAGATAGCGGGACCCTTTGGGATTGGCAGAGATGTGCATGTAGGTGATACTATCATAGGAATAAAAGGACGTGTAGGATTTGAAGCGGCTGCTCCTGTACTTATCATCAAGGCGCACCATGCGTTAGAGAAACATGTGCTTACCAAATGGCAACTCAGTTGGAAAGAACAACTCAGTCAGTTCTATGGCAACTGGCTGCACGAAGGGCAATACCTTGATCCTATTATGCGGGACATAGAAGCCTTTCTTAGCAACTCACAACAGAACGTAACAGGCGAAGTGTCCATCACTCTGTTTCCCCATCGTTTTCAAATCAATGGGATCAACTCACCTTTTGACTTGATGTCCTCCAAATTCGGAAAGTATGGAGAAATGAATCTGGGATGGACCGGAGAGGATGTGCGGGGATTCTCAAAAGTATTTGGTAATCAAATGATGATTTATCATCAGGTAATGCATGAAGCAAAAAATGGAAAGTAAAATAAAAGCAGGAATAGTAGGAGGAGCCGGCTACACCGGAGGGGAAATGATACGCTTACTCGTCAATCATCCTCATGTTGAAATCGCTTTTATTCAAAGTCGCAGTCAGGCTGGTAAAAAAGTGTCTGACCTCCATCGTGATTTGTTTGGAGACTGTGATCTTACATTCAGTAATACACATCAACACGAAGCCGATGTGATATTCCTTTGCCTCGGACATGGGGAAAGCAAGGTCTTCTTAGCCGAAGCTGACATACCACTGACAACCAGGATCATTGATTTAAGTCAGGACTTTCGCTTAGGTGAAAAATCAGAGCAGCGTGATTTTGTATATGGTCTCCCTGAGTTGCAAAAAGAAAAAATAAAACAAGCTAATAACATTGCCAACCCCGGATGTTTTGCCACTACAATAGAACTGGGATTATTGCCATTGGCCAGTCAAGGCCTACTTGGTGAGGTACATACTACAGGTATCACTGGTTCAACCGGAGCAGGCCAAAAACTACAGGAGACCTCTCAATTCAGTTGGCGAGCCAATAATGTTTCTGCGTATAAAACCCTGACCCATCAACACCTCAAAGAAATCAATCAAACGTTAAAAGGCCTTCAACCTCAATTTGAAGAGGCGATCCATTTTGTTCCTTGGCGAGGAGCTTTCAGCCGAGGCATCTATGTGAGCTCCGTGATGAAGTCCTCACTTTCACTGGAAGAAGCCTGTCAGTTATTCAGCTTTTTCTACAAGTCGGCTGCTTTCACGCATGTGTCTGAAACGATGATCGATTTGAAACAAGTAGTCAACACCAACAAATGCCTTATTCATCTGGAAAAGGTTGAAGGTAATCTGGTCATCCACACTGCTACGGACAACCTTTTAAAAGGTGCAAGCGGCCAGGCGGTTCAAAACATGAATCTAATGTTCGAACTGGATGAAACCGCTGGATTGAAATTAAAAGCAACCGTTCACTAGCATGAAACATTTTTTATCCATCGAAAGTGTAACCGACTACAAAGCACTCGTTCAATCAGCGCTGGATTATAAAGTCAATCCATTTAAAGACAAATTGCTTGGACAAGACAAAACAATGGGAATGATATTTCTAAATCCAAGTATGCGCACCCGCATCAGTACTCAACGGGCTGCGCGCAATCTGGGAATGGAAGTGATTGTTTTTAATTTGGATAAGGAAGGCTGGCAACTTGAATTTGAAGATGGGGCCGTGATGACGGGAACCAAGGCAGAACATGTGAAAGAAGCCGCTTCCGTAATGGGTCAATACTTTGACATTATCGGAATCAGAACATTTCCCGAACTCATTAACAAGGAAGAAGATTACAGTGAACACTACATCAATCAATTTGTGAAATATGCGGGTGTACCTGTGATAAGCCTTGAAAGCGCAACATTACATCCACTACAAAGTCTTGCTGATGCCGTGACCATAAAAGAACTCAGCACCTCCAAAAAGCCCAAGGTAGTATTAACATGGGCACCACACATCAAACCCTTACCACAAGCAGTACCTAACTCATTTGCTCAATGGATGGGCAATTGGGATGAGGTGGATTTTGTTATTACGCACCCTAAAGGATACGAGCTGGATAAAAAATTTACCAGTGGTAGTACCATCGAATACGATCAGGACAAAGCGCTTCAAGGAGCAGACTTTGTGTATGTAAAGAACTGGTCTTCCTACGAAAAATATGGGCAGATGTTAAATACTGAACCAGCATGGATGATGACAAACAAAAAACTGGACGGCACCAATAAGGCAAAAGTAATGCATTGTCTTCCGGTGCGGAGAAACCTAGTAATCGCAGATGAAGTGTTAGATGGTTCTCAATCCATTGTCATCCAACAAGCCGGCAACAGAGTTTGGGCTGCGCAAGCGGTACTATCAGAAATCCTTAAAAATAATTAATCATGCAAAAGCTGTATATCATTAAAATAGGTGGAAATGTTTTGGATGACGAGGTCGCCTTGGCTTCCTTTCTTAAAGACTTTGCCAGCATTCAGTATCCAAAAATTTTAATTCATGGAGGCGGAAAGATTGCCACCAAAATTGGCAATCAGTTGGGTATCGAATCCAACTACTTTAACGGCAGACGCATAACCGATGGGCCTACTCGGGATCTTGTTACAATGGTATATGGTGGTTTGATCAATAAACAGATTGTAACCCAATTGCAAGCACATCAATGCAATGCGATGGGGCTAACAGGTGCTGATGGAAATGTAATTAAGGCTACCAGGCGCCCTGTTGGTGAAATTGATTTTGGGTTTGTAGGGGACATTGCGCCAAAAGATGTCAATACTTCATTCCTTTATTTTCTACTGAAGCAAAATATAATCCCCGTCTTTGCCCCACTTACTTATAGCCCTGAACATGGCATACTGAATACCAACGCTGATACCATTGCTTCCGTATTAGCTGTGGCACTGAGTAAACATTTTCAAATCAGAGTAATCTACTGCTTTGAGAAAAAAGGAGTACTTACGGATATCAAGAATGAAGAATCTGTAATCAAAAACATGGATAGCAAATCCTACGATGAATTACTGGAACAAAAAGTACTATTTGATGGTATTCTACCCAAACTTGAAAATGCATTTGATGCCTTGCGTAGTGGAGTCAATGAAGTATTGATTGGAAGCGCATCGGATCTTACCAAAAATATGGGAGAAGAAACTGAAGGCACATTGATTCGCAAATAGTGATGGAGCAAGAAAGCCTCTCAACAAACCTACTAAAGCAACTCATTGCTATTCCTTCTTTCAGTAAAACGGAGGACAACACCAGAGATGCTATTGCCAATTTTTTCTCCTCGAGAGGCATTAAACCTGAAATATTAGGCAACAATGTGTGGGCGATCAATCGTCACTTCGATGTGAAAAAACCAACTTTACTTCTCAATTCACATCATGATACCGTGAAGCCCAATGCTGGGTATACCCGAAATCCTTTCTCTCCTTCCATTGAAGAGGGGAAACTCTTTGGTTTGGGAAGCAATGATGCGGGCGGTGCCTTGGTTTCACTCATTGCCACCTTCCTGCACTTCGATTCACATGAATCGCTCCCATTTAATATAGTGATGGCTGCTACTGCCGAAGAAGAAATATCAGGATCAGGCGGAATAGAAAGCATCTGGAATGATCTACCCGATATTGATTTTGCGATTGTTGGTGAGCCTACAGGAATGAATATTGCCATTGCAGAAAAAGGACTTTTGGTTTTGGACTGTGTGAGTAAAGGCAAGGCTGGGCACGCAGCCAGAGAAGAAGGAGAAAATGCCATCTACAAAGCCATGAAAGACATCGTGTGGTTTCGCGATTTCAAATTCCCAAAAACATCGCCTACACTGGGTGATGTTAAAATGTCAGTCACCATCATACAAGCCGGACAAGCTCACAACCAAGCACCGGAAGAATGTAAGTTTACAGTTGACTGTCGGGTAACTGATGCTTATACCCTCGAGGAAGTAATAGACATTATAAAAGAGAATGTGTCATGTGAAGTGAAACCGCGAAGTGTCAGGTTGCGTCCATCAGGAATTGATAGGCAACATCCATTGGTCAAAGCAGGGCAACTATTAAAAAAAGAAATGTACGGATCTCCTACCACTTCAGATCAGGCACTGATCCCTGTACCTTCCATCAAAATGGGCCCTGGCGACTCCGCTCGATCTCATGCTGCTGATGAATTCATTTATCTTGATGAGATTAAAAACGGAACTTTAGATTACATTCAACTGATCAGGTTGCTGGCTCAGGAATTAAAACCCAGGTATTAAGCATATGAAGCTTTGGCAAAAAGATAAAGACGCACTAAAGGAAGTAAGTCAATTTACCATAGGGAAAGACAATGAGCTGGATTTGTTTCTTGCACCTTTTGACGTGCTGGGGTCACTTGCCCACATTGAAATGCTTGCATCCATTGGGCTCCTTGAAAAAAGTGAGTTGGATAAACTCACCTCAGCACTAAAAGAGATCTTTCAAGAAATCTTGAATGGAAATTTTAAGATCGAAGAGGGAGTAGAAGATATTCACTCCCAAATTGAAATGATACTTACCTCTCAACTTGGTGAAATCGGAAAAAAGATCCACAGCGGCCGCTCACGGAACGATCAGGTGCTGGTGGATATCAAGTTATTTCTCAGAAATGAGATTCAGGAGTTGGTCAATGAAACAAAGAAACTATTCGACTTACTCATTTCACTCAGTGAAAAACATAAAGACACACTACTTCCCGGCTACACTCATTTGCAATTGGCCATGCCCTCTTCCTTCGGGCTGTGGTTTGGCGCCTATGCGGAAAGCCTTGTAGATGATGTGATCTCACTACAAAGCGCTTACAAAATCACCAATAAAAATCCGTTAGGTTCTGCTGCAGGATATGGATCATCCTTTCCACTCAATCGCAAAATGACCACTGAGTTACTCGGCTTTAGTGACCTCAACTATAATGTAGTGTATGCTCAAATGGGAAGGGGCAAAACCGAAAAGGTGGTGGCCGCTGCAATCAGCAATGTAGCCAGCACCCTGAGCAAACTAGCGATGGACGCCTGTCTGTACCTCAACCAAAACTTTGGATTTATCAGTTTTCCGGAGGAACTTACCACAGGCTCCAGTATTATGCCTCACAAGAAAAACCCGGATGCATTTGAGTTGATTCGAAGCCGATGCAACACCCTTCAGGCATTACCGCAAGAGATAACCCTAATCACCACAAATTTACCTTCAGGGTATCATAGAGACCTACAACTACTCAAAGAAAAGCTATTTCCTGCCTTCAGTCAATTAAAAGATTGTTTACGCATGACGCACTTGATGCTTTCCAATGTAGAAGTGAAACAAGATTTGTTAAAGGATGAAAAATACAAATACTTATTTAGTGTAGAGGAAGTAAACAAATTGGTGCTGCAAGGCATTCCCTTTCGGGATGCATACAGAATAATTGGGCAGTCTATTGCAAAAGGAGAATTCAATCATTCTGAAAACCTCACTCACACCCACGAAGGAAGCATAGGTAATTTATGCAATGACGAAATTCAGAGAATGATGAACACGGAAATTCAATCTTTCCAATTTGATGTTGTGAACCAAAAGTTGGAGCGTTTAATTAAGTAGTTTGAAACGGCTCCACACCTTTGTAAATTCGCCACGATTTCCAATTAATTAGAATTTCAAAAAATGAATTCCAATACTATTTTATATATCGTTTTGGCTATTTCTGCCATCAGTTATGTGTTTAGTCAGGCACTGGACTATATCAATCTAAAAGCACAACGCAAAGATATTCCTGATGAGATTGCTTCATTTTACGATAAGGAAAAATATCTTAAGTCTCTTGACTACCACAAAGAACAAACACGCTTTTCCTTTTTAACTTCCGCATTCAGTTTTGCGATATCATTTAGCATGCTGCTGTTTGGAGGCTTCGGTTGGATTGACGCCATGCTTCGGCCTTATTTTGATAACGAAATATCACTGGCACTTGGATTTTTCGCGGTAATCATAATCGGATCCGATATACTCACCCTGCCCTTTCAATGGCACGCTACGTTTGGTATCGAAGAGAAATATGGCTTTAATAAAACCACCATCAAAACTTTTATGACTGATAAGCTCAAAGGGTATTTGCTTGGAGGGCTCATAGGCGGGGCATTGCTTGCATTACTTATCTTTTCTATTAATCGCATCGGGCCCAATTTTTGGATTTGGTTTGGAGTCCTGGCGGCCGTATTCATCTTGTTTGTGAATATGTTCTATACCACATTGTTACTTCCACTATTCAATAAACTAACCCCACTTGGTAAGGGTGAATTGAAAACAGCCATTGAAGCTTACGCTAAAAAGGTCAACTTCCCTCTTGACAACATCTTTATCATGGATGGATCAAAAAGATCAAAAAAAGCCAACGCATTTTTCTCGGGCATTGGAAAGAAAAAGAAAATAGTGCTGTTTGACACGCTCATTGAAAACCACACCACCGAAGAGTTGGTGGCAGTATTGGCGCACGAAGTTGGTCACTTCAAAAAGAAACACATTGTGTGGAGTTATGTACTTTCTGTGGTTCAAATATTTTTTATGCTATTTGTGCTTTCCCTTATGGTCTTTAATCAAAATATGTCTCTTGCCTTGGGGGGACAGGTCCAAGCCATCCATCTCAATCTCGTTGTCTTTATGATCCTGTTTTCTCCCATTTCAGGTATCACAGGCATGTTTACCAGTATGTACAGTCGCAAAAACGAATTTGAGGCAGACGCTTATGCGAAAGAAACTTTCGGTGGGACTGCTCTAGCCAACGCATTGAAAAAACTATCGGTAGATTCTTTAAGTAACCTATACCCACATCCCACCTATGTGTTTTTCCATTATTCACATCCACCTTTACTAAAAAGACTGGAGGCGATTAGACCTTAATTCAAAGGGAATGGTATAATTCGGTTTAAAATTTGAATTAAAAAGAGTTACAAAAATAAAAGGATCAGACGCATTGGCACGGTGCGTATTTCTGCCATTCTGTTCAGTCATCAGGCGGTGTTATCACCGATCCGAAAGGAGCCTCATCCTCTCTCTGGGTGATTGCTTCGGCAAGGTCTACACTCTTCCTTCAATAGCTCGCAAGGCGTGTAGTTTATAACTGATCCAAACTTTATTTCTGTCATTGCAAACAAGGTAAAACCTATCTTTTCCGAAGAGGCTACAGGTTGGTAATCCTCAAAAAAAGAGCAATAAAAAAGGATCGCTTGCCTGCGACAGGCAGGCGATCCAGTTCCTGACTTTTGTGACATCGTCCTCTAGTTCTCCTTTTGAACTATTGTTTTTTTCTTATCAAGATATCTCCATTGTAATTCTTCATGGTAAACTCTGGGCCACCTCCATTGACATCGCCCTTTACCCAATCGTCAATCGTTACCCTGTAGGTACCTGATTTTGTTTCCTTCTTTTGTACAGGTCCTGTCTTTACCAGGTTTACATCAAACCCAGTAAATATCTCTCCCCGCTCTGTCTTCATTTTCAAAGAGCCTTTGAATGTGGAGGGAAAAGTAAGATCAATATCACCATTATAAGTGCTGTAGGACATGGGTGTTCCTTCTGTAAGTTTATCAAAAGTAATTTTGATGTTACCGTTATATGTGGATGCTACGGCCGAACCATAAATATTATTCGCTGTAATTTCACCATTATAATTGGTGATTTCCACTTCACCTTGTATATCTGTAATCAAGATGTCACCATCATTATAAGCCTTTACCTTCACATCAATTCCGGATGGCACTTCGATAAAAAGGTTCATCTTATTACTCCACGAATCAGAACCCACTTTTACTACATTGCTGTTTTCAGAAGCATCAAGATCCATCGTTCCACCACTGATTCGCTTTAGGCCATTTTTAGATTCTTCCCCCTTGTCCTTATGCTCATTACCATCTACAACCATGTATTTTATCAATACATCCTTTCTTTGAGTACCCTTCACTGTTATTGATCCAGTATTTAACTGAGCAATCAATTGTCCTCTTTTTCCTGGGTCAGTAAGTGGGATTGTAAATTCTCCCTCAGTCTGTGCATGTGCGTAGGATGGAAGTAAGTTTAGCGTCAACACCACCATCATCACCTTCATTGTTATTACTATATGTTTCATAAATTTTTTCATTTTCAATCAAATTTCTTTTAGATAGACATTCCCATTAAATGTCTCGATATCAAGGCATACTCCTCCACTACCCACTTTGTATCGATTGCCATTGATCTTATACTCAACGCCATCCTTCTTTGGTTTTTTCTCAAGTGCTACCGGTAAGGGCTCTATCGCTTCCAAGTTGGTATATAAATTCCCATTAAAACTTTCAAAGCTTACGCTGGCACCCAGTCCTTTCTTTACATGAATGTTAATGTCACCGTTGAGCGCGTAATACCTGCAAGGCAAACTTGGGTTAAGGTCATATTCCAAATCGATATTTCCATTGATGGATGAAACATTAGTTGCTCCGGATATTTGTGTGAGCTTGATACTGCCGTTGATATTATCTGCATACAATCCTCCACTCACTTTCTTCACATCGATATCGCCATCATTGATGGTGCTCACAGCAAGATTGATACCATAAGGAACCTTCACCCTGAAATTCATCAGGTATTGGTACTCCTCCTTACAATCTTCATCTTTGCCCCAGCCAGACCAATTGTAATTCCAGCCCTTACCCGTTCTTTCATCACGATGATATTGTTGGTTCCTTCTTCCAAAATCACTGCAGGTTCCCTTTACATAAAGAATCAAAGTATCTGCCAAATCAATTACACCCAGTTGAATTTCGTTTTTACCTTTTTCCAATCGTTCGTTGGTTTTGGCTATAATCTCCTTGCTCACCTCTACCACTATTTTATCTCCATCATAACCCTCCACTTTAATGCTTCCATTTATATTGGCGATCATCAAGGCATTATTGTCTGACTTCTTTTCAAAAGCCAACTCTTTCTTAATGGTCTCATTAAACTGCTGGGCAAAGCCAGACCAATAAATGAACATCAATGTTGTTGTCATTATTATGTTTTTCATCTTTTTATCAAATTAAAACTTGAATACTCTCTTCAATTCTTTGCTTCACATCGTTCGGAGTAGCTTCCTTTTCAAGCAGCTTGCGCAACTCCTTTACCGATTTTTTCTCCTGAATCTCTACCATCAATTCGGCCAAAGCCACCTGAACCATAGGGGAACTTTGATTAGAGATGGACCTTATAAGAGACTCCCTGACACTACTTTCATATGTATAAGGCCGTAGCGCGTCAAGGGCCGCCAGCCTCACGTTTATATTGTCATCCTCATTGAGTGTTTGAATCAATGCGTCAGTCACCTTATTACTGGCCTTGTCCATCTCACTGGTAAGGCTTACTGCTTTCAACCGATCCGTTGCTGATTCCTTCCCTAGTAAAGAGAGCATCACCATCTCTTTCAAATCATTCACCTCCTTTGTTAGAGAAGTCACATCACCCTCCTCTTGCGACCTATTCCAAAGGTATCCACTGGAAAATCCTGCAATAAGTAAAACCGTAGCAAAAGCCAATCGGGGTGCCAGAAAATTCCATTGCAGCCACGGAAAAGAGAAGGTGCTTTTACTTGCTTTCCGTTGCTCCTCTTTCAGCATGGCATAAAACCTGCTGTCCAGCGCCATTGACGGTTGGGCATCGGGGGCAACCATTATCCTGTCACCCAGTTGTGATAAATTGCTAAGCGCGGTAAGTGGTACTATCCCATCCTCAATCAAACGCTCCAACTCATAAGTCTCAGCAGGATCTGTCAGTCCTTTATTGTATTTTGTAATAAGCGCCTCAACCTCTTTCTTTTCCATATCACATTTGTTTTTCTAATTTCTCGTACACAGTTTTTAACTCTTGCAATGCCCTGAAAACTTTTACTTTGACGGCTCCTTCGGTGCACCCCAAAATCTCACCTATCTCCTTGTATTTCTTTTCCTGGTATTTGCTCAGCAACAACACTTCTCTTTTATCTGGCGAAAGCCTGTCCATGGCCAGGTTCAGCATCATGTGTTCCTCATCATGCTGCATTTCTTCTGACTTGTTTTCCGAGTGCCCCAGCTTATGTTCCCAATTCTCCATCGGATCCTTTCCTTTGATCTTATCCTTTCTAAAGTGGTCATATCGCACATTTCGCGCTATGTGAAATAACCAGGTCTTGAATTCACCCTCTCTCTGCCCGTCCGAACCGTCTTGGGGCAGCCGGGCTTGAAAGAGATGACGGTATTTTATCACCCGATAGAAGGTGTTTTGAACAAGGTCCTCGCTCAATTCCTGATCCCTGTTCATACCATAAAAGAAACCATACAACGGTCTTTTATAGCGTTCAAAAAGGAGTCCCAGTCTATCCAGGCCTCCATCGCGAACGCTGCTCATCAATGCATTGTCGGAAAGCTTATCCAAAATCAGAATCGGTTCATGCAGGGAAACCACTACTTTGCAGAATGGTTACAAACTCTATCCAATAAAAATAATGATTAATTTGTAGGCAGCCGGATGGCCTCTCTAATCAGGCAAGGGCGTATAATGTAGAAAGGGATTAGTCTATGCAAATCCCTTCCTTAATTAAAGTAGCTTAAGCGCGTTACTATTAGCTTCCCATTTCAGCCATCTTGTTACGTTCATTCTGAAGTTCCCTGGAAAGCTTCATCTGTTTTTCAAGTGCTTTGCGCTTATAGTTTTCAAATTCCTTGCTGATTATATTCTCCATTTCCATCTTCTCTTTGAGGGATTGGTATATCATTTTTAATCTTCCAGTAACCAGACCAATGAGGAGGATCATGCCCAACAGCACAAATCCAACCAGGCCGACAAAGAAGCTTTTGCTGAAATCCATGCCCAACACGGAGATGTGCGTAGCCGCATGTTCTACTTCCGCCATTGAGTTTTCTTTGTGCTTCACCTCGGCCATTGCCGCATCCAGTTTCAATTGAAGTTGCACGGACTCAGCCTTTGCCTCAGCCAGGTCGCTGTGTACTTTTTTTATTGAATCTGTGGTTAATTTCCACATTCCATCAAGAATGAACTCTTTAATTACTTTATACTCATTGAAGGTTTCCGATTTGTTCTTCATTACGGCATACCGTTCGCTAAGGGTCTTGGTGTCTTTTTCCAGTGCTTCTGCGGCTTGCAATTGTGCCATGGCTCCGAAGGAGATGAGTAAAATGAAAATGGAGAGTGTGAATTTCATAGCAGATTTAGATTAATAATTATTGAAGGATGTCAAACCTAACTTTACGAGTGGACTTATAATAGCCATTTAAAGTGAATCCTCAAATATGTCGCCTAATTAAACATTCATTCGATGAATGATCATCGCTGAATCATAAAATCGAGTGCTGAGGTGTTTTTTATGACTATTTATAAGCAAACACGAATACCAATCTAGTCAATTAACACAACAATCATTTAAAATGAGTTGGTTATAAGGTAGTTACGTAAGAAAATGGCACTTTTTTAACAAATTTCAAACCGAGAGGTGCTCAGCCCGATAAAAGAGAAAGGGTGTCATATCAAGCCTCAGCACCTTGATTGTTAGCTTATTTTTTAGTAAACTTTGTATCTCATTAATCCATAGTAGCATGAACCTAGTTACTAAAATTGAGAGTTGGGGGGATACCCACAGACCAGGCTGGTTGGATATTTTTAGAATCGCACTTGGCATCTTCATTACCTACAGGGGCTTTGATTTTATGGTCAACATAGAGTCCCTGGAGAGCACCACCGCGGGAATGGCCGTGATGTACAGCGGAGTGGCAGTGGCCCATTACATTATTTTTGCACACGTCTTAGGTGGACCTCTTATTTTCTTCGGGCTTTACACCCGAATTGTTAGCCTCATACAGGTGCCCATATTAATTGGTGCAGTGATATTTGTAAACTATCCCAAGGGATTCTTTTCCTTCGACAATCACATGGAGCTGGAAATCTCACTGATTGTGCTGGCAGGCCTTATCGTTTTTATGGTTTTTGGAAGTGGTAAGTTTTCTTTGGATGAAAAAAGAAGGAAGGACAAAACTTCCGCCAATTAGCCAGACAAAGATACCCGTTGCCCCGGTGCCCCTCTTATGCTTACCTTGTTTTTAAGTTAACTTAAAAACTGAAGCAACCATGTACCCTCGCCTGCTTATCACAACACTGCTGTTATCACTCCCGACCATCACTTCCTTAGCACAACTCAAAACTGTTCCTGAAATTGAAAAGGCAACTAAAGGTGAATTCATAAAAGCTGTTGCTGACTTTCGCTCGTTTCTTCAGATACCCAATGACGGACACTACCCCGAACAAATCGATGCCAATAGGGATTGGATCACCCAAGCATTTGAAAGTCGGGGGTTTAAAACCCAGTTGATAAAAACACCGGGCGCACCTCATGTGTACGCGGAGAAGCAATTCGTAAAGAAAGGGAAAACCGTGCTCTTCTACCTTCAAATAGATGGGCAACCTGTAGACCCTTCCGCTTGGGATCAGGAAAGCCCCTTTAAGGCAGCGTTGAAAGAAGAGAAGAACGGCCAATGGCAGGAAATCGACTGGAGTAACTTCAACGAGAGCTTCAATCCTGATTGGCGCATCTACGCCCGCTCTGCTTCCGATTCGAAAGGCCCGGCCTTGTGTTTTCTCACAGCATTGTCCATTCTCGAAAAACATAAAGTAAAACCCAATTTCAATATCAAAGTGATTATGGATCTTCAGGAAGAGTTGAGCTCACCTCAACTGGCCTGGGTAGTGCAAAACAATCAGGAACTTCTAAAGTCCGATATGGTGCTGATCATGGACGGCACCCGGCACGTGTCCAATTTACCAACCCTTTGTTTTGGCGCACGTGGTATTGCCACTGCCACTATAAAAGTTTACGGACCCAGGAATGCCTTGCACAGTGGCCAATATGGAAACTATGCTCCCAACCCTGTGTTTGCCATGTCCAAACTATTGGCTGGGTTGAAAGATGACGAAGGAAGAGTAACACTTCCCGGGTTTTATGAAGGCATCCACCTAAGCGAGGCAGACAAAAAAGCATTGAACAGTATACCCGAAGATGAAACAGAAATAAACAGCACCCTGGGCATTGCCAAACCAGAGGGCATTGGCGCTACCTATCAGGAGGCCATGCAATACCCAAGTCTTAATGTGAGAGGCATTCGCGCAGCCTGGGTAGGAAAAGAAGTGCGCACCATCATACCCGAAGAAGCCATTGCCGAAATAGACATGCGTTTGGTAGTCGAGACACCGGGTGAGAGGCAGATAAGGCTACTTAAAAAGTACATTGAAGATGAGGGGTTTCATTTGGTGGAGGGTGAACCTACAGATAGCGAGCGGGCCAAATATCCAAAGCTAGCTTCCATGGCATACAAATTAGGATCAGAACCGTTTCGAACTAACCTCAACACAGAACTAGGTGAGTGGCTTTCGCGCGCTCACCAAAAGATGTTTGGAGATCAATTTGTGAAAATGATAACTACAGGTGGATCTCAACCGATTGCACCCTTCATTAAGACACTTAATATTCCTGCTGTTTCCGTGCGCATTCCCAATCCCGACAACAGCATTCACAGTCCGAATGAAAACATACGGGTAGGTAATTTCTTCGAGGGCATTGAAACGATGGTGGGGGTATTGACGGAGAAGCTGTAATAGCACTTTGCATTCTTTCTGCGCCCACCATTGGTATAACTTCCTTATAATTATGCACATCATCTCACTACTTTTAATCTATGAAATGTCTTTGGGTAATACTTCTGCTTCCTTTCACATTTCCGGTATTTGGCCAAAAGCAGGATACAGTTCGGGTCTTACCTGAGGTCGTTATCCGATCTTATGAATCAGATCGTCCATTGCTTGAAGTGCCCGCTTCCGTAGGGCTCGTACTAAATACTGACCTGACACGATTCAGCAACACTTCAATTGTTTCAGCAGTAAATACGCTTCCTGGCATTCGCATGGAAGAACGCTCACCGGGGAGTTATCGGTTTTCTATTCGCGGTAGCTCGTTGCGGTCGCCTTTTGGTGTGCGCAATGTAAAAGTCTATTGGAACGAACTCCCTGTAACTGATGCGGGAGGAAATACTTATCTGAATCAATTCGATGCCAATGCTATTGATCAGATTGAAATTATCAAAGGCCCAGGTTCCAGTGTATATGGATCTGGCACAGGCGGTGTGATCTTGTTGAAGTCGCCAGAACCAGTCATGCAAAAAAAGCTTACAGGTGGATGGCTAGAAGGAAGCTATGGTCAAAGAAATTATCAGATAGCACTGCAAGCTGGCGAGGAGAACAGTACCCATTATCTGAGCTATCAACACCAGCAATCCGATGGCTACCGCGAACAAACGCGTATGGTTAGCGATCAATTCATCAGCACCCACCGGCTTTCTGTCTCCGATAAGGAGGAGTTGGAAGCCGCCATTTTCTATACCGACTTATACTATCAAACTCCAGGTGGCCTTACCCAGGCTGAATATGATGCTGACCCTCGACAGGCACGTACGGGAAGTGCTTTCCAGCCCAGCGCCATTGTCGCCAATGCCGGTGTTTCCCTCAAATCTTTTTATACAGGAATCTCCAATCAATATCAGTTCACTCCACAAGTGCATAACCGCACCGGTGTTTATGGAAACTTTGTGCAGTTCGAAAACCCATCCATCCGCAACTATGAGCGCAGAAGCGAGCAAAATCATGGCGTGCGATCAGTAACAGACTTTACTTTTAATTTGGGCGATTGGCAGGCCAAACTTATTGGCGGTGGTGAATTGATGAGTGGCTTCTCTCCCATAAAAAATTATCAAAACCTACAGGGCTTTCCAGGTGCGCTGCTTGGTGATGATGAAGTGAAAACACTTCAATACAACGTATTTGGTCAAGGAGAATTTACTAAGAAGGACTGGATTCTAACAGGTGGGTTAAGTGTAAACTGGGTAGGTTATAAATTACTAGCACTCTCCAACGATCCGGTACAGCAACAACAAGTTTCATACGACCCCATTGTGGCCCCCCGTTTGGCCGTATTGAAAAAAATTAATAAGGCCCTCTCTGCTTACGGCAATATCAGTTGGGGATTTGCTCCCCCTACCCTCGCAGAAGTAATACCTTCGAATGGAATATTTAACAACTCCTTAGAAGCTGAAAAAGGAGTACAATTTGAAATAGGAACGCGCGGTTATTTCCTGAATAGAAAGTTCTTTGTAGATGCGGCAGTCTATCATTTTGCCTTGGATCAAACCATTGTAGTGCGAAGAGCAGACGATGGGGCGGATTATTTTGTGAATGCTGGTGCCACAGACCAAAATGGAATAGAGGTACTGCTCCACTGGCAACCTTCCATTCACCCTTCTGTTTTTACCCACTTTAAAATCTGGACAGGTGTAACTTTGAATGATTACAAATTTGTAGACTACGTGAAGGGCAGCGACTTCTATGGTGGTAATGCCCTCACTGGAGTTCCAGGGGAAATCCTAACAGGTGGGTTGGACATGGAATTTCAAAAAGGCTTTTACTGGCACCTTACTGTAAACTATACTTCTTCGATGCCACTGGATGATGCGAATAGTGTGTTTGCCAATTCCTATACATTGCTTGGAAGCCGACTGGGATATAAGTCGTCCTTCATTGCGGGGATGCCAATCAATTTCTTTGTAGGTGGCGATAATTTACTAGACGAAGTCTATAGCTTGGGTAATGACTTAAATGCATTTGGAGGGCGTTATTTCAATGCCGCTGCTGGGCGAAATTACTATGCAGGAATTCAATTTGATTTGAGCCTTTCCCGGAGTAAGTGACGACTCTCTAAAACAAAAAACCCTCGTATGATGCATACAAGGGTTTTTCAATTGTTTACGAAAGTGTTCATCTGATTTTACGTTTAGTGAAACTTAGTTCAGACAGTTGTGCGGCCTGTAGACTTTGAGGTCCAAATTCCACGCGTAAGTAGTTTTTGACTGCCATCGCATTGCTAACCAACGAATCAACACCTTTGTACAACAAGGTATCGCGTTGGATGCGTGCATTGACGAGTGCTACTTTTGCATCGGACCAAGACACATTGAGCGCCATCAGCCTCTCCGCCTCTTTCATCAAGGCAGCAGGTTGCAGATCCGCAGCAGCAGTCGCATAGCCTGGAACCTTCTCGATCAACTGCGCCAACCGCATAAAGTTGAAGGCTTTGACCACATAACTTTGCTGCGTCTGCGGGCGTTTGATCAACGACTCCACCTCATTGTTCTCACTGGCTACTGCAGGCCTGTTACTGCCCGCTTTCATTCTCCCGTTGACCAGACGGGTGTAGTAGCGAACATTGGCAAGCGTATCGCCAGCAATCTGCGAAGACTTAAAAGTGCCAATGATCCGACCGATGAGAGGGTCAAGGTCTTTGTGCGCCTTTGTCCTTTCGTTGGTAACACCACTCAGGGCATTCCGTTTTTGTGAAACATCTTGCAATGAACTTTGTACTTCTGTGAGTAAAGCTCTCATTGCTTTAAGCTGGAGGGTCTGGCGACCGGGGTTATACTTACCTCCGTACCTGCCTACCGCAGGCAGGCCCGGTGCATGTTCCTACTAACCTAGAGTAGACGTCTGCGTTTTTTACATGTGACATGACTTGTAAAAGTTTACATTGTTATACATACTTTTAATACGGAATTCCTTAATCAAAAGGTTTCATAATTCAGAAAAATCTTCTAAAATATTTTAACTTTTTTTTTAAAGCATCAGAACGACCGGTCAATCAGTGTCAAATCCTCGGTGGTAGGTCCTAAACTGACGGTGTCATACGCAGAAGCTACGCTGTCAGGTCTTGGAGGTACGGTGTCATCCGCGGAAGTTTCGGTGACAGGTTTTGTTTGTGCGCAGTCAGTCGCAGAAAATGCGCTGTCATCTTTTCTACCTACGCAGTCAGACGCTGAACCTACGGTGCCATGTCCTGATGCTGCGCTACCATCCCCTGAATCTGCGGTACTATGTCCCCATTTTACTCAGTCAGGCGCCATGTTATATTACTACTATCAGAAAAATAGTACAACTACCTTACCCGCATGGTAGTAAAAAGGCTGTACCTTTAAAGATTAAATTGTTTGTTAATTCCAGGCTGTATGAAGATGACTTCTCTACCCAATTTGGGCTTAAGCATCAAATCACTAAAATTAATTCTGTTGGCATGGGCTTGCTGCCTATTTCCCCAGGTTGGCTACTCTCAAACTGGCCCAGGCGGGGTTGGCGCAGCCGATGGCGCTTCCACTTTGCATGCGTGGTGGAGAGGTGATACAGGAGTAACTTCCTCGGGAGGCGTGGTGAGTGCTTGGGGGGACCAATCCGGATATGGAAATAATCTTTCTCAAGCAACAGCGGGGAACAGACCTACGACTGCTACCTCTGCTGCATTAAATGGTAGACCAATAATTCGTTATACAGGTTCCAGTTCACAATTCTTCACCTCCTCGTTTTCCGGGCCGGGTGTTGACAACATTACTTTTTTTGTAGTGGCAAACGGAACCGAATATCAGTCGCTAATCAGGTTTCAGAACTCTGACGGAACATTTGTTGTCTATCCATGGAGCGCTTCTAAGGTATTTATTTCTTCCAGTGACGGAGGCACAGGAGGAGGTGTAGCCAGTGGCCTTGTGGCAAGTACTAATAATATAGGCGGGGCGCGCTATAGAAGAAACACGACCAATGGCATGCAGACCTATCTCAATGGAGGTGTCAATGCCCAACGCAACTCAGCAAATAGTGCACTGCCCACACAGACTTTCTTCTCAGGAAAATATAGCGGTGGTGGCGAATTTCCCACAGCAGATGTGGGTGAAATGATTGTGTATTACACCGCACTCAATGATGCACAGATGATCATTGTTCAAAACTATCTGGCCGCCAAGTACAATGTAACATTGGGCGCGAATGATTTATACACCATGGACGATCCAGCCAATGGCGATTATGATTTTGATGTGGCGAGTATTGGTAGAATAGATGCCTCCAACCTTCACAACGATGCACAGGGAACCGGCATCGTACGTATTCTTAACCCTACTAATCTTACCAATAATAAGTTTCTATTTTGGGGGCACGATGGACAACCAAAAACCACATTAACCACCACGGATGTTCCTACCGGAATCGTCTCAAGACTTTCCAGGGTATGGCGGGTGAACGAAGTGAATGCTTCAGGAACTGCTGTGGACGTTGGAGCAATAGATATTCGTTTTGACCTTACGGGATTTGGTACCATTACCCCTGCAGACCTTCGTCTGCTGGTAGACACAAACAATGACAATTCATTTGCTGACGAAACACCCATTGCCGGGGCTACCCATGTGAGCGGAAATATCTATCAGTTTGCAGGGGTTACACAAATAGCCAATGGCACCCGCTTCACCCTGAGCACCGATGTGGTCAACACCTACTACTCTATTGCCAGTGGCACATGGGAAGCCAATACCTCCTGGAGCCTGAGCTCGGATGGCTCGACTGGCGCACTACCAGCAGGTGTGTTTCCAGGTAGAGGAGACAACGTGGTAATCCATGCAGGACATACAATTACAGTAGATAATGTAGCAGACAATGGCTATGCAGGCATGAAACCCGATGATCTCGGGAAAAGCAATATTGGCCCTTTCGTTGCCTCCAACATTTCCATGTTCTATCAAACAGGAGACATTCGCATTGAGGGCACCCTATCAATAACTGGCATAGAAACGATGATCGGAGGCTATACAGAGATTGCCAGCGGTGGAACACTCACTACAGGATCGAGTCTCGTGAATACAGGCTATCTGGAGGCAGAGGCAGGTTCTATCCTCAGCACATTGGATGATATTGTATTAACGGGCAATAGCATTACCATCATCAACACCAACTCTACTTCATCTGACGACATCATTATTGATCATACAGATGCCACCTTATGTGGTACCGGCTCTACCATTTTGCAAAATGGAGCAGGAAGCACCATCACGTTTTCAAACAGTGGCACCATTAATCAGGTTTGTTCATCATTTACTATCAGTTGTATAGGAGCAGGCTGCGCTGGAACATTCCCTACTATAGGAACAGGCTCTGTGATCTTGGGCAACACGGGCCCAGCAGGAGTGGGTGCCACTGACGGAACCACCTCCTTGGTACTGTGGTTGGATGCTACAAAACTAAGCGGTGCCAATGATGCCACCATTACTTCATGGACTGACCTATCTGGATACACTATGATTTTACAGTTGGGAATGGAGCTGTCTTCAAAACCAATGCTGTAAATAGCTACTCAGTACTTGATTTCAATGGTACCTCTCATTACTTTCAACGCGCCTATACTGCCGCATTAAATCCGGCCAATTTCTCTGTGTTCTCTGCCAATAATGTGACCCACTCAACAGCCTATAAAACAGTGATATCTAGCAGAAAAGCAAGTCCTACCGGGGGTTACATGCTCTACAGTATACCTAACAGCGACACCTGGACCTTCTGGAATGGAAAGGGAACCGGATGGGATCAACTTAATGCCAGCAGCACCGCTGGCACCTGGGCTTCACAGGCGTTTACCTATGATGCTACAGCCAATAGCAAATCCCTCTCCATTCAAAATGGAGCTGCGGTAACAGCAACACCAACATTTGTATTCAACAACACAACGAATACCCGCGTAGGCGCAGGACAAAATGAAGCAGGCCCCAATTTCTATTTCCTTGGGCGTATTGGTGAGGTGATCATGTACAGCAAAGTAACCAATGCCGCACAAGTGATACTCATTAATAATTACCTGGCCGCCAAATACAATTTTGCACTTACCCTCAACGATGTGTACACCATGGACAACACAGGTACAGACTTCGATCATGAAGTAGCCGGTGTGGGGCAGGCTGCTGATGGGTCTTACCATAGAGATGCAAAAGGCACCGGGGTAGTTCGCATGTGGCACCCAAGGGATCTCGGAGATGGAGAATTCTTGATGTGGGGACATAATAATGCTATCTACAATAGCTCCACCACTGCAGTAGGTACCGCTGTGGATGGAACAATCATACAAGAGCGGCTCAACAGAATATGGGCGGTGAGTGAGACAGGGGATGTGGGAAATGTATCCGTTTCGTTCGATGTAAGTATGTTGGCTGGCTCCTTTCTCGGCTCTAACTTATTGTTGCTCATTGATCGTGATGGAGATGGATTTGCCGACAATGACGTGACGCCAATTGTAGGTTCATACTCCAACAACAAGGTGGTATTCTCTGGGGTTAACTTTCAAAATGGAGATCGTTTCACTTTGGGTAACACCAATCTAGGCAGTCCACTGCCCGTAAAACTGGTGTCCTTCAAAGCCACCCCCCAAGCTGATGCAATCCTGCTTGAATGGAAGACAGCTACAGAAATCAATAACGATTTCTTTCAAATTCAACGATCCACGGGTCCTGAAGATTGGACAGAAATTGATAAGATTAAAGGTGCTGGAAACTCCAACGAACCCATTCAATATCTGCGATACGACAACCAGCCCATTCAGGGGGTTTCTTATTATCGTTTAAAACAAACAGACTTTGATGGACAGGTGGATTACTCCCCTATTGTAGCTGTACATTATGAGGGCGCCTCAACAATACAGGTATTTCCTAATCCTTCTACAGGAATATTCACAATCCCTCAAATGCGGCTGACTGAAGAGCAAGTTCAGGTATTTAATAATCTAGGGCAAAAGGTACAATTCACGATTAACACTGGTAGCGACACACAGATATCGCTCGTCAATCAACCTTCTGGCATATACTTAGTTCGAATATTTGATGGGCAACAATTGCGTACTGTTCGTTTGGTGAAGAATTAGTAGTTAACTACATAAAATTACCACACTCTTATTAATCATTGGAGTTGCGTAAAACAATTTTTTACCACTGAGAATATACAGAGAAAAGTGCACACAGAGTAAACACGGAGGCTTTTCTTTGTGTAGCTCTGTGTTCTACCTCCGTGATCTTTGTGGTTAAATTGCATTTTTGCGTAACTCCAGTTAATCATTACCCAACCCTGAGTTTCATACTTACCATTTACAACTTCATCATAAAGCCAAAAGTCGCTCATGTATTTTAATTAGCACTTAAAAGATAAGACTTTGGTAGTTTTGACGCAGACATGAAAATAGGCCTCCTCTCCGACACCCACGGTTATCTCGACCCTAAAGTATTTGAGTACTTCAAAGAAGTAGATGAAATATGGCATGCTGGAGACATTGGTGATGTCGCTGTAATCGAAACACTGGAAAAATTCAAACCGGTACGTGCCGTGTTTGGCAATATCGACAGTGCCTCCGTGTACAATCGCTTTCCTGAAGACTGGATGTTTACCTGTGAAGGAGTGGAAGTTTGGATTACCCACATTGCTGGCACGCCCCCGCGCTACAATGACAGAATCAAAAATCAACTACTCCGTCACCCTCCTGATCTTTTGATTTGTGGCCATTCCCATATCATGAAGGCGCAACGAGATCCGAAGTTTGATAATATGCTCTACCTAAACCCTGGCGCTGCGGGAAATCATGGGTTTCATCACATAAAAACGATTGTAAGGTTTGAGCTGATAGATGCTCAGATTAAAAACATGCAGGTGATTGAATTGGGAAAGCGAGGGAGTATAATAGATTAATGGAAGTGCCTAAAACTAAAAAAGTCAACCGTGGGGTCGACTTTTTCTATTGTCTTTGAATTCAAATTACTTCTTCGCCTTGAATTCTTCTTTTATCTTTTCAATATCAATAGACTTCATCACAGGCTTAAAATTCTGAACTTTCAACTCGGTCCTTCTGCGAGAAGACTTAGCCTTGTCTTTTCTTGCTTTTCTCTTCAATCTGGTTATTGACATGATGGTAATTTTTTTAATGTGATTCCCTGCTATAATGCAAGAGGTCGCAAAAATAGCAGAAACTATCAATCTTAAAAAATAATTTTAAGCTAATCCGGCCTTTAAATCATGTAAATCAGCCCGATCATGGTTAGTTTTGGCTTATAGCAATGGAAAAACCGACTCTACCTAAAGGAACACGCGACTTCGGGCCAGTCATCATGGCCAGGCGTCAATTTATATTAAGCACCATTAAAGGGGTATTTCAGAAGTATGGCTTCCAGCAACTGGAGACCCCCGCCATGGAAAACCTTTCCACCCTTACGGGGAAATATGGAGAAGAGGGAGATCAACTCCTATTTAAAGTGCTCAATTCCGGTGATTACCTAAAGAATGCGGATGAGGACAAGTTGAAGGCTCGGGATTCAAAAGGAATCACCTTCGATATTTCCGAAAAAGGCCTCAAGTACGATCTCACCGTACCTTTTGCCCGCTATGTGGTGATGAACCGCCACGAGGTCACCTTTCCCTTCAAACGTTTCCAGATACAGCCCGTATGGCGTGCCGATCGGCCCCAAAAAGGAAGGTACCGCGAATTTTACCAATGCGATGCCGATGTGATTGGCACCGACTCCCTGCTTTGCGAAGCGGAGATAGTGCTGATGATCAAAGAGGTGTGCAAAGGGTTGGGCATTGAAGATTTCTCTATAAAGATCAACCACAGGGGTATTCTTACCGGCTTGGCAGAAATTGCCGAAGCCAAAGGGAACGAATCCTCCTTGTTTGTCGCCATTGACAAGTTGGATAAGATTGGTGAGGAAAAGGTAAAAGAAGAGCTGAGCAGCAAAGGGTTTAAAGAAGGGAGCATTGACCGGATCTTTGATATCCTCAATTTCAAGGGGTCTAACCTGGAGAAAATAGAATTACTTAAAAACAAGTTGGAGCAATCCGAAAAAGGAACGAAGGGCGTCCACGACATTAAACACATCATTGAGCTACTCTCTAAATTTGATCTCGCTGCCGATTCGTTTGAATTGGATATTGCATTGGCAAGAGGGCTGAGCTATTACACGGGTGCCATCTTTGAAGTGAAGATCAATAATGTGGGCATTGGCAGTGTGAGTGGTGGTGGTCGCTATGATAACCTTACCGGAGTATTCGGACTGGAAGGTGTCTCTGGGGTAGGGTTTTCTTTTGGTGTAGATAGACTTTACGATGCCATGGATGAGCTGAATTTATTCCCTGAGGACACCGAGCAATCATCGAAGGTGCTCATTGCTCATTTTGATGAGAAGGCAATGCTTTATGGATTGAAGGCACTGAAAGCGCTTAGAAGCGATGGGATAGCTTCAGAGATTTACCCTGACATCAGCAAGCTTAAAAAGCAATTGGACTATGCCAATAAGAAGAAGATTCCCTATGTTATTGTTATCGGTTCGGATGAAATGAAGAGCGGAGTTCTTACTTTTAAAAATATGAAAACCGGTGAGCAGCAGCCTTTGACACTGGATGAAATCCTAATTCAATTCTGATTTGAGCAAGACGCATTCCATCTCTACAAAAACACTCACACTCCCTGAGGTAGGCGAGGTATTAAATGGTCAAATCAAATTATCAGAAGAGGCAGTATCAAAAATAACTACCTGCCGCAACTATCTGGATAAGAAGGTAAGTGAGTCGACTACACCCGTGTATGGAATCAACACAGGCTTTGGATCGCTTTACAGCAAAAACATCCCGACAGAGGAGCTAGGCAAACTACAGAAGAATCTTGTCATGTCGCATGCATGTGGTGCTGGCCCAGAAGTGCCCTCTGAAATAGTTCACCTCATGCTTTTGCTAAAAGTACAGTCGCTGGCCTATGGCTACTCTGGTGTACAGCTTGAAACCGTGGAACACCTGGTTGCCTTATACAACCATCACGCGTTGCCCATTGTATATGAAATGGGGTCGCTGGGTGCTTCCGGTGACCTTGCACCCTTGGCACATCTTACCCTTCCGTTGATTGGTTATGGCGAGGTGCTTTATAAAAACAAAAGATATTCGGGTAGTGACTTGCTAAAAGAATTGGGCTTGTCTCCTATCGCATTCAAAGCCAAGGAAGGGCTGGCCTTATTGAACGGCACACAATTTATGAGTGCTTATGGGGTGTGGTCTACTTTGCACGCACAACGTCTGCTAAGTCTGGCCAACCTTATTGGCGCATTGTCACTCGATAGTTTTGATGGTCGCATTGAGCCGTTTGATGAACTGGTGCACGCCATCCGACCCCACAAAGGTCAGGTACGCGTGGCCCAGGAGGTGAAGAGAATATTAACAGGTAGCGGCATTATCTCCCAACCTAAAAAGCATGTACAAGATCCCTATTCCTTTCGGTGCATCCCCCAGGTACATGGTGCAACGGATGATGTGATTGGTTTTGTCGCACAAACATTCTTAACAGAAATAAACAGCGTCACAGATAATCCCAACTGCTTCCCTGAAGAAGACAGGATCATTTCTGCCGGCAACTTTCATGGTCAGCCGCTTGCCCTCGCTATGGATTTTTTATCCATCGCTTTGGCAGAATTGGGGAGTATTTCTGAAAGAAGAACCTACCAGCTGATCTCAGGATCACGCGACCTGCCCAATTACCTTGTGGCCAATCCAGGTATCAATTCGGGATTGATGATACCACAGTATACTGCAGCCTCTTTAGTAAGTCAGAACAAACAACTCAGCTCCCCCGCTTCTGTAGATTCTATTGTCTCTTCCAATGGACAAGAGGATCATGTAAGTATGGGGGCCAATGCCGCTACTAAATTGTATCGGGTGGTAAACAATCTTTATTCTATCCTGGCCATTGAATTGATCACCGCGGCCCAGGCGCTTGAATTCAGGAGACCCTTGAAGACCTCCCCTGCATTGGAACAATTCGTAGATACTTTCAGGGCCATCGTTCCGTTTATAGAAACAGACCGTCTGCTTCACGATGACATGGTGAAGGCAGAAAAATTTCTCAAGGAATTTAACCTCAACAAGTGAAGATAAGGGTTGCACTGATCGCTGGAGCGCTTTTATGGGTAAGTGTTGCAATGGCACAGCCCTATACGAGTACACTAGGACGATTTCAGGTTGACCAAATCAAAGGTTGCGCTCCCTTTACAGTTACATTAACCAATCTGCTTGCAGGCAATTGCAATGGTGCCAATCCATGTTCTATGGATTTTGAAGGAAAGGGACAGCAAACACTCAACCTTTTTACTTTCCAGTACACTGCCCCTGGGATTTATAATCTTCAGGTTTTATACCAGGGACAGGGTGCCGATAATATTACTATTACCGTGGTAAAAAATACCGAACCTGACTTTGAGATTTACTCCTGCGCCAACTCGGATGTGACTATTAAAGTGCTGGAAAAAAGTTATCAGCAATTAGTGATTGACTTTGACAATGACGGTATCCCGGAAACAATTATTCCCAGTGGAAATAATGCTACCGCATTTCATGACTATGCCACTCCCGGTAATAAATCCATTTCTGTAAGAGGGCTCAACCTTAATTCTGCTGATAACTGTGACTCTAAAGTGCAAACTTTTAATGCACTCGCATCCCTTCCGGCACCTACGATCAACAAACTTACCACCTTGGACAAGTCGCAGATAAAATTGGACTTTATCACGCAGCCCCACATTCAGTATCGTCTGGAAATTGCTGTGAATAGCGCAGGGCCTTTTCAACAATTGGCCACGCTATACGATACTGCCACTTTTACGGTTAGCAACCTAAACGCGGAAGCAAACTATTACTGCTTTCGACTTGGCGCCTACGATATTTGTAATGGACTTAATAATTACTCTAATGTGATTTGCAGTCCAAAATTTGATTTAAACATTCAAAGCGGAGTCAACAAACTAAGCTGGACCACTGCCAATGTCGGCATACAGAATATAGAAGTAGAAAGGGATGGCGCCACCCACACGGTCATACCAGGCGCACCTACCGGCTTTGACGATATTGACATTGAGTGTAAAACCAACTATTGCTACCGAGTAATTAACCGATATGCTGGCGGAGTGACAAGTGAGTCGCTTCAGTTTTGTGGTGAGTCGTTCAAAGTTGCTACACCCCCCGCCATCAACAATGCAAGTAGTGTGGTAACTCCACAAGGGCTTGACATAGAATGGATACAGGATCCAGCAAGTGCGCCTGCCAAGTACAACATTCTTATTGCCAATGATGGGCAAACTTTTGGCAACTTCGGCACTTCTACTACTACTAAGTTTCTCCATAAGGCCTATTTATCAGAAAGCAGTTTTACCTATCGCATCGACTATACCGATGAGTGCGGTAACAAAAGTCCGGAAGGAATTATTATCAATCCCATACGCATGACGGGCACCATGGATGACAACATCATTTCTTTGAAGTGGACGGACTATGAAGGTTGGAACAATGGGGTACTCGAATACATTGTTGATAAATTTGATATACAGGACAAGCTGATTAAATCTGTTAATGTAGGCGTCAGCAATACCTTCATTGATGATGAAGCAGACCCCAACCACCAATACCTAAACTATCGAATTAGAGCCAATGCCATTGAAGGTGGCATCAAAGCCTCTGTCTCAAACTCCATTGGCTTTACTAAAGATTCTAAAATATTCTATCCTACCGCTTTTAGTCCCAATGGAGATAAGCTCAACGACCTCTTTTTTGTAAAAGGCCAGTTCATCGTAAAAATAGAATTGTCCATCTTCAATCGGTGGGGCGAACTCATATTCAATAGCAACAAAAAAGACGACACCTGGGATGGTACGTTCAATGGGAAACCCGTAGCAGAAGACGCCTATGTGTGGTCAGCACAAGTAACAGATTTGGCGGGACGTACCTATAAAGAAACTGGGACAGTAGCGGTGTTAAGAAGGAATCGGTGATTTGGTAATCAGTAAGCTAGAGTTTATAGACGCTGTTATTCATATTCTCTGGCCAGTAAAAATTATCCTAAATTTGCATCTTCAAACAAAACAGAACAAGCGATGTTGGACATGATGAAAATGATGGGCAAAATGAAAGAAGTGCAAGCCCGCATGAAGGAAGCCCAGGACAATCTGGTGCATGTAAAAGCTACGGGTGAGTCTGGAGGCGGGATGGTGAAGGCAACTGTGAACGGGAAAAAGCAACTCATCGAATTAGATATCGACCCCACCATCTTAAAAGCAGACGACAAAATTCTTATACAGGATCTTTGCATAGCTGCCATTAACAAAGCCATGGAAGAGGTCGAAATACTGGCAAGGGAGGAAATAAAGAAAAGTACAGAAGGCTTAATTCCTAACATACCAGGAATGGATCTTAGCAGTTTCATGGGATGAGTAAGGTTGCCGTTGTCATTCTTAATTACAATGGCAAAGAGCTTCTTGAAAAGTTTCTTCCTGCTGTACTCCAGTTTAGTGGAGACGCACAGATTGTAGTAGCCGACAATAACTCAGCAGACGGTTCGCAAGCATTTCTTCAACAGGCATTTCCTCAGGTATTATTAATTCCCATTTCCACCAACCTTGGATTCTGTGGAGGTTATAACTTTGCCTTTAAACAGATCACAGCTAAACAGATCACAGCAGATTACTATGTGCTACTCAACTCAGATGTAGAGGTAACAAGTCAATGGCTGGAGCCTATAATTGCCCTACTGGACAATGACCCTTCTATTGGTGCCGCACAACCAAAGATTTTGTCTTATAACAACAAACAGCAATTTGAGTATGCGGGGGCCGGAGGTGGATTTATTGATTTACTAGGATATCCATTTTGCCGCGGACGTATTTTCGATACGATAGAAGATGATTTGGGACAGTATGATGATACCATCCCTGTTTTCTGGACTTCAGGCGCTTGCATGGTGGTACGTTCTGGGTTATATCACTCCATGGGCGGCCTGGATGAAACATTTTTTGCACACATGGAAGAAATAGATTTGTGCTGGAGAATGAATAGAGCTGGTCATAAGATGATGTATTGTGGAAAATCTACGGTATACCATGTAGGTGGCGCAACACTGAACAAGTCTAACCCGAGAAAAACTTATTACAATTTCAGAAATGGGATTATTCTACTCATTAAAAACCTAAGCGCCAGTCAGTTACTGGTGAGGTTGCCAATCCGGATTGGTTTGGATTGGGTAGCCGCAATCAAATTTTTATTTTTAGGACAAGGCAGGGATTTTCTGGCGGTGGCCAAAGCCCACTTATACGTGCTTATTCACTTTTTCTACCTCACTTCCAAGCGGCCGTTCAAGCTCCCTTATAAGGCCAGGCAAATCTACCCAGGGGCAATCCTCTTTGACTATCACTTAAAGAGGACGCGCAAATTCAGCGACCTGAGGACCAATCCCTAAATCGTCATTTGAGAATGACAGTTCTTTTCCTACAAAGTTTGGGCTAATAGTCCCAAATAGTGCTTCTCCTTCTCAGGTGCCTTCTTATATTCATCACAAAAGCCAGCACGAGATAGATAATTATTGGAGAGCCCAAAGTGAGAAAAGAAACATAGATAAAGAACAATCGAATGCTTGAGGTGGCTATGCCGAGTTTCTCTCCCAGCCGGGTACATACTCCAAAAGCATACTTTTCGAAAAAATGTTGGATTCGTTTTACCAATTCGCCCATCATAAATTACCTCCTTTTTTTTGAAACCAAACCATTTACCTGAGTAAAAGGCCTTTTATCGACATTAAGAACAATCCACAAATATAAGCGGTTAAAACCCTACTGTAAGGGGCCAAAATCTTATTTTTATGAGTATAATTGCAAAAAAATATCGATAAACATACCTTTGCAACTCGCTTGTAGAAACTTTAAACAAAAATCCATGAGAAAATTTGTGTATGCATTCTTGATCATCGGGACGTTATCCTTCACAGGGTGTACGCTTCCTAGCATGATTAAGATGTCTAAGAAACAAAATTTAACTGTCACTCCGAACCCTTTAGAGGTTCATAAGGATACCGTTGACTTTGAAATGGCAGCCAATTTACCTGTCAAAATGTTAAAAAAGGGAACTGCCTATAACCTGAACACCTTCTATAAATATGGTGACAGTGAAGTTGCAATGGATCCTATTACATTCAAGGCGGAGGACTATCCAAATGCCAAGACGGAAGAGCCCAAAGCAACCAAATCTTTCTCTTTCCCCTACCAGCCTGCTTATAAGACTGGAACATTAGAAGTAGAAGGTGTAGCCGTTAAAGGCGCTAAGACCAAAACTACTCCTCGTATGCCTGTTGCTACAGGCATTATCACCACTTCAAAATTGGTTCAAAACTCCTATTATGCTGCATTTGCAAATCATGGGTACAACAACCAGGAAGAAATTGTTCCTGTAATCATCCCTGACTTCATTTTCCAACAAGGAAGATCAGTGCTTCGTCCCTCTGAAATTAAAAGTGACAAGGGAAAGCAGTTAGATGCTTTTATCGCTTCTAAAAACGTAACAAAAACCGTATCCATCACAGGTACCCACTCCCCAGAAGGTGCTGAGCGCATCAACACACGTCTTTCTCAAGACCGTGCCGCTGCTATTGAAAAATACTATCGCGCGCAGATGAAAAAATACGATTACCAGGGAATGGCCGATGGCATCAATTTTATCCTTAAGCCAGTGGTTGAAGACTGGGCTGAGTTTAAAACAGCTTTGGCATCCTATGACGGAATCACTTCTGATGAAAAGTCTGCTTATCTTAACATCGTGAATAGCGGAGGTACTTTCGTAGATCAGGAGAGACAGTTAAGAAAACTCCCTACTTACCGTAAGGTATTCAAAGATGTATATCCAGGTTTGAGAACTGCTAAAACCGAGATTCTTACTATCAAAGAAAAGAAGACAGATGCTGAGATTTCAGTATTGGCCAAGCAAATCACTCAAGGTCAAATGAAGGCTGACACACTTTCTTTCGAAGAAATGATGTATGCAGCTACACTTACCCCATCACTTGATGAAAAAGCTGCCATCTACACTGCAGCCACTAAGAAAGGCAGCTACTGGAATGCACATAACAACTTAGGCGCTGTTTACATTGCTATGGCAATTGCAGACAACTCTAAACTTGCCGATATGACAAGCAAAGCAGCAGCTCAATTAGAAATTGCAGCCAGACTAAAAGAAACACCTGAAGTTCACGCAAACCTTGCTTCTGTTTCATTGATGCAAGGCAATCCATACAAAGCGGCTAGTCACGCTTCAAAAGCATTGAATGGCGCAAGTGGAGATGTTTCTCGCGGTGTAAACGGTGTGAAAGGCGCATGTGAAATCTACATGGCTAAGTATGCAGACGCAGTACGCTCTGAATCTTCAGCTTTGGATACCGATATTAACCTGTTCAATAAAGGTCTTGCTCAGTTACTAAATAAGGACTTTGCTAATGCTTCTACCTCTTTTGCAGAAGCATCTAGAAAGAACAGCAACATGGCCATTGCCTACTACGGTGCTGCAGTTGCAGCGGCTCGTTCTGGAAATGCTGATGGTGTGGCTGCCAGCCTTACCAGTGCAGTAAGAATTGATCCAAGCTTGAAAGACAAAGCATTGACAGACCTTGAATTTGCAGCATTTGCTACTACTGACGCTTTTAGAAACGCGCTGAAGTAACAGGTACATAATTCCACAGAAACCCCTTCTGCATTGCAGGAGGGGTTTTTTTATTGTCAGCCTTTGATGGAAAAAACGATCATTCACTTCATCCAATTACTCAGTATGACTACCTTTGCACGACCTGAGAAAAGCAGGTAATTAAACTTATTTTTTAAAACACCATGAGAGAAATTCAGTTTAGAGAAGCCTTGCGCGAAGCAATGAGTGAAGAGATGAGAAGAGATGAAAATGTCTTCCTTATGGGTGAAGAGGTAGCTGAATACAACGGGGCCTACAAAGTAAGCCAAGGTATGTTAGCTGAATTCGGATCTAAGCGTGTGATTGACACCCCTATTTCAGAATTAGGGTTTACAGGTGTAGGTGTAGGGGCAGCCATGAACGGAACCCGTCCTATTATCGAATTCATGACTTTTAACTTCTCATTAGTAGCCATTGATCAAGTGGTGAACGCAGCGGCAAAGATGATGTCCATGTCGGGAGGGCAATTTAATGTGCCTATGGTGTTTAGAGGCCCTACGGGTAATGCAGGTATGCTTAGCTCACAACATTCTCAAAATTTTGAAAGCTGGTATGCCAACTGTCCTGGTCTTAAAGTTGTAATTCCATCCAATCCATACGATGCCAAGGGCTTGCTTAAAACAGCCATCCGGGATAATGACCCTGTTATTTTTATGGAATCTGAGCTGATGTATGCTGATAAGGGCCCTGTGCCTGCGGAGGAGTATCTTATTCCAATAGGCTCAGCGGATATCAAGAGGGAAGGAGCAGACGTGACCATTGTCTCTTTTGGTAAGTTCGTGAAGGTAGCATTAAGCACTGCCGAAGAATTGCAAAAGGAAGGTATCTCTGCTGAGGTGATCGATCTAAGATCGGTTCGCCCTATTGACTATACCACGGTGGTAGAGTCGGTAAAGAAAACGAATAGACTCGTAATTATTGAAGAGGCATGGCCTTTGGCTGCTATCTCTTCAGAGATTACTTATCACATACAAAAGCACGCATTTGATTACCTGGATGCACCTATCCATAGAATCAATAGCTTGGATGTTCCGCTACCCTATGCACCTACCTTGATTGAAGCCATTCTGCCTAATGTGGAGAGAAGTGTGCGCGCGGTGAAAGCTGTTTTGTACAGGGATTAAAACCTTATCCTTATTTATCCATAATGGTAAGTGAGCAAGAGTCTCCATGCAGACTCCACTTTGCCTTTGTGTAGCAATTGCTGTGCCTGTGCATGAACTTCATCTGTGCTGGCATATTCTATTACCTCATCCAAAGAACCTTTGGCAGGCAGCTGTTCTACATTGCCAAGAATACCAAGGTCATTACCTGTCAATATTTTACTATTTCGGATTGGAGCAGGAATTTGATCCACTCCTATTCCCTTTGTCGTCAACGGTTTGGGTACTTTAAAAATGGCTTCACCATGTGCCCTACAATAATAGTCTCCTCCCATCCTAGCAACCGCATCAAGTTTTTGTGGATCAATCTTACCTTCGTTGTCCAATATCTCCTCTTTGATATGAGCCAGCAGGACTTCACAAATTATCAAATTACCGCCCCCCCCATTCTCTCCAAGTTCAATGACTTCATTCACCTTACATTCAAACGAAGCTGGTGACTCTCCTACTCTTGGTGGCTTTATTCGTTGTGATGGCACCGCAGTTAATCCAGACTTTATAAACTCATTTACGCCCTGATCATATTCTGTACTTGCTAGTGACGCTTGCTGAATCATCGCATAGCTCACAATGTTGATGACCACCTCGGGAATGACTTTCACATTTTCATAAGTATGCTTGGTGGTGTTGTCCCTTCCCCTACGAGCCGGAGAAAAAATCATGATGGGTGGGTTGGCACTGAAAACATTAAAGAAGCTAAAAGGACTTAGATTGACATTCCCTTCTTTATCAACCGTACTTGCAAACGCAATGGGTCTTGGTGCTACTGCTCCGAGCAGATAGCCATGTATTTTAGGTACGGGTACTTCTTTCGGGTCAATGGTTAGCATGCGCCTGTGTTATTTTGCTGGTAAAATTTTTCCTGAGCAATCTCCAAATCCTATTCTTACTCCATCTTTCTTGGCCACTCCTCTCAATGTGACTGTATCTCCGTCATTAATAAATTTTCTTTCAGTACCATCATTGAGTTTAATGGGGTTTTTACCATTCCAGGTAATCTCCAACATAGATCCATACGATCCTTTGTCCGGGCCGCTTATGGTCCCTGACGCGTACAAATCACCCACCTGAATATTGCACCCATTTACCGTATGATGTGCCAATTGCTGACACATGTTCCAATACATGTATTTAAAATTTGATCGGGAAATTACCGTTTTAGCTTTTCCTTCACCCAGGGTTACCTCCAAAGTAATATCAAAATTTTTCTTTCCCTTATAGGCGAGGTAAGGCAATACCTCCGGATACTGTTTGGGGCCTTCCACTCTAAAGGGCTCCAATGCATCCATAGTAACAATCCAGGGTGAAATGGTAGACGCAAAGTTCTTTGCCAGAAATGGGCCAAGCGGAACATACTCCCACGTTTGGATGTCCCTCGCTGACCAATCATTAAAAAGCACCATACCAAAAATATTATTCTCTGCCTCCTCGGTAGTAATGGATGACCCCAGTTCAGTGTTGGCACAAGTAATAAACGCCATCTCTAGTTCAAAATCTAATTTCATACAAGGGCTAAAAACTGGAGACACTGCATCTGGTGGTTTTATTTGTCCTTTTGGACGATAGATGGAAGTGCCTGATATCACAATGGAGGATGCGCGCCCATGATAGCCAACTGGTAAATGTTTCCAGTTGGGCAACAGTGCATTCTCAGGATCACGAAACATGGTACCCACGTTGGTAGCATGCTCTTCACTGCTATAAAAATCTGTATAGTTCGGTATCTTAATAGGCATCTTCATCTCCACTTCTTCCATGGGTATCAAAGCGAGCTCACGTGCAGCTATATTACCCTGTAACTCATCATTATCGATTTGGAGTAATTCCGAGATGCGTTCTCTTACTTCGCTACATTTTTTTCTTCCCAATTCAATAAATGAATTGAGATACTCTTGATTAAAGATTCCAGGCGGCAACCCAAGACCATCAAAAAATCCTTTTTCGTATAGATACACCAAGTCGAGTACATAGTTGCCAATGGCCACACCGGCCACCGCTGTTAGGTACCGTGTTTTAAATATCCCAAATGGTAGGTTTTGAATTGGAAAATCCGAACCGGCTGGTACTTCGACCCAACTCTTTAATTTTGGATTGTTCGCTTTACTCATCAGACATTTATTTTTTTTATTAAACCTAACTTGCTATCCAGATAGATTCCCTATTCTACTTACATAAAAGAAGATGTCATTTCATAATTTATATATGATAATCAATCCCCAATAGCAAAGATACAAACCTGGTTGGTGATTTTCCATTGTTCATGATAACCCTACGAACGAAACATGCATTTCTATGCCTATTTTGGATTTAATCATTTACGCCTTTATTACCCTGATAAGTACCCAAATGACATTCGTACCTAATGATTCTCAAAAGATAATAAAAGACCTTCTGGGAAACGAATCGGATACATTATATTGAATCATTACTCACTTTCCCATTGGAGAATTAAATTGAAATTCAATTAATAAGCCAGCACGGCTTCTATTATCCCGTCTGGCAGGGCCACACCACTAAAAAATATTCCTACACAAAATACCTTTTCATAGTAGTTCGCTTTTTGAATAGCCAGTGGCAACGAACTAACTGACAGCACTGTAAACGAAAATGAAAAAATAAGAATCATTATGGCTACCATCCAGGTAGCAGGAAAGATTAGGATCAACGTCATTGTAAGCAACGAAATTACGGCACTCACATTGAAGGACTGTTGGAGGCCATATTGACTCACCTTAGCACTTAGAGGAAGGGAGATAATGGCAGACAGCACGAGTACTAATACCAGAATAATATTACCCTCCATCCCATTAAGTAATGCCCCAAGGCTTTTCTCAAGAATATCGGGAAAGATGTTGAATAAAATAGTGGTGGCCAACCCTAGCACAATACCCATAAAAAAAATAGATCGGTATTGAGATCGTTGCGAATCCAATTGAAATGATGCCATGGGTTTAGCCTCATTGCCACCATTAAGTTTAAACAACCCTAAAGAATTTTTTCTTAAAGCATAGCCGCTTAAAAATGTAATGATTCCTCCTGCCATAAATGTGACGGGTGCTCCCAAGTAATCTATGATATCAACAATTACAGGTTCAAGCGAATAAATCAAATTAGCAACTATGGTCAAGACTGCCATCGCTTTCGGTAGTTTTTCCACAGGAGTAAACAACTCCAGCGTAGAGAGTGCAGGACTCGTGAATATACTCATGGCTACAAGCCAGGCTACAATAAGGATTGGCAATATCCATTTAATCACTTCCCCCGGGCTGCTAAAAAGTGTAAAAGCTAGCGCCATAAAAATCATAGCAGCAAAGCTGATCCCTGAGCTAATAATGGGCAGACGATGGCCATTATTAAACCTAAATTTATCCCCTAATTTCCCTGCATAAATAGGTGTTACTAACAGTATAAAACCCTGAACCACATACAATAAAAAACTAAAATCCGTAAACTGAAACTGAGCCAAAAGTTTCGGCTGGTAATTCTCGTAAGCAATCCACCCAATAATTATTGAACCATAAAGAGAAGCCAGGCTCCATAATTGTTTCCATTGTATGCTTTCGAGCTTAGAAGTTTTTGCTAATTCCTCGTTCACGCCATTATTTCTATTTAAAACATCTAAAATTCATTCAGATAACAACTTTGAATTGAATTGGTTTGCTAATATATGCAGTTGACTGATATCTTGGATTTCGCAGTGAATACTCTATCAATAGGGCCAATTTTTCTATTTTTGCCACTCAAATTAACCATCGCTTCCTTAAATGTCACTCCCGACCAAATACAACCCCGCCTCAGTTGAAGATAAATGGTATACCTATTGGAATGAAAACGATTTGTTCCATGCCCAACCTGACCCCAATAAAGAACCCTATTCCATAGTTATTCCCCCTCCCAATGTTACTGGAGTGCTCCACATGGGGCACATGCTCAATAATACAATTCAGGATGTACTTATTCGCAAAGCCCGGATGGAGGGCAAAGTCGCTTGCTGGGTACCCGGCACCGACCATGCTTCTATAGCTACGGAAGCCAAGGTAGTAGCAATGCTTCGAGAAAAAGGTATAAAAAAGTCTGATTTAAGCCGGGAAGATTTTTTGAAGCACGCCTGGATCTGGAAAGAAAAATACGGTGGAATTATACTGGAACAATTGAAAAAATTAGGAGCCTCCTGTGACTGGAAGCGTACCTCCTTTACGATGGATCCAGATTACTACAAAGCAGTAATCAGGGTGTTCGTAGATCTCCACAAAAAAGGATACATCTACCGTGGACTAAGAATGATCAATTGGGATGTAGAGGCGAAGACCGCATTATCCAATGAAGAAGTAATTTATAAGGAGGATGGTGAAAAGTCTATTCTTTACTCGGTGCGGTATAAAGTGAAGGACAGCGAAGACGACTGGGTGATCATTGCCACGCAACGCCCCGAAACCATTATGGGAGATGTGGCCATCGCAGTCAACCCTACCGATGAACGGTACAAAAATCTAATCGGCAAAAAAGTTGTAGTGCCTTTCATCCATCGCGAAATCCCAGTAATTGCTGATGATTATGTGGATAAGGAATTTGGAACAGGTTGCTTAAAAGTGACACCTGCCCATGATGTGAATGACTATGAAATTGGATTAAGGCACCACCTGCCTGTGATCGATACCATTAATGATAATGGAACCCTCAACGAAAAATGTGAGATTCCTAAATTTGTAGGACAGGATCGATTTGCCGTTAGAAAACAAATAGTAAAAGACCTGAAAGAATCAGGTGACCTTGTCAAAGAAGAGGAATTCATCACCCGCATCGGTCGCTCGGAAAGAACGAATACTGTGGTAGAGCCCAAGCTCTCTTTACAGTGGTTTGTGAAGATGAAAGCAATTTCTCAACAGGCTTATCAAGCAGTAGAGAAAGATGATATCAAATTACATCCGGCTAAGTTCAAAAATACTTATCGCCATTGGATGGAAAACGTGAGAGACTGGTGTGTGTCACGTCAACTTTGGTGGGGACATCGCATTCCGGCCTATTTTTATGGAGAGGGTGATGACGACTTTGTAGTTGCTGAAACAATCGAAGAAGCAGTGACACTCGCTACACAAAAATCAGGAAGAACCATCAAAGAAAGTGACCTTCAACAAGACCCTGATGTATTAGATACCTGGGCTTCCTCTTGGCTATGGCCCATCGAAGTGTTTCATGGTTTTGATGATAAGAGTTTTGACCATGAAAAAGGTAAAGTCGACCGCAATGCCAATGCTGATCTTAATTACTTCTATCCTACCCAAGTGCTTGTCACTGCTCCTGAGATATTATTTTTCTGGGTAGCTCGAATGATCATTGCGGGGTATGAGTACATGGACGAACGTCCCTTTGAAGATGTGTATCTGACAGGAATTGTCCGCGACAAACAGGGAAGAAAAATGTCGAAATCACTGGGCAACTCTCCCGACCCTCTTGAGCTTATTGGAAAGTACGGAGCTGATGGTGTAAGAACAGGGATGCTTTTCAGCTCCCCGGCAGGCAACGACTTATTGTTTGATGAAAAACTTTGTGAGCAGGGAAGAAATTTCTCCAACAAAATCTGGAATGCATTCCGGTTGGTAAAAGGTTGGGATACAAAAGAAATGGAGGTGCCAGCAGAAAATCAAATTGCTGCCACATGGTTTGAATCCCGACTCAATCAATCCATGGCTGAGCTTCAGGACCATTATTCTAAATTCAGAATTTCCGATGCACTTTTGACAGTCTATAAACTAACATGGAACGACTTCTGTGCATGGTATCTGGAAATAATAAAACCTCCATTTGGAGAACCTATCGACAAAGCGAGTTATGACAAAACGGTTGGTTTCTTCGAAACCCTATTAAAATTACTTCATCCATTTATGCCCTTTATTACCGAAGAGCTATGGCACGCACTGGATGGTAAGGAGGAAAAGGATTGCATTATCGTGGCGTCCTATCCAACACCTGCAGGTTTTGATGCGGGTATAATTGAAGAAGCTTCCTTCTCTTTTGAGGTGATCACTCAGATCAGAAATATCAGGAACACAAAAGGAATTTCACCAAAAGAATCCATTGACCTCATCGTGAGTGAGGCGGGGAAACAAAAGGCATCTCGCTTTATTTCGATTATCCAAAAGCTATCCAATATAAAAGAGCTATTGTTTGCCAACGACAAGCCCGGCAATGGCGCGCGTTTCATTTCTCAATCCATTGAATTTTTTATACCCATGGAGGGTAAGGTGGATGTAGAAAAGGAAGGGGAGTCCATTCAAAAAGAACTTAACTATACCCGAGGATTCCTTGATTCAATAATGAAAAAGCTTAACAACGAAAAATTTGTTAAAGGAGCACCTCCATCTGTAATTGAAGCCGAACAAAAAAAGAAAGCAGATGCTGAATCTAAAATTGCTGCGCTGGAGGAGAACTTAAAATCATTGCAAGGTTAAACACGCGCTGCCATAAACAATTCGATGTTCTTATATTTTAATTTGAACTTTCTGCCAATGGATTCATTGGTGAGATTGCCTTTATAGGAATAAACACCTCTTAAAAACCATCGATGAGATAAAATCATCTCCTCCACTCCTCCTTCCTCCTCTGCTCGTAAGATAGTAGGGGTAAATATATTGCTAAGGGCAGTAGTGGCAGTATGGGCTACCCGCGAAGCCACGTTGGGCACGCAGTAATGAATTACATCGTATTTTTTAAATACGGGCTTGGCATGTGTTGTAATTTCAGAAGTTGCCACACATCCACCTTGATCAATACTCAAATCAATAATTAATGAATCGGGTTTCATTTGACTCACCATTTCTTCCGACACCACATGTCGAACTCTACCTTTTTCTGCACGCAATGCACCCACCACCACATCGGCATTTTTCAAGCTCTCGCTAAGCGTGGCCGTATCTATGGTAGAAGTATAAAATTGATGTCCGAGAATGTGTTTTACTCTCCTCAATTTATAAATATGATTATCAAAAATTTGAATCTCCGCGCCTAAGCTAAGAGCAGCTCTACCGCAATATTCTGCCACTGTCCCCGCCCCAATAATCACCATCTTAGTTGGTGTCACCCCAGTTATCCCTCCCAAGATAACCCCCTTGCCTTTATTGGCAGAGCTAAGATATTCCGCAGCAATTAGCAGTACCGCACTGCCGGCAATTTCACTCATTGCCCTTACAATGGGTATGCCCCCCACCTTATCTTCAATGTATTCCCATGCCAGTGCAGTTATTCTTTTTTTGAGCAATGCCTGTATGTATTCCTTGGTGAGATGTCCTGGTTGCAGCGCAGAGATCAGGGTTTGCCCGGGTTGAAAATATTCTATCTCTTCAAGGGTCGGTGGTTCAATCTTTAAGATGATATCCGCCTTAAAAACCTCTTCAGGGGAATACATGATTTTTGCCCCTGCCTCACTGTACGCTTTGTCAGAAAATTTAGAGGCTTCACCCGCTTTTCGCTCTACCCAAATATCATGACCACTGTTCACGAGAATGGCTACAGCATCGGGAGTTAAACTTATTCTATTCTCTTGGAGTGAAATCTCTCGGGGGAGCCCTATACAAAAGGAGCCCTTCTTTTTTTTCACTTTAAGTAATTGCTCTTGCGGAGACAGGCTGGATTTTGCCAGTGCCTCAAAACCTGATTTCTTTTTCTCACTCATAACAAGGTGTATTCAATTCTTCGGGTGTTGTTCATCTCTTCCAAGATTTTTACTTTGAAATAGTGCATTGGATATAATGTAGGGATTCGCTCCGGCCACTCCACAAAACAATATGACCCTGACTCAAAGTATTCCTCTACACCCATGTCGTATGCTTCCGTTTCTTTTTTCAATCTATAAAAATCAAAGTGGAAGATTGTTTCCCCTTTGTCGTTTTGGTATTCATTTATAATTGAAAATGTAGGGCTACTGGTACTCTCCACTACACCCAACTGTTTACAAATAACTTTTATTAAGGTTGTTTTACCTGATCCCATTTCTCCATCGAAACACCACACCTTAACAGTTCCGGCTGCTTTTATTAATTCATCAGCGACCGTTTTTAAATCACCAAGAGATACTGGCTTACCTCCCAAAACCTCCACCCACCTTTCAGGCATTCTTCGAAGTTAAGAAAATTAAAGGAATGACCATCTCTTCAAGGCTTACTCCTCCGTGTTGAAAGGTGTCCTTATAAAAATTAACGTAATAATTATAATTGTTGGGGTAAGCGAAAAACTGATCCTCCAGTGCAAAGACATAGGAAGTGGATACATTCGATTTCGGTAGAAAAAAACGTTCTGGCTTCGGGCATTCCATCAGCTTATTGCCATCATAATTTAGGTTTTTTCCCTGCTTATAGCGGAGATTGGTGTTCACATTTCTGTCTCCTATTATTTTAAAAGGCCGTTTTACCCTAATGGTTCCATGATCCGTTGTGATAATGAGCTTCACTTTCTTTTCTGCAATCTTTTTAAGAATGTCTAAAAGTGGTGAATGCATAAACCAGGATCGCGTCAAGGACCTGTAAGCAGACTCATCGGGTGCCAGCTCTTTGATCATTGCCATATCCGTACGGGCATGGGAAAGCATGTCTACAAAATTGTAAACAATAACATTGAGGTCATTACCAAATAGATTGTTTACTGAGTTTACCAGATCACGTCCTTCCTCTGTTTTCTTAATTTTAGTATATGAATGCTTTACCGCCAGATTATTTCTCCTTAATTGTCGTGTTAAGAACTCGTCTTCAAAATTATTTTTAGCATCATCTTCATCATCACCCACCCACAGGTCGGGGTGAATTTTAGCCATTTCGGACGGCATCATACCAGAAAAAAGTGAATTGCGGGAATATGCCGTAGTAGTGGGGAGTATAGAATAGTAAGATTCTTCCTTGTCTACATTATAAAACTCTTCAATGATCGGCTTTAAAACCTTCCATTGATCGTATCGAAGATTATCCACGATAAAAACAAAAGTAGGCGTTCCTTTTTCCAATTCAGGAAATACTTTCTTTTTAAATACCTGATGAGAAAGGATGGGTTTTGAAGAATTGGGATCATTGAGCCATGACTCGTAATTTCGCTTTACAAATCGACAAAAATTGGTGTTTGCCTCCACCTTTTGCATCTCAAATACTTCCGCCATGTCTTTGTTATCCCCCTCATCCAACTGAAGTTCCCAAAACACCAACTTCTTATAAACTTCTGCCCATTTCTCATGATCCAGGTCATCCAGAAATGACATACTTATGTTTCTAAACTCCTGCTGGTAATTGAGATTAGTCTTCTCAATCACAAGTCTTTTGTTATCCAGTATTTTCTTTACTGATAATAAAATCTGACTTGGGTTTAGTGGCTTAATCAAATAGTCATCAATCTTAGCGCCAATCGCCTCCTCCATAATTTGCTCTTCCTCATTCTTGGTAATCATCACCACAGGCAGTGTTGGCTTATCCGCTTTAATCAACGCAAGTGCCTCCAAGCCAGACATCCCAGGCATGTGCTCGTCAAGGAAGACCACATCAAAATGTTTTGATTCACATAATTCAACTGCATCTGACCCATTGTTCACCGGGGTAATATCATATCCTCGCTGTTGAAGAAAAAGGATATGAGGCTTCAAAAGATCAATCTCATCGTCTGCCCACAAAATGTTATACCTTTGCACTATGCTGTTTTATTTAAATTCAGCCTAATTTACGAGTTATACGGATAATTTTGGGCCAAAGCATTAATAAAAAGAAAATCATTAACGATCCTATCTATGGGTTTGTGTCCATACCTGGTGAACTCATTTTCGATCTCATTCAGCATCCCTTTTTTCAAAGACTAAGACACATTAAGCAACTTGGCCTTACGGATCTGATTTATCCAGGGGCGATTCATACACGATTTAATCATGCGTTAGGTGCCATGCACCTTATGGGGAAGGTTTTAGACAATTTGCGATTAAAAGGAATAGATATCACACCACAGGAGTATGAAGCTTCACAGATTGCAATCCTGCTTCACGACATTGGACATGGCCCTTTTTCACATGCACTGGAAGAAACACTGTTGCCCCAAATAAACCATGAAAGCATTTCCTTTCTGTTTATGAAAGAACTCAATTCCCTCTTTAATGATCAACTGAATCTTGCACTTCAAATATTTCAAAACACCTATCAAAGAAAGTTCTTTCATCAGTTGGTAAGCAGCCAACTTGATACCGACCGTTTGGATTACCTAAGAAGGGATTGCTTTTATACAGGAGTAAGTGAAGGATCCATTGGGGTGGAGAGAATTGTGGTAATGCTCAACGTTTCACAAGACCAGTTGGTAGTAGAGGAAAAGGGCATCTATAGTATTGAGAATTTCCTAAACTCAAGAAGGCTAATGTACTGGCAGGTATATTTACACAAAACCGCTGTGAGTGCCGAGCGCATGTTGGTAAATCTGATCAGGAGGGCACAATACCTGATCCAGTCAGGAGAAGCGCTTCTCTGCTCGGCTTCACTTCAGTTATTCCTTAGTAATTCTTTTACTCTGGAAGATTTTAAGCGCAAGGAGGTAATTAATAATTTTGGTCAATTGGATGATAATGATATTTGGGGGGCCATCAAACTTTGGCAAAACCATCCCGACCAAATATTATCGACACTTTGTCACATGCTACTGCATAGAAATTTATTCAAAATCAGACTGACCAATGAACCCATAGAAAAAACAACCATTGAAAACATACGTTCAGAAATTAGTGATCGTTATCAGATATTAAGAAAGGATGCCGCTTTCTTGTTTTCACATGGAGTAGTTTCTAATGAAGCCTATGTAAGCGGAGGGCAGGGTATAAATATATTGACCAAAAGGGGCGAACTGAAGGAAATAGCAGATGCTTCTGATTTGCCTAATATCAAGGCCCTTAGTAAAATCGTTAAAAAAAACTATCTATGCTATCCCAAAAATGTATCTTTGAAAAGAAGTACCTTTAGAGGTGCTGACCTGTTGTAATAATCAAATCATTAATTGAGTTAATGGAGTTTACCATTAAGCAGATTGCGGAAATGTTAGGTGGTGTTGTCAAAGGGGACACCAGTCTCAAGATTAATATGCTCGCCAAAATTCAGGAAGCCAGGGTTGGACAGATTGCTTTTTTATCAAATCCCAAATACGAGCATTTTATTTACGAAACCAGCGCAAGCGCAGTAATCGTAAGGAAAGATTTCATACCAAAAAAAGAAGTGAAGTCCAGCCTCATTATGGTGGATGACCCCTATTCAAGCTTTACTGTGCTGCTTGAGGAGTATCATAAAATGATCAGCTTTCAAAAGGAGGGGGTGGAGGAGCCTTGCTTTATTGGCAACAATTGTACTACCGGAAGATCGATTTATAGAGGTGCCTTCTCTTACATTGGCAATAATGTAAAAATAGGAGACAACGTAAAAATATATCCCCATACCTATATTGGCGATAATGTGGTAATCGGGAACAATACTATATTGCATGCGAACGTAAAACTATATGCTGGAACTGTGTTGGGCAACCACTGCATTATCCATGCAGGTACGGTCCTAGGGAGTGACGGATTTGGTTTTGCCCCTCAGGAGGATGGGACTTACAAAACAATCCCTCAGTTAGGCAATGTGATTCTGGAGGATAACATTACCATAGGCGCAAACACTGTTATTGATTGCGCAACGCTATCTGGCGACTCTACTGTGGTAAGGAAAGGTGCTAAACTCGATAACCTCATTCAAATAGCGCATAATGTTGAGATCGGAAAAAATACTGTAATCGCGGCCCAGACTGGCATTGCAGGGTCAACAAAGATTGGTGAAAATTGTGTTTTTGCTGGGCAGGTTGGAATTGCCGGCCATTTAATTATTGCCAACCAAACAAGTGTAGGTGCACAGGCAGGCATATCAAAGTCGATAAAGGAAGAAGGACAAAAACTTATTGGCTACCCAGTAATTGATGTAAAAGAATACTTCCGTTCATATGCTCTATTTAAACAGCTCCCTGACATTAACATTAGACTCAGGCAACTTGAACAAAAGCTGGCCGCAGCAACATCCACGGTGAAAACAGATTGAATTAGCCTAAACCATTAAAGCATATCACTTTATATCATAAATTAACCCCATTTCTCACAGAGGAGGTCCGTTTTTTTAGATTATAAGAGGAATACGGGTTAAATTTGCCCCTTTTATTACTAGATGCTAAATCACAAGCAGCAAACAATTAAGAAATCCGTGACCTTGTCCGGAGTAGGATTGCACACAGGGATCGTCACCAATATGACCTTTCTGCCAGCAAAGCCCAACCATGGTATTAAATTTCAAAGGATAGACCTTCCTGGGTCTCCCATCATTGATGCTGATTGCGACAATGTGGTGGATGTATCCAGAGGCACAACCATTGAGCAAAGTGGAGCCCGTGTCAGCACGATAGAGCACACCCTTGCCGCCCTAACGGGTCTTGAGATAGACAATGTGTTGATTCAGTTGGATGGCCCTGAGGCGCCTATTATGGATGGTAGTTCCATTCAATTCGTAAACGTATTGAACGAAGCCGGAAAAGAAGAACAAAATGCCCTTCGTGATTTCTTCGAAGTCCAGGATGGCATCTTTTACCGAGAGGTAGACCGCAATGTAGAAATCGCTGCACTGCCATTAGACGATTACAGGGTGACTGTGATGATTGATTATAACTCTCCCGTTTTAGGAAGTCAACATGCCTCCATTACCAATATCAGACAGTTTGAAAAGGAAATAGCCTCTTGCAGAACATTTTGCTTTTTGCATGAGTTGGAGATGCTTTACAAAAATAATCTCATAAAAGGTGGAGACCTTAATAATGCAATTGTGATCGTGGATCGTGTCGTTCAAGAGCACGAATTGGACAACATTGCCGAAATGTTGGGTAAGCCAAAGGTGGAGGTAAAAAAAGAAGGGATTCTAAACAATATTGAACTTCGTTATAACAACGAACCCGCAAGACATAAACTACTGGATATTATTGGTGATCTTACGTTGGCAGGCCGTCCGCTAAAAGCGCAAATTCTGGCTGCCAGACCTGGTCATGCAGCCAATGTGGCTTTCGCTAAAAAGCTTAAAAAAGCGATGGCAGAGGCTGATAAGAAAGGCATACCTCGCTACAACCCCAACCTACCACCTGTGCTTGATATCAATCAGATATCTAATATTTTACGGCATCGATATCCTTTCTTACTCATTGACAAAATCATCCACCTGGATCACCAAAGTGTAGCGGGCGTGAAAAATGTAACCATGAACGAGCCTTTCTTTCAGGGTCACTTTCCAGGCAATCCGGTAATGCCGGCCGTACTCCAGGTAGAGACAATGGCACAAATAGGTGGTATATTTGTACTCAGTACGGTACCTGATCCGGAAAACTATTGGACTTATTTCCTTGGGATCGAATCCTTTAGGTTTAGAAAAATGGTACTTCCCGGAGATACTTTAGTTATTCAATGTAATCTGCTGGTTCCGATAAAAAGGGGAATCGCAAAAATGTCTGGCAGGGCTTACGTGGGTAGCACTTTGGTATGTGAAGGCACCATGACAGCAAGTATTGTTAGAAAAGACGCATGAGTAAATACCCCCTAACCAACATTCATCCTGACGCAAAGATCGGCAATGATGTGATACTGAACCTTCGCTACCATCAAAAGCGATGTAGTCATTGGAGATGGTTGCTGGATTGGCCCCAACGCCATTATTTGGGAAGGTGCTCGCTTGGGTAAAAATGTAAAGGTATATCCGGGTGCTTCTGTATCGTCCGTACCTCAGGATTTAAAATTCGCTGGAGAAAAAACGGAAACTTTCATTGGTGATAATACCGTGATCAGAGAATTCGTTACCATCAGCAGAGGCACAGCAGATAAGCATAAGACCGAAATCGGAAGCAACTGTTTGCTTATGGCGTATGTACACATCGCACACGATTGTACCATTGGAGATAATTGCATTTTCGCGAATGCCGTACAAGTAGCTGGCCACGTAATTATAGAAGATTGGGCCATTATAGGAGGCTCAAGCGCTGTGCATCAGTTTGTAAAAGTAGGAGCCCATGTGATGGTGTCTGGTGGATCATTGGTAAGAAAGGATGTACCGCCCTATACAAAAGCCGCAAGGGAGCCGCTCACTTATTGTGGCGTGAATACGATCGGCTTGCGCAGAAGAGGATTTACCTCTGAAAAAATATCTGAAATCCAGGATACTTACCGCATCATTTTTTTAAAGGGACTCAATAATTCCAAAGCTATTGAGTTGATTGAAAAAGAGATCGTTCTTAGTGATGAGCGCAACTATATTATCGATTTCATCAAAAGTTCTGAGCGAGGAGTCATGAAAGGATTCTCCACAAGTGCCACTCACTTTGAATGAAAATTATTGTAGAGAATCTGGGGAAGCGCTTCAATCGCGAGTGGATTTTCAAAAAGTTTAACTTTGTCTTTGAGCAGAGCCGCTGTTACGCAATAGTAGGGCCAAACGGATCAGGCAAGTCCACTCTTATGCAGGTGCTATGGGGTCAGGTACCTGCCAGCACTGGTACTGTTTTGTACTCCGATCCCAAAAACATAATTCCAGAAGAAGAAGCCTATAAAAATGTATCCGTAGCGACTCCTTACATGGAATTGATCGAAGAGTTTACATTAAGCGAAATGATCAAATTTCATTTTAAATTTAAAGGGGTATCTCAAAATCTACCCATTGAAGAACTGGCCGATTTAATGGAGTTGAGTCACGCACAAAACAAACTTATTTCTAATTTTTCCTCCGGCATGAAGCAACGCCTTAAACTGGGGTTGGCCTTCTTTTCTGACACCTCTGCCCTATTCCTTGATGAACCAACTACCAACCTGGATAAAAGGGCAATTGAGTGGTATCAGGTAAAGCTGAGAGAATTTGGTGCCTCGAGACTAGTGCTTATTGCTTCCAATGCCGAACATGAATACCCCGAAAACGCGCAGAAGATTGATTTAATACACTTAAAATAGGTTACATTTGGTAGGTTCAGACAATTAAATGTGTCATCAAAGTTAGTGGACGAGAACGGATCATTAGGCTTCTTTTTTTAGAGAACTCATTTTCTTAAGTTTATTATGGTTTTTAAAAGACATGGAATGAAACAAATAGGAAAACTAATCACGATGGGAGTTTTTTTTGGTATTCTTCTGATAACCCAAGGATGTAAAAAAGATTCTGGCCCAGGGGAAACTGTGGAAGACGTACAGCTCAAAAAACTCTCTAAGACCTGGAATGTAACATCTGTAAAATTGGACAATTTAGACCAAACAGGTTATGACAACTTTGCCCTTACCTTATCAGGAACTGCCGGAAGTACCTCTTTTGGATACTCCGTGGCTGGGAGACCTGCCCTTGGTCCATGGCTTTCCAGCGGACAATGGAAGTTTGGTGCCATTCCTGAAACTCAAATTATTAGGGATCCTGATACAGGGGATGAATTGGATATGACCTACTCTGTAACCGATACTCAATTACAGATCCTCTTCACATTTATAGGAGATGGTTACCAAGGCAGGGTTTCTAACGTGAAAGGTCAGTGGGTATTTACTTTCCAATAAAAAAACAAGACTTAGTAGAAAGGGCTCCATCAGGGGCCTTTTCTATTTCAATACGACAGTAGTTATTCCATCCCCTCCTCTTTCGATATGCTCGTGATCAAAACTCACCACATTCTTATTCTGCTTTAGCCTTTCGCGTACTACACCCCGCAACACGCCTCCTCCCTTTCCGTGCAAAATTCTTAGACCACCATGGCCCAGCAACACGGCATCATCCAGAAATTGATCTAAAACCGGAACAATTTCTTCTACCCGCATCCCCCTTACATCCAGGGTAGGGTTAAAATTGGTTTGCTTGGCCAGCAAATCAACACCAAATGAACGCCTTGCTGTTGACACCTTTTCTTCTCTTGCACTGCTCTTAACAAGCTTATCCATCTTTACAGAAGAACGCATGTCTCCAAACTGCACAAGGGCAGAATTACCTTTCAGTGAGATCACCTTTCCGGAAACATCCTGGCCTATTAATCTCACATAATCTCCTTCACTTATTATTTCATTGCTCGCTGTTTTAGGCTCAGCGTTGAGCTTTACACTTTCCTTCAGTCCCTCCAGAGTTTGCCTTACTCTTTTGGTTTCCTTCTTCTCAGCCCTGTTCTCTTTTATATGGCGAATGGTTTTTTCAATTTCCTTATTCGTTTGTTTGATAAGCAGCCCAGCCTCTTCTTTTGCCTTGTTAATGATTTCCTTCTTTCTGGTTTCTAATTCTTGGTTGAGTTGATTGTATTTATCTAACAATTCATTGTACTTCTTCTCCTTTTCCTTTACCTCCCCCTCTCTCTTGACCAGTTCCTGTTTTTCATCACTCACTTTTTTGATAAGCGTCTCTAATCCGGTAAGGTCTTTACCGATAATATCCTCGGCCTCTTTAATGATTTTTCCTAAACCGATTTTACGAGCAATTTCCAAAGCAAAGGAACTTCCTGGTTTTCCTATATCCAGTATAAATCTCGGCTCCAGCCTTTTGCCGTCAAATTGCATGGACGCATTTCGTATCCCTTCACTATGCTCTGCATATAATTTCAAATTGTAATAATGAGTCGTGGCCACACCCCATACCTTCTTCTCCACCAGATTCTTTAAAATAGCCTCTGCAATCCCTCCACCAAAGTTAGGATCCGTTCCTGCTCCCAACTCATCCATCAGTACCAATGTTTCCTCATTCGCCCTGTCAACAAAATGACGCATATTGCGAAGGTGAGAACTGTAAGTACTCAGATCATTTTCAATAGACTGCTGATCACCTATATCGAGAAAAATATGATGAAACACGCCTGCTTCAGATTGTTCATCCAAAGGCACAAGCAATCCACACTGAACCATGTATTGAATAAGCCCCACCGTCTTTAGACAAACTGATTTCCCTCCGGCATTTGGGCCGGAAACCAATAAAAACCGTTCGTGGGTAGTAAGATCAATGGTGAGTGGCACCACAGGCATCTTTCCTTTATGATTCAAAAAAAGAAGGGGGTGACGGGCATTGATCCAATCTAGCTTCGGCCCATCCACCAATTGAGGAAGTGCCGCTTCGATATCAAATGCAAATCGAGTTTTTGCCTGAATAGCGTCCAATTGTCCCAGGAAATCAAAACCCAACTTAAGTGCAGGCAGATGAGTACGAAGCAATGCCGTAAGTTCGCGTAAAATTTTTATCGATTCCCTTCTCTCCTCAAGCTCCAAGTTTCTAATCTCATTGTTTGCCTCAATGACCTCTGTAGGCTCCATGTACACCGTCTGTCCCGTAGCCGACTCATCCATGATCACACCCTTAATTTTCCTTTTGTACTCCGACAATACCGGAATCACAACCCGCCCCTCTCGAATCACCGGTGAACTGCCTTCAGGCACCATCCCATTACTAACCGCGTCTCTAAACATTTGATCGACCAATCTGCGGGCCCTCCCAGATTCATCTCTTAACTTTTTACGAATTCGAAGGAGCTCATGGCTAGCATTGTCCTTTAACTTGCCCATGTCATCAATTTTAGAATTGATAGATTTTTTTATGATGTCAGGCAAAGTTACCGATAGCATAAGCTGGAATAGGTTTGGATAAGTCTCTTGTTCATTTTTCAAGAAGCTTAAACAATCCTCAATGACTTGGACAGACATGGCAATTTCCTGCAAAGACTCCGCTTCAATAAAACTACCCTCTATCCCAATTATTGGGTATTGTTCTGAGGGGTCGTGATAAGGAGCAAGCGGAAATGCAATTGCCCTTTCTTTTATTCTTTTGAATTCACTCCCCTGATCAAGAAGCGCCTTAATTATTTTGTATTCTGTACAAAACCTTATTGCGTCAACTGCATTACGCCCAAGCGTGTTAAAGCAATAGTCGCCTATACGCAAGCGGATTTGATCAAACCCAAGCTTCGCTTCAAAATCAGAGGGATAAACCATGACCCAATTATGATTTAGGGTTTATCAGTGGCACGCTGCTCTCTCAAGTTTAGGGTATCAATAACGGCATCAAGAATTTTTTCTAATTCTTCAGGTCTTTGAAAATAGTAGTTATAGCTTGCCTTCAGCGTAGAATCTTTAAAACCCTTGGATTCGGCAAACAATTCATCATAGGGCCTAAAAAGCTTGTTGGCGGAATCTCTCGAAATTGCAGTAACAGCTACTTTTGCCTCTGCCAGGTAGAGTTCAACCAACTGGTTTACCATTTCATCCTTATTCAATAGGCCTGCAGGCTTGTGCGCTTCCTTGCATTGCACCAGCGTCATAAGAACCACAATTCCCAAATACTTCACCCATCCCATCATTTCTGTAGCACCTTTTGTCAAATTTACCGTTGGATACACTGAAAACGGCTCCAAATTACTCATATTTCGGCTATTTTTGGGCCACAAAACTGGAAGTTGGTGAAGGACCTAGTCAAAAAACTTAGGAAATACGAAATTCAAATCAGGAAGGCCATTAATAGCCAGATGCAAGGTGACTTCAGCTCTATCTTTAAGGGTTCCGGGTTAGAGTTTGATGATGTGCGCCCTTACCAATATGGGGATGATATTCGCTCCATCGATTGGAATGTGTCGGCCAAGGGGCATGGCACTTTTGTAAAAACATTTAAAGAAGAAAAAGAACAAACTATTTTCTTTATCATGGATGTAAGTGCCTCTCAGGAAATTGGCACTCCCGGTAAAACCAAATTTGAAATTGGAAGAGAAATCTGCGGGGTTCTTGCGCTGTCAGGCGTGAAGGAGTCGAGCCAAGTGGGTTTAATTTGCTACTCTGACCAAACAGAAAAATACCTCCGCCCTAAAAAAGGAATGGCACAAGCTTATGAAATTGTTTCCAGCTTAGTGAGGCTAGTGCCCAAATCATTAAAGACAGACCTTACCAAAGCCATTGCCTTTGCACTCAATACAATAAAAAGGAGAAGCGTAATTATTATGATTTCGGATTTCATAGATGAGTCCTTCTATCCCAACTTGCGTTCACTGGCCAAAAAACATGATCTCGTACTAATACAAATAAATGATAATAGAGAAACTGATTTGCCAAAGCTTGGCATCATTCCGGTTCAGGACAAGGAGAGCAAAAAAACATTCTGGGTAAATACCTCCTTCGGTGATTTCAGAAGTCGCATATTTAATCATCACGTAACCAGAAAAGAGCAACTCTCCAATTTTAGTAAGAAGCATCAAATCAATTTTTTGAGTATAAATACCCATGAGGACTACGTGCCCCAGTTGTTGAAATTGTTTAAAGTCAGAAACAAAACGAAGAAAAGTGCTTGATTCGGTAAAATTCATTTTTTTTGTATTGATCCTGATTTCTTTTTCTGCTGGCGCACAGGAAATTAAAGTAAATGGGCAATTTCAGACGGATAGTATTAAGATTGGTGAAGTGTTTCCCTATTCATTATCTGCTACCTATCCAAAAGATAAGATCCTCGTTTTTCCCGACTCTACTTATTCCTTTCATCCATTTGAGATCGATCACAAAAAATATTTTACCACCAAAACAACAGAAGGCTTCAGTTACGATAGCGTAGTCTATTTTTTAACCTCCTTTGAAATAGATACCATTCAGCGAATCAGCCTTCCGGTTTTTGTGGTCAACAGAACCGACTGCACCGCTGTATTTGCGAAAATGGACTCGGTTTTTCTACAGCAAATGGTAAAGGAAGTTCCTGATTCAGTTTCTGTAGAACAATTGCCATTGAAAACCAACACCGCTTACCAGACAGTAAGCTGGCTACTTAACTATCCTTTGCTTCTGATCATTGGTGGAGTGATCATCGTATTGGGGATAATTATATGGATCGTATTCGGCAAACGTATCCGGCAATATTTCATATTAAGAAAACTAAGCAAGAGCTATAATAAGTTCAAACAGGATTTCGAAAATGCCGTACACGAGCTGGAAAACAGTTATTCAACCCGACAAGCGGAAACTACCTTAGCCATGTGGAAAGGATATATGGAGCAACTTCTTTCTAGTCCGTATACTAAATATACCACCAAAGAAATCTTTCAAATGGTGAAAAATGAAAAGTTACGGGCGGCATTAAAACAAATCGACCATACCATATACAGTGGTCGGAAACCCCTTGAGTCTACTCCTATGAATGATTTGAAGGAATACACCGAGCAAAAGTTTCACGATAAAGTGCAGGAGGTAAAAAATGGATAAACTATTAGAAGCCTGGTATTCATTTTCCTGGTTCTACCCCAGCACATTGAAAAGTTTTACTTGGGCAAACTCTTTGTATCTGTATCTAATATTGCTCGTTCCTGTTCTTTTAATTCTAAGGTGGCTTTTAAAATATTTCTTCAATCAAAAACTACCGGTAGCGCTTGTAAAAAGTGATCTTAAGAGAACGCATCTTACGCTGATTAGATTATTCCCTGATTTTCTGCTAGCGTTGGTGTTATCGCTTATTTTGATTGCACTTGCCCGGCCACAGAAAACAAATGAAAAGGTAGAACAATGGACGGAGGGTATCGACATTATTATAGCGATAGACATATCTCAATCCATGCAAATTGAAGACTTCACACCCAATCGGCTGGAGGCCGCTAAAGATGTAGCCAGAGATTTTATTAAAGGGCGTGTGCAGGATCGCATAGGCATTGTAGTATTTTCCGGAGACGCCTTTTCGCTTGCTCCACTTACCACCGATTATTCTTTGCTAAATGCATATCTTGATGATATCAGTTTTGACATGATTGAAAACCGTGGAACTGCTATTGGCAGTGCAATGGCAGTAGTAACCAATCGCATGAGAGAGTCTGATTCAAAATCAAAAGTTTGTATTTTATTAAGTGACGGAGACAATACTGCCGGTAACATAGACCCCATTACCGCAGCTGAACTTGCCTCCGCCTATGGCATTAAGACCTATACCATCGTAGTAGGGAAAGAAGGCTTGGTACCATTTGGAAAAGACTATTTTGGAAGACCCCATATGGTGGAAAATACGGTAGATGAAACTACCATGCGCAAAATTGCTGATATCAGCCACGGGCAGTTTTTTCGTGTGACAGATAATGAGGCGCTTAAAAATGTATTTGAAAAGATCGATAAGTATGAAAAAGCTGAAATCAAAGAGACGCGCTTCAAAGACACTGCCGACTTCTATTTTGTTTATTTAAGATGGGCAATAATCTTGCTGCTTTTTTGGATGCTGCTAAAATCTAGTTTCTTCAGTAACGTGCTACAGGACTAGCTCACCAGTAAACGTTTGGGCAATCATAATGAGGCGCCCTCCAAATACAATAAGAAAAATACCCAGTGTCATGTTCATGATAGCCATAAATCGGGCTGTCATTATACCTCTAAGTTTATCCGCCAAATAGGCCTTAACTATATCTGTAATAAGTACGGTAGCCAGCAACGAGGCAAGAAAAACAATTAAAGTAAAACCTCCGGAGTAGCCCAGGTCAAGAGAAGCAATGCTTATTACACCAATCCAAAAAATAGGAACCATAGGGCTAAGCCCATTGATTACAAATCCCGTAAGGACATATCGAAAAACACCTTTTTTGTTTCCCGTGGTAATCTGATTACGTATTCCTCTCCTGCTTTTCACCAGCAAATGATAAAGTCCTAACAAAATTAAAATTGTTCCTCCGATATACGCCAGGTACATTCTAAATGCACCATTCTCCAGCATCTGCGCCATCCCTAAATAACAAATGGCTACATAAAAAATATCACTTAATGATACACCTGTGGCCACCAACACCCCATTCCAAAATCCCTTCTCTACACTGGTCTGAATGAGTGTAAAAAATACTGGGCCGATGAGTAAAGCCAGAATCAAACCAAACTTTATACCATTTAGTACAATCATGAGGTTTTGTTGTCCTCCAGGAATTCCATCCATTCATCTAGCTGGTCCTTTTTGAGCACGCGCGGAAACTTATTCTGTCCACCTGCTTTCCCCTTCGACTCCATCCATTTGTAGAATAGACTCACAGGCAAGATATCTACTATTACTTCTTTAAGAGCAGCACTGCGTTCAACGGCATAGTCATCATTTAGATCTTTCAATCGTTGGTCCAGTTTGTCACGCAATGACTTAGCATCCACCTCATCATTAGTGCCCAAAAACCAATGATGTGCAAAGAGACTGCCGTGTGGAACCCCGGCTACTGTAAATTCCTTTACATCAATATTCATCTCATCAGAAACCAATTCAATGGCTTTATTCATATTATCCACAGAAAGATGCTCGCCACAGAGACTCAAGAAATGCTTAGTTCGCCCTGTGATGATAATTTCAGATTCTTCTACAGAAGTAAATTTGATAGTATCCCCAATCAGGTAACGCCACGCACCCGAACAAGTTGACAATAGTAGAGCGTATTCCTTACCCTCCTTCACTTGGTCAATAAAAAGAGATTCAGCATCTGGTCTTACCTCACCTGATGCGTTAAAGTTTTTATCATCGAAAGGAACGAACTCATAAAAAATGCCATTATTCAGCACAAGCTTCATTGATTTTTTTTCTGGTAAAGCCTGATAAGCGATAAATCCTTCAGAAGCCAGATAGGTTTCTATGTAGTATATCGGCTGGCCAAGCAACTTGGAAAATCCTTTTTTATAAGGATCAAAAGAAACTCCACCATGTACATACACACAGAGGTTGGGCCATATCTCATGGATATGGGCGACCTTATAATGATCGATAATTTTCTCCAACAAAATTTGAATCCATGCCGGTACTCCTACGATTATTCCTATGTCCCACTTTTTGGCATTCTTTACAATGTCCTCAAGCTTAGCATCCCAGCTCCTTGTTTTTGCAATCTTTTTCCCGGGTTTATAAAAATGTTGAAACCAAAAAGGAAGCCTTGCTGCTTGAATCCCGCTAAGGTCACCCTCAAAATAGTTCCCTTTTTGGTTGAGGTGTGTGCTTCCCCCCAACATCAGGATGCCAGCCCCAAAAAAATTGGCAGGCAAGCCATACTTTGACAAAGTCAATATCTGGCGAATACTTGTCTTTTGAATTGCTTTGGTCATCTCCTTAGTCACCGGAATGTGCTTAGAAGAAGATTCCGAAGTGCCAGAGCTTAAAGCAAAATACTTTGTTCTCCCCGGCCAACTGATGTTTTTGGCTCCTTTCAGAGACAGGTGCCACCAGTCTTTGTGAATTTTATTGTAATCGTGGATGGGTACCCTCGACTTGAAGGAAGCGTAAAACTCTTTGTTCTCCGTTCGGAAATGGCTAAGAATCTCCTGGAAATTATAATATTTCCCAAACTCTGTCTGGCTGGCCATTATAAGAAGATGCTTCAATTCCTGCTTTTGCAGTTCAATCGGAGATGAGTATTCCTGCTCCAGATTTTCACGAAGTTTTATACCTTTTTTTAGTAACGTGCCTAATATCGCCATATTATTGCATTCGAGTTCGCTTGTTTCTGTGGAGCGCACGGCAAAGGTATAAAATGAGCATTAAAAATAACATAAACTTATTACAGCAAGAACTCAGTGGAAAGAAGTGCAAACTGATCGCTGTGAGCAAGAACCAACCCATAGAAAAGATTATGGAGGCCTATCATGAAGGCCATCGTGTATTTGGTGAGAATAAAGCCAGGGAATTGGAGAAAAAGTGGAACGAACTCCCCAAAGATATTGAGTGGCATATGATTGGTCACATGCAGACCAATAAGGTAAAGTACATTGCCCCTTTTGTCTCATTAATTCACTCAGTAGACAGTCAGAAGTTGCTGGAAGAAATCAACAAACAAGGCAACAAAGCCAACCGGGTTATCCCTTGTCTGCTTCAAATTCATATCGCCCGTGAAGACAGTAAGTTTGGATTGAAGTATGATGAATTATTGACTTTACTGGAGACTGTAAATGACTATCCATTTGTGAAGGTTACTGGGCTTATGGGCATGGCCACACTCACCGATGATGCGTCCATCATACGAGAAGAGTTTGCACGACTCAAACAATATTTTGATGAATTGAAAAGTAAAAAATTCAGCAAGAACATTGAGATAAAAGAACTTTCTATGGGAATGAGCGCTGATTACCCCATTGCGGTAGACCTGGGTAGCACGATGGTGCGTATAGGAACCTCTATTTTTGGTGAACGTACTACTAAAGGATGAGCCTTCAGAAAAAATTAATCATACTTGGAGCACTACTGGGTGGGCTTTCTGTGGCACTGGGAGCTTTTGGTGCCCATGCCTTAAAGCCGATACTTATTGAGCATGGTAGAGCAGAAACGTATGAAACCGCAGCGAGATATCAGTTCTATCATGCACTAACATTATTGATAATGGCTGCTCTTATCGACAAATTAAATACGAATAAGGCCTCCTGGTCAACCCTACTCATTACATCGGGCACAATTGTTTTTAGCGGAAGCCTCTATATTTTGGCCCTCAGTGGTAAAACAATATGGGGAGCAGTGACCCCTATTGGTGGCGTGCTTCTAATAGGGGGGTGGTTGCTTCTCTTACTTAGCGTCAAAAAGTAGTCAGAACACTATTCTTTGGGAAGTACGTTGGCCGTAAATACAACCTGATTTTGTGGCAATACTGAATTAGAAATTACCTTTACCACCTTATTTTGTCTCCCAATCTTCCCTACACTGTTAAATGCTACTGTAAGCTCCCCAGTGCCCCCTGGAGGGATGGGGTCCCGTGGCCATCCTTTTGGAGTTGTGCATCCGCAAGTAACTTCCACATTGGTAATAACGAGTGGGGCGGTTCCGGCATTGGTAAACTTAAAAGTCGTTTCTACCTTTTCTCCCTGCGCTAAATCACCAAAGTCATAATTGGGGTTTTCCCATTTTATTGTTGGCCCATCGGCTGTAGGAGATAATTGATTTTGTGCAAATCCAGCAGAAAAAATCAAAATGGAGATGAAAAGTATAATAAAATGCTTCATAAGTGTGATTTTTTTCAAAATTGAGGATTTATAAACTTACTACGGAGTAGCAACGAATTGTGTTGCAAATTTGTGCGTCAATGACAAAATCTTTACACAAAATATATGGAAACCGGGTAAGAATAAGAGCTTGTGGGGTATGTATTGTGGAAAATAGAATTTTGATGGTAAATCACAAAAACTTAACTGCAAGTGATTTTTGGGCCCCTCCCGGAGGAGGCATTGAGATGAATGAGACCGCACATCAAACATTAGAAAGAGAATTTAAAGAGGAAACCAATCTGAAAATAAAGGGGCAAGACTTATTATTTGTGACTGAATACTACAACGAACCACTTCATGCCATTGAGCTTTTTTTCAGCGTAGATTTTGTGGACGGCACTTTAAAAAAAGGGATTGACCCTGAGATGAAACCATCAGACCAAATAATTACCGATGTCCGCTTTTTTTCCTGGGATGAAATATCCGAAATCGATAAGAACCAGCTCCATGGAATATTCAAATACGCCACCGAACCAGCCAAAATCCTTGATTTGAGGGGTTATATTAAATTATGATTGGTTGTGTTAAACGGCTTAAAATATTTATAATTGCAAGCTTAAACCTGTGAAAAATGAATCTTACTAAAATCCTGACCATCGTTCTTATTGGAATCAGCGTTTACCTGGGCTACTATCTCTACAGTGGTGTTCAGAAAACTGTGGATGACCGCAAAATGGTTGAAACGAAAGAAGCGGCCGTTATTGAAAAATTGAAAATGATCCGCGAAGCCGAAATCGTATTTAGAGAAGTAAACGGCAGGTACACATCCAACTGGGACTCATTGGCTAATTTCATTAAGAATGGCCAGGTTGCCATCGTTGAGCGTAGAGAAGAATTGATTCAGAAGGAATATGGCGGAGAGCAAGTTATCGTGCATATTGACACACTTGGATTTACCTCTGCTCGTGAGCGAATTTTTAAACAAACTTTCAGCGTGAATGCACCTGACAACGGTATTTTCATGGGATATAAAGTAAAAGTTGGTGACAGAGCCCTGAAAAACCAGCGTGGTTATTCATTAAAAGTGGGTGATAAAATCAACGAGCCTCCATTTATCGAAAATGGTTTTATCAGCTCCTTGGCCCCTTTGAACGTAGGAGATCCAGTAAAAAAAGGTCAGATTCTTATGTCCATTTGGGATTATAAATTCAACCCCGATGTCGATATCAATCGCATAGCCAATAAGCCCGGTACAGACTCCAAGTTTGACATCTTTGTAGGAAAAGTTGATCGCGGTGGAATAATGGTGGATGTTATCGAAGTAAGAGATCCATCACCAGATAATCCTTTCAGAAGTGAAGCCAATGAAGCCAAAAACCGCAAACCATTGCGATTTGGATCACGGACTGACGTCTCTACATCAGGAAACTGGGAATCTTAATCTACTTTGACCTCTGCTGCTCAGAGCTATAAGCTGATCAAGGTAATCAAAGACGAAAAATTTGATGTAGATCATCTCCATCAGTACGAATTACTTATTCATCTAGGCGTTCGCGACCTTCAGATAGGGGTTGTTGATGACCAAGGTCGGATTGTCTTTTTTGAAGATTTTATCTTTCAGAATTTAAACTCAAGTGATGATCAGTTGGTGTTGCTCAAAGAACTATTTGAAGCACACCATCTGCTGATGGCCGGTTTCTGGAAAAAGGTAAAATTTTCCATTAAGAACAATAAGCTGGTGCAGGTACCCAGCTCGTTGTTTGTTGAAGATGCTGGCCCTGAATACCTCAAGCTCAATGCGAAGTTTGATTTGGAAAAAGAGGTGGTACTCCACTGTGAGAGTATTAAAAGTAATATTGTCACCGTATTTACCTTGCATAAAGGGATTCATGAGTGGATTCGCAGTCTGTATGTAAACTCATCGGTAAGTTTTATGCACCAATCGGCCGGTTTAATTGAAGGTGTGCTTCATGAGATCATTACAGATAACCCACCCCCTCTCTATGTCTATATCGACCGCTTCAAACTACACGTTTTGTCGGTGAGAGACGAGCGCTTAATGTACTATAACCAGTTTGCTATTCAGCAATTTTCGGATTATGTAAAGTATATCATGCTAGTGCTTAATACCATGCAAATGGATCCTCAAAACAGTAAAATTATGCTGTGGGGTTATATTGGAAAAAAATCTCCCCATGCTATTGAATTCTCCAGGTATATTAAAAATGTAACATTTGGGGGTAGACCGAAGTACCTCAAGTTTGGCTATCTGTTTGACGAAGTACAGGATCATCATTTTTACGATTTGTACTCATTGCATCTGTTAAGTAACTGACAATAGAAATGGCTTATTTTATTATCTTTAACTGAAAGTCATAGCCGTTTTAATGAAAAGAATAGCAGTTTTTCCAGGCTCATTTGACCCCTTTACCAGAGGACACGAGGATATTGTATTACGCGGACTCAAATTATTTGATGAAATAATTGTAGGCATTGGATACAACAGTGGGAAAAGTAATCGCTACTTCGAGATTGAGTTGATGGTAAAGAAAATAGAAGAAACCTTTGCTGACTACCCCAATATTAGCGTCTTAACTTTCGCTGAATTGACAGCAGCCTTTGCCAAGAAACACAAAGCGAAATATTTACTAAGAGGTCTCCGCAATACCACTGACTTTGAGTACGAAAACAGCATATCACAGGTAAACCGTCATCTTAACCCTGAACTTGAATCTGTTTTTTTAATCACAACCCCCCAGTTTGCCGCTATAAGTTCTTCCATCATACGGGAGGTGCACCGTTACAAGGGAGATGTTACCGCATTCCTTCCCTATACTCTTTAATTCAAATCAAATTTCAGGTCTTCGGTTTTTTTGTAATACTCTTCAAACACAAACTGAATTGATTTATAGGAGTTTTGAAGGGCATGATATACTTCCTTCTGAGTCATCCAGCGCAACTCTTCAATATCTTCCTCTACACATGGTTGCATCTTACTGTCATCAATCACACCCATCATATACCATTTCGTACACTTGATCATGCTCTTCTTATTCATGGTATAAGTATGCCATGTGGTACATATCTTCTTGCCCAATTTCACATTGATATTACACTCCTCTACCACTTCCCTTAAAGCTGTTTCACGGTTACTTTCGCCTTTTTCTCTTTTTCCTTTCGGTAAATCCCATTTTTTCAAACGATAAATCATTAAAAGTTTATCCTTTTTTCGAATCAACCCTCCTGCTGCCCTTACCAATTTGAATTGTTTCCTTACAAATTGTTTCACTTCATCATAATAATCAGTGGTAATCTCAAGGGATAAAAGACTCGTGGGCACTTTAGAATGAAGCAATTCTAAAATGACTCGCATATGCTCCACAGTCACATTTTTTATCCAAACATGATGAATAAGCCTGGCCTTTGTAATTTCTTCGTTTTGGGCATCTATTATATAATTGTAACTCCCTTCTCCAAGGATTACTTCTGGCTTTCTGAGTTTAACCGGGGTATCGTTCACAAAAAGATTCATAAAAGAAAAAGGATGCTACCGCAGGTGCAAAAACATAAATAAAAAGCAATGTGTCAAACATTGAGCCTATGATTAATCAATTATTTTCGAAAAGCCGGTCCAACACAATAATAACACCACTTTACCTGCTTATTCTTGCAGTAGGAGGGCTTTCATAATAAATTGCCACTCGAAAGCATAAAGTGTAAAATGCTTCATAATAGACCCTCAAAACTAAAAATGAAGTCAATTACCATAAATCAACCTACAGCTACCTCGGTAGCAGAGAAACTACTTGAAATTGAGGCCATAAAGCTCAATTACAAAAATCCATTTACCTGGAGCTCTGGATGGAAATCTCCCATATATTGCGACAATCGGCTTTCCCTTTCCTACCCAGTGATTCGCACTTACATCAAAGAGGCCCTGGCCAAAGTGATAAAGAACAATTTCGGAGAGGCCGACTATGTTGCAGGAGTTGCCACGGCAGGAATAGCACAAGGTGCACTCGTAGCCGACCTGTTGGGGTTGCCTTATGTATATGTTCGCCCAAAGCCCAAAGAGCACGGAATGGGCAACCAAATTGAAGGAAGAATAGAAAAAGGGAAAAAAGTCGTACTGGTAGAAGATCTTATTTCTACAGGAGGCAGTTCCCTGAAGGCCGCCAGTGCGCTTAAAGAGGCAGGTTGTAAAGTAATTGGCATGGTAGCCATATTTACTTATGGATTTGAAGTAGCAGATGATAATTTTGACAAGGCGAAGATTCCCCTTATTTGCCTGAGTGATTTTACTGCCCTACTGAAAGCGGCCGTTCAAATGAAGTATCTAAATGAAGACCAGCTTATCCATGTGAAATCGTGGCGATTGGATCCGGCCAACTGGAAGTAATTAGTACCGCTCTTCAATTCCCAATCCAAAAAGAGCAAAGTCATACTTTACAGGATCCTGCGGATCAAATTTTTTCAGCGCTGTTGTCAATTCCACAGCGGTAAGCCAATCCAAAGGTTTACGATTTATTAATTTTAGTTTTCTTGCCACCCGCTCTACATGAAGGTCGCAAGGGCAAATAAGTTGACTAGGTGTAATCGCATTCCAAAGACCAAAGTCCACTCCGTTTTTATCTTTTCTCACCATCCATCGCAGAAACATATTAATGCGTTTACAAGCAGATTTTCTTGTCGGAGTGGCCACGTGCTTTTTGGTTCGGGGCGGATAGTCTTCGAGACCAAAGAAATAGTTGTGAAAGTGGATAAGCGCACGCTCTACATCTGCATCCTCTTTACTTACAGGAAATGCCGATTCCAAAGAGTCATTCTTCCTATAGTGCTCGCTTAAAAACCGAATGAAATAAAGGCAGTCTGTACTGTTAAAAGTCCGATGCTTAAATTGTTCAAAAACTTTTAAGTCTCGCAAATTATGATTCATCATAAAGTCATGCGGGGCGTTGTCCATCAAGGCAAACAATTCCTTGCTCTTTTTAATAATGGTCACTCTCTGGCCCCAGGCCAATGTGGCTGCGAAAAAGCCAGCTATTTCAATATCCTGTTTCTTTGAATAACCATGCGGAATCGAGATTGGGTCGTTCTCAATAAAGTCGAGTTGGTTATAAATAACAACTCTTTCATCAAGAAAGGACTTAAGCTCTTGAAAGTTCACCGATTACTTGTAGTAAGTCACCTCTGCTCTGAATTTGGAGTCAATCCCACCCAAACGATCAAATGCAGATTTCGAGATTTTTATAATAATCTTATCATTTACACTAGTCGCTGGCAATGGCCCCACCACCCTGACAAAGACTTCACGGTTATTAAGCTCATTCCTTACTTTAAGAATTGTACCTGGCTTGGCGGTACGGTGCAGTGCCAAATATTTTCTGTTTCCATCGGTACCCTCAATTAATTCTGCCAATCCCGACTCCTTTATTTCATCAGTACCTGCTACATTCTCCGAAATTTTTACAACCGTTTCCCTGGGCTGTTCAACCGCAGGAGTTACAATCTTTGGCGTGCTGTCCACCGGTGTGTCCACAATATCCTTCACCCCCGGTGCCGCCACGCGTATCAGTTGCCCAATTTCAAGATTGCTTCCTTCCATTTTGTTCCACTCCTTTAATTGCTGCACGGTTACACCATACTCGCGGGCAATCGCATAGAGCGTTTCCTGTGGTGCTACGCTGTGGTAACCAATTACCGTGGTGGACCTTACCTCTGGTTGAACGGTAACGGTTGAGCTGCTATTTTTAATTCGCAATTGTTGCCCTACTGATAAAGCATTGGCTGAAAGGTTATTCATCGACTTCAGGTCATCCACCGAAAGGTTGTAAAGCCTTGAAATAGAAAATAGTGTTTCCCCCGGACCTACCGTATGGTAATCCTTACTTGATTGAACGACTACAGCCCGTTTCACATAAGGTATCCTTAGAATTTGTCCCACACTAAGACCTGCATCTGCTTCCTTATTATATTCTAAAATCTGTGATATGGATGTACCATACCTTCTCGAAATGCTATACAATGTCTCCTGCTCATCCACACGGTGAATGACAAAAGGCTTCCCATTGATAGTTTCCAATCTAAGAGAGTCTGATGGAAAGGAGTAATTCGGGGTTATCCACAGGTGAGCAACCAAAAAAATGAATTTTATCATAATCTATTCAAGTTGAAAAAATACCAATTCCGCATAACCGCTAACAAATTCATGCCAGTTTTGGGTAACTTTATGCAAGTTAATCAGCTTAATAACGATGAAGAAATTAATGATCGTATTTTCCATGCTTTGGACCCTTGGTCCATTGATGTCTTATGGGCAAACGAAGCCAAAGGTGATGGTAATGGAAATTAAGGCTGAAATAGACCCCAGAATGTCGCGGTATGTGAATTTGGCTCTGGATAATGCAGAAAAAATAGAAGCGGATTATGTAATCGTAGAAATGGACACTTACGGTGGGGTACTCACCGATTCAAAAGATATTGTAGATCGTATTCTCGACTTAAAAGTACCCATTTGGGTGTTTATTAATAAGGATGCCGCCTCTGCCGGAGCCCTTATTTCAATTGCCTGCGACAGCATTTATATGGCTTCCGGGGCCACTATCGGGGCAGCCACAGTAGTACAGGGGGGAACTGGAGAGGCCGCCCCAGACAAGTATCAATCTTATATGAGATCCATTATGCGATCTACCGCAGAACACAACGGCAGGGATCCACGCATCGCAGAAGGAATGGTAGATGAACGCATCGCTATTGACGGCATTACCACAGAAGGCAGTGTAATCACCTTCACCACCAAGGAGGCTTTAAAATATGGCTATTGTGAAGCACAAGTGTCATCCATCGATGATATACTTCAACGAAATGGTGTGCCCGACTATGAGTTGATACGGTTTGAAATCAGCAGCGTGGAGAAAGTCATTGCCTTTTTCCTCAACCCTTTTATTAGCGGCATTCTCATTCTCGTCATTCTGGGTGGATTGTATTTTGAATTACAGACCCCTGGAGTAGGATTTCCTATTTTGGCTTCTATCACCGCCTTGATACTTTATCTGGTTCCCTATTACCTTAATGGGTTGGCTCAGAACTGGGAGATCATTGCTTTGTTTGTTGGTATCATCTTAATTCTATTAGAAGTGTTCGTGATACCAGGATTTGGCGTGGCCGGCATTGCTGGTATTGCCATGACTGTTGGTTCGATGGTGTTAATCATGGTCAACAATGATTTTTTCAATTTTGAAATGGTGCCTGTGAATGACCTCATTATCGCCTCTCTTGCCATCTTTGGCGGGCTTACTGGCGGAGTGGTTTTGTTATTCGTGGGAGGAGTGCGTTTAAGCCATTCCAGCTTTTTCAAGAGAATTTCTTTAACAGACACCCAAGCTCAATCTGAAGGATATACTTCTAATTTTAATACTGGCATGGACCTGGTAGGGAAAACAGGTACCGCATATACCGTATTACGACCCAGCGGCAAAATAATGATTGAAGGCCAGATTTATGATGCTTTTTCCCGTGGTGACTATATTGAAAAAGGAGATATGGTAAAGGTACTTGAAATTGAAGGCTCTACGCTGAGGGTAAGAAAAGTGACTGCATGAAAATTGTTGGAATAATTCCTGCTCGTTACGCATCTACTCGCTTTCCTGCCAAGCCCCTGGCGGATATCGCAGGACAAACCATGATTGAATGGGTGTACAGCCAGGCCAAAAAATCGACTCAACTGGATCGGGTAATTGTGGCTACTGACAACCAGAAAATTTACGATCATGTAAAAAATAAAGGAGGTGAAGTATGCATGACTTCCGAGTATCACGTGAGCGGTACCGATCGTTGTGCTGAGGCGTTGACTTTATCGAATGTACAATTTGATTATGCGATCAACATACAGGGTGATGAACCATTCATTGATCCCCGACAAATTGATTTGTTGGCTTCGTTACTGGATGGCAAAGCGGAGTTGGCAACACTCATTAAAAAAATCACAGATCCTGACGCACTCCACAACAGCAATATTGTAAAGGTAATTCGCAATGCTAAAAATGAAGCCATTTACTTTAGCAGAAGTCCGTTGCCCCATTTGAGGAACATTCCAAAAGAGGACTGGTTTGACAACCATGCTTATTACAAACACATTGGGATGTATGGCTACCGGTCCGATATTCTCAGTAAAATCACGCAGCTTACCCCCTCCTCTCTAGAACTTGCAGAATCCTTAGAACAACTTCGCTGGATTGAGAATGGCTTTACCATTAAGGTGGCAGAAACAGATATTGAATCGATGGGCATCGATACTCCGGAGGATTTGGAACGGGCAATCAAGTTGAGGGTTAAAACATAATCACGCACTTTGAACAAAAGGCTAACCACAAAGAGCACAAGGTACACAGAGAAATACTTTGTGAGCTTTGCGGAACCTTTGTGTCCTTAGTGGTTAAAAGATATTGACTAAAGTATTCAAATTCCCAGACTACTGTGGTTTCAAACCCAATTTCTGCTCCGCAAAAGCATTGATTGCCTTTTCCACCGACTTCAAGTCTTTAGATACCAGGTAAGATCCAATCACATGGGCACCTACATCCGGGATGGCGATAGCTTCCTTCAATGCCGCAGGAGTTCCCAATTCTTCATTCATTCTTAATATGGCGCTCACTTTTACCGTAGGGTCCTGATGCTGCTCATCTTTATAATAATATAAGGTCAGAGACGGCTGAGTTACCCTACTAAAAGTTTTCCTATTCATTTTATCTTCCAGCAGTTCTTGTAATTGGGTAAGCGACTCTAATCTGTATTTTGCATTCCAGTAGGGCAATCGCTCTGGCTTGTAATCGATTTCCTGATAGTCGCTACCAATCACCATTCTAGCAACTTGCAACCCCCACGGGTTGTTCAGCATAAAAGCACTGGGATCATTGATTTCGATATTGGGCGACATGTTAATAAGGGCATACACATCATCCGGGTATTCTGCGGCAAGCATCAATGCCATTGTGCCTCCTGTTGAAGTGCTCATAAGTATTACTTTGTTGCCAATGGCTTTACCTATTGCCAACGCCTCCTTGGCACTCTCCCACAACCTATCTGCAGTAAAATATAAAAGCTGTTCCGTAGTGTCTATACCATGATCTGACAACCGGGGCAGGTACAGGTTACACCCAAACTTCTTAGCAAAATCCTTATGCACAGGATCTCCCTCCTTCTGCGAAGCAGAGAAGCCATGTAAATACACTACGCTATATTCAGTTTTCTGACGGCTGCTATCTAACCATACTATCCTCGCTTCATTATCAGGTTTCACTTTGTGCTTTGCTTCATTTTCTGTTACAAAGGATTCTAACTGATCAGGATCGGTTGGAATCGCAGGCATGACCAAATCAAATTTAGGTTTTTCGGGTTCAGGACCCAGGAAGTAAACTCCTAATAACAGAAGTATAGGAAAGGTAATGAGAACTTGGCGTTTGGACATGATGCACAGGTTAGATGAGTAAAGATAACGAAATGGGTTTTATTCATTTAGTAGCTCACTAATGCACGGACATAAGTTCAACTTGATTAGAACAAAGGATCGGCTTGAGCTACAACCTATTCGCATGCATAGTATGCAAAATTAAGATTATTCTGTTACATCAAGTGGAATGCTTCATTTTGAGGTAAAAAAATAGCCATTTGCTACACCTAAACAAAACACCCCGACTAGTCGGGGTGTTTCAAGTTTAAAAAAATGGGTTACTACAGTTTAAAAAATAAGGCATCCCGGCACCGGCAAAAAATATTTACCACCAACAACCACTACGAATGGAGTAAAAACCTGTCGTGACCGGGAATGCCATTTCTTTGGATTCATTTAACCACTAAATAAATCGTCATGTCTGAATTGATACTAATCTACATTGTCATGCAAAAACTTATTGTTGCCTAACAAGCTGTTCTCGTCATTCAAATTGTATCGCGATATGTAGGGTTCTGAGGAATGAGGCACATTGCTCATCTTAACACCCCTGCGCAGATAAGCTGGTAACGACCATTTTTCATTAAATTCTTCTTTGGTCATTTCATGCTTTTTGGATGCTTTCAGCTTTTCTCTTCTGTCCTTCGCCTGCTGTTGAAGCCTTTCCTTTGTTTTTCGATATTCCATCATACCCTCTTCATTGAGTACTTGATCTGATGAAACTTCATTGCCATGTTCAAACTCATCTTCATCTATACCGAACAAGCTCTCCTCTCCTTCGTCTTCTTCTTCTGTTCTGTCAAACAAGGTTCTATTCTGCACAGGTTCTTCCTTCTTCTCAAACAGTGTAAACGTATAGCTCCTCTCTTCTTTTTCCTCGTTCTCTTCTCTCCTCTTTTCAGGAGTCTCTTTCATTTTCTCAAGGGGCCTCTCAGTGGGTATATTCAACATTGGCCTCACCTTTTCTGAAGACTTGAGTTCGACCTCATCATCTCTTTGGTTAACAGAATTATCAATTGGTTCAAACAAATTGCTCTGTGCCCGGTCAAGATCAAGTACTTTCTTTTGCGCTTCCGCTCTGTTTATTATAGTGTCTGCCGCAAAGTCCGTTGCAATAACCGTAACCCGTATTCTATCACCAAGGGAAGGGTCTACACCATGACCAAAGATAACTTCAGCTTCATCACCTGCCTGCTCCTGAATGTACTCTGTGATCTCACTCAGTTCATCCATTTGAAGTTCTGCTTCCTCTCCGGAAATAATGGAAAGCAATATTCTCTTTGCGCCCATAATGTCTCGGTTATCCAACAAAGGCGAAGCCAATGATTGTTCTGCCGCAAGCTTGGCTCTGTTTTCTCCCCGTGTTTCAGCAGAACCCATTACAGCAGCACCCGCGTTGTGCATGACAGTGCGCACATCCTGGAAGTCAACGTTAACATATCCTGTCAACGTAATGATCTCAGCTATTCCTTTTGCCGCTGTCGTCAATACATTATCTGCTTGCGCAAAAGCCTGACCGATAGAGAGGTTGCCATAAATCTCTCTCAGCTTGTCATTGAGTATTACCAACACTGTATCACAACTGGCACGAAGTGCTTCAATTCCTATTTGTGCCTGGGCTAGTTTTTTCTTGCCTTCAAAAAGAAACGGAACTGTTACAATACCCACTGTAAGGATATCCATGTCCTTGGCAATTTTTGCCAATACAGGAGCTGCTCCGGTACCTGTACCTCCACCCATTCCTGCGGTGACAAATACCATTTTGGTGCCTGCCAGCATTTCACGGATTTGATCTTTGCTTTCTACTGCAGCCGCGCGACCTACCTCAGGGTTGGCACCGCATCCTAACCCTTCGGTCAGGTTTGCACCAATTTGAAGTTTATAAGGTATTGGGCTACTGTTAAGTGCTTGCGCATCGGTATTGCACACGACAAACTCGACATCTTTGATGCCTTGTCTAAACATGTGGTTGACCGCATTACTTCCCCCACCCCCAATGCCTATTACCTTAATAATAGATTGGTGGTGTTTGGGGAGCTCGAATTTGTAAGCTATTCCAGACATGACGATAATTGTTTAGTGGTTAGTTCTTTTTTAGTATTCATTTTTACCATCCAGATCATCAATCAACAATCCCTTTGTTTTATTAAGAATGTTGGTGAAAAAATCTGATGAAGTAACTTTCTTTGCTTTTCCTTTGACAACCCTGGCTTCCTTGTAGCGCTCATCCCGCTCATCCAGAGAGCGAAATCCTGATAGTACCAGGCCAACTGCGGTAGCGTACATAGGGCTCTTTACTGCCTCAATCTTGCTCTTGCCCAGGTGTTCGTTTGGATATCCAATGCGTGTATCCATACCTGTCATATATTCTACCAGTTGCTTCAGGCAACTCAACTGAGCACCTCCACCGGTAATGACAATACCTCCTGCCAGTCGGTTTTCAAAACCAGAGTTTATTATTTCACCGTGTGCCATCTCAATGACCTCTTCCATACGCGCTTGGATAATGTGCGATAGGTTTTTAACAGAAATCTCTTTGGCAGTTCTGTTGCGTATACCTGGGATAGAAACAATTTCATTTGGGCTTGCCTCTTCTGCAATGGCTTTTCCAAAACGTGTTTTTAATTGTTCTGCCTGTTTGGCCATTACCATTAGACCATGCTGAATATCGGTAGTAAGAATATTTCCTCCGAAAGGAATAACTGCCGTATGGCGAATGATGCTATCATAAAAAATAGCGACATCGGTAGTACCGCCACCAATATCAATCAAACATACACCTGCTTCTTTTTCTTCCTCGCTGAGCACTGCCAAGCTTGATGCCAAAGGTTCTAATATTAAATCTTCAATTTCAAGATTTCCTCTGCGCACGCATTTATTGATATTATTGATCGCACTTGTTTGAGCAGTGATGATATGAAAATCTGCCTCCAACTTTACACCCGACATGCCTACTGGATCTTTTATATCTTCCTCGTAATCCACCATGTAATCTTGAGGCATTACATGGATAATCTCGCTGCCTGGTGGAATAACTATGCGATACATGTCTTCGGTAAGGCGATTCACATCTTCGATGCTGATTTCATCATCCTTTGTGGTACGCGTGATGCCGCCATGGTGAATGGAACTGCGAATGTGCTGCCCTGCAATACCCACATTTACTACCCCTACATCTATGCCAGCCATATCACTGGCTTCCTTAATTGCCTTTTCAATGGCAAATACTGTTTTGTCAATATTGGTAACAATGCCTTTTATTACACCCTCAGATTCTGCCTTACCCATGCCTAGCACTTCAAGTTTACCAAAGTCATTTTTGCGCCCCACAATTGCACAAATCTTGGTTGTGCCAATGTCGAGTCCTACTACTATTTTCTCCTTTTCCATGGTTGCAATCGTTTATTATTAGTGGTTGTTATTTTTAGTCCTTAGTTTTTAGTCCCTAGTATTTAATATTTAGTCGGTAGCATACTCAAGACTAACTACTATTTACTACTCAGCGATTACTTGTCCTTCATATTCTATATTTACTCTATCATACTTTGTCCAACCCATCTGCGGTAATATCTCTTTATAGAAAATCATAAGTTTTCTGAATTTCTCTTCAATGTTTTCTGGCAATCCAAACTCAACTATCTGACCTGTTACCTGAGGGTAGATAAATACCTTACCTGATTTATTAAAATCCAATTGAGCTACCTGTGCTTTCCAGAACTTGTCCTTATTTACAAATTCAATCATTGCCATTAACTCCAATCCTTCGGGCAAAGCATTCAAATCACCCGTGTTAATAAGTTTTTTGACGATATCGCCACTTACCAGAATAATGCGTGCTGAGTATTTCTCGGAGGTCTCCATCACCTTACCATCTTCTGCCACGTAGGCATCGGGACCATCCGTTCTCACCAACCGGGCTATGGGTCTTCTCAATGTCACATTCACCGTTAGGTTACCCTTTACATCACCAAATATTTCGGCTCTGCTGATGTGCCTATCCATCTCCAGCTTATTTTCCAGTGCACGTAAATTAATTTCCTCAATATTTTTTCCAATAATGGTTTGACCACTGTTATCGATTATCTCCAATATATCAGCTTCCTCCAGAAAGTGGTTTTCATTCGTATTTTCCATATCCACCACAATGTCCTTGCATACTGTTCCACTTTGCTTGCGTTCACCGAATGCAATCAATAGGAATAACCCAGCTATAGCAATCGTTATTTTCGCCTCAGTACGCATGTTCCACTTAAGCTTCATGATTGTCTTTGATATTTATTTTCCAACAATTCTTTAATTGGCCCCACACAAGTATCAATGTCTCCTGCCCCGATCGTGGCAATCACCTCCACATCCATGTCTTCCAACTTTTGCACTACGTCCTTTTTTGTACACCTTACTTTAACAGCACTTGAAATAGCACCAAAAAGCATATCTGATGAAACTCCAGGGATTGGTTGCTCTCGGGCAGGGTACAAATCCATGAGCAACACCTCATCTGCAATACTCAAACTCCTTGAAAACTCATCCGCAAAATCCCGCGTGCGAGAATATAAATGCGGTTGAAATATCGCTGTGATCTTCTTTTCAGGATACATGGCTCGTAAAGAAGACAGAAATGCTGTTATTTCTGTTGGGTGATGCGCATAGTCATCCACATAGATGAGATCGTCACGCTTAATAATAAATTCAAAGCGTCTTTTCACGCCTGTAAAAGAATTCAATGCCTCCTTAATGGATGCATCATTTACTCCTAAATGCTTCGCTACAATGACAGCAGCGATTGCATTTTCCATATTATGAAAACCAGGGACGCCAAGTTTAATTTTTTCTATCTCTGAGGCAAAGCCAATGAGATTGAATTCAAAAAATCCATCCCGCCCAAGCGGAATTATTCGACTGGCAAAAAATTGTCCCCGGTTCATGCCATAAGTATTAACCTCCACTCCATCCAACTCATTGTCGATGACGCGAATTGATTCATGCTTTACGAGCAATCCCCCTTTATTGATCTGTTTAGTAAAGTCAGTGAATGACTTGATCAATTCCTGATGATTCCCATAGATATCCAGATGATCTGCATCCACAGAAGTAATGACAGCAATATCAGGAAATAACCTCAAAAATGATCTATCAAACTCATCCGCTTCTACCACAACAACAGTATTTTCCCCTGCTTCTCCTTCAGAAACCAGATTGGATGCATAATTGGTTATCACTCCTCCCAAAAAGGCAACCATATTTACGCCTGCCACCTTTAAAATGTGGGTGATTAGCGAAGAAGTGGTGGTTTTACCATGTGTGCCTGCGACCGCTATTGTTTTGTGTGACTTTGTGATAAGCCCTAAAACCTCAGACCTCTTTAAAATTGTATAACCCTTTCCTTTTAAGTAATTATATTCTTTATGATCTTTTGGAATAGCCGGTGTATAGACAAATAAGGTTTTGTCATTATCCACTTGTGAAGGAATCAATGCAACATCATCCTCAAAGTGGATTTTTACTCCCTCCTTTTCCAATTCTTTCGTCAAAGGAGTGGATGTCCGATCATATCCAGCCACAAACATACCCTGCCTGTTGAACCATCGTGCCAAAGCGCTCATTCCGATGCCACCTACACCCAGAAAGTAAACCGTATCGTATTGATTTAATTGCACGCGACTAATTTTTCAATTTCATTAACAATATCTTCTGCTGCATTGGGTTTCCCCAAGGCGTGTATGTTTTTAGACAACCGATCACTTTGCTGTTGATCATATATCAATTTCAAAGCCTCATCTACCAATTGCCTCCTCGCTTCGCTATTTCTTATCATAATGGCAGCCCCCTCGTTCACTAATGCCATTGCATTCTTTGTCTGATGATCTTCCGCTACATTGGGAGAAGGCACAAAAATGGCAGGCTTACCTGCTATGCATAACTCCGAAATGGCCAGCGCGCCCGACCTTGAAATCACTGCGTCACTGACTGCATAAGCCAAATCCATTTGTTTTATAAAATCATAAATGCGAATTCTTCTCAAATCTTTATCCGCTGTTTTTAATTTTATGGTATCGTAATAAATCTTTCCTGTTTGCCACACTACCTGTACGCGCGCATCAATAAGTTTGTCCAAGCCGGAAAGTATACTCTCATTTATTGTCTTTGCTCCAAGGCTACCTCCAATTATTAAAAGTGTTCTCTCTTTTTCACTGAACACAAAATATTTTAACGCTTCATTTCTCTTGGTTTTTAAATCGAGGAGATCACTTCTTACAGGGTTACCTGTTACCACAAGTTTGCTTGCGGGGAAATACTTATCCATATTCGGATAGGCCACACAAATTTTTGTGGCATGTCGTGCCAATCTTTTGTTAGTTAACCCAGCATAAGAATTCTGCTCCTGAACAAGCGAAGGGATTTTGAGTCGACTTGCAGCCAGCATTATAGGACCACTGGCATATCCGCCAGTTCCAATCACTGCGTGCGGTTTGAATTCTGCAACAATGGCTTTTGCCTTTAGGTAACTTGAGAGCAACTTGAAAGGAAACATTAGATTGGAGAATGTTATTTTTCTCTGCAGACCACTGATCCACAATCCGATAATTCTATATCCCGCCTCAGGCACACGTGTCATTTCCATTCTCCCCTCTGCACCCACAAATAAAATATCCGAATTCGGGAAGCGAGACTTAAATGCAGAAGCTATCGCGATGGCAGGGAATACATGACCCCCTGTTCCACCTCCACTTATGATTAGGCGATATGGTTGATTTTCTTTCAAGCTGCTTTTGCTACATGTTTAGACTCCGTATTCATATTTTGTTGCCATTGCTCATCCCGCTCTCCTCTGCTTACACTTAATATTATTCCCACAGACAATCCTGTAAAAATCATGGCGGTGCCTCCCATGCTTATCAATGGCAGCGGTTGCCCCGTGATAGGACCAAGGCCTACTACTACACCCATGTTTACCATCGCCTGACAAACCAGATCGAAACTGAGTCCCGCTGACAGCAGTCCACCAAAAGCCCGTTCACTATTATAGGCCGCCTTCATCCCGCGATGAAGAAGAAGTAAATACAACCCCAATAACACCACGCCTCCAATCATGCCATACTCTTCAATGAGAATAGCATAGATAAAATCTGAATAAGGATGAGGAAGAATATTTCGTTGATCACTGTTTCCAGGACCCTTTCCTGTAATTCCCCCCGTTGCCACAGCAATGCGCGCATGCTTCGCCTGGAAAGGAAGTTCAGTTCCGTTTACAAAACTAGTGATGCGATTCTTTGCGGTCTCGCCCCTCACACCAAATTTGAAAGCGATAGCACCTGCTAATGCGCCCACCAAGACCAACATGGTCAAATATTTTACAGGTACACGTCCAATGAACATGATCAGCATAGAGGTGGCAAACAATAGGACGGCAGTAGACAGGTTTGTTAATGCAATCAATCCGCAGATCACCCCTACCCAAATCAAAATAGGGATGAGTGAATCTTTTATATCATCAATGTTTTGTTGTTTCTTGGAAAGCATACTTGCCAGATTAATAATCAAAGCAAGGCTTGCAAAATCTGAAGGCTGAAAGGATGTATTGATAATTGGTAGCGTAATCCACCGTGCCGCGTCATTGAGCGTAGTCCCGTTGGTAAAAGTATAAATCAGCAGCGGAACACTTACCCACAGTGCCAATCGGGATATTTTTGAATAATATCTATAATCAATTTTATGTGCAACCCACATGGCGCCCAATCCAAGAAAGACCATGAATGTGTGCTTAATCAAATACATTTCTGGGCTCACCGTGCGCTTATACGCTAAGGTTCCAATAGAACTGTACACTAGCAGGATGCTGATGACAGATAAGGCAAATACAACTGCCCAAATCACAGGATCCCCTTGCAAATTTTTATCAGCCCATTCTTTTACCTTGTTCATGATGCTTTATTTTCTGTTTCACTTTTCAATTCCAGCACGGCCTCTCTAAACTGATTCCCACGGTCGATGTAATTCTTGAATAAATCAAAGCTTGCACAGGCAGGTGATAGCAAAACCACATCACCTTCTTCAGACGCTTTTAAGGCCATTCTTACTAATTCCTTTACACTTTGTGTTTCCATAATGACGGGCACAATTCCTGAGAAGTAGTCTTTCAGTTTTTTATTATCAACACCCAGGCAAATCAATGCCTTCACTTTTTCCTTTACTTGCTCTTTTATCAAATCGTAATCATTTCCCTTATCCACTCCACCAACAATCCAGATCAGAGGGTTTGAATAACTTCCGAGCGCATAGATCACTGAGTCAACATTGGTGGCCTTGGAGTCGTTGATGAATTCTACATTGTTGATTTCTGCAATTGATTCTAGTCGGTGAGGTGCATTTTTAAAAGTTCTAAGTCCAGCCCTAATTGCTTCCACACTCACTCCTGCATAACATGCCGAAGAGACTGCCGCCATGGTATTAATTAAGTTATGGGGCCCTTTAAGTGTAGTGTCTTCCTGTTTTATTGAAAAAGATTTTGTTCCTATATGAAAATTCATTTCCATGCCGTCAAAATAGGCCTGAGAAACTTTATTTCCCCTTAAAGAAATAGTATTGATCGTTGACGCAATATGCCTGGTCGGTGTTTCCTTGCTAAGGATTGGATCCTCCTCATAATAAATATATTGCCCTGCAGGCTCCATATTCGTTAACAATCTAAACTTCGAATCGATGTAGAGTTCAAACTTATAATCATAACGATCCAGATGATCGGGCGTAATGTTGAGCAATACTGCTATATCGGGTTTGAAAGTGGTCGTGCCATCCAACTGATAACTGCTCACTTCAATTACGTACCAATCGTAATCCCTGGTTACCAGTTTACGCGCAAGGCTCTCTCCTACATTTCCCGCAAGCGCCACATCCAGTCCTGCTTCTTTTAAGATATGATAGGTAAGCAATGTGGTAGTAGTTTTACCATTTGTGCCTGAAATGGCAATCACTTTACCTTTGAGGAAACGAAATCCAAATTCTATCTCATCAATAACCTCAATTCCATTTTTTATTATTTGTTGAATAATGTCCTCTTTGTAAGGTATGCCTGGGCTTTTGATCACAAGATCAGCATTCAAGATTTTATCAAGAGAGTGTGCCCCTTCTTCAAACTCAATATCGGCCTCCTTCATTTCTGCTTTGAAGCTTTCTCTTATGTTGAATATCTCGGACAGAAAAACATCATACCCTTTGGCTTTTGCCAACAAGGCCGCTCCTGTTCCACTTTCACCTGCTCCTATGATCACTACTCTGTTCATTATCTCAATTTCAATGTTGCAAGACTTAGTATTGCCAGCAAAATTCCAACAATCCAAAAGCGCGTTACTATTTTTGATTCATGTATACCCACCTTTTGATAGTGGTGATGAATGGGTGCCATTAGGAAAATTCTCCGCCCCTCTCCATATTTCCTTCTTGTGTACTTAAAATAGGAAACCTGCAGTATCACTGAAATATTCTCAATAATAAAAATACCGCACAACACAGGAATCATAATTTCTTTTCGTACCGCTAACGCCAGCACTGCAATAATTCCTCCCAATGCAAGGCTGCCTGTGTCTCCCATAAACACCTGTGCCGGATAAGCATTGTACCAAAGAAAGCCTAGGCAAGCCCCTACAAATGCAGTGCAAAAAATTACCAATTCTCCCAGATTAGGGATGTACATAATATTGAGATAATTACTAAAGTCAACACGACCGGATAGGTAAGCAAAAATTGCCAGTGTTAGCCCAATAATGGCTGAGGTTCCAGCAGCTAATCCATCAATGCCATCAGTAATATTGGCGCCATTTGATATTGTTGTAACCACCAACACTACCATCAATACATAAATTACCCATGTATAATTTTTAGGAATAAAGGGGATAATGCTGGAATAATCCAATTCATTGTTCTTTAAAAATGGCACCGTTGTTTTGGTAGACTTCACGTCTTCATAAGGAGTGGGCATCACTTCATTGGATGCAATTACCACACCCTGCATCGGCTTCATTTGCCTTATCACCACATCCTTGTGAAAATAAAGTACAAGTCCCACGATCAAACCCAATCCCACCTGTCCGATAATTTTAAACTTTCCTGCCAGGCCTCCCTTGTATTTCTTAAAAACCTTAATGTAATCATCTAGCAAACCAATTGCCCCCAACCAAACTGTAGTGATGAGTAAAAGAATAACATAAATATTATCAATGCGGGCAAAGAGAATTGTTGGAATTAAGATTGCTCCAATAATAATAAGGCCACCCATTGTTGGGGTTCCTTTTTTTTGAATTTGTCCTTCCAGTCCTAAGTCGCGAATATCCTCTCCTACCTGTTTCCTTCTTAAAAAATTAATTAGATTTTTTCCTAGGGTAATAGTAATCACCAATGATAATACTGCGGCCGCACCTGCACGAAAAGAAATGTATTGAAATACACCTGTTCCCATGAGGTCGTAATGCTTATCTAAATAATCGAATAAGTAATACAGCATTTTCTAATTAGAAAACATTTTTAACATTCGTTCCAAAACTTCTTTATCATCAAATGGATACTTCACTCCATTTATCTCCTGATAAGTCTCATGACCTTTACCTGCAACCAGGATAATATCCTTTTCCTTTGCCATCATACACGCAGTTTTTATGGCTTCCTCCCTGTCTACAATCACCAATGTCTTCTTCGCATCTGTCACCCCTACACCTTTTTGCATGTCCTTAATGATTTCCATAGGGTCTTCACTGCGCGGGTTGTCTGAAGTGAAAATGGTCTTGTTGCTATATTTACAAGCAATGGCAGCCATTAATGGTCTTTTCATTTTATCCCTATCTCCGCCACATCCCACAATAGAAATCACTTGTTCCTGGCCAGTTCTAAATTGTGTAATGGTTTCCAGTACATTTTTCAACGCATCGGGTGTGTGTGAATAATCAACAATAGCTGTAAATTTTGAACCCGGAAGTACTAACTCGAATCGACCCGCTGCTCCAGTCAATGCAGAAAGTCTCATTAGCACACTCTCTGAATCTTCACCCAACAGCACTGCAGCGGCATATACAGAAAGTAAGTTGTAGGCATTGAAATCACCAATCAGCTTAAACCAGACATTTCTATTCTCTATTTCAAGTTCAAGGCCTTCCAGTGAATTAGTCATCACTTTTGCCTTAAAATCGGCCATCTTTTTCAAGGCATAAGTCCTCTTGGCGGCTTTTGTGTTTTGCAACATCACCATTCCTCTCTTATCATCAAGATTTACGAGCGCAAACGCATCGGATGGCAACTCATCAAAAAATCCTTTTTTCGCTCTGATGTAGCTTTCGAAGGTTCGGTGATAGTCAAGGTGATCATGTGAAATATTGGTGAACACGCCTCCCGTAAAAGTGAGCCCCTCCACTCTACCCTGCACTACTGCATGTGAACTCACTTCCATAAAACAATGCGTGCATCCTGCTGTCAACATTTTAACGAGCAACTCATTGATTTGAATAGGATCTGGTGTAGTGTGTGTGGCTTGAATAACTTCGTTATTTACTTTATTTTCTACGGTAGATAATAATCCAGTGGAATACCCCAGGGATGTAAATAATTTATACAACAGGGTTACCACAGTGGTTTTTCCATTAGTGCCTGTCACTCCTACAAGTTTCAGTTTGGAAGAAGGATTGTCGTAAAAATTGGCTGCAATGGTACCCAAGGCTTTGGCGCTGTCTTTTACAGTGACATAGGTAACATGAGGAGAAAGTGTTTCTGGTAGTTTTTCTGAAACTATTGCTTTGGCACCTTTTTGAACAGCACTTTTTATAAAATCGTGTCCATCAGATAGCGTACCCTTCACGGCTACAAAAAGAAACCCTTCTTTTACCTTTCGGGAATCAAAAGCTATTCCATTAATGGAAATACCCATATCACCGGATGCAGAGGTAATGTTGACTTTATACAATATGTCCTTTAATTCACGCATCAACTCAAACTGATATGTATTCTTTTCCCTTTATTTATTTTGGTACCAGGCTGCAACGATTGTTTTGTTACTCTCCCCTTTCCATCATGCTCTACTTGCAACCCTGATTGCTCCAGCAAAAAAATTGCATCTCGGAAAGTCATGCCTTTTACATCAGGCACTTGATCTTTTGCCGCAGTATTATTATCCCATAAAACCGAATTGCCATTTCGTACAGCCCTTATCCAGTCTTCATCTGTTTTAGTATGATTGGACACACCCAATTCATTGCACAATAGGGTGAGCTCATCCTGTTTACCTGCTTGTATTACCGGAAAAACACCAGCCTCTAATACCTTCTTTTTCTCCATGGCCATGTGCAGATTAATATCTCTCGAATAGATATTATCAGCAATTTCTTTAAAGACAGGCCCCGCCACATTATTACCGTATTGTCTCCAACCTTTTGGGTTTTTAATTAGCACGATGGCGGTATACTTAGGATCATGCGCTGGAAAATATCCAACAAATGAGGTAATGTATTTTTTAGTGTATTTTCCATTCTCAAGAATCTGAGCAGTACCTGTTTTTCCTGCAATTTTATAGTGAGCATTCCTCAGATTACTAGCGGTTCCCTCTTCCACCACTTCTTCCAGTAACAGTCTAAGCTTGCTCAGCGTGCCGCTGGAACAAATTCTATTATTTAAGACTTCTGTCTTGAATTCCTTCTTTGCTTGATCTGCCTTAGAAATTGCCGTGACAAAAATGGGCTTGATCATCTTTCCATTGTTAGCAATTGCATTGTACAACATCAAGGTATGCATGGGTGTAATTTCAAGACCATATCCATATGCCATCCAGGGCAAAGTAATTCCACTCCATCCTTTAGATCCAGGGCGAAATATTTTTGGATAGCCCTCTCCTTTTATTTGAAGACCGAGTGGTTTGGAGAGTTTGAGCTTATCTATGTAATCAATAAATTTATCTGGCTTTAAACCAAAATTATGATCTAGCAATTTGGCCATCGCCACATTGGAGGAGACTTCAAATGCTCTACGAACTGTTATCGTTCCGTAACCTCCCTCTTGATGATCTCTTACTGTATTCTTATAAAATGTAAATTCTCCCTTACCTGTATCAATACTATCGGTCAGTTTGATATTGGATTCCTCTAAAAGTGCCATCATCGTCACTAACTTGAAAGTGGAGCCAGGCTCAAATAGACCTCCTACTGCATGATTAAATATTTCATCGTATCTATTTCCCTCTCTCGTTAGGTTAGATATTGCCTTGATGTGACCCGTGCTCACTTCCATCACCACCACAGTTCCTGCATCCGCCTCGTGCTGTTCCATGGCCTGATGCAAAGCAGTTTCGGCTACATCCTGAAGGTTAATATCAATGGTGGTTTGAATATCCATTCCATCCTTAGATTTGATATTGTTTACATCATATACAGGCTTCCATGTGCTTCCAGCAATTTTTTGAAACAATGCCTCCCCATCTTGTCCTCCCAGTGCTTCATTGAAGCTGTATTCCAATC
>JAHBUB010000001.1 GCA_019638285.1 Cyclobacteriaceae bacterium | reverse complement strand
GCAATTATATGTTGTTGGATGAGGCTTCTGTAACCGGAACTGCCAACATTGTGATGGCGGCTGTATTGGCCAAAGGGGAAACCACCATCTACAATGCTGCCTGCGAACCCTATCTTCAACAACTGTGTCAGATGCTCAACCGGATGGGTGCTAAGATCACAGGAGTTGGCTCTAACCTGCTTACCATCCAAGGCGTAGAAAAACTTTCGGGTACAGAACATAGGCTTCTCCCCGACATGATAGAAATCGGGAGTTTCATAGGCCTTGCCGCCATGACACAATCGGACATTACCGTTAAAAATTGTCGTGTGGACATGTTGGGTTTAATTCCTGACACCTTCAGAAGACTTGGAATAAAATTGGAAATTCAGGGAGATGATATTCATATCCCTGTACACGAACAATATGAGATAGATACCTTTATTGATGGATCTATTTTAAATATTGCCGATGCCCCTTGGCCGGGGCTTACACCCGATCTTTTAAGTGTTATCCTGGTGATTTGTACACAAGCCAAGGGAACAGTACTTATTCATCAAAAAATGTTTGAGAGTCGGCTCTTCTTTGTGGACAAACTTATTGATATGGGTGCTCAGATTATTTTGTGCGACCCGCACCGCGCCACTGTGATCGGACTGAACCGCAAACAACCGCTTCGCGGCATCAGCATGTCCTCTCCTGATATCAGGGCCGGGGTGGCGTTACTTATCGCAGCTTTGTCTGCGCAGGGTGAAAGCACCATTTCTAATATTGATCAGATCGATCGCGGTTATCAGGATATTGAAGGAAGGTTAAAAAAGCTTGGAGCTGACATTGAGAGAATATGAAATCCCTAATCATATTACTGATTACACTTCCAACTATTAGTCTGGCACAGCGAAATCATCCCGGTATCCGATATTTTGATGGGGGTATTCTTCTGGGTGGTGATACTATTCAAGGCAAAGTTGGCTATCACCCCGGCAAGGATGTGGTCATTTTCAAAAACACATCCAATTTACAATACCTAAGCCCTTCAAAAATTGAAGGGTTCTATTTCTCGAATGGTGCATCTTTTACATCCGTTGCAGTACAAAGTAACTTAGATAATTCGACTCATTTTTTTCAACAAGTCGTCTTAGGTGATAGCGCATCTCTTTTTTATGATCTAGCGAGTAAAACCTATTTTTTAGAAAGACATAAAGAAATGACTCAAATCAATTCCAAAAAGCCAGGAAGGAAACCTAATAATAATTTGGAGTTAGTTGAGTCAAAGGAATACATTTTAGCCCTTCTTCAAGAAATGTCTAACTGCAAAACCATTACCCCTGTAATTCACAAAACCGAGGTCAATCAAAAAGATTTGAGTTCATTGGTATCCTTGTACAATGATTGCTTAGGTGCTCAACATAAAATTATACCACAAATTAAGCCTCAATCAGAGACTCATTTCGGAATTAGGGTAGGTTATGAGTTAAGTCGATTTAAATTAAAATCAACTAACCAGGAAAATACCTTTGCAACCAAAACATTTTTAACAGCAATAAGTCCTTCAATTGGGCTATACTATTCTAAGGAATTAGGGAATAGGTTCCGAAAAGTGGTATTTATAAATGAAATCAATGTTATTCAAGAAAATTTTAAAACCTACAACGAAATCTCCCTCGCTCAAGATTCAATGGAGTCCAATGAGATCAAGTTAAGGTTATTAAATATCAGAATGCCATTTCAATTTAGAATTCCATTAGTATCATTAAACAGTAAGTTTAATATATCTTCACTATTCGAATTAACGCCAATTCTTAGATTGAGATCAGAATCCAGTCGAATCCGTGAAGTTGGATACAACAACATATTCTATACCTCAGCAGAGGAACCGTTTAAGGCGAATAATCTTAATTTTACTCAGTCCATTGGCTTGGGCTTTGAGTTTCCAAACAACAGAGATCGAGATATATTCTTTGATATGCAAGTTGGAAGGAAGAGCATCCCCATAACCACAAAAAATGATACTGGAGCTAAGAATAAAAATTCATATATTTCTTTTGGGCTAAGGCTTTCATTATAATAATATGAATAAATTAACTACTACAGTCAATATTTGCTTCCTTGTACTAGTAGTTTCATGCGATTATAGTGATTCTGACACTAGATTACACCCCTCTGTGGAAACACTTGGGGTTTCGATTACGAATGATGAAGAGTTTAACTTCGAAGGCATCATTACTCGGCATTCTGATTTAAAAGTTGTTGATCATGGTTTTATATGGAATTTAAGCACAGAAGTAACACCCGGCCTTTATGATCAAATTTCTCTTGGTCCATTAAGTGGTGAGTCATTCAGTGCCAAAACAAAATATGGGTTTAATGCTGATTTTGATTACTATATAAGAGCCTATGCAAAAACAAAAAAGGAAATTGTTTATGGCAATACAATTATTATAAAACCAAAAAATGCGCTTACACCAATTGTAGAAGGGTTTATCCCAACATCCGGAGTACCAGGAGATACAATTACCATTTTTGGAGAAAACCTAAGTGCCAATAACGCTATAAGCGACATAAGAACTGACAATTATTTTAAGCTACCAATCATAAATGGAGGAAATTCAAGTATCCAAGTTCGTGCTGAAAGTGAAGGCCATATATCCTTTAGCTCTTATCCTTATTACTGGGAATCAAATGATCCATTTGTGCTTCTTTTCCCGAGTTATTCGGATCATTATCCTAAGGTTGGAACTGCATGCGACATCATTACCGTAGAAGGAAAAAATTTTGGCAATGGAGTAGATTTCAATGAAATAAGTATTGATGGGAGAGCAGCAAAATTACTGAGTGCTACAAAAACTAAAATTCAATTTTACCTTCCATTGATTTATTCAGGAGGGACTTCTTCAATCCGTCATAAAATTGGCCCAAAAGTAAATTATTATCAATTTTATTACAATCTCCCACTCTTCCCAATTTTTACAACCCTAAGCGCTACAAAAGTAACCCCTGGTGATATCATTACAATCAATGGAAATAACATTCCCTTCTGTTCGGAAGAATCAATTCTTGTATCCCTTGTAGGTCATGGTTCCATGATTACATTGAAGAAAATTAGCACTTCAGAAACTCAGATAAAAGTACAGATTCCAAAAGCAAGTAACAAAGGACACCAATCAATTTTAATTCAAGTTCTTCAATGGGAATTCCCATTTGATATTGAGATTATTTAGAAAAATTGATTTGTTGATTTGTTAAACAACAATATAATAATTTGTTAAACCTCTATTTCCACACTTACCGGGCAGTGATCCGAGCCGTATACTTCGTTGTGAATGGCCGCACTTTTAACGGCAGGTAAAATTCTTTCGCTTGCCATAAAGTAATCAATGCGCCAGCCTACATTCCTCGCCCTGCCATTGGTGACATAATTCCAATAAGTATACACTTCGTCCTTTGGGTGAAAATGACGAAACGTGTCTACAAATCCTGCATCCACAAAACGCTGGAAGCCATCTATCTCTCGTTGTGTATAGCCCGCTGATTTATTGTAGTTATCCTTGGCGCGTGCAATATCAATGTCGTGGTGGGCCACATTGAGGTCGCCACATACCAGCACCGGCTTTCGCTTATTGAGCCATAAGATATAATCCAAAAATGCCTTGTCCCAGGTTTCTCTGTAATCTAATCTGGCAAGATCGGCTCCCGAATTGGGGGTGTACACGGTAGTAATAAAAAACTGGTTGAACTCGGCCGTTATTACTCTTCCTTCCTGATCATGTATTTCTATACCCAAATCATAAGTTACCTGCACGGGTTCCTCTTTGGTAAGGATGGCAGTGCCTGAATAACCTTTTCTTGCCTTTGAAGAATTGGTGTATATCTTGTATTCATCCATAATCTCCAACGTTGCCTTTGCTTCTTCTGCAGAAGCCTTGGTCTCTTGTAGGCACAAAATATCCGGGGCGAGTTCGCGCATGTCCTTTACAAAATCCTTTTTAATGGTAGCCCTTATACCGTTGACGTTCCAAGAGATAAATTTTTTGATGGCCATTGTTATTACTTTACAACTTATTCAATGATTCAACTTGCAATCCCTAAAATTAATGGTTCTCCCTGTCTGAAAAAGCATTGATAAGAATAACTTTACTCCATGGATACTTTTCGAACAGTTCTGTCCAATACGCGCTCCTCTTTCCCTATTGGATTACACGGTGGTTGCTTTACGATGGGTTCGTGCTTTGCTGACAACCTGGGGCTATTGCTTCAAAAACACAAGTTCAATGTATTGATTAACCCATTTGGTACTTCCTACAACCCTATTTCTATCCATAAAGTGTTACAATATGCTATCCATAATGAATTGCCCTCTGTTGACAGCTATGGAAAAATTAACGAAACCCATTTCAATTACGACTTCCACTCTTCTTTTTCTACGCTCGATCAAAGCAATCTGCCACACCATCTTGCCAATGCCATCGCCAAGGGTCACGCGTTTATTAAGTCCGCTGCTGTCCTTATCATTACTTACGGTACGTCCTGGGTATATGAGCGCAAAGACAATGGAGAAATAGTATCCAACTGTCATAAGATTCCTTCTACACAATTCAACAAGCAACTGCTCACTCAAAAGAAAATTCTTGAATCATTTCAAGACTTCTATCAGCAACTGATTTCTATTAATCCCAGTATCAAAATCATTCTCACCCTCAGTCCTGTCCGGCATCTTAAAGACTCACTGGAACTCAATGCGGTGAGTAAGTCCATCCTTAGGCTTTCGTGCCACACCCTCAGTGAAATGTACCCCCAGGTAACCTATTTTCCCGCCTATGAAATCATGTTGGATGATTTGCGCGATTATCGGTTTTATGATCGCGATAGGTTGCACCCAACAGCCGAGGCCATTGATTACATCTGGCGCTTTTTTGGAGAAAGGTATTTCACAAAAGATACCTCTACTTTCGTAAAGCAATGGGCCGAAATAACAAAGGCTCTGGCTCACCGACCTTACCATCCTACTTCGGCTGTTCACCAAAAATTTCTTGCCAACCTATTGTCAAAATTGGAAGAACTTAAACGCCTCATAAATGTTGATAAGGAGATAAGCCAGGTAAAAAACCAACTGAAGGGTTGATCTCATTGAACGCTTATGAGAATAGGCAAAGCCATTCTACTTATCATCGCTCTAAACGCAGGATGCAGTATGCAACATGACGACAAGAAAACCAATCGATTGATCCATGCCACCAGTCCTTATTTACTTCAGCATGCCCACAATCCCGTAGACTGGTATGAGTGGGGAGAAGAAGCATTGACAAAGGCAAGAAAAGAAGACAAACCCATTTTAGTGAGCATTGGCTATTCTTCCTGCCATTGGTGTCACGTGATGGAGCACGAATCTTTTGAAAACGAAGATGTTGCTGCCATCATGAATGAGAATTTTGTGAGCATAAAAGTGGACAGGGAAGAGCGTCCAGATATTGACCAAATCTATATGGATGCCGTGCAGGCCATGGGAATGAATGGAGGCTGGCCATTGAACGTTTTTATTACACCTGACCAAAAGCCATTTTATGGTGGCACCTATTTTCCACCCGCCAACTGGTCGCAATTGTTGTTACAGATTTCAAAAGTCTATAAAGAAAGACGGGGTGATGTCAATAAGTCTGCGGATGACCTTGCGCGAAAATTGACCGCCAGTGACCTGGATCGCTTTAGACAATCGGATAAAAATCCGGAATTCACAGATCAGGGGATGGAAGCCATGTACCAGTCGATGGCCTCTAAATTTGATAACCAATGGGGCGGGTTTGATAAAGCACCAAAATTTGTTATGCCCACGCAATGGCTTTTCTTGCTTCGGCATTATATAAAAACAAAAAACCAGCACGCACTGGAGATGGTGGAGCTCACCCTAAAGAAAATGGCAATGGGCGGACTGTACGATCAGGTCGGTGGTGGCTTTGCCCGCTATTCTGTGGATGGAAAGTGGTTTGCGCCTCACTTCGAAAAAATGCTTTACGACAATGCACAATTATTGAGCCTTTATGCGGAAGCCTATCAAATTACCCATGATAATTTTTATAAGCGCGTAGTTTACGAAACAGTAAATTGGCTCAAGCGGGAAATGACGAGTGAAGAGGGTGGGTTTTATTCTGCCCTGGATGCAGACAGCGAAGGTGTGGAAGGCAAGTATTATGTTTGGACAAAATCAGAATTAGAAAATATTACTCAACATCAACCGGAATGGCTTGCTGATTACTATTCACTCGCTGACAGTGGCAATTGGGAGCATGGCAACAATATCCTGTTCATTGAGGAATGGGAGAACGATTTTTTAAAAAAGCATCAACTTACTGCCCAACAACTTCACACAGCACTTGGAGTCGCTAAGGAAAAGCTGTTTAACGAACGCGAAAAAAGAACAAAGCCCGGATTGGATGACAAAGTGCTGACAGGGTGGAACGCGATGACCATACAGGGTTTATTGGACGCTTATTCTGCTTTTGGGGATGATGCATTTTTGGAGCTGGCCATCAATAATATGCAGTTTCTTGAAAAAAATCTCATCGATGAAAAAGTACACCGGTCTTATAAAGGAAAGCGATCACCCACAGAAGGATTTTTAGAGGACTACGCCTTTCTCATACAGGCCTATACATCCTTATATCAAAGTACTTTTGATGAGGCATGGTTAACAAAAGCTGATAAATGGACCGACTACGTCCAGTCTCATTTTTACGATTCGAAGGAAGGTTATTTTCACTTTTCAGGAAATAAAGCTGAAAAATTAATAGCCCAAAAAAAAGAAATATTCGACAACGTAATCCCTTCTTCCAATGGGGTCATGGCGCGCAACTTATTCCATCTGGGAATAATTCTCGATAATGCCGAATATCAATCACAAGCACACAAGATGGTCGCTGAGATTAGCGAACTCATTATAGGAGAACCCGCCTATATGTCGCATTGGGCGATACTTTATAGTGAAATGACATCTCCGATGGCTGAAATTGTAGTGGTGAGTCCAAAGCTAAAGACAGTCGCCAAAGAATTAAGAATAAATTACCTGCCCTTTAGCTTGCTGATGGGAACAAGTTCCCAAAGCAGCCTGCCCCTTTTAGCAGAAAAGACAAACCCGGATGGTCAACAGGCAACGCTTTATGTTTGCTTTAACAAAACCTGTAAACTACCGGTGCCAGGCGTAAAGCAGGCCCTCAAACAGATACCAAAGAATCAAAAACCTTAAACCCAATAAATATGGCTTTTTAATGCTTTAATACTACTTGAACGGGAGTTCAATAATATTTATATTTATTGTTTAATAATCAATCTACCATGGATAAAACAACTTACTTAGCTGCATGGGATCATTACATGACCCTTGGAAGTGCAATTTTCTTCGGTATTGGTCTCCTTATTTTCCTTGTTTATAATGTTATCATCTCCTTAATAAAAGATCCCAAGGAGAGATATGATTATGTAAGCACAAACGAAATAAGGTTCTTTTGGTATGCCTTACTGGCGGTCGTTATTGGCTTTTGCATCTTTCTCAATTCAGTGGGCACCGCCACTGTGGCTTCACGCTATGAGTGGCTTATTTATGTTCGATTAATTGTTACGGGTATTTTTGCGATTATTGCGTACCTCTTCACCAACAGCACCGTCAATATCTACTATCCTCGCTTTTTGATGAAGCGTTTAGATCGCATCAGAAACATCCCTCGTATTTCTCCGGAAGGAAATAAAATGCGAAGGCTAAGTGAAGAAGAAGAAGATGAGCATTTGGAAGAACATATGATCGCTGAAGAAGAAAGTTTAGTACACTCTGTGGACTATGACGTGTGGATAGACGAAAAAACAGGTCATAAGAAAATTGAAAAGTATTTTGACTATTTACAGACAGAAGAGTGTCCAAAATGTGGTTATTATACCCTCAAGATTGTGTCGGAAGAGGTGATTACACCACCTACCAGCAGTGAGTCGGGGATTCTTCACAAGCATTATAAGTGCTCTTTTTGTGGACATAAAGAAATAAGAAAAGTAACCATTGCCGCCTTATCTGCTAATGTGGCTTAGTTATACTTAAAAAGATTTTTCTAACAAGAAAAAGCCAGAGGCACTCTATTTGATTTGTGTGCTTCTGGCTTTTGTTATAAAGGGCGATTAAATTCTTTAATCATAGGATAAGTACCTCATCCTCTCTTATTGATTGAAGAGAGGCAATCCTATAAAAATGGCTATACCAAAGTAGAGAGTGCCGAGACAAATTTATCAATGTCTGGCTTTGAAATAAACATGTGGCAGGATATCCTGATTCCATTGTACTTGGGCAATACTTTGACGATAATATCCTTTTTTGCCAGTTCACTCGCAATCATTCCATTCGTTCCCTCTTTCAGCGTGAAGCTTGCGATTCCGGTAGAAAGCGAACCAACCTCCGGGCTAATGATCACAATGCCCTTGAGCTCTTTCAAACGAGAAAGGCAATACGTTTTTAGTTCAAGGCAACGGTTTTCAATTTTTTCTTTCCCAATCAAATTATGCCAGTCGATGGCCACGCCAAGCCCGGAAATTAAGGCTGCGTTTCTCGTACCTGAGGAAGCCGAATAACTACTAAATCCTGAGGAAGTAAACACAGGGTTTATCTCCTGCTGGAGCTCTTTGCTCCAATAAACAAATCCAGTCTCTTTGGGCCCAAGTATCCACTTGTGGCCACTTGCAGCATACGCATCCACTCCCATTGACTTCACGTCTACCCTTATGAGGCCTGGAGCCTGGGCTCCATCCGCAATCAACAAAATGCCCTTTGGTTTTGTGATTTTTGAAATCTCATCGAACGGCATCTTTAAACCCGTCAGTGTGTTTACATGGCTAAGCATTACCACTTTGGTTTTAGAAGTGATATTGCTTTCCACCGCTTTAACAACTGCTTCTATTGAGGGAGCAGGAACAGGCATCTGTAACTTTTTAATTACTACACCCTGGGTTAAGGCCAGGTATTCCAATCCAATCTCTCCACCTCCATGTTCATGGGTGGTAGTCAGTATTTCATCCCCTTTAGCCAGTTTAAGAGATTGACTTATCAGGCTCAAGCCTTCTGTTGTGTTTCGGGTAAGTATAATGTTCTCGACATCCGCATTAATAAACGCTGCCACCTTGTTTCTCACCTGCTCCATTTGATTTCCCAAATCACCCCAGTTTTCGATGGCAGGATTCATTTCCAATTGACGCATTTTATTGCTCACAGCATCTGTCACTACCACTGGGCTGGGGCCCAGGCTGCCTGTGTTCAGATAGATTCTCCCCTTGGGCACATGAAGCTGGTCGCGCACAAGCGCAAATAGCTCGTCATCAGAAGAAGCTTGCGCTAACTCCTCAAAGGCCGGCTTTTTAGTGGTGCTTGTAAATGGAATTGTGCTGAGACCTCCGAGGGCTATGGGAAGAATCCCTTTTTTAATAAATTGTCTTCTTGACGTCATGCAACAATGTAATAAGTCATCCTAAAAAAAGAAAGGCACCTTACACAATTGATTGGCATTAGTTTTCATACGGAAATTATACACGCGCGTTTATTTCCATATTTCACTATTCCCTCCTAAAAAATTGACCGCTATGGTTCCTCATTCAAGGAAATACCATTTTGACCTGTTACCTTGCTGTTGCACGCTATGACCCAGGAAGGATTAGAATTTGATACCCATACTTTTTTCGCAGATCTCATTCTGCCAGTGCCTATTCCTAAACTTTTTACCTACAGGGTGCCGGCCGTACTCAATGAAGTAATCAAAATTGGCCAACGCGTGATCGTGCAGTTTGGTCAAAAAAAGATACTTACCGGCATTATTTCTCGCATTCACCAAAGTCCTCCTATAGAATACGAGGCCAAGTATATTCTTGAACTGATTGATGAAAATGAAGTAATCGGTAAACATCAGTTTAAGCTATACCAATGGATGGCCGATTATTATATGTGCACACTTGGAGAAGTGATCAATGCAGCATTGCCATCGGGACTTAAACTCTCCAGCGAAAGCATGGTACAGCTCAACCCTGCTTTCAATTGGGAGAAAACCCCCTTCGACTTTTCTGAAAAAGAAAGGATGCTGATTAACCGATTGAAGCAAGATACGCTCAGTTATACGGAGGTGGCCAAATTCATAGGAACTAAAAACATTTATAGCCTAATAAAGTCAATGGCTTCCAAAGAAGCTATTATTCTTTTCGAAAAGGTAAAAGAAAAATTTAAACCCAAAACTGAAAAGCGAATCCGGTTCACTAAAAAATACACCGACAAAAAAGAACTGGAGAAACTGTTTGAAGAAATCAGTAGCAAGCCCAAACAGGAAGCAGTGCTTCTAAAATACTTGCAGTCTGTCCCCCTTTTCAGTGATGTGTCACTTAATGCCAACGGACAAAGTAAATCCGAGCTTAGTGACGGGGAGTCTGTTTCATCGCTTAATACCCTCATTAAAAATAAAATTTTTGAAGAGTTTGAAACGATCATTCCCCGGTTTGGTTTTGATACTCCTGCCCTATCGCAGCCCATTCTTTTAAGTGAAAAACAAGAAGAAGTACGCAACGCCATTCTTCACCACTTTGAAGAAAGCGAGGTGGTATTGCTACACGGTGTCACCGGAAGTGGGAAAACAGAAATTTATATTGACTTAATCAGGCGCGCGATGGATGGAGGAAGTCAGGCTTTGCTCCTGATACCAGAGATAGCGCTGACTACACAAATTGTTCAGCGGCTGAAAAAGATATTCGGAGCGGAAATGGGCGTGTATCATTCCAAGTTTTCCGACAATGAGCGCGTAGAAGTTTGGAACGGGATACTCTCTGGAAAATTCCAACTGGTGGTGGGTGTGCGATCCTCTGTGTTTTTACCATTCGATAATTTGGGATTGATCATCGTGGATGAAGAACATGACGCATCTTACAAGCAACAAAGTCCTGCACCCCGCTACCAGGCGCGGGACTATGCGCTGGTCATGGCCCATCAACATCATGCCAAGGTGGTGCTGGGGAGTGCTACGCCTTCTGCTGAAAGCTTTTTTCACAGTCAGCAAGGAAAATTTAAACTGATCAGTCTGAATGAACGCTTTGGGGAGGCCCATCTGCCGGAGGTAACTTTTGCTGATATGGCCATTGAGCGACAACGAAAATCAAACAAGGGTGAATTCTCCTCTCAGCTATTAAAATCAATTGAGACGGCCCTTAAAAACAAAGAGCAGGTAATTCTTTTCCAAAACCGAAGGGGATATGCGCCCATGGTTCAGTGTGAGGACTGTAATTGGATTCCCAAGTGCATCAACTGTTCGGTAAGCCTCACCTACCATCAATATCGCCACGAAATGGTTTGTCATTATTGTGGCTATCGTGAATCCCTTCCGTCTGCCTGCCCCGTGTGCACCTCCAAACGGATTTTAACCAAAGGATACGGCACTGAAAAACTGGAAGAAGAATTAAATCTTCTCTTCCCCGAAGCAAAAGTACAGCGCATGGATTGGGATACCACCAGAACAAGGAGTGGCTATGAGTCCATCATCGAAAATTTTCAAGAAGGTGAAACGGACATCCTGGTAGGGACCCAAATGGTGACCAAAGGATTGGACTTTGATCGTGTGAGTTTGGTAGGCGTGTTTGATGCGGATCGAATGATGCACTTCCCGGACTTTAGGGCGCACGAGCGGGCCTTCCAACTTATCATTCAGGTGAGTGGCCGGTCCGGGCGAAGAGAAAAAAAAGGGAATGTGATTATTCAGACTGCAGATCCTAAACAATCCTTATTCACGTTTGTAAGGCAACATGATATTCCCGGATATATCAAAACTGAACTCAATGACCGCGAGGACCATTTTTATCCACCTTATTCCAGGCTGATTGAAATCACCATAAAACATACGGATCGATTGAAGTGTAAGAATTTGGCTACACAACTTACACAGCTCATCCGGAAAGATATCACAGGTCCCAAAGTATTAGGACCCGGTGAACCCCTTGTCTCTAAGATCAGAAATGAATTCTTAATGTCGATTCTTATAAAAATTCCAAGAGATGGCGGAAGGTTAAAGGAAATAAAAAATCAACTATTACACTTATCTGATCAGTTACTTTCTGTAAAAGAATTCAGAAGCGCTAAAATCGTGTTTGACGTGGATCCCGTGTGATTACAGATCAAGTTAATAATTGAGCGTAGTAACCAACTATTCAACAATAATAAACTGCTCTGCTTTAATAGGTATGCCTTGTGGTGTAAGCCCTTCAATAACAATTCTGTACTTGCCTGGCAAGGCAGAAGTATAAAACGATAATTTAGTTTCCGTGGCTGAATCAATTTTTACATTTGGATTCCAATAGAGTGTTGATCGAAAATCATTTTTTGGATAATGATCTGATGAGGTGCTATAGTCCGGCATTGGAAATGCCTTTGTCGTATTGTACCCCTTCACCCAGAAAGTATTGAAATTAGGCTCAAGGTATTTAGGTGTAATACCTCCACGCTTTGTATAGATCGCTATCAATCCACTATTTCCTCTTGACCCGAGCAATGGGACCACACCCGTTTTAACTTCAATACGATCTATGAGAGAAACTGGAAACCCTACAAAGTCATTTACGTTTTGAAATGGAATACCATCAACCAGTATAACCGGTCCTGACGATTCGGATCCTGACAAACCCTTGCCTGGAAAACATCGGAGGCAAATGGAAACTCTCCTCATATTAAATTCATCATAATATTCAAATACCCGTAACCCTGGTACTTTTCCCTGAAGGCTAAGGATAGGGTTTGAACCTGGCAACAAATCCTCTCCCTTTACCGTATGGTAAGGCTCTGAATAAAGTTTTGACCGGATATCTACTATAGAATCTACTTTTACCGCCTTTCCAATCACGACCACCTCTTTTAATAATTTCACATCCTCTTTAAGTGTATATGTATTTTGAACTCTTTGCGCCATATCCATAGAACGAAATGGATATACATTTTCAAGAAACTCAAATTCAATGGGTGGCACATCTCGCTCAATCAACTCTACCTGGCCGATAGGCCTTTCTTTTTTACCCAATGGTTGAAAAGTAAATTGAAGACTACCGTAAAAATCAAGGTCAGTAATTGCGAAAAACCCATCAGAAGAACTATGGGCTGTTAATAATTTACCGTCATTTCGCATTGCAATTACAGGTGCTTCCATCGGTTTATTGCCATCAAGTACTTTCCCTTTAACAGTGATGCCCCGCTCCAATGCATACTGAAGCTCTGTATTATTGAATGTCGGATCAATCGCTAATGCACCCGTCATGATGTGCTTATCATCCGGAAGCGGTACAGCTATTTCAGTGTCAGTAACCGATATGGATATGTTGGCCGATATGGTTTGACTTTGCTTATCTAGAATTTTGACACTCAAATCAACTCTCTCACGAGGATGGTAAACGCCCTTATTTGGGGTCATTTGAACATTAAATATCTCAGGAATATATAGATTCTTCGCTACAGAAGGGTCAATATTCTGAGCATACGAAAAAATCAATAATCTTTTGTAACTGATATTCACTGGAAAATTCCTCATCCAATTCGTGTATGCACGCAACGCATAAGTATCAGGAGGCAGGGTGTTTGGGAGTTCTATATCGCCCCAACTTACTCCCTCTTCAATTTTAAGTATTGAAGTATTAACAATCTCACTGTCAGAATTAATCAATTCTACATACAGTACCTTACTCAGTGAATCTTTGAGTGCCGGTGAGGTATAGGAGAAATATGCCTTGAACCAAACTACCTCCCCAGGATAATAATATGGCTTGTCAGTGTGTAGATAGACCTTTTCCTGCAAAAATCGCAAGCTGGATTTTTCATTTGCTGATAACGACCTTTCCTGTGCGTGTGCTGTTGGGGTTATAAATAATACGAAGGGCAAAAACCATACTTTGCAATGGAACAATCTCATGCAGGTTAATGTAATGATTCTTTTCAAAAGAATGGGATTTCCATAAGGTTTTCGGTATGAAAATAGGATTTTCTACAGATAGTAACAACATTGGATACCCGATTATAAACAAATCGATTCTCATCCATTTTTGGGGAACGTCTATCTAAAGATAGCGCGGCTGACTTAGTCTTATCAACAGGAGATTTTCAATATTGGAATCACCCTAAAATATCCCAATCATCATTCAAAATAGGAATGGAGTGGTGGGCGGTAAGGTCAAATTTGCAGGGAACCACGGACACATAATTATTGGCAATTGCCCACTCATCATTGTCTTCTCCTTTATCGAAATTGACAAAGTTACCCGTCATCCAAAAATAACGCCTGCCATTGGGATCATAACGTTCGTCAAACTCTTCTTCCCATTTGGCGTTGGACTGTCGGCAAATCCGGATGCCTTTAAGATTTTCGTTGCGCTTGGGGGGAAAGTTGACATTAAGGGCAACGCCTTTTGGCAAACCTTTCCTCAGCACTTGTTCTGTTATTTTTTTGACGTATTCTTTCGTGTGGGAAAAATCAATTTTGGTTCCGTAATCGCAAAGTGAAAAGCCTATGGCTGGGGTTCCTTCAATGGCTCCTTCTATGGCTGCGGACATCGTCCCTGAATACAACACACTGATAGAAGTATTACTTCCATGGTTAATGCCGCTCACTACAACAGCAGGTTGTCGGTGATCGCGCAATACAAAATGTCGCGCCAGTTTCACACAATCTGCAGGTGTTCCTGAGCATTCGTACGCCTTTACGCCATCGAAAATAAAATTTTCTTCCAATCGAAGCGTGTCACCTACTGTAATGGCATGACCCATGCCCGACTGTGGGCTATCGGGTGCTACTACAATTACTTCACCCAACTCCTGCATTACCTCCACAAGGGTACGAATACCTTGAGAGGTAATTCCATCATCATTGGAAACAAGAATAAGTGGTTTTTGCATTTTTAATTAATGTCTCACGGGAAACAAAGAGTTATAATAAGCAATGATACGGCTTAGATCATACTTATCTTCAAAATCAAGCCGGTTTGATTTAGCATACTTTTGCACTTCCTCTTTTCGGTCTTTCATAAGGTCCAGCCATTCATTGCGCTTTCCAATGAACTCAACAATATTGCCATCTTCTTTTAAAAGAAAATATCGGTACACCATGATAAGTCTGGTGTAATTACCATAATAATAAAAACCAGAGGAGACGGTTCTGTATTCCAGGGCCTCTCGGCACAGCAATGTAATTTTACCCTCTTCCAGCAATTCAAAAATCACAGGTGCTTTGTATTCCCCCGATGTTTTATAAGGGAGTGAATACATTCTGCGATACCGCTTTACAGTTTTATCAAAAATTTCAAGGAAGAGTAATTTTCTTGCCGAATAAGTTTCGAGGCGACTCCCCACTTGCACCTGAACAAGGTCTGTTTGCATGTCGTACTTAACATTCCCTGTAAGTGTATCTCCATTCTCTAGTACCACCTTGCCATCGTGCCAAAGTTCAAATGCAAACTCCTGGGCATGCACCCCCACAGAAGAAGTGAGGAAAAGCGATAGGGATAATACAAAAACCAGTCTCATCTATTCCTTTAAGATACTATGCCCCATCTTGTCCCTCTTGGTCAAGAGGTATTTTCTATTGTGTTGGTTTGGTACTATTTCAATGGGCACATTGTCTACTATTTCTAACCCATACCCCATCAAGCCCACTCTTTTCTTAGGGTTGTTGGTAATCAATCTGATTTTAGACACACCGAGGTCACTCAAAATCTGTGCGCCAATTCCATAGTCCCTGTTGTCCATATCAAACCCCAGCTTCAGGTTGGCCTCCACGGTGTCGAGTCCTTCCTCCTGCAACTTATAGGCCTTCAGCTTGTTCAGCAATCCTATTCCTCTTCCCTCCTGTTTCATATACAATACGATACCCTTTCCTTCTTGTTCTACCATCTTCATTGCATTATGCAGTTGCGTGCCGCAATCGCAACGACAGGATCCAAAAATATCACCTGTCACACAGGAAGAGTGAACCCTTACTAATACCGGCTCGTCTTTCTCCCACTCTCCTTTTATCAACGCCATGTGTACTTCATTGGTATTCAACTGTTCGTAAGCCACCAATTTAAAATCACCATATTTAGTGGGCATATTTACCTCTGCCTCCCTTTTAATCTGCGACTCTTTGTCCATCCGATAGGCAATCAGGTCTTTGATAGAGACCAATCGCAAATTAAATCGTTTGGCCACCTCCACTAAATCAGGAAGTCTTGCCATAGAACCATCCTCATTCATAATCTCCACCAGCACCCCTGCGGGTTTAAACCCAGCCAAACGAGCGAAGTCAATGGCTGCCTCTGTATGTCCTGCCCTTCGCAAAACACCTTCTTTCTTTGCTTTGAGCGGAAAAATATGTCCGGGTTTGCCCAGCTCTTCAGGTTTTGTGTCTGATGATGCTAAGGCTTTGATGGTTTTGTAACGATCATGTGCTGAAATACCGGTGGTACACCCATATCCAATCAAATCCACTGAAACCGTAAACGGAGTTTCGAAGGCAGCTGTATTTCTTCCCACCATCAATTCCAGCCCCAACTCCTCACACCGGTCTTCACTCAAAGGGGCGCAAATCAACCCACGGCCATGTGTGGCCATGAAATTGATAATTTGGGGGGTAATACTCTCAGCAGCACAGACAAAATCTCCTTCGTTTTCACGATCTTCATCATCCACTACAATAATTACCTTCCCGTTTCTTATGTCTTCGATGGCATCTTCGATGCTATCTAACTTAATTTTATCCATTCTTTTCAACAATTCATGCTTATAACAACAAAACCGATAGGACTGTTCCTATCGGGCAATAACTATCCCCAGCTGCTCTGACAGCTTCTTCTTGGCCTGATCCAATCCAATCTGGGTGTCTAAAAATTTATCCACTTCCGATTCATTTCCACTTTCTTCCGCATATTTAATCTTATCCTTGTTCTCATCCAGCATTTTTTGGATAATCCGCAATTTTAATCTCAGTACATTGGTAAGGGCCATTTCGTTTAAAATATCCCCTTCTTTTGGTATGTGAATATGGAACTTGTCCCCCCAATGTACACTGATGTCATATCGCAGTGCAATTAAATCTGTTACCACTTTCTTCACCTCTTCGCTTCCTTCATTAATAAAATAGTGGCTGCTTCGGATTTCGTTCTTCTCCCAACCCTCCTTCAATCCTTTAAAGATTTTACTAAAAATAGGGTTCACAAAAGCAACATCCTCCAGCTCGTGAAATAAGAAGTCTGAAAGTTTCTGATCCTCCAAAGCTTCATCGGAATAATTTAGTAGCAACCGGATCGTTTCCCGCTCTTGATACTGCACCATATTATCAGTACTCAACGGTAAATCCTCTAAATCAAGAAGCTTTTGGTCTATTTCAACTTCTTCATTTTCAACCTCAGCTGATTTGCGTTTTTGGTCTTGTGAAATTTGGTCCTCATTTTTCCTTCGTATTTTGTTTATTTCATGAATAACAGTTTGCTCATCAATTTGCCAAGATGATGAAATTGATTTATAATAAGCTCTTCTGTTTATCTCATTAGGTATTGCGGCTAATGTCCCAAGAATTTCCCTCAAAGACTCAGCTCTCTTTATAGGATCATTTACAAATTCTGCTTTAAGCAGATCAACTTTGAATGAAATAATATCCTTTGCATGTTCCTTCAAGAAATTTTGGAAATCGGTCGTTCCCAACTTACGCGAGTAGCTATCTGGATCTTCCCCGTCAGGAAATAATACCACGCGCACATTCAGGCCTCCTTTTAGGATCAAGTCGATACCACGCAGCGCTGCTTTGATCCCCGCAGCATCCCCATCAAATAATATGGTTACGTTTTCACTGAACCTGCGAATGAGTTTGATCTGTTCTTCCGTAAGGGCAGTGCCCGAAGAAGACACTACATTGTCTACACCGGCCTGGTGCAATGAGATCACATCCGTGTAGCCTTCTACCAAGTAGCAATTATCGTTTTGACGAATGGCATTCTTTGCCTGAAACAATCCATAGAGCACATTGCTCTTATGATAGATTTCTGTTTCTGGCGAGTTGATGTATTTGGGTTGGTTCTTTTCCTTGCCCAACATGCGGGCACCAAAGGCAATGACCTTCCCCGAAATGTTGTGCACCGGAAATATTACTCTTCCGCGAAAGCGGTCGTAGGAACTGCCGTCCTCTTTTTTTACTACAAGCCCCGTCTTTTCCAGCAACTGCTTGCTGTATCCTTTGCTGATCGCTTCTTTGCTAAAATTTTCCCATCCGTTGAGCGCATAGCCCAACTCAAATTTTTCAATGGTTTTGTCATTAAACCCTCGTTCTCTAAAATAACTGAGGCCGATGCTTTGTCCTTCCTCATCCTGAAGCAGGGTATGGTGGTAATACTCCCGCGCAAAATTCATGAGGATGTAAAGCCCTTCCCGCTCACTCTGCTGAGCAGATTCTTGCTCTGTGGCTTCTGTTTCCTTTATTTCAACCCCATATTTTTTGGCCAGGAACCGAATGGCCTCCACGTAGCTCATCCCCTCGTGTTCCATCAAAAAGGTGAAAGAATCGCCTCCCTTGCCGCTGCTGAAGTCTTTAAAAATACCCTTACCCGGTACCACGAAAAAGGAAGGAGTCTTTTCGTTGGTAAAAGGGCTCAAACCCTTGTAATTCTGGCCGGATTTCTTCAACGTAATAAAATCACTGATTACATCTACGATGTCCAGTCTGTTCTTTATTTCATCTATGGTCTCTCGGAGGATCACTCGAAAAATTTTGGGACTTCAAAGATACTTTTTTATGCTGTGTGTGTTTAGCAATGAGGCAAACTAAGTTATTCAAAAAGACTGCAAAAATGGGTAAAAAAGGCAAATAGGGAGGCAGACTTGATTCTTTAGTCTTAAATTGCAGTCGATTTAATTATGGAGCATGAAATTTTCTGAAAAAGACATTATTGTGGCACTTTCTACAGTGCAAGATCCTGATTTACACAACGACCTTGTTACCCTCAACATGATCAAGGATGTTAAGATCGATCCTGATAAAGTGAGTTTCACAGTGGTACTTACTACCCCTGCCTGTCCATTGAAAGAGAAAATAAGAAAAGATTGTGTAGAAGCAGTAAGGGAAGTAATTGGGCAAGATTTGGAATTGGATATTACCATGAGTTCTTCTGTCACCTCCTCCAGAGAAAAAGCTCCTGTACTCACTGGTGTTAAGAATATTATTGCCATTGCCTCCGGTAAAGGAGGTGTTGGAAAGTCTACCGTAACTGTAAACCTGGCGGTGGCTTTGGCACAAATGGGTGCCCGGGTGGGGCTTATTGACGCTGATATTTACGGTCCATCTATACCAGTCATGTTTAATTGCGTGTATGACCAGCCCGATGTAAGGGTGGTAAATGGAAAAAATGTAATACAGCCCCTTGAGCAATATGGAGTTAAGTTATTGTCCATCGGGTTTCTTACCCCTCCTGATAGCCCGGTAGTTTGGCGCGGGCCGATGGCGAGTTCGGCTTTAAAGCAATTTATCAGTGATGCAGAATGGGGCGAGCTGGATTATTTATTTATTGACCTGCCGCCTGGCACCAGTGATATCCACCTCACGTTGGTTCAAACGGTGCCTGTAACTGGCGTCATTATCGTAACCACCCCACAAAAAGTAGCCCTCGCAGATGCCACGAGAGGCCTTGCTATGTTCAAGCAACCTCAAATCAACGTACCTGTGCTGGGGATAGTAGAAAATATGGCCTACTTCACTCCTGAGGAGCTGCCAGACAATAAATACTTTATCTTTGGTAAAGACGGAGGTAAGAACTTATCGGAGAAGTATGACGTTCCTCTGCTGGGTCAAATACCGTTGGTGCAGGGAATTCGTGAAAGCGGAGATAGTGGCCTACCCGCTGTAATGAAAGACGGGGCGGTATCCGCAGCTTTTAAGGATTTGGCGGAAGCCATGGCCCGCCAGGTTGCCATTAGAAATGCTAACTTTGCACAGACCAAGAAGGTTGAAATAAAAGTATGATGAACACCACGAAGACAAAAAAGGATGATTTGAATGGAAGGGTGGAAGCCGCCCTAGATAACATCCGCCCCTATCTGATCATGGATGGAGGTGACGTGCGCGTACTTGAGATTACAAAGGAAAAGAAACTCATCTTAGAATTCATGGGCAATTGTGGTACCTGCCCTATGTCTACCATGACCTTTAAGGCAGGAATAGAAGAAGCCGTAAAAAAATCCGTTCCTGAAATTAGCCACATTGAAGTGGTGAATATGCCTATCGTTTAGGTTACTGCATTTCTTTTTAACCTATTAAGACATAGATTTTAATAATTTAGCGTTAAAGCGCATTGGTACGAACATGTGCTGGCGGGTTTAAAAGAGGATCTTTTTAGTAAACTGTGGGTAAGCAACTGTTTATCATTTTAATAATCATTGGATCTACCTTGCAGGGGTTTGGCCAGCAGCGCTGTGCCACCGTAGAATACCAGAAAATAATAGACCCCCATTACGAGCTCAAAAATACACGATTTGAAAACTGGATTAGCCGGCAACAAGTGCGGCCTACCGTTAAGAGTTTTCGCACCCACGGAACTTCCTCAGCCACTTATGTGATCCCGGTAGTTTTCCATGTCATCCATAATGGCGAACCCATTGGAACAGGCACCAACATTTCAGACGCACAACTTATTTCTCAGATCCATGTGCTCAATAAGGATTTTCAACGCCTCAATGCAGATGCCAGTCAAACACCCGCAGAGTTTCTATCCGTTGCCGGAAATTTGGACATTGAATTTGTATTGGCAAAACAAGATCCCGAGGGACTGGCTACCAATGGAATCCGTAGGGTTCAAGGCACTAAAACGGAATGGACAGTTGCGGATAGAGCCGTGTTCGAATCGTTGAGCTACTGGCCATCGGAAGACTATTTAAATATTTGGATCATCAACCTAAACGATCCTGGTGGTTATATTGGTTATGCTCAGTTTCCAGAATCTCCTTTGCCGGGTTTAGAAGGATCCTCATCCGACCCACTGACCGATGGTATTGTTCTTAATTACAGGGACGTGGGCTCGGTGGATGATGAACCTACACCGGGCGCATTCAACCTGGAGCCACAGTTTAACAAAGGAAGAACCGCCACCCATGAAATGGGTCATTTTTTGGGGCTTCGACATATTTGGGGTGATAATAGTGGTTGTATTGTAACAGGAGACGGTTCGGATTATGTGGATGATACTCCGGTACAATCTACATCCACTACAGGCTGTCCTGGTCACCCGCAAGTGAGTTGCTCCAATAACAAGATGTTTCAAAACTTTCTCGATTATACCAATGACGCCTGCATGAATCTTTTCACAGCCGGGCAGGTTACCCGTATGGAAATTATTTTACAAAACAGTCCCAGACGAGTAAGCCTTACTTCCTCCGTGGGTTCCCAACCGCCCGCTCCGGTGGCCAACGACCTTGGATTAAAGCGCATCTTAAATCCAGGTACCACCTCATGTGGAGGGACTGTCACACCGAGCATTGAGGTAAGAAACTACGGAACCAATGTGATTACATCGGCCCGAATAGCGTTTGCGTTAAATGGCAATTCGCAAGAAGTAAAAGATGTAGCGCTTTCCCTGAATCCACTCGATGTTACCACCATCGATTTCAACGCCATTACCCTTGCCTCACCCAGTTCAACTTTGGTTAGTTTTCAAATTATACAAACCAATGGAGGGATTGACGGCAAGGTCTCCGATGACTTAATGAGTCACACCGCAACGGTTCCTTTCATTTCCAACGTTCCATTCTTTGAGCATTTTAACTCCACTCCTACTGATTGGGTTATTCAAAATCCGGATAATTTAAAGACATGGCAAAATGTGCCGGCAATAAATGGAGAACCGGGCAATAACGCCATATACATTAATTATCATAGCTATGAAGAAAAAGGGGTTGAAGACAGGCTGTTTTCACCCATTTTAAATTTAGATGGATCTCAAAATAATTTGTTCATAAATTTTGACTGGGCATACGCTCCATTTCCCAGCTCAAGCCTCCAGGACGAACTCCGTGTATTGATAATTAATAATTGTAATTCAGATTTAAGCAGTGGAATAGAAATATTCAGAGAATCTGGACAAGATTTAGCCACTGCTACCGCCACATCCAATTCCTTTATCCCATCCAGTAAATCCCAATGGAGCACTTTCTCAAAATCATTAAGCGCATTTGTAGGAACGGGTGATATTCAGTTCGTCTTTATAGGTAAAAATGGATACGGCAACAATTTGTATTTGGACAACGTATTTGTAACAGATGTTGAACTGGGGGTAGCACTTACAGATATAATAAGTCCATCTCCGGTGATCAACAAAAATAACTTCAGTCCAATTGTTACCGTAACCAACGAGGGAAGCAACCCCCTCACCCAAGTGAGCGTAGAAACAAAAGTAAATGGCGTAATTTCTTCTTCTAAATTATTCAACCAGTTGATGCTTTCTATGGGCGAAAGCATCGAACTAACACTTGATCCTGTTGTACTACGTACGGGAGCCAATGAATTAGCTTTTACTTTATCAGCGCCCAACGGAGGTGCTGATGAAACACCCTTTAACAATTCCAAAACACGCACCGTCATTATGAATCAGTCTGCCGAAACGATTCCTGCAAGGCAAAACTTTAATCTTTCGTTTCAAGATACATGGACCATTGTGAGCCAGGCCAATATGCTCAATTGGGAATTGACTACTACCAACAAAGGCACCTCTCTGGTTTACAGAGCGTTTTCCAATACATCAAAAGGTGACGAAGCCTGGCTAGTGAGTCCGGTCCTTGATTTTTCTAAATCGGTAAAAGCAAGTCTGTTTTTTGATGTGAGCTACGCACTTGGCACCAAAGGAACCGAACGCCTGCGCCTGTTGTCCTCTACCGATGGAGGATTAACTTTTAAACCTACACAATTCGACAAAACCGGTAATGAGCTTACGCTGAAAAGCAGCCCATCAGAATGGAAACCTGCCAATGATGCCGATTGGATGACTCCAAAGATCTTTGTAAATCTCAATGATCTGGTGGGCGAAGAAAATGTGCGCCTTGCCTTTGTGGCCACCAATGATAACGGAAACAATTTGTACCTCGATGAAATTGAACTGTACAATGATGACAACCCTTTTCCTCCTGTCACCACTTCACTGTACCGCATATACACCACCTCATCGAATGAACTTAAAATCACATTCAATCTTTCTGAAAAAGAGACTTCAAGACTTCAAGTGTATAATATGATGGGACAACTTGTTTTGGATAATCTGCTCCCTGACAATCTGAATCAGACCTATACCCTGGATATGAGCACCCAACGGACAGGAATATATATTTTAAAGCTTCAGGTTGCCAACCAAATCGAATCAACCAAAGTGTTTATAACCAGATAGTCGAATTTTCTACATTGCGCTCTTTTTTTGGTGGAAATCACCTAAATACTGGGCATATTTGAAGTTGAATTAATAGTGCATGACGAAATTGAAAGTAGGTATTCTCTATGGAGGTAAATCAGTGGAACATGGCGTTTCCATTAACTCAGCCAGGAATATCGAAACCTATATTGACAAGAACCTTTTCGAAACGTATTGCATAGGGATTTCCAAGCGTGGCACCTGGTACGCCACACCCGCTGTAAGTAAAGAAATTGAAAAAGGAAGCAAGCTTAAACTTCATCTTGATGGGGCGAACCCATGCTTTGAAGACGAAGAGAATAATAGAACTACCCTGGATATCATCTTTCCTGTGCTTCATGGTACAGATGGAGAGGACGGGAGTATTCAAGGACTGATAAAGGCCATGGGGATACCAATGGTAGGCACTGGCGTGCTGGGATCTTCTGTAGCAATGAGTAAACTGGTCGCAAAACAACTCATGCAACAGGCAGGAATTCCAGTAACAGATTTTTTGTTTTTCCACCACAATCAACGTGCAGAAATAAAATTTGAAGAGGCGAAAGAGAAACTCGGATTGCCCTTTATGGTGAAGGCGGCCAATCTCGGATCTTCAGTAGGCGTCTCCAAGGTAAAAAGTAAAGAAGAGTTTGATGATGCCCTCGAGGACTCCTTTCGCTATGATGATTGTATCATTTTGGAAGAATTCATAAAAGGCAGAGAGATAGAATGCGCCATCCTTGGCAACAATCCTCCCCAGGCCTCGCTGCCTGGAGAGATCATCGTCAATGCCAATTATGAATTCTATACTTTTGATGCTAAATACGTGGATGGTGAGGCGGTAAAGATTGATGTTCCAGCAAAGCTTGACAAGGAAACCAGTGACACCATTCGCGATTATTCTATCAAAGCTTATCAGCAGTTGCAATGTGAGGATTTCGCCCGTGTGGATTTGTTCCTGTGTGAAAACGGAAAAGTGTACGTGAATGAAATTAATACCATTCCTGGTTTTACCAATAGCAGTATGTACCCTATGATGTGGAAAGATCGTGGTGTATCATTCACTGATCTGATTTCCAGATTGATTGACCTGGGAATGGAAAGATATAAAAATGCACAAAGAATAGAAAAGGACTTTCAATCGTCTCTGAAGTTTTAAACCTATGCGATTTAAACTACCATTTCAATCTAATACACTGGGCTCACTGCTAGTCAATCTTATCATTGCTGTTGGGTTGCTTACTTTTTTGTCCATATTTTATTTCTATATCTTTTTGCCCAACAGCACCAATCATGGTGAAACCATTACGGTACCTGATTTGGAAGGAATGAGTCTCGATAAAATTGATGGCTTTTTATCGGGTCACGACCTGCGTTACGAAATAAACGACTCTTCTTATTCGGAAGATTTTCCACCCCTCACCGTGCTGCAACAATTTCCCAAGCCAGGCTCTAAGGTGAAAGAAAACCGCAAGATTTACATTACCCTTAATCGCGTTACCCCTCCTACCGTACCCATGCCCGATCTTGTGGATCGCTCACGCATCAATGCAGAGGTGGTGTTGAAAAGCAATGAGCTCAGAAGGGGTCACATCATTCTCGCACCCAGTCCGTTTCTAAACCTGGTAAAGGAAATGCGTTATATGGGCAAGTCCATTGACGCAGGCACACGAGTGCCTAAAGGAGCAGTGATTGACCTGGTAGTAGGTGATGGTAACGGAAGAACGGATTTTCGAATCGGTAGCCTACTGGGTGACAGCTACGAAACGGCATTATTTAAGCTGCAAGGATGGAACCTGCACTTGGGCGTAATTGAAATCCCTGCAGGCGTGGATACTACGGGTACTTCACCGGTCGTTTACAAACAATACCCGGACGTAAACGAACAGGTGCGTGTGGGCGATCCTGTTGATTTGTGGATTGCTCCACCCGGATACAAGGAACCGAATCACGAAGAAGAAGAGTCAGGATCTGATGAATTGTAGAAACAAATGTTGGCTGGTCTTGATTTTTGTCATTAATGCCCAGCTGGCATTTTCACAATTTACCCTTGTGCCTCTTCCCAAAGAAATACATTCCAAATCAAATCCTTCCGCACGCACACAGGCCCTCACTCCCATGCCTTTGCCTTTTTGGGATGATTTCTCATTTTCCAACTTACCCGATTCACCTCATGACACCCTGTGGCAGTCGGGAAGTTCCGTTTCTCTAAATATGGGAATGGGGATAAACCCGCCCTCTCTCGGAGTAGCTACTTTTGACGGACTCAATGCTTCGGGAAGTCCATATGTAGCAGATGATCCATTGGCAAAAGGTATTGCAGACAGTCTGGTTTCACGGCCCATTGCTTTGGACCTGGTTCCTTTGGCAGAAAGGAATAGCGTCTTTTTAAGTTTTTATTATCAATACCAGGGAAATGGTGAAGCCCCTGATCCAGGAGATCAATTAAGGGTATTATTTAAAAATGTATCGGGTGCATGGATCACAGTAAGCACCTTAGAAAATGATGGAAGCATAGATCCCAATGTGTTTGTGCAGACGCTGATCCCGGTAGCAGGAAATGACTTCTTCCACAATGGGTTTCAGTTTGCCCTACAAAGTTATGGAAGACTTTCAGGGCCTTATGATACCTGGAATATAGATTACGTCTATTTGAACAAAGGAAGAAACGCCAGTGACACCAGTTATCCCGATCGAACCATTTCTATTCCACTCACCTCAATGGTAAACGGATATTATGCCATGCCTTATGATCATTTTATTGAAAATCCTGCGGCACACCTTACACCGCCTTTATTGACCATGCACAATCTTGAGTTTATTCCGGGCAATACGACCCAAAGTGATGTACAGCCGATTAACTACGACTCAGAAGATTCAATTTTTGTATACCGTGATGGGATAGAAACAGTGTACACCCATCAGCTCGATCTGGCCACCTCCATTGGAAACCCTTTACAGCCATTGGAGTTTAGAAAAACGCCCATTCAAATGCTACCCGACTTATCCACGCTATCCGTTTTAGATTCAGCAGTTAGAATAAAATTAAAGTTATGGATCAACTCCGGAGACAATGTAGTTCCGTCCATGGCCGATCCACTGGGTGACTATAACACTGCAAAATATTCGCCCATTGATTTTAGGCTTAACGACACCACAAGGGTTGCCTACACATTGGATGATTATTATGCTTATGATGATGGCACTGCTGAATATGGCGCAACGCTCAACCAACCAGGAGCAATGCTCGCCTACTTGTTTACGCTGGAGACGATAAAAGAAAGAGACACGCTCGTAGCCATTGATTTTTATTTTCCTGAATTTGGTAAAGACATAGGCCAGTCGATTGAAATTCAAATTCTAAAAGATTTATCAGGAGACCCGGGCTCGTTTCTTCACAAACAAACCGAAAACGTGATGCGTGGAAGAAAGAATAATTTTTGGAGGGTGAAATTATCAAGATTGGTGGCCGTAAAAGATCAGTTCTATGTGGGCTGGAAACAATCAACGTCTACCGCTCTACCTATTGGACTGGATAAAAACACCAACTCCGGTGATAAAATATTTTTTAATACCAATGGTGAATGGGAGCCCAATGTAAATCTTGTGGGCAGCCTCATGATCCGACCTGTATTTGGAAAAGGAGAGGGTGTGATTACAGGATTACCTACATCGGAAACTAATAGAGTTCAATTTTACCCTAATCCATCCAATGGTAATTTTATTGTTACAGGCGAAGTGAACGCTATACAAGTTTATGACATCACTGGAAGAGCCATTGATTTCACTGTTGAAAAAACCCAAGAAGAGCAGCGGGTTCAGCTCCTACACGCAAGCCCCGGGTTATATATTCTGAGGTTGTTCAACTCATCCGGGGTTTCCTCTCATCGCATCAAGGTTGACTAGCTCCCGTGATTACCATTTCAAGTGGGTTTGGCGCAAAGCAAATTACAAATACAAATAAAGCGAACCATCCCAATGCTACACGTTCTGTATTTAGCGGTTCTTCTATCTCCGAGGGCGGATGTTGCACGCCAATAAATCTGCCAATGATAAACACAAAAAGCAACCAACCCGGGTAGCCCTGAATTCCAGGGATAAGGGTAGTCAGCAGGTATTGAATGGCAAACATAGAAAGCGCATACATGAGGGTATCCTTCCACGGCAGCCCAAGACCGGTAAGACAGAAATAAAGAAAGCCAATGAATAAGGGAATCTCCCACATCAAACTATCCGCAGGGTCACCGGGGTTGATGTAACCAAGGCCTGCATAGAATAGAAACAAAACAAAAGTAACGGATGCTACTTTCCTGTGGCCCTTGAAACCCAAGAGGCCATATATCACATGACCTCCATCCAACTGTCCGATGGGAAGCAAATTAATACTCGTAAAAACCAGGGACAAAAACCCTGCAAAGAGGAAAGGGTAATGAAAGATCTCATGTATGTTGGGAACACGGGCAGGATCGGCTATGAATTTTTCGAAAAAGATAAATAGCAGATTTTTCCCAATCATCACATCAGCCCCTCCGTTCTGTGCCAGGTATTGAGGTTGGTAAACAAAATTTGCGTACGCCAATCCGTATTGTTCATACTCAGGGTGGATCTGAAATATATACTCAGGAGGAGGCAAATGGGTAAATCCATACCATAAAACACCCAGGGCTACTGCGAACCCGGCAAGAGGTCCCGCGATGCCAATATCAAAGTGATGTTGCTTGGAGGTTACTTTCCCTTTAAGTCGTATGAGCGCGCCCATGGTTCCAATCGTAAGCGGAATAGGCGGCAGTGGTATGAAATAAGGTAAAGTGGTTTTTACTTTATAATGGATAGCTGTAAAATAATGTCCGAATTCATGCACTGTGAGAATAAGCAGAAAGGGAATGGAGTACGACATGCCACTGTAAAAATCCGCCCAACTATATCCGGGCATAAAGACTGATTTTCCGTAAGTCCACTCTGACCCTGCCAAGGTGGTGGTGATGAAAGTAACCACAAAAAGTGAAGTGTGAATCAATATTTGTTTTGGCGTTATTCTCATACGAACAGTTCAAAAAGTTGATTCGGGTTCTTTACTTCAAAGGTGTTTATCCTTAATTGTTGTGCTCCTTCAAGATTTGAAAGATTGTCATCAAGAAAAAGTGTTTCGGTAGCATTTAAGTTGTTTTCTGAAAGCACCCTCTCAAATATCTCCAAATCCGGCTTTCTCATGTGCACCTGATGAGAATAGTAAGCCTTTTCAAAGTACACATCTAATTTATCATCGCCTGTAGTTTCCTTGAGGATCTTATTAAAGCAAGTATAGTGTATCTGATTCGTATTACTCAACAGAAAAAGCCGTGAAGATTTTCGGAGCGATTCCAAAAGCTGGATTCTTTCCAGGGGTATATCCAACAACATGGCATTCATGCAACCATCAATCTCATCATCGGTGGCATTTATTCCAAAGTTATTTCTCAATGCCTCTCTAAATGCCTCAGATGAAATAAGCCCTTTCTCGAATTGTTTATAGGATTCAAAATGAAGGATATGATGTTCAATGGAGGAAGCGGGATGTTGAGATATCTGAGCAAACTGCGCTACTGTTTTGGACTCATCCAGGTTGATAATCACCCCACCCAAATCAAAAATGATGTTTTTAAAACCCTTGGCTACCACAGTACCTTTTATAAAGTGAAAAAAGACTAAAAAAACAAAATGGTACTTTACCAGGTAAAGAAGAACAATTTTAAGTGGGCCCTGCTGGGATCGAACCAGCGACCACCTGATTATGAGTCAGGTGCTCTAACCATCTGAGCTAAGGGCCCATCAAATAGGCTGCAATTTTAGGAATTTAGACCTTGATTTCACAATCCGCACGTAAGTTTGTCAGTTTACAACATACAAACTTTCCTTGAGGGGCTCCGCCTCATCTTTACTACCCGTTCCAGGGTCTGGCAGGTACTTTATCAACTCCAATGATACCCTATCCTCCACCAGATAAGGGAAACTTGTAACATTGATCCACAATATTGACATATAGAACTCATAGAGGTGCAAACTTTTACATAATACCATTTTCACTTAATGAAAAATGTGTTAAAATTGGGTTCTTAAACCAAAACCTACAGATGAAACTCACTCACTTTAATGCCCTTACGCTGCTCGTTTTATTGACCTTTGGACTTTGGTCCTGCGGATCATCCACTAAAGAGGAGAACAACAACTCTGAAGATTTTAAAAAAGCCCAGGAATCCCTACAAGAGCAGATTCAGGACGTAGTTTATAATATTCCATCCCCTTCTGAAATCCCCTATTTGCTGGAAGCAACAGGTGCTGAATACAACCAAAGCCTGATAAACAGCAAACAAAAGGTTGACCAATACGGTACTATTAGTGATAAAGCAGCCTTAAACCTTGGTGTTTATGCCGCAGATATTGGTTATTTAAGTTCTTACGGAAAAACACAGGAAGCAATTGATTATCTCAATGTCTGCAAAAAGCTTGCTGATAATCTTGGTGTAATTGGATCATTTGACATGGAGGTACTAAAAAGCTTTGAGTCCAATATTGGCAATAAAGATTCTTTGGCCAGAATACTTAACAGATCAATCCAAAAAAGTGATGACTACCTCAGGGGCGACAGCAGAACCAAACTAGCTGCCTTAATCCTTACAGGGAGTTTCGCTGAAGGTTTGTATATCTCAACTGGTTTGATAAAAAGCTACCCCAAGAACATTCTTCCTGACGATTCCAGGAATTTGATCCTAACACCTATAATGCGTGTTGTTCTGGAACAAGAAAAATCAGTAGATGAGCTTTTGAAAATGTTAAGCAGCATTGATCAGGCTGAACCTGTTGGAGGCCTTGTGACTGACCTTACTGCACTAAAGGCAAGCTATCGCGCCCTTAACATTGATGAGCAAATCAAAAATAACAGGGCCGACCTGGTTTTAACAGACAAGAATCTTGAGGAGATCACCACCATTGTTGCCAAAATAAGAAATTCGATCACCGGCTAATACTGGTAACATCAACTAAAAAAGGATTGGTGTACCAATCCTTTTTTTTTGTCTTCCATACCATCAAACCTTATTATCTTTAGTGAACTCAAAATAACTCGTTTATGAGCGAACCTGTACTTAAAGCCATCATTCGACTGTTCGCACTTGTTGCCAAAGAAGACCTGGTTACAAAATTAGAACGAGATCATATCGCGTCTTTTCTTTCAGACCATTTAAGTTTAAAGGCCGTTGAAAGTAAACTAAAACTATTCGACCAATACTCAGACGAGCTTTCCGACAACATGTCGCCCAGTGAAGAAGCAATGACAATTGCTTTCATGTGCGATTCCATCAATAAAGAGATTGCACAAAAGCAAAAGATGGTCATTATCGTAGAACTTATGAGTGTGGTTTTGGCGGATGGTGAAGTGTCATCTCGCGAAGATTACCTCACCAAAACAATAGGCGCAGCGCTCAACATTAACCAATCCGATATAGAGCTGATAGGTAGGTTTTTAATGGCCAAAACTGCAGACAAACTAGACCATGAAGATATTCTTGTCGTTGATAGTAACAAGAAAGGATATGAAAAGTGTAAGCACATTTATCGTCCCGGGTTGGATGGTTTTGTGGCCGTATTGCACATCAAAAGTACGGATACTTATTTTTTTGAATATTTAGGGAACTCAGATGTATTTCTCAATGGAGTGCCACAGAAATCGGGAAGGATCAACGTATTGGCAACAGGAAGTGCCATTCGGTGGAAAAATATCACACCGATCTATTACGGAGATGTACTTACCCAATTTAAGCAACTTAATGAAGGCAAAAGGTTAAGCTTTGAAGCCAGAAATATTTCTTATGAATTCAAGAATGGAAAGCTGGGGTTAAGAAATGTAAATGTATTTGAGGAGTCAGGAAAGCTTGTGGCTTTAATGGGTGCCAGTGGGGCAGGTAAGTCAACATTATTGCATGTACTTAATGGAACTGAAAAGCCGTCTGAAGGTCACGTGTTAATCAATGGAATTGATATTCATCGTCAGGCACACAAAATCGAAGGAGTAATCGGTTTTGTTCCTCAAGATGATTTGTTAATTGAAGATCTTACAGTATTTCAGAATTTATATTTCGCGGCCAAGCTTTGTTTTAATCACTATTCTGAGATTCAAATATACAGGCTAATCACCCGCACCCTGGAAGACCTTGGATTGGTGGAGACGAAGGACCTAACCGTTGGATCGCCTCTAAGAAAAACCATCAGTGGGGGCCAAAGAAAAAGGCTCAACATAGGATTGGAGTTACTTCGTGAGCCTACAGTTCTTTTTTGTGATGAACCGACCTCCGGCCTTTCTTCACGTGACTCAGAGAACATTATTGATTTGTTAAAAGAATTATCCCTTAAAGGGAAATTAGTGTTTGCCGTAATTCACCAACCCTCCTCAGATATTTTTAAAATGTTTGATAAACTGGTAATACTGGACTCGGGAGGATATCAGATTTATTATGGCAATCCTGTAGATGCAGTTACTTACTTCAAACAAAGCATTAACCTTATCAATAGTGATCAAGGGGAGTGTGTATCGTGTGGCAATGTTAACCCGGAGCAAATTTTTAATATCATAGAAACCCGGGTAATTAATGAATATGGGAATTTTACCAGTGAGAGGAGGTTCTCTCCTGAACAATGGGAGGAGAAATTTAAAAAAAGCACTACCATTGAAAAGGTGATACCCTCTGAGGAGGTACCTTATAATTCTCTGAATATCCCTGGATGGTTTAAACAAACAAAACTATTCTCCTTGCGCGACATGCTTTCTAAGTTAAGCAATCGGCAATACATGATCATCAACATTTTAGAAGCTCCTCTTCTTGCGTTTATTTTGGCCTTTATTGTTCGCTACTACAATACCGATGACCCCTTTCGAATAGATTATGTATTCAGTAAAAACCTGAACATGCCGGCTTATTTTTTCATGAGTGTAATAGTAGCCCTCTTTATGGGCTTGACCGTGAGCGCGGAAGAAATTATAAAGGATAGAAAAATACTAAAAAGAGAGTCGTTCCTCCATCTGAGCAGAAGCAGTTATATCGTTTCTAAAATCTCAATCTTGTTTGCCATTTCCGCATTTCAAACTTTTCTGTTTGTGCTGGTGGGCAATTATATTCTAGAGATTAAAGACATGTTATTAATCCATTGGGCCATCCTTTTCGCCACCTCCTGTTTTGCTAATCTGCTGGGCCTAAATATATCATCCGCATTTAACTCAGCCATCACTATTTATATCCTTATACCCATTCTGCTTATCCCACAGCTTATTTTGAGTGGTGTGGTGGTAAAATTCGACAAGCTCAATCCTGTCATTGGTAATACAGAAAGTGTTCCAGTAGTAGGTGACCTAATGGCCTCACGGTGGGCATTTGAGGCCGCGATGGTTGCACAGTTTAAAGACAATAAATTTGAAAAAAGATTCTATCCGTATGATAAACGGATGGCAGAATCGGATTATAAGAAAATCTACTTTATACCTGCGCTTCAGTCTCAATTGGCTTTTATTAACCTGAACCACACTTCCAAACAGGAAGACATTAAGAAGCAAGTGGCGGACAATCTGAAACTATTGAGAACTGAAATCAAGAGAGAACTTGATGTTGTTGGGTATGAAAACTTTACTGAAATCGATCAGCTCTATCCGGATCAATATAACTCAAGCATTTATTCTGCTACTGTAACATTTTTGGAGACACTTAATAAATATTATATCCAGAGGTATAATGCTGCCGATAAGAAAAAGGATGAAATTATAAGGGCTGAAACAGCAACTCCTGAAAGAGAAAAAAGATTCGAGGAATTTAAAAGCCATTATCAAAATGAAGCTATTTCAGAACTTGTAAAAAACACAGTGGAACAACACCGTATTGTAAGAAGCGGAAATGAATTGGTTCAAAAAATATTTCCAATCTACAAAGACCCAGTACCAAAACATATCGTTGATTTTGATGCACAGTTCTATATGCCTACCAAGTATTTTCTCAATTTTAACATTGACACATTTTACTTTAACCTTGGAGTGATATGGCTCATGACCCTCGTGCTGAGTTTAACTCTTTACTTTGAGGTATTAAGAAAAATTGTTGATGGATTGGGCAATGTCTCAAATCCTCTACCCAAGCGCATGTAGTCTATGTTTTTCTTCCTCTCCAAAACACTCAATTATTTGATGATGCCGCTGGTCATTATCACTGTATTATTTATACTGTCTGCTCTTTTTAAAAAGAAGTGGAGAAAAAGGTGTTTTATTTCTGGTCTTGTACTTCTGCTTTTATTCTCTAATGAATTTATTGCTAATGAATTGATGACGGTATGGGAAATACCTGCCACACCCTACAAAGAAATCAAGAAGAAGTATGAATGGGGAATACTTTTAAGCGGTGTAACAAAGGCCGAGATGAAACCCAATGACCGTGTGTATTTTTCACGGGGAGCGGATCGGGTGATCCATACCGTGCAGTTGTATAAGCTTGGGATTATTAAGAAAATTTTAGTTTCGGGGGGTAGTGGTCGTCTATTAGACATTGGCGAACGGGAATCAAACGATCTGGCAGATGCCATGATACTCATGGGCGTCAACCCAGAAGACATTGTCATTGAAAGTGATTCAAGAAACACACATGAGTCTGCAATGGCTGTAAAGAAAATACTCTTAGAAAGAACAAAACCTAATCAATGTATACTGATTACTTCAGGCTACCACATGAGAAGGTCAATAGGGTGTTTCAACAAACTCGACTGGCAGATGGACTCCTTCAGTGCAGATTTCCTTTCTCATCCACGTTCCTTTACCTTTGATATATTATTTATCCCGAAAATTGATGCACTCACTACATGGCATCATTTAATTAAAGAAACGGTAGGGTATATTTCCTACTCAGTGGCAGGCTATATTTAATTACATTCGTTGAAGGCGCTCTGGAAAAAATTATGGAATAGACTTGTTGAGTTCCTAAAGCAAGGTATATCCAATGAAAAATTGGCACTCACATGTGCTCTGGGGGTAGTGGTGGGTATATTTCCCATATGGGGCATAACCACTTTTCTTTGTTTTGCTGTAGCCGCTATCTTCAAAGTAAATATTGTGATGCTTCAATTGGTACACTACTTTGTTTACCCCCTTCAGCTTATACTCATCCTTCCCTTCATCAAGGTGGGCACTTTTTTATTTGGGGTAAATCCTTTGCCTTACACATTGAGTGAACTCATGACTCAATTTAAAATTGATTTTTGGGGCGAGTTAAAACAAGTGGGGTTTGCCATATCGCTTGGCGTGGGGGTCTGGGCAGTTGTATCCGTTCCTCTTGGTCTCAGCATTTATTTTATTTCACATCGATTGTTCGTGAAATGGCGGAAGACCCATCAGCGGGAGTTGAAATCCCAATAAAGCTTTTGCATATATGCTTTACCTAGAGATTTAGCATAGTCAGACGGATTCCCATCTTCGCGAATATAGTTTTCACCTATGGTATCAAAAACGCTCAGTGTACTGTCCGTTTTAAAGCCGTACCCATTGTTATAAATAAAAACAGCAAAATGGTTTTTGTAGGAAGCATCGAACATATCATGGCTAAAACCAAATGAGCGATCACGCATATCCACCTGACCCAATACTGTATTGGCAATATCCGCCTGGCAACCCAATGTATTCACCACGGTATCTCTCACCGCAAGGGCCCCACCCAGCCATATCATCGGAATCCTAAAACGTCTTGGATTTGATAGCCCCTGGTTATCTGGATTGGGATGACCGTGATCTGCGGTAATTACAACGAGTGTATTTTTCCACCAGTCTGTTTGTTTTGCCTTGTCAATAAAATCTCCGAGTGATTTGTCGGTGTAATAAGCAGAATTGAGAAATTTACTTATATCATCATCTCCTTTAATAACAGTTTTCATAGGCACATCAAATGGCTCGTGACTGCTTAGGGTCAACATTGCTTTAAAGAAAGGACGCCTACAAGTATCGGCCTCAGTAAAAAATCTTTCAAATACATAATGATCAGGTATGCCCCATTTGCCGGTATTTAGCTCCTGCGGAAAGTCCATACTGTGGGTGATGTGATCAAATCCTGCATTGATCAAATAAGATCTGAAATTCGAATAGTCAATATCATTACCAAATGTGAACTCCGTGTGGTAACCTTCTTTCTTAAAAGCCTGATTTAAAAAAGGCAATGACTTCGTTTTCTTTGGGTCTTTGATGATGGACGTCTGGGGTTGCGATGGGTAACCATTCAAAATAGAAACAATGCCTTTGTCCGTGCGATCTCCGCTGGAATAAAAGTTGTCAAAGAGAATACCCTCACTCACCAACTTACTAAGGCGGGGAGCAATACCCGGTATACCCCCCAATGGTTCAATAAACCTAAACGTATAGCTCTCCAACACTATCAAAATTACATTTGGCTTTTTGGTATTGAGTAAATAACGGGTAGAATCAAAAGGAGGAAACATTTGAGAGAAATATTCTTCCGTCTTTTTTTTGTCAAAAAAATTATTTGGATATCGAAGCCTGTCCATTTTCTGCACGGCATATCCAAAATTCCAAACTACATTGACCGCTGCATGGTTGGCATAAAGATTATTCTTACTAAAATACACAAATCCGGTATTCATAGGTGCAATACCAAGACTGCCTCTTATAGGGAGTATGAGAAATACTGTTGCTGCAAGTAGCGCTGGGAGTGTTATCCAGGATGTCTTCTTTATATGCCCGAACCTCGGCCTGAATATCTTAAAAACAAAATAGCTAAGACCTACTGAAGAAATCAACCAGAACAACACCAGCAAAACAGATTTCCATAGATCACCAGAACTAGCGGCTGCTTTTCCAAAATATAAAATAGGTGTGGCGTCAAGGCGGAAACCCCAATGGACATACAATTCAGCGTCTAGTACTACAATGAATGTAGTTAGTACAATTAATACAACCTGGTAAGGAAACCAAAACTTCCATAGTGTCTTACCTGTAAGAAAGAAAAGCAAGGAAAGCAAAAGTCCGGGTAATAGCGAGAGATAACCCGCCATGGCCATATCCATTCTAACACCATTCGCAAAAGCTAAAAAAATATCCGTTAAATCAAGCTGGGAAGTGCCCTCCCACTGGTAGATCATGAAAAATGCACGTGCTCCTAAAAAATAGATGACCCACGATAAGAAGCCCCAAACAAAAATTTTTAATCTATCCTTCATGCTGCCACTCCGATCATCCTTTCTATTAAAACTATGGCTTAACGGAAGGAAGTCCTTTTGCGCTCCAGCCTTTGAATCCCCCTGCCAGGTCATATACACTTCTAAATTCCATTTCCTTCATCAGGTTAGCCGCCTTTCTGCTCCTTATCCCACTTGCGCAGTATACCATATAAGTGGCATCTTTATTAAGCGCCTTTATTTTCGACTGAAAATCAGGTCCATTAAAATCAATATTAATAGCACCCTCTATGTATCCGTCAGTAAGCTCTTCAGGGGTTCGTACATCCAAAATAATGACATCTTTTGTGCCCTTTATTTTTTGCTGAAACACATTTGAGGGCACCGTTTCTGAAATAACTGTTTCCTGAGAGGATCCATCACCGTTTCCTTGTTTTGCTTTCTGAGCACATGAAAACGTAGCTAATCCCAGCGTGAAGATTAATCCAATGGTCAATAAATATTTTACTATCTGATTATTTGTATCCAACCTTTGCATAATGGTTCATTTATAATTTTAACTTCATAATAATAAGTTCCTGCCTGCAATCCCTCGCCTGACCAGGAGTCATCGTAGTTATTGTTTTCGTAAGCCAGCTTACCCCACCTGTTGTATACGGATAAATGTACGCTAAGTCCTGCCTCTGTGGTGGTAGGGCTATTTACATCCTCTCCGTATAGAATCTTAAACGTATCATTCTTTCCTAAAGAATTAGCATCCGAATTACCGGGGGTAATTACGTTTGGAACACGAATGGTAAAGAAAGGCAAATCCACAGATTCTTCAAAAACACAGAATGCTCTTTTGCCGACCAATTTGACATGGTAGTTACCATCTGACGCATAGTTGTACACCACTTCCCGTTGGTTGGATGAGTTACCATCTCCAAACTCAAAAAACTGCTCCTCCTCCTCTTTCGTTGTATTGACCAGTTTCAAAGCCGTCCTTGATGCACAGTCTGTAACCTTTTCTATCTCAAACTGTAGATTAATTCTCGGCACCACACGTACCTCCACAGTATCTTTTACCACACAATTATTAACATCCGTAATCGAAATATAATAGGTCATGGTATCTGCAGGTGAGAATACAGGTTGTGCTGCCTTCGACACCACTCCCTCCTCCGTGGTGTTCCAGGCATATTGAACACCTCCACCCGCTAGCAATTGAACATCTGTTCCATGGCAAATGGTTTGATCTTCTCCCACAAATCCCATGGCCTTGCTCACCACCACAGTAGCAAAGTCAAAATCTTCGCCAATGCATGTTCCTTGGTCTACTGCCCGAAGTTTTATTGAATAGGTTCCGGCATTCTTATATTCGTGAATGATGGCAGCAGTATCCGGTTTGAAGTCTACTGTTCCATCACCAAAATCCCATTCATAGAATTGCCCTCCAGTACTCCGGTTTTGAAATACCAATTTATCGGGTAAGCAAACCTTATTAAGGCCCGGCTGATCAAGCGCAATCGAATTGGTGACAATGCGAGCACGAAGGGAAGAGAGATCAAACTTAAATGCTGCATTGTTGCAGTTAAGACTATTATTGGAACTGCTCCATACATTGGGGGTAGTAGGGAAATCGGAAGTGGGATGCCCAGTCGGGTTCCCGGAAACACATCCAGAGCATACGGCATGATACACAATTCCTCCCTTATCAAAACGGCTGGTACCCCCATCCACATGTGTTTTGGATTGGGCGCCTCCTAAAAAAGTTCCATATAGGAATTCACTCGCATCATCAGTTAACACAATAAAGTAAAAATCAGAACCACTGGTGGTACTCTGAAATGCATCCGCAGTAGTGGGCATTCCAATCGTACTGCTTCCCAGCATGAGAGGTATGTTAATATTGCGATTGATTGCACCCCCCCAACCCGTCATGTATATATTGTTGCATTCGTTGACTAAAAAAGCGGTAGGCGAAATATCAGGAGCACCACGCCCCGAACCAAAAACTGTAGACAAATTGAGTGTCGTTAAATCCTTAGAAAATTTCTGAAGAAATTGGCCACTATTGGGATTGGAGTAGACTCCGGAGCTCACCGGAATATTGCCTGCAGTTTGCCCGTAAACATACACGTCATCGTTTTCATTTAAATCCAGAAAATAGACTTGATCATACGAACCTGTGCCTACAAAAGTAGCTGCCATCAGTGCCGACCCATCATTCGCAATATTGGCAATCCAACCGTCTACATTTCCTCCATACGTGATTTTATACACACCTATTGTGGTTGCGAAATCTGCACTTGCTGTTCCTCCTGCCACCCATAGCTTATCTTCGCTGTCCAGTTTTATGGTATAGGCAGCGTCTTCACTGCTCCCTCCCAGAAAAGAACTCCAGAGAATTTGAGAGAGATCAGGGTTGAGCTTTAAGACCAGCGCATCCGTACTGCCCCCACGATAAGTAAGATCAAAGCCGGCTACCATTGGAAAATCTGCCGAAGAGGTAACCGTACTCACGTAAATATTCCCATTTGAATCCGAAATAATATCACCACGCAATTGATCTCCATAGTTGATTGCCAAGGCTCCCAAACTTGGACTTAAACCATCCGGTGTGGAGCCACCCAGAAAAGTACTGGCCAGCAACTGACTTCCATCTTTACTAATTTTTGCAACAAAAAGATCAGAACCATTGCTGTAGGTTACCACATGATTAATTGCCAGACCACCCGTGTCATTATAAGTTCGGTCATACGCACTGGGAGTAGTAGGAAAATTTGAAGAGCTGGTGGTACCAAGCACGAGTAGTTCCTCATTTTCATTTATTACAAGACTGTGTGGACTTTCAGAATCACTGCCTCCCAGATAGGTCGCATATAAAAGATTCTGACCAGCAGAATCATATTTTAAAATGGCAATATCATAAATGCCTCCGTAGTTTGTTTGAAACGCACCGGGGGTGGCAGGGAAAGTGCCACTGAAGGTTGGCCCTACAAAATGATTGGTAACGCCTGAGGAATACATGTTCCCTTTTTCACCGGGGGTAGCCGTACTGCCCCAATTATCTGCCTGAGATCCTGAATAGGTAGAAAAAATAAGGAGTGGGTCAATTACCAACTCATAACAATTATCATATCCTTCCGGAAAAGAAAATGAAACTACATTTCCTTCCAACATATACGCTGCCTTCAGGTACCTCTTCTCCCCTTCAATAACCTGATAGGCAATTGGTTTCATTTCAATAATCTCAGCCAGTTCAGCATCAATTATGAGATCTCCCTTCAGCAAACTCATGGCCAAAGCGCCATCGTATTTGATTTGAATTTGATTGGGATCAACTCCTGCCGCCACTACCAGGTCGTACTTAATATTACTGCCCTTGCTGTATAGCTTTAGATCAATGCCTTCATAAATGCCTTCGTACCCGAGTTCTTCATAAGCATACACCCGAGATGCCCACTGATCAGGATTGCTGCCAAAAAAATAGTTGTAATAATTTGAATGTGGTTTACTTGCTTTGGCTTTTACCGAGTTACTGTTTAAAAAATTGACGCTTACCTTTCGTCCTTTAATCTGAACATTGTCCGGGGTCGTGCTTACTTCCTTAAATCCGCTGTGGGTGCTTTCGTGCAACTCCTCCACTTTCTGATAATCCAGAAAAAAATAATTGAAGTTTCCTGCTTGCACTGCCATCTGTCCGCCAGGAATACTTGCAAGGAAATCGACACCACAGGGCCATTGGTTTTTATTTTCAATAAATCCATTTCCTGGGCCACACCATGCCTCTATTGAAATAAAGAACAAAAAAATAAATGAATTTATTCTAGCCACCCCCAAATTTAGTATTCCCAATCAACTCCTTCTATATACTATAACCTGTTCTTTGGTGGTCTCTAGACGGAAAGTTTCACGGTCAATTCTCTTTTCTCAGCACCTGAAGAGGGGGTGTATTGATAACTTCCCTTGAATTGAACCAGCCAATGAATACTGTGAGTGCCATCACGATTAAACCCAGATAAACGAGATCAAGTGCATTAAAAGAGAAGTTTACCTCGAAAAAGAATTTTGTGAGGAACCATCCTGATATCATGGATAATAATATTCCCGTCAAAGCAGAGAACAGTCCGAGGTACCCGTGTTCGATCAGGGTGATTTTTGTGATCTGCATGGTTCTGGCCCCCAGGGTTCTCAATAAAATATTTTCTTTGATGCGCACGAATTTGCTATTCATCACCGCTCCAGCCAATATCACAAGTCCTGTTACAATGCTAAATAGTGCCAGAAACCTTACTATCGATCCAATTTTGTCAAATAGCTCATTGACCGTGCTCAGGATCAAGCGCAGGTCAATTAACGATACATTGGGAAACGCCATTACTAATTCTTGTGTAAACCGGTTGGCCTCCTGTTGATCGTCTACCCGTGTGGCTGCCACCCAAATCTGTGGAGCATCCTCCAGCACACCATTTGGGAAAACAAAAATAAAATTAGGAGGGTCTTTGGGCCATTCCACTTCCCTTATACCACTGATTTTTGCCGGAATGGGTACACCCTGCACATCAAAAACCAAAGAGTCTCCAATTTTTACATCCAATGATTCCTGCATACCAGCCGAAATAGATACCCACACAGAATCTTTCTGTCCTTTTTTCAATTGCTGAATTTCTCCTTCCAGTAATTTCTCTGAGATGTGTAAACTATCCCGGTAGGTAACACGATACTCCCGGGTAAGAGCCCAGTTGGGGATATTATTTGTACTGTCCTTCTGATACAGATTTACTGCCTGTCCTTTTAGCTCACTGATTCTGCAAGTAATGATGGGCACTACCTGATTAACAGGTAGATGATGCGATTTGAGTAAATCAATCACCCCCTCTTTTTGAGCGGGTTGAATATCAAACATGATGGTGTTGGATTGATTTTCATTACCCGTAAACTCCACCTGATCCAAAAGACTGTATTGAATGACGTTTAATGTAGCAATGATAAAGGCACCTAACCCAATACTTACCATTAATATTCTTGTCTGATTGTTGGGCCTGAATAAATTGGAAAGGGCATGCCGGAAAATAAATGAAGATTTTTTAGGGAAATACTTTCTAACAAGTGTAAGCAGACCCAAAGCAACCAATGAAAGTAAGCCCAAGGCAATCGCCAAACCCACCGAAAAAGTAACACCATACAATATGCTTTTTGTCTGATACCATGCTGCCAAAATGGGAAACAGGACTACAAGTGCGATTACCGTATATTTTGTTTTCGAGAAAATCCGTTGCGGCTCGAAGTCAGCACGTAAAACTGAAAGTGGTGGCACAAAACGAACCGCCACCAACGGCAAAATCGTAAAAAGAACAGAAACAATAACACCCAAAATAAGTCCTTCAAAGAATGCCCGCCATGATAAATCAAACTGAAGCTCAATGGGGATTGATCCCTGGAAGACCAATGGTACAAGTTGTTGGATGCCCATACCCATAACCGCACCTATTAAACTTCCTATCACTCCTAAAACAAATACTTGTATAAAAAATATATTGAAAGCCTGCCAACCAGACGACCCTATGCATCTCAAAACAGCCACCTGATTTCTTTTTTCCCTGGCATAAATATGAACAGAACTTGCTACTCCAATACATCCCAGCATCAAAGCCATAAATGCCAGTAGCGTGAAAAACCGGTATACAGATTTGAATCCATTTCCTAATTCTTCTTTTCGTTCCTTCACGGTGTCATACGAGTGACCGTATTTCCTTAAAGTAGGTCGCCACTGATCTCCGATCCGATCCGCATCTGCATCCGTCTCTGTTTTGTAAAACCTTTTATAGGACACCCTGCTCCCATACTGAATCAAGCCGGTAGAATCAAGTTCTTGCATCGAGATGTATACCGAAGGAGTAAATGTAGAGAGTACTCCACCTCCCCCAGGAATTTTCTGCACCACTCCAGCTACCCTAAAAAGACCATTGCCAATCTTTACCGTATCATCATAGCTCACCTCATATTGACTGGCAAGTGTCTCATCCAAAATAACAAACCTTCCTTCCTTGATTTTGGAATAGGCATTAGCAGGAAGAGTTTCTACCTCACCATAAAATGGATACGGTCCTTCAATACCCATCACCCTCACCAGTCGCGACTGCATGTTGTTCATAAACAACACCATCGAAGCCATCTCTGCATCCGAGGCATATTCCAATTTGGATGAATCCAAGACCGCCAGCACTTCGGGTTCAAATGGACGATTGGCTGTAACCACTATGTCCGCGCCCAATAATTCCTTTGCGTTGCGATCTAAGTCGGTCTGGAGCGAGTAATTTAATGAAGCAATCGCCACTACCCCTGCGATGCCGGTAATCAATGAAGCCACAAAAAGAAAGAGACGCCCGATGTTATGACGTGCATCCCGCCACGCCATCTTCCAAACCCATACATCGGAATAGATAGGTTTTATCTTTCTTTTAATCTTGATGATGTAGTCGATCATAATACCTCCTTCATGGATTTCACCTCCACGATACGTCCTCCTTTCATTTGAAGTATACGCTCGGTTTTTTTGGCGAGCTCCAAATTGTGGGTTACCAGAACAAGCGTGGTTTTCTCTTCTCTATTCAAAGTAAAAAGTAAATCGGTAACATGGTCTGCGGTTTCTCCATCAAGATTACCGGTGGGTTCATCTGCAAAAAGTATTCTGGGTGAGTTAATAAATGCCCTGGCCATAGCGACCCGCTGCTGCTCACCTCCCGAAAGTTGGGTAGGGTAATGATGCATGCGATCCTTTAGCCCTACCCGCACCAATAGTTCGGAAGCTTTTGACTCCACATTTTTTTCACCCCTTAATTCCAACGGGATCATTACGTTTTCCAGAGCAGTCAGTGTGGTCAACAATTGAAAATTTTGAAACACAAAACCTACAAATTGATTTCGGACATACGCTCTGTCATCCTCACTCATTTTGTTGAGTTTAAACCCCATAAGTGAAATCGATCCTTGGGTTGGCACATCCAGGCCGGCACACAAGCCAAGCAAAGTTGTTTTACCACTGCCCGAGGGACCAATTATTGATAAACTAGTACCTTGCTCCGCACTAAACGACACATCATCGAGCACAGTAAGGTCTTTGCTTCCAGATTTATAGATTTTGGTAAGATTCTCGGCTTGAAGGACAGTTTCTGGCATTGTTTTTATATTCTTATATCTCTAAATCGTCTAGGGGTGAATATTGTTACACCCTAATGCAAAATATTTCGTTTTGAAGATAGCAACTTACTGATATGATGGTCGTTAACAAAGTCTTAATTATTGCACTGGCTCTTTTATTTCAAATCGGGCTTGCACCAAAAACCATACTTTTCTTCGGTGATAGCATTACAGCCGGATATGGTTTATCTCCCGAAGATGCATTCCCTGCTCATGTAGAGGCGGCACTTCTTAAAAAAGGTGCAGATGTAAAAGTGGTGAATGCCGGTTTGAGTGGAGAAACTACTGCCGGTGGTCTAAGTCGCATCGATTGGATATTAAGGCAACCTATTGACGTATTTGTATTGGAGTTAGGGGCCAATGATGGGTTGCGAGGACTTCCTCTTGACCAGACCCGAACCAACCTCCAGGCCATTATTGATAAAGTAAAGGCCAAAAATCCTGATGTGAAAATTGTGCTGGCAGGAATGATGGTTCCTCCTAACCTGGGAAAGGAATACACTACCGAATTTAAAGACATCTATCCGGAACTGGCAAGAAAAAACAAAGCTTCTCTCATTCCATTTTTATTGGAGGGCGTAGCCGGAGATGGAAAACTAAATATAGCTGATGGTATTCATCCTAATGTGGCAGGACATAAAATTGTGGCACAAACGGTGTTGAGAATTGTTGAACCTTTGGTGAAGTAGTAGTCCGAATCTGAATGAAAGGATTTATGAATGCCTCTGATAAAGAGGTAAAAGATCAGTTATTGAACGGAATTAAATTTAACATCTTTTAATGTTCTTGAAGTACCTTAAGAAAATTTTAAAAATGACAGGAATAGTAATTCTTGGAGCTGTTCTGCTCCTGATAATTGTTGGCTATTTGTTTATAAAGCTCAGCCCGCAATTTGGGGGTAAACCCACGCAGGCACAGATTGAAATATTTAAAAGTTCAAACCATTACAAGGATGGAATATTTGTCAACGAAATGACAACTTCTATGGATATGAATTTTAGTAAATCCATGTCCATATTAAAAGACTATATAGTAGGTGTACCGCATAACACTCCCAGTAAACATCTTCCCGTTCAACATATTGATTCATTAGATATTGTCAACAGGCCCGACACTGTTACACGAATAACCTGGTTTGGCCATTCTGCATTTCTACTGGAGATACAGGGGAAAAATATATTGATTGATCCTATGTTTGGCGATACACCATCGCCACACCCCTGGCTGGGCCGAAGTCGGTTTACAGAAGGTCTGCCTATTGCTATAGAAAAACTTCCGGAAATTGATGCTGTCATATTTTCCCATGATCACTATGACCACCTTGACTACGGGTCCATTTTAAAACTCAAAGGTAAAGTGAAGAATTTCTACACTCCCCTCGGGGTAGGATCACATTTAGAGAAATGGGGTGTGCCAAAAGAAAATATTCACGAATTGAATTGGTGGGAAGAAATAAAATTTGAAGACCTGACATTCAAATGTGCCCCGGCAAGACACTTTTCAGGAAGAGGGCTTGGAGATCGTTTTAGCACCTTGTGGGCATCTTGGGTTATTCAAGGTGCTAATCATAATATTTACTTTAGTGGGGACAGCGGTTATGGGCCACACTTCAAAACCATAGGAGAAAAATATGGACCGTTTGATTTTGCCATGATGGAGTGTGGACAATACGACAAACGTTGGGATAACATTCACATGATGCCGGAAGAAACTGCCCAGGCGGCAGTAGATGTAAACACAAAATTGTTCATGCCCATTCATTGGGGTGCGTTTGTACTAGCCTTGCATACATGGAAGGATCCTATTGAACGGGTAACAAAAAAAGCGGAAGAACTAAGTATACCGATCTCCACCCCTCAAATTGGAGAGCCTATTATTTTAGAACTTGTAGAAAAGCCACACAGTAAGTGGTGGGAAGGGATAGAGTAAATCGATTAACAGATTCTAATTCTAGTCGATCTAATGATTTTCAATCATAATGAAAGCGGCATTTTGCAATTAGAATTTCATCCCCCCTCACCTGATAGATTAATCTATGCTCATGGTTAATCCGTCTTGACCAAAAACCACTGTATTTATGCTTTAGTGGTTCAGGTTTTCCAATACCTGAAAACGAATTTCTTGAAATGTCCTTTAGCAGTTCATTAATTCGGTTCAATATCTTCTTGTCGTTCTTTTGCCAATAGAGGTAATCTTCCCATGACTCATCCACAAAGACAAATTTCATTCGTCTAAGAGCTCTTTTTGAAATGAATCACTTTCATTGAGCTTTGTGATGGCTGAATCGAGTCTTTGCTCATTCCTCTTAGAGGATAACTCGTGATGAGTCGCGGAAAGAGAATTGAATTCGTCCAAAGACATAATTACCACTCCGGCATCCTTACCCCTATTGATAATCAAGGTTTCAAAGTTCTTGGTTACTCGATCCAGGTAGCGCTTTATGTCTTTTCTAAAATCCGATAAGGTTGTCGTTATCATTTTATTGACTTTATATGTACAAATATATGTACATATAAAGGCTTATACAAAGGCAAATTTGATCTTAAGTTGAAAATAACTACTTCATCCACTATTGACAATGATTGAATTTCTTCATTCATTTACTTGACAAAAGTTAATGAAATGGTAAAAGAGTACATTGGAGAATTTGAAGAACTGGTTCTCATCATGGTGGCCGCACTAGGCGAAGAAGCCTATGGCGCCATTATCGCGGAGGAAATTGACAAGAAACTGAAACGTGAAGTGAACCTTAGCGCAGTGCACGTTACCCTTTATAGGTTGGAAGATAAAGGTTTAATTAATTCGGCCTATGGTGGCGCTACCAAAGAAAGAGGAGGAAGAAGAAAAAGAATTTACGCCATCACCAGTGCAGGCATGGCCATTCTACGATCCATGCAAGATTCACGATTGAGTCTTTGGAATCTAGTTCCACAACTCAAACTATCTGGGTTATGAAACGAGGTCTATTCAAAAACGAAACATCAGAAACATGTCAAGCCCTGAAAGGGCGCAAGAGGGTAAGACAGGGTGAAGCCCTGTCGCAAGAAGATAAAACAAACAAGCCCTGAAGGGGCGAAATATCTATGGGACAATCATTAGTTAAAAATTATGTCCACATCGTGTTTAGCACCAAACACAGACAGTCTTTCATATTACCTGAATTTGAAACCGAATTATATGCTTATCTGGGAGGCATTTGCCACAACATGGAATGCATCCCGCTCAAGATTGGCGGATACTTAGATCACGTGCATGTGCTTTGCTCCCTATCAAAAAAAATTGCATTGATGAAGCTATTAGAGGAGATGAAATCTCACTCTTCAAAATGGATGAAGACAAAGGATGCCAGGCTAAGTAAATTCTATTGGCAAGACGGTTATGGTGCTTTCTCAGTAAACCCCCACGAAGTAGAGATAGTAAAAGCTTATATCGAAAATCAGCATGAGCACCATAAGAAAAAGACTTTTCAAAATGAGTATCGTGCATTTTTAAAGAAGTATGAAGTTGAATATGATGAACGCTATGTGTGGGATTAGTTATTACGCCCTTTCAGGGCTCTTGAATACACCATGTCACAACGCTGGGCCCTGCCCAGCGTTCGGGTATCATGCCCTTTCAGGGCTTTCTAAAAACTCGCTCCAAATTCCCAAACACAAAAAATGATGAGTAGGGCTAATAAAGCTAACTTAAACAGTTGGTCCTTACGGCTTCTCCGATGGTTTTGCCCCCCTCTCCTTCTTGAAGAGATTGAAGGTGATCTTATTCAAAAGTTTGAGAGAGATGTAAAACTATATGGAGGGAAGAAAGCAAAGCGAAGATTCTTTTGGAATGTAATTGAGTATTTCAGGCCTGGAATCATTCTTAGGAACCAACTCCCCTTCTACACAAACCCATCACCCATACTAAAAAATTATCTTATCACCAGCCTCCGTCAAATTCGGAAAAGCAAAGTTAATTTTATTTTTAAGCTGGGTGGGCTTTCACTGGCGCTCTTCAGCTTCCTTGCCATTTCTATCAATGTTTCCTACCAATGGTCGTTCGATTGATTTCATGAAGACTATGAAAATATTTATCGGGTCATCTCCGAAAGAAAAGAAAACGAGGCCATAGAAAAATATGCCAGCACACCCCTTGCCCTCGGCCCTCTGTTGCATCAGCTTCCCGAAATTCGATCAACCGCGAGAATAAGATACGCCAATGCAACTTACCTGCTGTACAATAATCAGGTTATTGACTGCGAAACGTTGATAGAAACGGATAGCTCCATATTTGATGTACTCACCTTCCAATTTATTAAGGGAGATAAGAACGCATTGAAAAAAAACAATGGCATGGTACTAACGCGCACACTGGCGCAAACCATGTTCGGCACCACCGATGTATTACAAAAAATAATCTCCATTAACGGGCAAGAGTTACACGAAGTAACCGCGGTTATCGAAGACAGCCAACCAAACTCGCACTTATTTGTTAGTGCGATGGTGCCCATACGCGAACAGGATGAACTAAGTCTGAATAGCATTGTGGATCCCGTTGCTTTTAGTGATCAATCTGCTACACTGTACGTACGCTTCAATCACCCAATAGATGAAACATTCTCATCTAAAGCAGAAAAATTGCTCGACCAATATGTGAAGAAATCTATCCGCGCAGAGTATGGATTTACATTGGCCTTTCAACCGCTCGCTGACATTTATCTGGGTCCACAGTACCGAGCCTATTTTTCAGCCAAAGGCAGCGTAGTCTATGTTTATGCATTTTCCACGTTGGGCCTTTTGTTACTGCTGGTAGCTGGTATCAATTACATTAATCTTTCCGTTGCCGATTTTATCAGACGCTCGCGCGAGACCGGTGTCCGAAAAGTGCTTGGCGCACGCAGTTACCAGTTGATAACACAAGTAACACTTGAAACCATTCTCTTCGCGCTTCTCTCCTTGTCGCTGGCGGTGCTAATGCTCTATCTACTGTTCCCTCAAATTACGCAACTTCTAGACTCCGATTTACGATTCAACATGATTCTTCGCCCAGAAGTAATAGGATTGTCTGTCATTGGATTAATTGCCTTGTTGCTTTTTGCTTCCTGGTTCCCCGCTCGGCAATTTAGCAGCAGCAGTGTTAATCAAAATCTGAAATCGAGAACAGGTGGCTACAACTCAAGCCTAAGCCGAATATTATTGTTCACGCAGTTCACGGTCTCGGCCGTTTGTCTTTGTTGCACGTTGGTAGTGGGCAGCCAGATCAACTTCGTACACAACAAACAACTAGGCTTCGACAGAAAAAATTTATTAGTACTGAGCATGCCCGAAGAATTTACACTTCAAAAAATGCAAATCTTCAAAAATGAATTAAAAAGAATACCAGGAGTCATATCGGTATCGAATAGTTCTTTTCGGATAGGCGGTGGCTATTGGAAGGATTGGTATTTCGTGGAAGACAAAGACAACATGAGGCAAGTAGAACTTTATGAAGTTTTTTCAGACGATGAATTGTTCACCACGCTGGGCATCCCGTTGTTGAAGGGTCGGACGTTTAGTGCAAACATTCCGTCCGATAGCAGTGCTGCTTTTGTAATTAATGAAACTGCCGCACGTGAGTTGGGTTGGGACGACCCCATTGGGAAATGCATCTACACACATCCGGAGGAAAAAGGAAAATGGGATGGCACCGTGGTAGGCGTGGTGGCTGATATCAATATAAGTTCACTCTATAATAAAGTACGACCGCTGGTGATGCGCCTGCCCTGGCAAAGTGACTACCCAGACAATTTTATTTATGTTCGCTATAGCAGTGAGGAGCACCTGATCGCCAAATCCATCGAAGAAACCTACAAAGGAGTAATGCCCGGCTACCCGCTTATGCTTCGCTTTGTTGACGAACTGTACAACAGCACGCATCGGAAGGAAACCAAGGTTTTTGCTTCACTTCAATTCGGTACGCTCGTTATTATGTTAGTCTCCGTGCTTGGTATTTTTTCCATGGCGACTTACATGTCGATGAAGCGGATGAAAGAATTTGGCATTCGCAAAGTACTCGGTGCCACACAGCAACAGATAGCCGGCTTGCATCTGGGTTATTTTGTTCGGATAGTTTTGATTGCCAATGCACTGTCGTTGCCCTTTGCTTATTGGCTTATGAAGGAATGGCTGAATGGCTTTGCTTATCGCATTGACCTCACAGCCACTCCATTTCTTTTAATGGGTGGTATTTCGCTAGCGCTTTTGACCTTATCTAGTGGATATTCTGCATGGAAATCAGGACGAATGAATCCAGTGGATGCGATAAAAACAGAGTGATCTTGTTATTGCTACACTAGAATAAAAAAGAAAAGGTTTAGTACTTTGTTTCAAAGTGCTTCCTAAATTGCATTAGCACCAAATTCCAACCCAATGCAATCCTACAAAACCGTTGACCAATTCATTTCCAATGCCAAACAGTGGAAAGATGAACTCATTCAACTGCGCGAAATCCTTTTGGACACCGAGCTAACGGAAGAAGTAAAATGGGGCGCCCCCATTTACACCTATAAAGGAAAAAATGTAGTGGGTATGGCTGGCTTCAAGTCCTACGTTGGGTTGTGGTTTCACCAAGGCGCCTTGTTAAAAGATCCGAAAAAGAAATTAATGAATGCGCAGGAAGGTGTTACTAAAGCACAGCGACAATGGCGAATTGCATCCGAAAAGGAAATTGATCAAAAAACGATTAAAGTCTTTGTTAAAGAAGCCATCCAACACATAGAGGATGGCAACGGAATAAAACCCAGTCCAAAGAAAAAGTTAACCGTTCCCAAAGAGCTCGCTGCGATCTTAAAAAAAAATGCAGCAGCAAGTAATGCCTTTAAGCAGCTAGCCGCATTCAAACAGCGCGAATATGCTGAATACATTGCCGAAGCCGCTAAACCTGAAACCAAAGTCAGAAGAATAGAGAAAATCCTACCCATGATCCTCAATGGGATTGGCCTCAACGATAAATATAAATAGTGTCTAATTCCACGGAACACGTTTAATCATGGCCTAAAACCATTCCATCAAAGTAACACCCACAGAATTTCTACATTTCCTATATACCCGTGTGGTTGTCTTTTCTAACCACCTGGACACATAGGTTAAGTAGTTACAAAACAGAACTACTTTAGCTTCAGGCTTTTCATTATACACTCCGCCCAAAGTGTATACTGTTTCCCTGAGGGGTGTAACCCATCCCCTGCCACCAACTCAGGATCATCCAATCCGCCCCTGGAAATGTCGGTAATGTTAATGTAAGTGACGCCATACGATTCCGTGATACGTTTGTTGATGGCATTAAATTCATCCAACTCTTTTGATATCTTTTCCTGTTTGGGTTTGCCATAAGGCGTAAATCCATAGTCGGGAATGGAGACCACAAACACACTTGACTTGTCTCCACCGGCTAATTGAATGGCCATTTTTAGTAAGCCTTCATACTCTGTTGCATATGATGCATCCGCTGGCTTTCCTTGATACTGGTTATTCACTCCTATAAGCAACGAAACCAAATCATACTTTTCCTTGATTTGAGCAATTTCAATTCCATTCCTCAAATTGTCAGTTCGCCATCCGGTCACTGCAATTATTTTAGGTGTACCCACAGGCGTCCCACTTTCAGAAAGTGCCTTTGCTAATTGCACAGGCCATCTTTCATTTTCAGCAACACTTTCTCCAATCGTATAAGAATCTCCTAATGCCAAATACCGAAGCGGTTCTTTTTTCGTTTGTGCACACATTGAATTAGAAACTAAAATAATTAGCGCAAGAAATATTTTCAAACTCAGGCGCATTGCTATTTCTTGGGTTCAATGGATCCAGACATTTTGGGGCTGTCCAAATATTTTCCAAACCAATCTTTATAGCGCACATAGCGATCCACCTGATAACTGGGGGTGCGAATGCCATGAAACTGGTTTGGATAAACCACAAATTCCGTAGGCACACCCAGGGTTTTTAGCGCCTGGTACATTTGCTCACCTCCAACGGGTGGTACATTAAAATCTTTTTCTCCCACCATGAACAAAGTTGGCGTTTTCATTTTTTCAATATTGAAGAACGGATAAGACAGTTTCATCCATTTGTCTGCATTTTTCCAAGGCACCCCCAATTCAGCTTCGTATTGTGTCGTATACTGATCTGATCCATACAAAGAAAACCATAACGCACTCCCTGCACCACTGGCAGCGACTTTAAAACGGGTGTCAGAGGCAGTAATGTAATCCGTTAAAATCCCTCCGTAGCTCCAACCACCTACTCCCATCTGATTGGCATCTACTTTACCTTCCTTAATCAAGTAATCAACAGCACCAATCAAATCCATTACTTCTTTGTTTCCCCAATCAGCATAAATGGCCCTGCTGTAATCCATGCCTCTTCCACTGCTACCTCTATAATTTACATTAGCGACTGCATACCCATTGGCTGCGTGCAATTGCGAAGCAAGATCGAATGAAAAATCATCTTGTGAAGTTGGGCCACCGTGTATCCAAAGAATAAGGGGAAGTTTTTTGTTTTTCAATGTTCCTGCAGGCGTATACAACAAACTGCCTACCACTGTTCCATCTTTGCTGGTAGAATTAAAACCTTCCACCGTTGCCAGCGCAAGGGGTTTCAGGAATTCATCATGTACATGAGTTAATCTTGTTACAGCAGTCCCCTCAATGGCATACACTTCATTGGGTGTATATGGATCACCACTCATAGAGGCCCATTTGTTATTCGGTCCACGTCTTAGCGACCCAAACACCCTGTCTCCACTGGTTAATTTTTTCATCTCGTTGGATGAAAGATCAAATGAAGCCACATACGATCTTCGATCATCATCTATTGTTGTATAAATTGATTTGCCATCCAGTGACCAAATGGGGCTACTCACATCCCTATCTACCTTGGCAGAAATAATTTTAGGATTGCCGCCAGCAACCGGTACGATAGCAATTTGTGCCTGATCGTAAATATCATACTCGGGGGTTCTTGACTTTAAATAAGCAATTGACTTCCCATCGGGACTCCAGGCGGGAGAGGTATCAGAATCTTCCCACTTGGTAAGTTGCAACGCTTTAGCGCCCTGCCTGGCATCCACAATCCAGATGTCCGTATTGCCATTGCGGTCAGGATCTTTGGTTCTATTACTTACGTAAGCAAGTTGTTTTGAATCTGGTGACCATACCGGGTCTGAGTTATCGAAATCTCCTGTTGTAATCGTATCTAATTTTTCTGTGGCCACATCATAAACATAGATGTGGTTTCTTTTTCTCTCCAAATACCCTTGTCCGTCAGCCTTGAAATGATGGCGGTCCATCACGATTGGTTTCTTTGTTTTTTTCTTTTCTGCCTCATCTGCTGGCTCCTGGTCTTTAATGATCAATGCTATTTTTTTAGAATCCGGACTCCACTCATATTCATCTATTCCAACTTTGAGAGTGGTAAGCTTTAAGGCTTCGCCTCCTCTCCTATCCATTTTCCAAATCTGGCTGGCTTTCGATTCATACCGGGAGGATAAAAAGGTGAGGTACTTGCCGTCAGGAGACCACCTGGGGGCGCTCTCACTTTCAGGGCTGGACGTGAGTTGAATGGTTTCTTTTCCATCCCAACTGATCATCCATATATCTGAATCATATTTATCCTTCGCAGAATCAGGTGAGCTTACAGTATAAGCAATCCATTTGCCGTCTGGCGAAATCTGTGGATCACTTACAGACTTGAGTCGGTAGACATCAGAGGGCTGAATGACTCTTTGAGAGAATGAAGGCAACGCCAGGATTACTAAAAAAAGAATTGCAATAAAGGATTTCATAGGGATCACATTTACCCCCAAATTAGAAAACTTTTTACTTCCCGTACAATAAAAGTTAATGAGTAGGTTATTCGAACCTTAGGGATTCAATAGGATCAAGTTTTGATGCCTTATAGGCGGGATAGTATCCTGATAAAAGCCCTACCGCAATACAAATGACGAGCCCCATAAACATCCAGAGCCAAGGTATCACAAAACTATCTATCCCTATGGCGCTCGAAATGAGGTTGCCAATTCCAATGCCCATAATGATGCCTGCTATCCCCCCCAATATACAAACGACAATGGCCTCAATAACAAACTGTTGACGAATGCGCAGAGGAGTAGCGCCAAGTGCTTTTCGTACACCCACTTCCCGGGTCCGTTCTGTGACTGACACCATCATTATATTCATCAAGGCAATAGATGCACCCAGTAAAGTGATAAATCCAATTCCAAAGCCACCGATACGAAGCATTCCTGTTATATTTTCAAGGTTCTCTGCCAATGTTTCACTTTGTTCCAACTCAAAAGAGTTGGGTTCTCCCACTCTGTCCTGTCGGATGGTGCGCATTAGCCCCGTAGCCTCTCCCATGGCCAACTCCAACTGAGAGGGGTCTTTAATTCCAACGGTCAGGTTGTATTCCAAACCTCTTCCGCTGGCCAATTGATTAGCGACAATCACAGGGATAAAAACCATATTGTCGTAATTGTCTTCAGAAAGCTGTCCTTTCTCAACCAACACTCCTATTACTCTGAATCTCGTTCCTTTAAAAGACACTTCAGAATTGATTGGATCCTCATTGTCCTTAAAAATGGCAGCCACTACCTTGGAACCCAAAACCACCACCTTACTTCCATAACCAATTTCTACGGAAGAAAAGCTTCTTCCTTTATCAATGTTAAGACCTTTTAACGCCAGGTACTCTTCATTGACCCCCATTACTCCAATGTTAGGATTTGTTTTACTGGAATTATGTTTCACCTCAGCTATCTGTGTAAGGCTCGCTGAAAGACTGATTGAAGAGGGTATGGCATAACGATTGATAAACTTTTCCATGTCCTGCAAATAAACAGGACGCACAGCATCCTCTTTCATCCCCTGTTGGCTTCGGTTTCTGTTTCTCTTTGAATAAATGTCAAAAGTATTTACTCCCAGTGAGGACAAGCTCTCAGACACAGAGTACTCAATACCGTCAATTGCGGTAAGAATTCCCACCAGAGAAGTAATGCCAATGGCAACAATAAGTGCCGTAAGCACAGACCTCAGAAGGTTGGCCTGAACCGATCTTAAACCTTCCTTAAAATTTTCAAGCAAATTCATTCAAAAATCATATAGATTACAAAATCAAAAGTAGGGAATGGACGTTATAGTATAAGACTATTAAGCACCTAATATTGTTACATTCATATTGCCAATGAGAGAACTAACGATGAGGTCACTAATTTTGTTCTTCTTTTTATCCATCAGCAGGCTGGCTTTCGCCAATTATGTGTTTATTCCTATGGATACAAAACAGGCAAATCACCTAAAAGCGTATGGAATCGCCTATTGGGTACTCAAAAACGACATCGAGGTAGATTGGCTGCTCAATTACCGTGGTGGCAGCTTTATGTGTAAATATCAACCCTCGATACAAAACGAGTTGGTAGTGCGCGGAGTAAGTTTCGAAATTATTTCTGATGCGCAAGCCAATGGAATCATCACTGAGATAGCAAGCCCGGCCGTGAATTATGACCTCATGAAGCTGGAGAAATACCCAAAAATTGCCGTTTACTCACCTAAGAGTAAACTACCCTGGGATGATGCTGTAACACTGGTGCTCACCTATGCTGAAATCCCATATGATGTCATTTATGATAATGAGATAATGAATGGGGATCTGCCAAAATACGATTGGATACACCTTCATCATGAAGACTTTACAGGCCAATACGGAAAATTTTATGGAAGTTATGCCAATATGCCCTGGTACATAGAAGCCCAAAAAGAAGCCGAAGAATTGGCTCAGGAAAATGGCTTTCGCAAGGTCTCTCAACTCAAACTGGCCGTAGCAAAACGCATCAAAGAGTTTGTTGCCGGAGGTGGATTTCTTTTTGCTATGTGCTCAGCGACTGACTCATTTGATATCGCATTGGCTGCAGAGGGGGTGGACATTTGCGAACGTATGTATGACGGTGACCCTGCCGACCCCCAAGCACAGGAAAAACTCGATTATGAAAAAACCCTTGCCTTTACAGACTTCCGAATTTCAAGAGATCCCTATCAATACGAGTTTTCGGATATAGATAACAATCCTCCCGAGAGAGGCCTGCGTCAGGACAATGACTACTTCAATCTGTTCGAGTTCTCAGCAAAATGGGATCCCATTCCAACAATGCTGACACAAAACCACACCAGGGTGATTAAAGGATTTTATGGCCAAACTACCGGATTTAAAAAGCATTTGGTAAAACCGGATGTGGTGATTATGGGTGAGAACAGGGACATCAGGGAAGTCAAATACTTGCATGGCGTACTGGGCAAAGGCTTTTATACTTTTTATGGAGGCCATGATCCTGAAGATTACCAACATACGGTAGGCGAAGAGCCTACTGATTTGAGTCTACATCCCAACTCACCGGGGTACAGATTAATTCTTAACAATATTCTGTTTCCGGCTGCTAAAAAGAAAAAGCAAAAAACCTAGGCAATAAACTAGTGCATCCTGTCGGCTCGTACTTCAAGTTTGGATACTATCTCAGCTTCCTCTTTTAACAATTCTCGCCAACGATTCTCCACCCAGTCGGGATGTTTGTATTCTCTGGCCAAGGATAAGAATGTTTTATAATGTCCCGCTTCACTCACCATCAATTCATAATAGAATTTGCTAAGATCTGCATCGCCAATTTCCTTCCACAACAGACGAAATCGCTCGCAACTGCGCGCTTCTATCAATGCGTTCATGAGCAATCGCTCTACCAGTTGATCTTCCCGATTTCCTCCTTTTTTAATAAGCTTTTGTAACTGATCCACGTACTCATCTTTACGAGGCATCCCAAAGGGCATTCCTCTTTTTTTAAGTTCGTCCATCACCCTTTCAAAGTGACCCCACTCTTCCGCTACAATGGGCGTGAGTGTTTCCACCATTTTTTCCATTTCAGGGTATTGGATAATTAGAGAAATGCAGGATGAAGCCGCCTTCTGTTCACAATAGGCATGATCAATAAGGATGTCATGAATATTTTTTTCAGCAATATTTACCCACCTCGGATCGGTGGGTAAGTTTAGTCCCAAAATATGTTTTTCCATGATCAATCAAATAACAGAAGTTCAAAACCAAAATCCATTATGTTGCGTTGGCCCGGGTAAACAGGTGTAGATAAGTATCCGGATTGCGTAAAGGCCTGCACCAGATTATTGTACTTAAAGAAAAATCGACCACGCTTCATTTTGCCGTTAAAAAAAACATCCGTCAATGGAAAAGAGGGAGATTTTACCTGGTCCTGGGTATAAAACTGCTGCATGGCCGGATCATATGCATAATCGTAGTAGGCAGATTTCCAATGAAAATCAATTCCGATTTGTACTTCCAGATGCTTGTTAAAAATTTGGTTTTCATAGGCCAGTTGTGTGTTTACAAATAACTCAGGCACACGCAGTGCATCATCATCATTGGACAGAAAAGAAGAGTAAATCACTTGAGGCCTCAAATGCATGTTTCTAAAAAACTTAACTTCCAACCTAAGTTCTGGAGATAACAATTCCTGCTTTCCGGAAGACTGAATGGGAAGTACTTTCTGAGAAGTCCCTGGATAAACATCCTTTCTGAAATAAATATAATCTCTCAACGAGGTAAATTTTACGCCTGGGGAAACAAACAGCCTTCCAAACTGAAATTTGCCAAAGGCCTCCAGTTGTGTAGAAAAAGTATTTTTAAAACGATTGTTCCATAAATCAAAAGAGCCCCGATAAGCATTGTATACAAAGGGAGGTTTTGACAATAATTGAATGGCACTCGCGTCAAGCCATCGGGACTTCAGCGTAGCCTCCGCCCTGTAATTGCCTCCATCCAAATATTCCAGCCATGCAGTGATATGAGTGAGTGAATCATGCTCATAGGAAAGTCGGCCTCCAATGTAGTATTCATTATCTGTAAGCGGAATATCCAATGTATCTTCTGTGATGTACTTATAACGGAATTTGTAGGCCCGATTTTTAACATATCCATTATAAAATATCTTTCTGATTTTTCCTTTCACTCCCAATTCATTGGTCCAATAAGAAAAGCGCGTACTGTCGCTGGCCTCATTGGGAGTCTCATCCACATGAATGGCATTATCGTAATAGGAAGCAGGATCCGTATCCAGATTGTCTTTGTAAGTATTTACTTTCTTACCTATATCAGATAGGTGATAGAGTTGCAAACCGTTGGTAATCCTATACTGCTGAAAAAGGTGCGCTTGATTCTGAAGTTGTACGCTTTTCGCGGCCGTTAACTTGGGTGAGTTATTTGGATTGAAAAGTGATTGATAGGTGGAATCTGCAGTTGTGGCAATTATGTTGATGCCTCCCATTTCAACAACACTGTGTCGGATTCTCCTATAGTTAAATAAGACCTGGTACTTGTTGTTTTCGCTTCGGTATGCTGTATAAATGTCATAGTAATGGCTTACTGTTTGTCGGTCTCCCTTTCCGTTGCGCAGTATTTGTTTATCTACTAAAATAGGGCGGTAATTAAAACCAAAGTTCCATCGTTCGTTAATGTTTCTACTGAACTCAACACGTGTCATGGCCCTACCTTGACCACCCCATATCAGTCGCATTCTTGTGTAAGGAGATTTAGTGTCGAAGTACTTCGGTTCTTCTGTTAGAAAATAGGGGTCATACACACGGAATCCAGTAGACACGCCAATGGATCCCTCTAAGGAAGGAAAAACAGGGAACAGGGGGGTGCCTACATTTCCTAAATCTTTATAGGTATTGTTCAATCTGTTTACATAATTCCATCGGTGATAATTAAGAATAGAGGTGTCGATTGGTTGGTAGTTGTTTCTGTCATAGAATAAGTCCTTTTCAGTAATCCATTTGGTTGTATTGGGTCCATATACGTTTCGGGTAGAGTCATCCACCACCTGAGACCCTCTCCTTTGCGCAACTGCCACGGTGCAAAAGAAAAAGACAAAAAATAAAACTATTGAGGTTCTTAGAAACACAGGCGCAAAGATAATTTACTCATCCTCAGGATTCGACTTGACAGCAGCCTTTTCAATGGTATAACGCACCAACCTATCAAATTCTACACCATTTTCCACAAAATCCATTTCTATTGGCAAGAAAAAGCAATTGAGATCAAGAAGCAATTCACTGAATTTAGGATCTAGCAAGCGTACCATATCCTTCTCGGTCGTAAGAATAGATGGTTTTTCTGCCTGGTTATTGATAAAATTCCTAAGTTGAACAATGTCTTTTAATGTATATAAATAATGGTCTTTAAATCTAAAATGTTTAACCAATACAAAGTTAGTGCTTACAAAATCTTCTAAAGGTTGGGGCTTTGCGATTCCTGACAACAAAACTACATGAGGAGTTATTGGAACATTGGTTCGTTGAAATGGCTGTGGACTTCCATAGCGTATGAAAGAGAAGAATACAGGTTTGGTGCCCGCATATCGTTCGATTTCCTTTTTCATACCGTTCTGCACCTCCTTGTCAATCAGTTCGGTGCACTTTGTCACAATTATAATATCAGCCCTTTTTACGCCCTTTCTTCCCTCCCGCAATCTCCCCATCGGCAAAAGAAAATCTTTATAAAACGGTTTTTCAAAATCCGTGAGCAAAATATTCAAATGTGGATTTACCCTTCGATGTTGATACGCGTCATCAAGTAATATTAAAGAGGTAGAAGGGTACTCATGAAGTATGTTGGGAATAGCGAAAGCCCTATCCTCACCCACAACCACCTTCACTTCTGTATTAAAATTTCTATAAAACTGGTAGGGTTCATCACCCAGCGTAGCTGCATTGTCATTAGGGGTGGCGAATCGGAGGCCGCTGGTTCGCCTTCCATACCCCCGGCTCAACGTGGCGATGGCATATTCCTTCTTAAGTAGCCTGATCAAATACTCTATTGTGGGTGTTTTACCTGAACCTCCAATGTTCAGATTCCCCACATTCACCACCGGAACTTCAAATTGAAAAGACTTTTTATGTCCTACGGAATAAAGATGATTTCTAATACCTGTGGCAATCCTAAAGATCACCGCAAAAGGAAACAACAGCACGCTTAGTCCACTCATCTCATTGGAGACATATATCTTCGTATTTTTGCCAAAACTAAGCATTCGATGGAAATCATAAAGATAAAAGACGTTACTTCTCATCTTGATGGGATCGCTCCAGGTGCCTATCAGGAAAGTTACGACAACAGTGGCCTGATTACTGGTAACCCTGAGTGGGAGGTGAAGGGAGTATTGGTTACCCTGGATTGTATAGAAATAGTAGTAGAGGAAGCAATCCAGCAAAAATGCAATCTCATAATTGCCCACCACCCCATCGTTTTCAAGGGACTTAAACGACTCACTGGTAAGAATTACGTAGAGCGGACCATCATAAAAGCCATTAAAAACGACATTGCCATCTATGCAATTCATACTAATTTGGACAATGTACTCACCGGAGTGAATTATAAAATCGCAGAAAAAATTGGACTTTCCGACCTAAAAATACTTGCTCCAAAACCCAATACACTTGCCAAATTGGTCACATTTATTCCAAAAGATGCCGCATCAACTGTATTGGAAGCATTGCATGAGGCAGGGGCCGGAAACATTGGTAACTACAAGAATTGCAGCTTTAGAATTACCGGCACTGGCTCTTTTCAACCCACAGACAAAGCAAATCCACATATTGGAAAAGCAGGGAAACTGGAGCAAGTCGAGGAAATACGGGCCGAATTGATATTTCCCTCTGTATTAGAGAACAAAATAATCACAGCATTAAAAAAATCACATCCCTATGAGGAAGTCGCCTACTACCTTACCCCCCTTAACAATGATAATCAGGAGGTAGGTTCAGGTATAATTGGAACCTTAGCGACCCCCATCGAACCAAAGGCTTTTTTGGAACGTTTAAAAGTTGTGATGAACACCGCCTGTATAAGGTTTACGGCCCTCCCCAAGAAACCCATAAATAGGGTAGCAATTTGTGGGGGAGCGGGCAGTTTCCTTCTATCAATTGCCAAAGCGCAGGGTGCTGATGCCTTTGTCTCAGCCGATTTCAAATATCATGAGTTCTTTGATGCGGAAGGACAAATCCTCATTGCCGACATAGGACACTACGAAAGCGAACAATTCACTAAAGACCTCCTTAAAGAGGTTTTGGAAGAAAAATTTAGTAGTTTTGCAGTCTATTTTTCGAAATCGGTCACAAATCCAATAAGTTATCTTTGTAAGTAATGGAAAATCAAACAGTTGCCCAAAAACTCGAAGCCTTAGTAAAACTCCAAGCGATAGACACAAAAATTGACCAACTTAAGAAATTAAGGGGCGATCTACCAGACGAAGTACAGGACCTGGAGGACGAAATGGAGGGGTACAGAACAAGAATGGGGCGTTTTGAGGCCGATCTGGAAGAACTGGATGAGTCTATAAAACGCAACAAAGAAGGAATAAAAGAGGCCGAAAAACTGGTAAAAAAATACAACGAACAACAGAAAAACGTTAAAAATAACCGCGAATACGATGCCATCACAAAAGAAGTGGAACTTCAGGAATTGGAAGTCCAAATCTGTGAAAAGCGCATCCATGAAGCAAAAGATAAGATTGAATTAAAGAAGAAGGAAATTGCCGGAATTGAGGCCCTTATCAGTGAACGCAACGAAGACCTGACCAACAAGAAAAAAGAATTAGAAGAGATTCTGAACGAAAGCCAGGAAGAAGAAGCTGACCTCTTGGCAAATCGTGAAAAAGCCGCCAAAAAGATAGAAGAGAAACTATTGAAGTATTACGAGCGGCTACGCACCAGCTTGTCCAACGGGCTTGCAGTGGTGAGTGTAGTACGAGGAGCTGCTGAAGGGTGTAACATTATTATCCCTCCACAAAAAATTGCAGAGATTCGTGAAAAAAAGAAAATCGTAATTGACGAACACTCCGGACGCATTCTTGCCGATGTGGATATGGAATCAATGGAAGAGGAGAAAAAGCCGAAGAAAAAGGCTGCGCCTAGAAAAAAGAAAGTTGGCTAATAGCAATAAAATAGTGTACCTAAAAAAGGCAGGCCACATCGCCTGTCTTTTTTTGTTTTCTTTTACTCCTTCATTTGCCAGCAACCCCATCTGGAAATTTGAACCGCAACTTCAGAAAGCCTATCAGTTTGTGCTCAATCTGGAGACTGACAAAGCGTATGCAGAACTTGCCGCTATGGGTTCTAAGATTAATCCATATCACAAGATATATGTAGAAAGTTTTTGTGAGACACTGGATGTTCTTATTTCAGAAGATGAAATCAAATTTCAAAAGATCGAAGTCAACTTCAAGGCGCGTTTTAAGTTTCTGAATTCACAAAAAGAATCCGCGGAAACTCTTTTCCTCAAAGCAGAACTTAATTTACAACGTGGATTCAATTTTCTGAATCTTGGTCAGGATCTGAATGCGGTGTGGGCCATCCGCACTGCCTACAGTCATGCAGACGAATGCCTGAAAAAATATCCTGACTTTATTCCCATAAAAAAAACGAGTGGGGTAATTCAGGTAATGGTTGGGTCCGTACCAGATAAGTACAGTTGGTTTATGTCTTTACTGGGAATGAAAGGATCAGTTGCCAAGGGGCAGGAACAACTACAAGCATTGCGCAACTCTCAATCATCCTTAAGTATAGAAGCAACCCTATTGTACTTCACCATTAAAGGCCTTATCAATCAACAACACGAAGAAGCAACAAATGGTATTCTAAAGGTGCTTGAAGATCAGCCCTATAACCGACTTGCACTCTTCCTTGGTGTGAATATGCTAATGAAGAATGCACAAAGCGAAAAGGCTTTGCAGTTGATCAGAACCCTGGACGAACATACGGAAGGCCTTCCCATGTATTACATGGATTATTTGAAGGGAGAGATTCTATTGCAAAAAGGTGAATACGCCAGTGCAATTAATGCTTACAAAAAATTCATAGCCCACTACAAAAGTGTAAATTTTAAAAAAGATTCTTACTATAAGATCGCATTGTGCTATTGGCTACAAAATAAAAAAGAAGAGGCCTACAAGAATTTTGAAATTGCCAAGAAAACTGGCAAGGAGGTAGCTGAGCCTGACCGATATGCTAGTTTTCAGCTGAGGGAAAACATCCTCCCAAATACTAAATTATTAAAGGTGCGGTTGTACACAGATGGAGGCTATTATCAAGATGCGCTCCATGTCCTTAAAAGCATTGATGAAAGTAACCTGAAATCGGATAAAGAAAAAACGGAGTTTAGTTATCGCAAAGCACGACTGATCGATAAAATGGGAGATCAGGCTACTGCCAAACTATACTACACCAAAACAGTAACTTTAGCAGGCTCCAATCCGTGGTATTTTGCCCCAAACGCTGCTTTGCAACTTGGATATATCGCTAGGGCTAACAATGACATTCCCGCAGCAAAAAAATATTTTGAACTTGCTTTAAGCTATAAAAATCACGCCTACAAAAATAGCATTGATAGCAAGGCAAAATCTGCTCTTGACAGACTCAAAGATTAACAGGACTTTTCCGAGCAGTTGGGGCTGCATCTGTAAGATGGTCCAAATTGTTAAACAACTCTACGGAACACATCGACCCAGTATAGTTTAATACATAAAGGCCCAAGTTAGTATGTTCAAACATATCCATTGCTGAAAGCGGATAATTCAGAAGTTGACATAAAAATATCCGAATGGCCCGGCCGTGCATGCATACCAGTACCGTTCGCTCTTCTTCCTTGTTCAAAATATTTTCAATCACAGGCCTTTGTCTTTCTGCCACATCTTCAGGGCTCTCCCCTCCCTCTATGCGCAATGAAATTCGGTTATTCTGCCATTCCTTCAAAAGCCAACGATAATAATCATTCTCTTCGGAGGTAATTTTGGTCCCTTCTCTGTTACCCCAATTAATCTCATTCAGTCCGGCAAGGCGTTCATGCGCAATGCCCTCTTCAATAAATGAAGAAACCGATTGCACGCTCCTCATCAAAGTGGACGTATAAACCCTATCAAATGAAACATGCTTGTAGGATGCATAGAATGAACTGGCCTGGGCCATGCCCAACTCATTGAGAGAGGAGTCTATTCCACTGCCCTGCACAATGCCGCTAAGATTAAACTCCGTCTGTCCATGTCGGATCAAGTATATTTTTTTACTGGTCAATTTTCATCTAATTTGGGAACAAAAATAAGGAATTAGACCATTGTCAACACAATCAAAAAGTCCATCATTTGCCTCCCGAGGTATTACCACTGCCCGCTTAAACCAATTCTCTCATAATAACATGTTGGAGCATCTGGGTATTGTCTTCACTGAGGTGGGAGAAGACTACATTTCTGCCACACTTCCAGTTGACAAGCGAACACATCAGCCCCTTGGATTGTTACATGGTGGAGCCTCTGTCACCCTTGCTGAAACATTGGGAAGCGTGGCTGCAACATTGTGTGTAGATCAGGACAAGCAATACTGTGTGGGATTAGAAATTAATGCAAATCACATTAAAAGTGTCAGAGAGGGTTTTGTAACAGGAACCGCGCGACCTATACATATAGGTAAACGAACACAGGTATGGGAAATTAAAATTGTAAATCCACAAAACGAATTAATCTGCATTAGCAGAATAACAATGGCTACAATGGACAAAAGAAATTAAGGAAATGGCAGAAGTCTCTGATGAACGGAAAGTTCAACGTGCTGAAAAGGAAATTATTGAAGGTCTACTTCATGAGTATCTGACAGATGGCAGCGCCATTGGATTATGGCGATTGCCTAACAACAGTAAAAAAAATTTAATCGTTTGCACAGAAGGCACACAGCTTCTGGATGAATTACCCATAGAAGATTTAGGTACCGGTTTTGTCTTTGCTCCATTCGACAGCAAAAAGAAAAAAATATTCCTTAAAGCAAATAAGAGCTATTCGATTGAAAATGGTGAGGCAAATTCAAATATCTCCGATTCTCATTTTAGCACAAAGGATAAAAAGAATACAAAAGATCCAGTTGGTTTTTACGCTGCTGCGCCTCACAAAGGGGAAAACTCCATTCAAAGTGACTTCACCAGTCTTGTTAAGAATGCCATTCAACAGGTCGAGTTTGGGAATTTTGAAAAATTAGTTCCTTCCCGTTGCAAACAAATTGAATTATCAGCAACTTTTAATTTATTGGACACCTTCAACACACTTTGTGAAAAATACCCCAATGCTTTTGTATCTCTCGTATCTGCTCCGGAGGTGGGCACATGGATTGGGGCATCTCCTGAATTATTGGTTTCTGTCAATGAACAAATGCGTTTTAAAACAGTAGCTGTAGCGGGTACCCAGGTGCTTCATCCACAAACAAATCTGAAGCATTTGGCATGGACACAAAAAGAAATAGAAGAACAGGCATTGGTAAGTCGATACATCATTAATTGTTTTAAAAAAATTAGATTACGTGAATATGTGGAGCTTGGTCCAAAGACCTGGCAAGCTGGAAATCTGGTTCACTTAAAAACAGAATTTGAAGTAGATATGACCGCTACGAACTTCCCACAACTGGGTTCTACAATGTTAAAACTTTTGCACCCCACCTCAGCAGTATGTGGAATGCCCAGAGAGGAATCGATTGCCTTTCTTAAAGCAAATGAGTCTTTTGATAGGAGTTTTTACAGCGGGTATCTGGGGCCCATCAACTATGAAAACGAAACTTCACTATTTGTAAACCTCCGTTGTATGCAGTGGAGTAACAACAAAGCTGTTCTTTATGCTGGAGCTGGAGTCACTCTCGATTCCATCCCCGAAAAAGAGTGGGAAGAAACAGAATTGAAAATGAACACACTTCTTGACGTTATCCAATCCTGATACAAAGTGCGCCTACAACCTATCTATGACATAGCAGAAATTTGCGCTCAAAAGGGTATTAATGAAGCGGTCTTATGTCCGGGTTCACGTTGTGCGCCTCTTATCAGTGCATTTGTTACGCATCCAAAAATTAACACACGCACTTTCAGTGATGAACGAAGTGCAGGTTTCGTTGCGAATGGTATCGCCCAGGTGAATCCCTTACCAGTGGTATTGGTTTGTACATCTGGTTCAGCGGCATATAATTTCGCACCCGCAATTGCTGAAGCCTTCTATCAGCAGATTCCCATAGTAGTACTTACTGCTGATAGACCAAAAGAATGGATAGATCAGCTCGATGGGCAAACCATAAGGCAGGAAAAAATATATGGAACTCATGTAAAAAAGTACTATGAACTGCCTCAGGATTATGAACACGCTGACACGCAATGGCATATCAATCGTTGTGTTAACGAGGCTATTAATCTTTCCAATCAATATCCTAAAGGGCCGGTTCACATTAATATCCCCCTGCGCGAACCACTGTACCCACTACAAGGCGAAACCATTCAATTTACCACTCACTTAAGAATCATAGAATCACCGGAATCCGTCACGCAATTACCACCGGATTTTTTAAGTAAATTGAAATCCAACTTTATTACAAGTAATAAGGTGCTCATAGTTGTTGGGCAACAACCATTTGATTCCGCATTCTCCTCTGGTCTTGACACCTTTTCAAAACAACATCATGTACCTGTGATCGCAGATGTAATTTCCAACCTGCATGGCCTATCCCACGGCATCACACATGCAGATGCGATGTTGGGGCATTGTAAACCCGATAATAAGAAAGCACTGCAACCGGAGTTACTAATCACTTTTGGAAATTCGGTTATTTCAAAAAACCTGAAAATCTTTTTAAGAAACTATAAACCAACCATTCACTGGCACATTCAACCCCGTGGGGAAATAGCTGACACATTTCAGGGGTTAACATCCGTGATCTCTTCTACACCCATGTCATTTTTACAACAATTTTCAGAAGTTGTTGCCAAAACTGGATTTGAAGGTCAAAGGAGGGAAAACTACTACAGACTTTGGGAGGCCGAAGAGCACCGCACAGTTCGCGCGATCAAAGCCTTTTTTGCTACTCCCCAATTAAATGAGTTCTCTTTGGTCAATGAAATTCTTAAAAATTTGCCTCAACCTTCTCATCTGCACCTTTCTAACAGCATGCCTGTGAGGTATGCCAATTTCATAGGATTAGGTGATGGGAAAAATGATACGGAGGTTTTCGCCAATCGAGGCACAAGTGGTATCGATGGTTGTACAAGTACTGCCGTTGGACATGCTCTTGTTGCTAACACACCCACGCTATTGATTACTGGCGACATGGCCTTTTTTTACGACAGAAATGCTTTTTGGCATAATTATAAATTATCTCATCTAAGAATTGTTGTGCTTAACAATCACGGAGGTGCCATTTTCGGTATGATTGACGGCCCCGATCAACTGCAGGAGGCGGACGAATATTTTATAACACAACAAAAATTATCTGCTCGCAATGTGGCGCTGGAATATGGTTTCGATTATCTTAAATTGGATAGCCTAAAAAAGCTAAAAAACATGCTAAAGGATTTTTTTGATTTTGATGGTCGCACTAAAATTCTGGAAATAGAATCAACAGCAAAAGACGCCAAAATAATTTTAGACAATTTTAAAAAACAAATAAAGAGTAATTATGAAGCTTAATTTTCAATGGCAACCCATAAAAGAATATAAAGAAATTCTTTTTCAAAAATTTGAAGGAATCGCCCGTATAAGTATTAATAGACCAGAGGTTCACAACGCATTCACACCACTTACTGTTCAGGAGATGATTGATGCGGTAATGATTTGCCGTGAAGATCCGGAAATCGGAGTAATCATATTAACAGGAGAAGGTGATAAAGCTTTCTGTAGCGGAGGTGATCAAAGTGTGCGCGGCCATGGAGGGTATGTAGGTGGCGACAAAGTACCAAGACTTAACGTGCTTGATCTTCAAAAATTAATACGATCTATCTCAAAGCCAGTAATTGCAGCCGTTGCAGGCTGGGCCATCGGTGGTGGTCATGTACTTCATGTGGTTTGTGATCTCACCATTGCGGCAGAGAATGCAAAATTCGGTCAAACAGGCCCCAAAGTAGGAAGCTTTGATGGTGGCTTTGGTGCTTCTTATCTGGCTAGAATTGTCGGTCAAAAAAAAGCAAGAGAGATTTGGTTTCTGTGTGATCAATACGATGCTACTGAAGCCAAAGAAATGGGACTGGTAAACAAAGTAGTCCCTTTGGAAAAACTAGAAGAGACCTATGTAGCGTGGGCACGAAAAATACTTAAGAAAAGTCCACTTGCCATTAGAATGTTAAAGTGTTCATTCAATGCAGAATTAGATGGGCAGGCAGGTATACAAGAATTGGCAGGTAATGCAACCCTTTTATATTACCTGAGCGATGAAGCTAAGGAAGGAAAGAACTCATTCATGGAAAAAAGAGAACCAGACTTCTCCAAGTTTCCAAAGTTCCCTTAAAGTGTATGAACAAGTCGAATGTTGTAATTAATGGCAAGCGTTTTACTAGGGACCAAATAATTAGCAATTCGTTCGATACCACCACCGCTTTTGAACGCAGTACACTTGTATTCTGCCATGATTGGTTAACAGGGAAGAAACAGTTTACGCTGCAAACATCCGGTTCAACTGGAACTCCCAAGGAAATTAATTTTTCTAGAGATCAGATGATTGCCAGTGCATCGATGACGCAAGCTGCACTCAACTTGAAGGAAGATGACACTGCACTAATTTGTTTGGACACAAAATATATTGCCGGGCAAATGATGCTCGTAAGAAGTTTTGTTGTAGGAATGAACATCATTGCAACGGAACCTTCTTCCAATCCTTTCACCTCAATTGAAATCACTCAAAAAATTGATTTTACCGCGCTCGTCCCCTACCAGTTACAAAATATAGTTTCAACAAATCCCGAGCTATTGAACAAAGTCAGGGTTGCTATTATTGGAGGGGCACCCATTGACTCATCATTAAAAAACAAATTGCGTGGACTAGAGTGTGAAATTTATGCTACCTATGGCATGACTGAAACATTATCCCATATCGGCTTGATGAAATTAAACGGAAAGAATGCAAGCGATTACTTTAGTGTGCTTCCTGGAGTAAGAATTGATAATGATGATCGTGGCTGCCTGGTGATTAAAACAAACTTTTTAGATAAATCCTTGATCACTAACGACCTGGTGGATATTAGGGATTCTAACCAATTCAAATGGTTGGGGCGATGGGATAATATTATTAATAGCGGAGGTGTTAAAGTGATGCCTGAAAAAATTGAAAGACAGTTGGAAGAAATATTTCAGGCAAACGGAATTACCAATAGGTTCTTTATCACCGGATTTCCGGATTCAAGCCTGGGTCAAAAAGTCTGTTTACTAATAGAATCCCCTCCTTTTGATGAAGGAGCAATGCATCAACTTCAATCTGAAATGAGAGCGGAGTTGTCCAAATATGAAGTTCCTAAAGAAATCAAATTCCTTGATAGATTTGAACAAACCGAATCAGGAAAGATTAACAGGCCAAAGACAATTAATCTATTCCCCGTCTAATTCCAATACAGGAACAGACGGGGATAGAATCGCTAGGCTATTTCTTTTTTGTTTTGAGATCAAGGATTTCCTTTTGCAGGTCAAGCACTACTCCTGCTAAGTTTTCAATTGACATGTCTTTTTGAGATTCTACATCAGGAAACTGGACACTGATGTAGGCCTTGGCAGACCATGCCTCCAACACCTCTTCTCCATCAATTTGAAAAGGTGTATAATGTCGGTTATCTGAGACTAAAAAAAGTTTCCCGTTTTCATCCAGATAATTAAACACTCTCTTGTAGACAATTCCTTCTCTGCTGGTGACCAGGATATATGTTTTTCCGTTTTTAATGTTATTGAGGTTTTCTACATACTCCCCTACGATAATTGTACCGGGTAAAATGGGCAACATAGAATCTCCACTTATTTCAAAGGCACGATAGGTACCCGTACTTAGATTGGGCAAATTGAATTTAGGTAATTCCTTTACATAGTCTGGGTCTGCGTAGCCATTCATATAGCCAGCTGCAGCCTTTTGTGGTACTAGTTCAATATTGTCTCTCTTATGAGAGTCCATGGAAACTACCAACACTTCCTTACCCCTTAAAAAATCCTTCCTTTCATACTGAGGAGCATCAGATTTATTTAGGTCCGAACTAATAAGGTCATCCACCGAAAGCCCTGCTAAGCTGGCCATTTTGTATAATAACTCTAGCCTTGGTTCTGCCCTGCCCTCTTCGTAGGCACCGACCAAAGACCTTTTGATACCTAACTGTTGACCAAATTGGTCTTGAGTAAGCTTAAGCTGCTTACGAATAAATCTTATGTTCTCGTTGATGGCAGGCATTGACTTATCGTTTATAAATTAAAATCCTTCCTGAGTTGATTTCTTTCTTTCTGAGTGAAAATAGATTTCTTTGGTGGTAGAGATCCGATGTTTGCATCGCCTGAACATGACGATTGATTTTAGCAATTATATCGTTCACTGAGGTCTTTGCCTCGGCAAGCATGTACCCATAGCACTCCTGTGCCACCCCAACCGTTGAAAAATGCACCTGGAATTTCCCGGATTTCAGTTTTTTGCTTGAAAGTCTAAGTTTAGAACTCATAGGTCAGCTAATAATTTTAGCTAATTAATGGGTAATCGGACACAATTGCAAGTTTTAACTAAAAAATTTAGTTAAAACTTATCGAATCCCAACTATCTGGCCCTGTATGGCTCAAATTTCCTTTTTTTACGAGAAGTGGAGAATCAATATTGTCATCATAAATCTTACCTGTACCCAGCCCTTGTGGTAGGCCATTATTATATTCAGCTGTAAACTGGGCAATCGCATTGAGCCCAATATTAGATTCTAAAGCAGAGGTCATCCACCAGCCAACATTTAGTTTATCAGCCAATGCAATCCATTGCTGGCAACCAGTAAGGCCCCCATGAAGCGTGGGTTTAAGAATAATAAATTGGGGTTTGATTTTATACAACAAGGCAGCCCTTTCCTCTTCACCTCCTATCCCAATGAGCGCTTCGTCAAGGGCAATGGGTATCGGTGAGTTTTTACATAAATCACTCATTAAATCAAGCCCGGGCTTTATGGGTTGTTCTATAGAGTGAATATTAAATTTCGATAATTCGTGAAGTTTGTACATCACCTCCTCCTCTTTGAATGCTCCATTGGCATCCAACCGGAGGGTAAGGTTCATCTTAAAGTACTTCCTGCGAATGTATTGTAAAATATCGCACTCCTTTTCAAAATCAAGGCCACCCACTTTTAGTTTTAAACAATCGAACCCTTCCTGGACCTTAATTTCAATTTGCTGTAACATCTGATCCATCCCACTCATCCATATCAATCCATTGATAGGGATAGGTCTTCCTTCGATAAAGCGATTCTTAAAAATTATTCGTTTACCCCCACTACTCAGATCCAACAAGGCCATCTCAAAGGCAAATAAGACAGATGAAAATTGAAGTAGCTCAGGAATTCTTTCAGTAATGGTTTTACTTATTAGCGATAGGCTGCCTTTATCGGGTAAATCGAGTTTTTCAATATTAAATTGTTCAACCAGGCGACTCAGATTTGATTCAAAGCCTTCATCCAACTCCCTACTTAATCCTGGCAACGGAGCCGCCTCACCCAATCCGAAGATTTCATCATTACCCTCCTCTTGAATTCTTATAAACCAAGAATCCCTCTCCCTCATCACACCCCTTGATGTTTTGGCCCTAAAGCCAAAATGAAAGGTTTTTTTTACAAAGGTGGCGGTTAAAGACATGCTGCTAATATGGGCCCTCGGAAATACAATTACAACATTAACTTTACATCTCTATTTTTTTATGCAGAAGGAAATTAAAAGCAGCGACTACATTTACCCCTTGCCCGAGGCTAAGATTGCCATCCATCCGTTGGAGCCAAGAGACCATGCAAAATTGCTACTTTATCAGAATGGGGAAATTTCACATCAACATTTTTATGACTTGCCCCAACTTTTGCCCTCCAACGCTACCTTATTTTTTAATGATACCAAGGTAATTCCTGCCAGAATATTGTTTCGCAAAGAAACGGGAGCGCACATTGAGGTATTTCTCCTCCAACCGCTGGATGGAGATACTCCCGTGCAATTGGCCATGCAATCCCAACAAAGTACACAATGGCTTTGCACCATCGGCAATCTGAAAAAATGGAAAGAAGGAAGCCTACTCTCCCTTGGCAAAGGAGAAATTACTCTTAACGCCAAATTAAAAGATGCTCAATCAGGTCAGGTAGCGTTCAGTTGGGAGCCCACTGGATTGACCTTTGCGGAAGTAATCAATCATTTCGGGAATACTCCCCTGCCACCCTACTTGCACAGGGATGCAAACGAAAATGACAAAACCCGGTATCAAACTGTGTATTCACATTTTGAAGGAGCAGTAGCCGCACCGACCGCAGGGCTTCACTTTACCAAGGAGGTGCTCCAAAAAATTAAACTAGAAGGTATACTCACGGATTTTTTAACCCTACACGTCAGTGCGGGAACATTTCAGCCCATTAAAACTGAAAATGCCCTGGATCATCCCATGCATTCAGAGCAAATCATTGTAACCAGAAAAAACCTAGAGACATTGCTTCTTCCAAACCGGAAAATAATTGCGGTAGGCACCACTTCTATGCGCACCCTCGAAAGCCTCTACTGGTATGGAGTAAAACTGATCCAAGGCGGATCACAGCCCTTTCATATCCTGCAAAATGACCCCTATAACGAGAATTATGGAATTCTGCCTTCCTGCGAATCTGCCTTCAAAGAGGTACTAAAACACATCAATTCACAAGACTATCTCGTGGGCCATACTTCCATTTTTATGGTTCCTGGTTATCAATTCAGGGTTTGCGAAGGGCTTATTACTAATTTTCACCAGCCTGGTTCCACCCTTATGCTGCTGGTAGCTGCATTTGTGGGTGAGCATTGGAGACATATATATAGAGAAGCCCTTGAAGCAAACTATCGTTTTCTAAGTTATGGGGATAGCTCTCTGCTCTTACCCGAAAAATAACCAACTGGCCTCGTTGTATTTGAAAACGATGATCAATCCCTTCCTATCGACAGGAACACTTTACTCAATTGTCATAAACAGCTAGTAGCCAGAAGTTAATAGCTTCATTAATCTGATGTTATTGTAATAGGAAATCTCACTGAATCTTATGAAATTCAAGGTTTTAAAAGCGAAATGGGTCAATTGTCCCCAAAACTATGAAATCACGGTTGCTGAAAATGCTGGATGTGGAGCCGGAAGAATCCGGAAAGGTATTCCTACTTCTCGCGATCAGTTTCTGTATGGGCTTGTTTCTCGCTACGGTAACTGTAGCCTCACAGACCCTTTTTCTTAATCTTTATGATGAAGAAACAGATCTTCCAAAAGCACTTATGTTCTCCGGGGTGTTTTCAATTTTTGCGACTGGTGTTTATAATTTCTTTCAGGGTAGGGTCAGGTTCACCCATTTGGCCATTGGAAGTCTTTGCGTCATTATTGGCCTAACTGCCTTTATCGAATACGGTGATCGGTGGATTGAAGATGAGAATCTACTCTACTACTTCGGGTTTACATTAATTCTACCCTTTACCTTTCTCTCCCTCCTCATTTTCTGGGGTACATTTAATCGTCTTTTTAACCTGAGGCAGGTAAAAAGAATAGTGGGAAGTGTGGATGTGGGAATGGATATCGCAGCCATTCTGGCTTTCTTTGCCATACCCGTACTCCTCAATTTTGGCGTAGAGCCCGAATCTCTTTTTACAATCGGGTTGTTTAGCATTATTACCTATCTGGTGCTCTACATTATTCTTACCAACAACTACTTAAAGAAGGATGTTGACACAGCAATAAAAGAATCAGAGAACATAAAACTGAGTGCCCGACAGTTTCTTGGAAACAAATACATCATGTCAATGTCTTTGTTTATAGTAGTATCTATGATCGCCATGCAATTCGTTGATTATTCTTTCTTCAACGTAACCACCAACCAATTCAATGATAAGGACCTGCCCTACTTCCTCAGTTACTTTGAAGCAACCATTGTGGTATTCAGTTTTTTGTTTACCACTTTCGTCACCGACAAGATCAACAAAGAGTATGGACTTCGTGTATCACTCCTGATCAATCCATTACTACTCCTCATTTTTACCGGAGGTGCATTTGCATTGGGTGCGTTTTTCGGTTTCAACAACTCTGTAGGCAATACCGTTATCTTCTTCTTTATTATGATCGCCATGAGTAAGCTCTTTATCAACTCGATGCAAGATGCGATTGATGAGCCTACTTTCAAGTACTATTATGTACCCATGGAAAAGTCAATTAAAATAGATGCGCAAACCAAAATTGAAGGGATCGTCATGGGGATTGGAAGTACCCTTGCGGGTGGACTTATCGTGTTAATCAACTCATTCGAGATAACCAATTTATTGTCCATTACACTGTTTACCATTCCTGTCTTGGTGGTATGGTATTGGGTAACCAATCGTATGCACAAAGGCTATCGAGAGACGCTTCAAAGTTCGTTGGTCAAGAATAAATCTGAAACCGAAAAAAACATTGTAAAAGAATATACACTGGACAGTGTACTGTGGATAGAGGTAAATGGTACCATAGAAGAAAAAGTAATATATGGTTTAAAGTTGATGGAAAAGCTCGAGCCTGCTTTATTTGAAATCTCCATTATCCAGTTAGCAAATAGCGACTTAAAGAAGGTAAGAGAATTTGCCAAAAACAAAATCTCTGAATTGGGGATCGGTCAGGATGAGGGTACTGAGATAAAAGGACTTGCCAGGCAAGCGGCTGGGGAAGCCGAGGACAGCGATCTGCTTTCTATTTCTATAGAGCGCTTGATGAAACTAAGTAAGTCAGTAAAACAATCTGACAGAATGCTGGCAGCGAAGCTGCTACGCAAAATGGTAAGTCAAAAAACAATCTTTATTTTACTAGAACTTTTACGCGATGGTGATCCTAAGGTGAGAGAAGAGGCATTGCTAACCGCCCGTAAAGTAAGAAGGCCAGAGACATGGAACGTATTAATCGAATTGCTCTCTTCTCCTTCCTATGCACATCAGGCCGCTGCAGCACTAAAGGAGGCGGGTGAACCAGCCTTGGAGGCACTGGAGGCAGCATTTCACAAGTCAGGACAACGTGATCTGGTGATGCTGAAGATCGTTCAAATTATTGGACATATCGGTGGGTCAAAAGGTATTGCACTGCTGTGGGCAAAGGCGGACTATCCAGATAAAAGAATTGTAAAACAGATTCTGTTTTCATTGCGTTTCATGACCTACCAGGCGGTGGGTAGAGAGGCCACAATTGTAAAAGATCTGCTAGATGTAGAGATGGGCAAAACTTTATGGAACCTCGCAGCATTGGAGGAGCTACCTAATGAAAATCATTTCAAGTTTTTGAGAGAAGCATTAAGGGAAGAAGTAATCGACAACTACGATCAGATTACACTGCTTTTGTCACTTATCTATGACCCCAATTCAATACAATTGGTAAAAGAGAATATTGAATCAGACTCGACAGATGGCACCGCATACGCGCTAGAGCTACTGGATCTCTTTTTAGATCCTGATCTAAAGCCAAAACTCATTCCTCTTTTGGATGATGATACCACCCGTGACAAATTAGAAAAGCTTCAAATTTACTTCCCCAGAGAAAGCTATGACCCGATTCAAGTAATCAATTACATACTCAATCGTGATTTCAATTTTAATAATCGTTGGACAAAACTATGTGCAGTTCATGCTACAGCCTTCATGAAGGACTTCAGAATAAGCCGAGGTTTGATTGCACAAATGTTTAACCAGGACAAGTTACTTCAAGAAACAGCAGCATGGGTGATCTATAATAAAGACAAAGCCATGTATGAAACCATTGCAGAGCGACTCCCCTTTAAAGACAAAAAATTTCTCGATTCATCCATAGAAAACAATCAATTATTAGATGGCTTAGAAGATGGATTCTTTTTGGGCATAGAGATGGTCATGTTTATTAAAGAACTCAAAATCTTTCAAGGTATTGAAGGCAACATGTTGAGCGATTTGGCAGACAAGATAGTTCCTATTACACTTCATCCGGGAAGCAAAATAGTCTTTGATGAAAATGAGCCGAACCCGATTTTAATAGTTGCACACGGAGAGATTGCACTACAGGAAGATAACGAAAAAAAAATAGTGATGCCTCGCGGATCCGCTTTTGGAGATCTATTTCAAAATGGAGTTGTTCCAGTAATAAAAGAAGCAACAGCTTCCGAATACAGTGTGGTTTTCAGGATCAGTGTGCCTGATTTCTACTTCGTGCTCGCTAATCACCATGAGCTGGTACAAAAACTAATAAAAAACATTACAAAGAAAGAATTACAGTATACACAGATATAAAATAATACGTCTACAATGGCTTTAGATATTGATGTAATTATCGCATTTGCGGAAAAGGACAATGAATCAGCATCCAACAAAGATTTAGGTTGGGTGACTCAATTCAAAAAATTCCTTGAGTTAATGCTCTTTCAGGTATTAGGTCAAAAGCCTAACATCGTATTGAAAGCAGAGTTTGATTCCATTACTGCTTCTACAATGGACAACGCAGCTGTTTTAGTTGCGGTTCTGTCGAAAGGATTTATTGAGTCTGGCAGATGTCTAGATGCCGTAGAAGCATTCTATAAGGCCACCACCGACACGCAAGCCAATAGGGTTTTCAAAGTGATGAAAACACCTCTTACCAATTCCGAGCAACCTCCACGCCTAAGGGATTTGATTGGGTATGACATGTATCAATTGGATACAGAGACTGGGCTCATGAAAGAGTATGTGGATTTTTTTAGCGAGGAAGCAGAAAGGCAATATTGGATGAAAATGGTGGACCTGGCCTATGATATCCACGAAACGCTCATCTTCCTGAGAGAGGGCGAAACGAATACTGAAGTTAAAAATATCTTTAAAAGAAAGACTATTTATTTAGCTGAGACCGGCCACGACCTATCTGTACAAAGAAATATTATCAAACGCGAGCTTCAGCGTCACGGATACATTGTACTCCCCAAGAAAACATTGCCTACCCAATTCTCAGCATTGGAAGCCATGGTAAAAAAGGATCTTGAAAATTGCAGTTTATCAATCCATCTGGTAGGGAGTGCTTATGGTGAGATACCCGATGGCGCCAGTCAATCCATTGTGGATATTCAAAACCAATTGGCTGCAGAACAAAGCCTGGCAAAGAAAAGCAAAAGCGAAGATTTCACCCGCCTTATCTGGATCTCACCCAATCTTAAAAATGCAAGCGACCGCCAAAAAGCATTTATCGATACTATCAAACGCGATGTAGATGCCCAGGAAGGAGCCGAAATTCTTCAAAATCCATTAGAAGATTTTAAAAATATCATGCGGGAAGAGTTATTGGAATCACACGAACGTGTTATGCACGATGAAAGTCGTGGTAAATCAATCTATTTGGTACACGATCGCGTAGACGAACAAGCGGTGAAACCTTATCGCGAAGTCATCAAAAAGAATGGCTTCCATGTGGTAGAACCCGCCTTTGAAGGAGATCTTTTAGCAGTGAGAAAAAATCACATTGACAATTTGCGCAATCTTGATGGTGCCATTATTTTTAAAGACAAGGTAAACGACCAGTGGGTGCGGATGAAAGTGCTTGATTTATTGAAGGCACCTGGCTTTGGTCGGAAAAAACCCATACTTGGTAAAGCCATCATTTCATCAAATGAATCACCCTCTCATTTGGAGGCCTTTAAGAGTCAAAATTTGACTTTAATATCCGGTGATCAAAATAAGGCATTGGAGTCCTTAAAATCATTTTTGTCAGACATTAAATCATAATCATCATGAGTCAGACAGTTGACGAAAATCAAGGAGTAAAAACAGGTTTAGCAAATCCATTCCCTGGCTTGCGACCCTTTAAAATTGAAGAGAGTCATCTCTTCTTTGGACGGGAGGGCCAAAGTGATGAAGTACTCCTTAAGCTTTCCAAAAATCGTTTCGTGGGTGTAATTGGTCCCTCAGGAAGTGGTAAATCATCTTTTGTGTATTGTGGCGTATTGCCCATACTGTATGGTGGTTTTCTTACTGACGTGAGTCCCAACTGGGAGGTAGTAGTAACAAGACCTGGTGCGGGGCCCATCGATAACCTGGCCGAGGCACTTTTAAAATCATCTGATGATTATGCAAATGCAAACATTGAAGATCAAAAAATAAAACGCACCATTGTATCTACGCTACTAAGGAGTAGCTCTTTGGGTTTAGTGGAGGCTGTGCAGCAATCACGAGGATCCTCAAACACCAACTACCTCATTCTTGTTGACCAGTTTGAAGAGCTTTTCCGATTCAAAGACAGCACCGACCCGGGATCAGTAGACGAAACCCTTGCCTTTGTAAATTTGCTGATGGAGGCTGTCAACTATGAGGACTCTCCTATTTATGTCGGCATTACCATGCGTTCCGACTTTATCGGGGATTGTGCCCAGTTCCCTGAATTAACCAGAAAGTTGAATGATAGTCACTACCTAATTCCGCAAATGACACGCGATCAAAAGCGGAGAGCGGTAGAAGGACCTGTGGCAGTAGGTGGCGCCAACATATCATCACGATTGGTGCAACAGCTATTGAATGATCTGGGAGATAATCCTGATCAGCTTCCGATCCTTCAACATGCGCTCATGCGTACTTGGTCTTATTGGGCAAACTATAGGGATTATGAAGATGAGCCCGTTGACCTTAAACATTATGAGGCGATCGGCACCATGTCAGAAGCGTTGTCGCAGCATGCCAATGAAGCTTACGAGGAGTTGGATGAAGAACAGAAACGCATTTGTGAAATCCTCTTTAAGGCCATCACGGAAAAAAGAGGTGAGAATTTTGGCATCAGAAGACCCACAAGGCTCAACGAAATAGCTGCCATAGCGGATGTTTCCGAGAATGATGTAGCTGAGGTAATTGAAAAATTCCGTGAGCCTGGAAGGTCATTACTCACACCTGCGCATGGCATGGAGTTGGGATCAAAATCCATGATTGATATTTCGCATGAGAGTCTTATGCGGATATGGATACGATTAAAGAATTGGGTAGATGACGAAGCAGAGGCAGTACAAATGTATTTGCGTTTAGCCGAAGCTGCCGCCATGTATCAGGTAGGTAAGGCAGGTCTGTGGAGACCACCTGATTTGCAACTGGCACTCAACTGGCAAGCCAAACACAAACCCACGCTGGTATGGGGGCAACGCTACCATCCCGCCTTTGAGCGTACGATGGTCTTTCTTGAGTACTCAAGAAAAGAGTTTGAGACAGAGCAACGGATAAAAGAACTTGAGCAGAAGCGCAAACTACAACGGGCACGTGTTACAGCCATTGTATTTGGCTCATTGATGGTCGTAGCCTTGATGTTTCTGGTGTATGCGATCTATCAGCAAACAGAAGCAAAGAGGCAGGAGGCGTTAGCGGTAGAGAATGCAAAAGCAGCCACAACAGCACAACTAGAAGCTGAGAAACAAAAAGAAGAAGCGATTAAACAAAAGGAAACTGCAGAAAAAGCAACTGAAGCAGCCATTGCAGCAAGAGAAGCAGAGGCTATACAAAGAACAGCAGCAGAGCAGCGCAGGCTTCAGGCTGAGGCTGCTGAAGCCGAAGCGCAAAGGCAAAAAATAAAGGCATTAGAAAATGAGCAACTGGCCAAGGAAAATGAACAACAAGCAAGGACTGCTGAGGCAGAGGCCAAACGACAAGAAGAAGAAGCGAGACGAAGACGATACCTTTCTATTGCCAAATCCATGGCTATTAAATCGATGGATTTGAGTAACGACCCCGAGCAAGAGGCCTTAATAGCACAACAAGCCTTTAATTTTAATTCTACTTATGGTGGATATGAATTTGACAATGACATTTATCGCGGGTTGTATTATGCACTAAAAAATCAGCCAGAGCCACACCCGCTTACCAAGAGTTTAAAAGCACACACAAAGGGTGCAGCTAGGGCTTTAGTAACAAAACCAAACGTCAATTACATTTATTCTGGAGGTAGTGATGGTAAGATTATTCAATGGAGTTATTCAGATGGTAATTGGATAGCCAATGAAATCGTACCTGATCGAAGCAAGACAAGCGGTTACCAGATATATTCAATGGACCTCAGTCCGGATGGCAATACCCTCATTGCCGGAGGTTTGTATTTTGCAAATGCAAATAATAATTACGTAGAAGTATACGACCTCAGAAATCCAAAAGCAGCACCAAGGCTGATTAAGGGTTTTAGGCAAGCGGCAGAAAATTTAACCTTTACTCCTGATGGGAAAGGATTTTATGCACGAGACAATGCCGGCTATAGTATTGAATACTCCGACATGCAAACGGTAAAAGAAATAATTACCTCAAAAGAGAAAATTACGGCAATAAGCGTGAGTCGCGATGGAAGTAAAATTGCCGGAGCCGGTGACGCAGGGAATGTGTACGTGTGGGATACTAAAAATAATTATTCCGTAGTAACTTATAAGATGCCGGATACCCGGTTGACAGCCATCACTTTCAATCCCAATGGCTCACAACTAATCGTTGGAAACGAAAGAGGAAGGGTATGGATTTATAGTAATGGAATACTGATAAGGGAGCTTACTGGTCACACTTCCGCCATAGAGGATATCAAGTTCAATCATGCAGGAAATTTTATGGCTACTGCCAGCAAAGATTACACCATTCGTATGTGGAATATAAAACGTCTCGCAGAAGCTCCTACCCTGTTGAGCGAACATGATTGGGTGTGGAGCGTGGCTTTTTCTCCTGATGACGAGCAGTTGATGGCAGGTATTCATAGTGTACAAGAAACCGTGGTGGGCCAATTAGACCAGACTATCCATGCATATCCTACAAAAATAAAAACCATGTCGGCACTTTTATGTGGATATACAACTAGAAACATGAGCAATGAGGAGTGGACCTATAATGTAGGGGAAGATTTAAGATATGAAAAAACCTGTCCTAATCTTCCTGCCAACGACAATTGATATTATGAAGAAAATTCTATTTGGCTTTTGTCTTTCAATCTGCTGTTTAGTTAGTGGGTATGCACAAATCCCAACCTCCTCCTGCGCTCAGACTTTGCGTCTTGCAAGATCTACCTATGAACTGGGAAGATTGCACGAATTACCACTCTTGCTTGACGGCTGTTTAAAAAATGGATTTACAACTCAAGAAAAAGTAGATGCATTAAAGCTTCTTACCCAAGCCTATATCTATTTGAATGATCCTAAGAAGGCCGATGAGTCTATGTTGCTTTTACTGCAAACCGATAATTACTTCGAAATTAATGAAGCGATTGACCCTGCTGAATTTGTTGCGCTGTACAAAACGTATAGAACTACTCCCATTTACAGAGTAGGGCTTAAAGCGGGGGCAGTAACTGCACAACCTAATGTCTCTACTTCGGATATTGCGAATGAGGGTGTGGGTAAATATGATAACCGATTTTCATTTCTTGCTGGTATTTCCGTTGAGATTCCATTTACTAAAAAGATAACATTAAATCCAGAATTATATTTTCAGCAAAAGGCATTTAAAAATACTAATACCTTGCCCGTTACAGATGGAGATTTTGCATTGATCGCTAATCAAACATTAACATATATATCACTACCTCTTGCCGTGCAGTATCATTTATTAGACCACAAACTAAACCCTTATGCATTGGGCGGTGTTTCTGTGGATTACTTGGTGAATGGGAGTTTAAATGCAGAACGAAAAAGAATCGGCTTCTCCCCAATTGAATCCAAAACATTCTCTATCACCAACGACCGAGAAAAATTCAATTTAAGTTTAATACTCGGTGCAGGCATAAAGTATCGTCTGGGAGGAGGTTACGGTGTGATTGAGGTTCGTTATAATTATGGCCTTTTAAATGCGAATAATAAAAAGGATACTTATAACAATGATGAACTCGTTTTTAATTATCAAGCCATAGATGGAATTTTTAAAATCAACTCACTTTCACTTACGCTCGGTTATGTGCACAATATTTTCAAACCGAAAAAAATAACATTGAAATAAGATGAGGCTAGGTAAATTCATTATTTTGAGTATTGTGCTTTTGGAGTTTGCGGGATGTAAAAACTTAGAAGACGTTGAGCTAACGAACAGGAATACCTTTATTCATTTTTATGAGAAATCTGCAAACTATAGCGGAGCCGTTGCAGAGCCTTTACAAGATGGTTTTATTCTCTTAGGGAATCTTAATCAAGATTTGAAGTTTAGTTCGATTGTTAGCAGAACAGATTTAGCCGGCAAAGTGATTTGGGAAAGAGAGATTCCAAATTCTGCAATGAGAGCCATTAAGGTAACAACTGATGGTTATTTAGTTCTGGGAGATAGTATAGCGGTGGATCCCCTCGCAGCGCAGGTTACAGACATTGTAAAAGCCAAAGCCCGGCTTATAAAAATAGATGATTCTGGTAATACTGTAAATGACTATAGTTGGGGTTCCTCCGCTACTAATGTGTATTTTCATGGTGGTGCAATTACTCTTGATGACACGGGCAACGTAATTACACTTGGGGAAATTGATGCCCCAAATAGCCCAACAAGGTCATTTGTATCAGCTCATGACCCTATTTCTTTGAAAGTAGTTTGGTCTCAGACATATGGATATGTAAATAGGGATTTTATCAATTCAAGGAGTATTCATTTTACCGCTACTCAAAAGATAATTTGGGCAAGCTCTGCATTGGATGAACAATCAAGTACCAAGCGTGCTTATCTTTCAGTTCCATTTATTTCACCTAACTCTACATTTGTAAATAGTGGATTATTTGGACAAAATGAAGACCTCTATTACAGCGCAGCGGATATTCAGCCTTCCGGAACAGGATTTGGAATTATAGGCACATTCTCAAATATTCAAGGTCAAAACCAAAATATTTATTTTGTCAGAACCGATCCATCGGGCAATATAATGCAGGACAGTCAAAAGTTTTTTGACGGAATTTTGTCTGCGGATAACACCTCATTAACAATTCCAACAAATTCCGAAACAGGGGATACTGGAAATGCATTGGTATCGACCAAAGATGGCGGCTATCTGTTGGTGGGTACAATGGCAACAACCACAACCCGTGGCAATGGAGGAATCGATATTCTTTTAATCAGACTGGATCCCTTTGGAAATATGCTTTGGAATAAAACAATTGGTGGAAGCGGTGATGAAACTCCAAGTACCGTTAGACTTACAGATGACGGTGGATTTTTAATATGCGGAACCTTAACTATTGGGGGTCTTAGTTCTGTATTCCTGATAAAAACGGATAAAAAAGGAGAGGTTAAATAATTGGCTATTATTCATTTAAGAATATGAAAATCATTATCAAAGGTATAACACTACTCTATTTTTTTATTTCTGCGAGTTTTGCATTTGGTCAGATTCCAACGGTAACCACACCAACTGTCACCTCCATTACAAATAACTCAGCAACCTTGGGTGGCAATGTTACAACCGGTGCAGGAATTACTGCCCGAGGAACCCGATGGAGTACATCAACACCAGTCGGAACATCCAACTCCATTGATGAAGGAGGCACGACAACAGGTGTGTTTTCTCATTCAATATCATCAATAACACCCGGAAGTAAGATTTATTATACAGCGTTTGCAACTAATGGATCAGGAACTGGAACAACTCCTGATGATGGATCGGTTTTCTTTTTCACCCTCGCTACAGAACCATCCAATCATGTAACGAACTTCATGGTGAGCTCAGTAACCTCAAATTCCGTTCAACTCACTTGGACCGATGCAGCCGGAGCAACCCCTCCTACCAATTACCTGATTGTTGCTCGTAATTCTTCAGGCACTTTTGCTTCCATTGCAGATGGGGCACCAGTTGCAGATGACACTGATTTCACCAATAACAATGGAGCAAAGAATATTGCTCAGGGTGTAGGTACCGTAACTTTTTCGTCCTTAGCTCCTGAAACATATACTTTTGAGATTTATCCATATACAGGTTCCTTAACTACTATTAACTACCATACAGCACCAACCGTTCCAAATGCTAGTTCAACCATTTTTGCTCCAGAGCCTACTAATCATGCAACTGTATTTGCTGTAAGTAGTGTTACCTCCAATTCAATTCAGCTTACATGGACTGATGCAACCGGAGGCACTACTCCATCAAATTATTTAATTGTTGCCCGAAATTCAGCAGGAACCTTTGCAGGAGTAGCCGATGGCACACCCGTAACCGATGATACCAATTTTGGAGATAATGATGGCGCCAAAAACATTGCACAGGGAGCTGAATCAGTAACTTTTTCATCACTTACACCAGATACCTATTCGTTTGAAATCTATCCCTATAATGGCGCTGCTTCATTTATAAATTTTAAAACAGATGGTACAGTTCCAACTGCCTCTGCCACCATACTCGCCTCTGAGCCCGCCAACCATGTCACCAGTTTTGTTGTAAACACAGTAACAAGCTCTTCCATAAAACTAACATGGAATGATGCAACAGGAAGCCCTTCAGCCAGCAATTACCTTATAGTAGCAAGAAATTCTTCAGGAACATTTACTTCTGTTGCAGATGGAACGTTTGTTCCTGATGATACGGACTTCAGTGATGATAATGGTGCTTTAAATGTAGGACCAGGGGTAGAGCAGGTAACATTCAGCTCATTAACACAGGATACCTATTTCTTTGAAATATACTCTTACCGTGGAACCGGAGCATCGGTTAACTTTAAAACTGCTGCCACCGTCCCAAATACATCCGCTACCATTCTTGCCACAGAACCAACTAATCATGTGACTGGGTTTGCGATAAATGCAACAACAGATAACTCCATAGAACTCACATGGAATGATGCTACAGGAGCTATCCTTCCGACCAGTTACGTAGTTGTGGCACGGAATTCTTCAGGAACTTTCGCAAGTATAAATGACGGAACGGCTGTGGCCGATGACACAAACTTTGGTAACAACAATGGGGCGTTGAATGTAGCCCAAGGTGTTCAATCAGTTACATTTAATTTATCTGCAGCCACCAATTACTTCTTTGAAATTTATCCGTATCGAGGATCTGGATCGGCTATTAACTTCAAAACCAATGGAACTATTCCTGCTGTTTCAGGCAGAACATTATCACCCGAACCCAGCTCTCATCCAGCAAGTTTTTCAGCAAAAGCAAGTAGTTCTACACAAATAAATCTCACTTTTTCAGCTGCAAATACAATTACAAATGCAGCCGGCTATATTATCCTCAGACGTACAGATGGCACTAATCCTAATGCTTCAGGAGTTGCTGACGGTGTGGCCCCGGGTTCTCTTTCATTGCCTGGAGGAACTACGTTGGTTGCTACAATTACAAACACCAGTGCAACTACTTCAAACAATACAGGGCTTTCGGTAGGCACTCAATATAACTATGCAATTATACCTTACAATTGGAATGGCTCTAATAGTTCAACTTATAATTACTTCACCGCCCCAACTATACTTACCGATTTTGACACACCATCCAATGGTGTAAATATTACGCAATCGACTTCTACATCTGTTTGTTCCGGTAGTCAGGTAACGCTAACCGATATCACTATAGCTGAAGTGGGTAAAGCAGATTTTACTTCTGGAGGAACTGTGTTTTACGAATTAAATGATTTGGCTTTCAGCTTTGTTCCAGCGCAAGGAACTATATCCACGAGTCCAAGTATAGGGGCTAGCACAGATATTACCTCAATAAGCATGGTGGTTAACGCATCTAGAATTACAATCACATTCGCACTTGATGGAAATAATAATAAAAAGGAATCAATTACTTTAAGTGGAATAAAAATAACCTATGATGGTAGCGTGGCCCCTAATGCACAAATTGAAAGAACGGGCGGGACAGCTACAATTAATGGAATTGGGTCAACCGATTTAGGCACAATTAATTCAGGAAGCCCTGCACCAGCACCGGTTGTTTCGTTCTCACCCACCGCATATTGTCAGGGAGATGTTATATCTCCTGGCCCAAATGTTACTTCTAACAATACTGCAGTAAAATGGTATACCGATGCTGCATTGACTAACGAGATTGTTTCTCTCGCTGGAGTTACCAATATCAATAGCCCTACGCTTCTAACTCAACTGGGTTTCGTCACTTCGGGAAGCGGAACAATTACAAGATATGTTACCCAACAGCCTGGTACATGTAAGAGTGCAGGTACGGCCGTTACAGTTACAGTACAGCCCAAACCTGTTGCGGATATTACAATAACAGGTGGTAGCTCAACCCTATGCACAAATTTTGTAAATGGATCTCCAAGCTATGAAACCGTTCAGTTTACCGCATCCCCATCTGGAGCAGCAACCTACAATTTCCGCATTAATGGAGCCACTACGCAAAATACCGCCAGCAGGGTTTTGAATAGAAATGCCAGCAATTTTACCAATGGAGATATGGTGGATGTAATAGTAACAGTAGCCGGAAGCTGTCCTTCAACTTCCAATTCTATTGTAATGACGAAGAATACAGCCACCTCAACTGCTGATTTTGTTGTAACCACGCCTCCGCCAAATACACCCAACACCATTTCAACATTTTCAAATCAAGAACCTCCAGTAAATTTAACTGGAACGCCTGCAGGAGGAGTCTTTAGTGGAGCAGGGATTGTTGGAAGTAATTTTTATCCTTCTGGAGTACCTATAGGACAGCACACCATTACCTACACAGTAACTACTAATGGATGCACCGATACTAAAACAAGAATTTTTGAGGTGTATGACGGAACAACATCAATATTAGGGTTAGCTACAGCCTATTGTAGCTCGGATGCAAATTTTACAATGGACGTAGCTAACAATAGTATTCCTGGCACAACCTTTCTTTACATATTGCCATTAAGTAATTATTCATCCAATTTGCTACCATTTGGGTCCGTTAAAGCTGAAAACGGACTTCCTGGAGTGTATCAAGAGGTAACAGCAGCGAATGAAATTAATTGGTTCAAAGGTTTTATTATTACAAGCTCTCCAATACATATAAGTCCTAGTCTTATAACATCAACTGGTAACAAGATCGTAACATTTTATGCCGTCTATAAGGATAACCTAACTAGCGCCACAATTACTAGAACTCAGAATGTAAACTTTTATCAAACTCCACCTCAACCAATAGCAATTTATTCAAGCGGATATTGCCTTGGGGGGCCAAGTATTTTGACAGAACAGGTAGCCGTTACAGGACAAACTGGAGCGTTGTTTAGATGGTATAATGATTCAGGGCTTTCCAGTGAGCGGGTGTCTTTATCAGGAAATGCTGCCCCCACTCTACTTGAGTTAGGGGTGAGTGATGCCTCTCCGGCAACTACACTAAGGTATGTTACTCAAACTACAAATGGATGTCAAAGTGCTCCAAGGTTGGTCACTATAAATGTATATGCAAAACCAGCAGTACCAACTACTGCATCGCCCCCAGCCATTTGTTCTGGTGGTGACTTTGCAATTGTTAACGTAACTGGAACTGCTGTTCAATGGTATACGGTTTACCCTACTAATCCAATAAATCCTGCTAATCCACTGGCCGTTTCTGCTACAACAGACCTAAGTGTACCTAGCACCAACTTTACATCAAACACCATTTCATTCGATAGGTATGTCACCCAAACAATCAATGGATGCACTAGCGATCCCTTTACTGTAACATTTACGATCAATCCGATACCTTTGGAGCCACCGGTTATAAACAACACGCCCTCGTTCTGTAAAGATCAGGATATTGATTCCAGTCCTCCTATTACAGTAACATCTGGTACTAATATTAAGTGGTATCGTGATGCAGGCCTTAGTAATCAAATCACTCCAATTGCAAATCAGTTTGCTGCCACATCCAATGAGTTAGGGCTTGATTCCTCCATACCCAGCATAACCAACTTTTACATCACACAAGCCGTTAGTAGTTGCGAAAGTATAGCCACAATAGTCACAGTTACAATTAATGACTTAGCAAGTGTGAGCATTTCCATCGAAGGTGGTCAAAGCCTAAGTGCTGTTTGTAAAACTGGTGTTGTAACAAAGCTAAAAGCAATTCCAGGAGGCGGTGTGTGGAGTGGGCCAGCTGCTGCTGGTCTTATCAATATAGTTGCAGGAACGAATCCTCCTGCCCCTGCAGTGGGCACCCCTAGTACCGCGGAACTTGATCCAAGTAATAATAATCTGTCACCAGGGCAAAGCTATAATCTAACTTATACTTCCAGTGGTGGCTGTTCAAACTCAGATACCAAGCTAGTTACCATTTTACCGAGTGTAAATCCTTCCCTAGTCATTGGGGACGCTTGTGCAGGAACATTCGTGGATATTAAAAATACTTCGGTCGTTGTTCCCGGTGGTGCTACCATTGATCAAATTGGATATCAATTTGGAGATAATGGAAGTATCCCTCCCGGCTCAGGTGTAATTCCTGATGGTTCTGATGGCGGCAAAACCAAAGGCACTTATGACAACCCTCAACACAAGTACTCCAATATTGGTCTCTTTCCAGTCACCTACACCATGACCACATCGGATGGTTGTGTGGTTGTAGGCAATCAAAATGTTCAGGTAAGTGAGGTTCCTCAAATTAACTTTAGTTGGAGAAACGCATGCTTGGGTGGTTCCATGGAGTTTGCAGCCGATGTCACTAATGGGGTGGCAATTCCTGCTGGAAATTTCACTTGGGACTTTGCCAAAAATAACCAACTAACATTTGGTGCTGCTGGTACCGGCAGCAGTCCCAATGTAAATTATGATATTACCGGAACTGATATCGTAGAGTTAATTGTGAAATCAGCTGCTAATTGTAAGGACACCATTCAAAAGCAGGTTGTTGTAGTTCAGGTGGCCCCTGCAATTACTGCCAATACTCCATATTCAGAAAACTTCAATTCAAATAATGGTGGGTGGAGCGCTGGAGGCACTAATTCATCCTGGCAATATGGCACGCCTTCAAGCATAACCATTAATAGAGATTCTTCTGCAACAGGAACTGGCGGAGCTTGGAAAACAAATCTCTCAGGAAACAATAATGCGAATGAACGGTCCTATGTAATTAGTCCTTGCTTTGATTTTTCGGGGGCATCTCGGCCTGTTATATCTTTGGATATCTGGTCCAATACCCCAAGAGGAGTGGATGGTGCCGTTCTTCAATACAATACATCTGGTAATTTGGAGAAAGAATCAAATTGGATTGTAGTTGGACAAGTTGGATCAGGGATCAACTGGTATGATCAGAATAATATTTCCAGTAAACCAGGAAATCAATCATCCATTGATGCTGGCTGGACAGGCGATGATAATTCAACAACAAAATATAAGAGCTGGAAACGAGCCACCTTCTCATTGGATGCCATAGTAGGACAACCTCAAGTGAATTTTCGTGTCGCGTTCGCAGCAACTGTTTCCGGTGGAGAAGGATTTGCCTTTGATAATTTCCTTATTGGAGAACGAACACGCACGGTACTGATTGAAAACTTTACCAACAGTTCCAGCAAAGCAGGCCAGGCAGCAAGGTTACAAAATGAGAAGTACAATACTTTTAAGAATAGTTCCACTGAATTGGTAAAAATTCAATACCACACCAGCTTTCCGGGGGAGGATCCAATCAACAAGCAAAGCCAAGACATCTACGATGCACGTTCCGCATTTTACGGGCTTACTTCTGCCCCAGCCGCACGATTGGATGGATTGTTCAGAGATGGTCCGTTTACCACATGGGGAGAATCTTTTTATGACGATCGCGTGCTTGATCCTACATTCCTGCGAATAGAATCAGTTAACGCTCAGAAAGTAGATGGAGTAGTGAAGATAAACACAAAATTATTAGCCACAGGTCCCATCCCTAAAAACCTATTTGTGCACACGCTCATCGTTGAGAAAGAAATTACGGACGCCTCGTTACTGGGTCAAAATGGTGATACGAAATTTTTATATGTGGTAAGAAAAATGTTACCCTCTCCTGTTGGCCATAAGATAACCACACCACTAACGGCCGGTGAAACCTATAATGTGCCTGAAGTAATTTGGGATAGTCAAAATTTTACAACTCCCGGTGGAGGAGCCATCGTAGTATTTGTGCAACAAGATACCATCACTTCAAAAGCGGTGTATCAATCAATGATAGTCACGAATCCGCCCGAGCCTGATGTGGTTACTGGTATTGAAGAATCCTCAAATCACCTAGAGAGGATAGCTATTTATCCTAACCCTGTTGACAAGGAGCTTACTGTTCAACTTCCAATACCTGCATCACACGCAACTCCGGTAAAGCTGCTGGATCAAGTAGGCAAAATTATCCATGATACTTTTATTCCAGCTGGTCAGAATAGTAAAACATTAAGCACCCAAGATCTTGCAGGCGGTATATATCTGCTCCAGATCGAATCGGATAAAGGAGCTTTCATCCGTAAAAAGGTGATGGTAGTGCATAAATAATTTAATAACTTTAAGATTTAGAAATTCAAAAATGCCTCTTGGAAGCGAGAGGCATTTCTTTATTATGCATGGTGCCAGAACCAGCGATTCAGGCACTTTGTAGTTAATCATGCTAAAAATGGAACAATCTCATTTCAGCCAAAAACACCCTTTCCTTTTATCCCCTTTCCTTTTCTAATATAACGGGCATTGCTTAATTTGAAAGTGAATTTCCTATCCAATAAAAATACTTTTAATATATGGAATTGTTCCTTAGAGCAGATACCTGGATAGCCCTTCTCACCTTATGCTTTCTGGAAATAATCCTTGGTATCGACAACATTATTTTCATCTCCATTGTATCTAACAAGCTTCCGGAAGAAAGTCAGAGGCGGAAGGCCCGTAACATTGGTTTGCTGCTGGCCATGGGGGTGCGCATCCTTTTCCTGCTGGGTATCACCTGGATCATCAGTTTTACCGAACCACTGTTTACCATTCCCACTAATTTTGTACTAAACCACGACATATCTTTCAGTGGTAGAGATCTAATTTTAGGGTTTGGCGGGCTCTTCCTGATCGCCAAAAGCACCATGGAAATTAATCATGAAATGGAAGGAGAGGAAGAGGAAGAAGAAAACTTTAAAAAAGTAGCCGCTACTGTTTCTGGCACTATCGTTCAGATTATTTTATTAGACATAATTTTTTCTTTTGACTCTGTACTTACTGCCATCGGTGTAGTGGATCATGTGAGCATTATGATTATTGCTGTAATCGTATCCATCATTGTCATGTTGATTTTCTCAGGCAGAATCAGTCGGTTTATCAAAGAACATCCTTCTATGGAAGTGCTCGCCCTAGGCTTCCTGATCCTTATCGGCTTTATGCTTTTCTTAGAATCGTTGCACTACGTGATTCCGAAGGGCTATATTTACTTTGCTGTGGCATTCTCTATGATGATTGAGCTTACCAACATCAGGGTAAGGAAAAAGAAAAAAAAGAAGGCTGCGCCTGTCAAGCTTCACAAGAAGTATAATGAAGAGGATATAAAAATTACAAATAATGAGTAGCCATGATCACCGTTTTCCAATAGGGCCCTTTCGAGGTAAGGATACTTATCAGAAAGAAGAACTTGATGGGTTTATCCAACAGATTTCCACTTTGCCAGACCAGCTGACAAAAGAGGTAGATGGAATGATTGTCCGTCAGCTTGACACACCCTATCGTGATGGAGGCTGGACCGTCAGGCAGGTAATCCATCACCTGGCCGATAGCCATATGAACGCCTATATACGGATGAAGTGGACCCTCACAGAAAATTCTCCGATCATCAAAGCCTACGATGAAAAAGTATGGGCAGAAACTGAAGAAACAAAGTTTGATCCACAAAACTCCCTTTTGTTATTAAAAGCCCTGCATGCTAAATGGGTATCGCTAATGAAAAGTTTCACATCGGCTGATTTAAAGAGAGAGTTCATTCATCCTGAAACAAAGAAAAATATATCCCTTGAAAAAATGATTGCCCTGTATGCATGGCATGGCAATCACCACGTAGCGCACATCACCTCTATAAAACAAAGAAAGGGATGGAATTAACTGGCTGATTATGTCCTCAACACGAAAATACATTCCTCCGCGCATTCTTTTCAACAATCATTTGGAAACCATATACCCTGCATTAATTAGAAAAGTAAATCAGGTGAACTATGAGCGCGAGCGAATTACGACTCCTGATCAGGATTTTTTAGACCTTGACTGGCTCAAACAAAATTCTCCACAGCTGGTCATTATGTCTCATGGACTTGAAGGGAATACTCAACGTGCCTACATCAAAGGTATGGCCAAAGCATTCTATGAGATGGGGTATGATGTGCTCGCCTGGAATTATCGTGGATGCAGTGAAGAAACAAACTGGCAATTGCGATTCTATCATAGTGGTGCCACCGATGATCTTGATGTGGTAGTTCAACATGCAATTAACAAAAACAGTTACCAATCGGTATCCCTGATTGGATTTAGCCTGGGTGGAAACCTTACCTTAAAATACCTGGGTGAAAAGGAAGAAAATCTGAATAAGTGTATCAAAAACTGTGTGACCTTCTCGGTACCGCTTGATCTACATGCAAGTTGTATTGTAATCTCTGAGCATTTTTTGTATACACAACGGTTTCTTAAAAGCCTCAAAAGAAAAATAATTGATAAGGCCAAACTAAGGCCCGAACTGGAGACGAATGGTATTCATAAAATAAAAAGCCTGATTCAATTTGATGATGCTTTTACCGCACCACTTCATCATTTTGATAATGCCATTGACTATTACGAAAAATGTAGCTCCATACATTTTGTAGAGAAAATAAGAACACCAACCCTTATCGTGAATGCTCAAAATGATCCCTTCCTTTCCGCCAATACCCACCTCCACCCTGCTCTATCAAATAATCCGTTTGTTAAATTTGAAAATCCAAGGTATGGCGGGCACGTGGGTTTTACTCTTTTCAATCAAAATGGACTATATTGGTCGGAATTAAGAGCTTTAGATTTTATTAACAGGAGAGATGTTTGATCGTTATTCTATTGCCGCTTCGGCACAACAGCTCATCGATCATTTTTCGGTAGATGTCCCCGCTCATTACAAGAAGTACTATAATGCCGGCCCCACCCATTTGCTTCCGATAATCACCCATCACCACCCCGAAGGATTATCCTTTTTTTATTGGGGCGCCATTCCACAATGGATAAAAAATAAAAATATAAGTGAAAAATTAATTAATGTAAGGGCGGAAACAATAAAAGACAAACCGGTATTAAAGAAAAAGATGATGCGGTTTCGATGCATTATCCCCTCCGATGGTTTTTATTGTTGGAAGAAAGTTGGTAAGAAGTCAGCCATCCCTTATCGCTTCTTTCCAAAGAACAAGTTGCCCTTATCAATAGCAGGATTGTGGGAAGAGTTTGAAGATGAGCAGGAAGAAACACATCATACCTTCAGCATTATCACCACACAATCAAACAAACAAATTCAGCCCGTGAATGAACGGATGCCACTGCTATTAAATAAAGAAACCCAAAAAGTATGGCTTAATAAAGATGCAAGTGAAAACGAATTGCTTGGAATGTTAAAGACTGAGAACACCATCATGCTGGATTCTTACACAGTGTCTCCGAGAATTGGCTTGCTCTCAGCCAATGAGTCAACATTGGTGCTTCCCTCTGCTCCTGCAGATCAATTTGGCAACCTCACCTTGTTCGACTAAAGACTAGAACCCATCATCTCCCTCCTCTTTCTTTACAGGGTTTTCTTTGTCATTTTCTTCCTTGTTCTTTCCCTTCCTTTCCTTCTTCTTGGATGCTTTCTTCTTTTTTTCTTTGCCTTTGGTGGTAGTAGCGTCAGAAGGCAAAGAGGGAGCATCCACCGCACTGGAGTCACTTCTGTTTTTCTTTTTAAACAGATTTTTAAAGAAGCCCTTCTTTTCCTTTGTCTTTCCACCACCCGGATTAGTGCCAAGATTTTTACCGCTTTTTTCTTCGAGTGCGGCCCGTACATCAGGCAACACGAGCTGGTTTCTAAAATACCACATGTAGTTATCCTGGTCTACATTGAATTTCTCTTTGGCTTTCGTAATTGCATAGGCAGAATCGGTACGATCCAAACCCTGTTGAACCGCTGTGCTATCAATCACATCTCGTTCCGCCATGGTCAGGTTAGCTCCTTCCTCCATCTTCAGTGAATCGGGGATTACCGGATACACGGGTTTCATCTCCACTGTTTGCAGACTCCTCATCTTCTTCCTATAAGATTCGGGTACAGCTATCAAATATTTGGTTTTACTGGCGGTGAGTATTTTGGGGGTAGAGTCTTCTTTAAAGTAGCTGAATTTCTTTCTAAGCTCTTCCTTATCATAGATATAGGCACTCTGAAAGGCAGGGCAAATCATTCTCTGAGTACAGGCACTCAGCAGCGTTATTATGCCAACCAATAGAAACGCTATTCTTATCATTAAGCCCAGACCTACTTAATCAACAAAAATAAAGAATTAACCTCAAGTTATTTGGGGTAGCTACGAATTGTATCTAATTTATAACTATCTGATTATCAGGTTAAAAGCGATTAAGGGTTGTTTTCTGGCTTTTGGTCAAAGATTGTATGACCAGATTATATGACTCCTCAATCCACGCTTTTATGAGGTTGTCAGGGATGGATCCGTCCATTTGCAGCGTAATCCAGTGTTTCTTATTCATATGATAACCTTCTTGTACGGCAGGATACCGCTCTCTCAGTTCTACACCTACCTCCGGTACGCATTTAAGGTTGATACTGGTAAATAAATCCAAATCTGTTAGAGCAAACATTTTGCCCATTACCTTATATACCAATGTGTTTTTATCGAAGGGGAATTCTTCAGTTACCCCCTTCATACTTATACAGAAATCTCTGTAGGACTCGATATTCACTACAATATTCTCTTTATAATAATATAAAGAACACCAAGCAAAAACATAACAATGCTTATTTTATTGATGCCGTGCATCATTTTAAGATTAAAGTTGGTGGGTCTACTGGCGTCCTTTCCTCGAAAGAAATATCCACCTACTTCTCCCAAGCTGAAAAATTCTTTAAATGTTAATTTTCTTTTTGGCTCAGATACATGTGTTTCCTTTTCCATCTTTATATCAATTAATATTTACCGATTCTATTTCAACCCATTTACCATCCTCGCGGATAAGAGCAATTAATTCATCCACAGCTTTATCCGATGGTACATTTCTTTTTACTACTTCCTTCCCTCGATAGAGGGTTATCTTTCCTGGACCGGATCCCACATATCCATAATCTGCATCTGCCATTTCTCCGGGACCATTTACAATACAGCCCATAATACCAATTTTCACCCCTTTAAGATGAAACGTTCTTGAGCGGATCATGGCTGTTGTTTCCTGCAAATCAAACAATGTTCTGCCACATGAAGGACAAGAAATATATTCTGTTTTAGAAATACGAGTACGGGTTGCTTGAAGGATAGTAAACGCTGTCTCATTTATCCGTTTATCAGGCCCACAGTTTTCAGCTTTGATATATACTCCATCCCCCAGTCCATCAATTAATAATCCACCCATGTCCGTAGCTGCATATAGTTGCAACTTATCAAGGGATAAATCTGAATAGGTTCTTTTAATGATTACTGGCACCGCGCAGTCGTCACTCATTAAGCCTGCAATCAATCGTCTCATTTCTGCCATCCCATGGTCATTGTCCGCTTCAATGATCAATACTGCAGTTGAATCTTTTTTGACTTTTAAAACGAATTCCGAGGTTAAATCCTTTAGGCTTATTTGAATAAAGTTAAGTTGTGGAGATTGCTCTCCCCCTTTAAGATAAGTGACAGCATCCATGACAGGATAGGTTCTGTCATTATTCCTTACCTTCAACCATTGGCCATAGTTGCAAATAACACTCAGTGTTCCTGGTATTTCAAAATCAACTGCCTTATCCCGTACAAATAGATAATCACAGGCCATGTCAGTAATTGTCCATTTATCCAGTGGCACAGAATAGTGATAACCAAATGCAAACAAAGTTGCCGGAGTAATTTTTTCTTTTCTTGAAAGGTCTGCCACCACCCTTGGAACGTTTGTGCCGCCAATATTCTCAACCTCATGCGTCACTCTCTTATTGTATTCAAACGGATTGATTGGATAATGATCGAAATCAGGAATAGCTGTTCCTTTGCGATTTACATAACGATCGGCCAACATCTGCGCTACGGGAACTTCCGCTTCTGGCTCCTCTGTAAGGGATACCCTAATCGTGTCCCCCAAACCGTCTTCCAGTAACGTGCCAATTCCCACAGACGACTTTATTCTTCCATCCTCACCGTCTCCTGCTTCTGTTACCCCAAGATGCAGCGGATAAGGTTGCAATCCTTCTTCATCCAATTTCTGCACGAGCAATCGATACGCCTGAATCATTACCTGTGGATTACTGGCCTTCATGGAGAGGACAATATCGTAATAGTCGAGGTCTTCACAAATCCTTACAAATTCTAATGCCGACTCCACCATTCCTATCGGAGTGTCTCCATACCTGCTCATAATGCGATCTGAGAGTGAACCATGATTGGTTCCGATGCGCATAGCAGTGCCATATTCTTTACAAATGGCTACCAGGGGAGAAAACTTTTTACGAATGCGAACCAGCTCAGCCTGATAGGCTGCATCGGTATATTCAATATTTTGAAACTTTTTCTTATCCGCGTAGTTTCCGGGATTTACCCTCACTTTCTCCACGATCCTAGCCGCCAATTCCGCAGCATTCGGGGTAAAGTGAATATCAGCAATCAATGGAACCGTGTAGCCGCGCGTTTTTAGCTCCTTCTTAATCTCCTGTAAATTCTGCGCTTCTTTTATACTCGGAGCTGTAATCCTTACATACTCGCAGCCTGCATCCACCATTCGGATGGTCTGGTCCACAGAACCCTTTGTATCCATGGTATCAATTGTGGTCATGGACTGAATACGAATCGGATTGTCTCCCCCCAGGGGTACACCTCCAATATTTACCTCACGCGTCTTTCTTCTGCTGTACGATACCAGACTATTACAATACTTTTGAAACTGGATAATTTCAGACCTCACGGATAAGTTATTTATGCAAAGTTAACCCCAAAACAGGATTAATTGTTCAGCTTTCTGTATGCTAAATGTCACCCCATTGAGGCCTGATAATCAGCTCCTCCACCACCGTTTGCAGAGAAAGGGAATAGGCCCCAAATATGGCCTCTGCAACGTCCTGAGGCCTCATAAAACGTTCTGGAGGCAGGCCTGAGTTCTCCCAGCTGGCCGTATAGGTTGCTCCTGCAATCACGGCAGTTACCCTGATGCCAAATTGCTTTAATTCCTCCCGTAATACCTTCGAAAAACCCAGTAAAGCAAACTTTGAAATGGAATAAGACCCCCCGTTGGGATAGGCAAATAAACTGGCTACTGAGCAAATAGAAAATATATGCCCGGTTTTGCTCGCTTTCATGCCTGCTACCAATGCACGAGTCAAGTGATATGCACTGTAAACATTGGTATCAATCATTTTTTCCAATGCCCCCTCCCTTTCCTCAGTGATTAACCCAGGCTCAAAATATCCAGCGTTGTTTACCAATATCTCTACTGGCCGCTTGAGTTCCAAAATAGCGTGCGCAAATGCTGTCTGAGAGGAGCGTTCACTTAAATCGGCCACAGTAAAATATAAGTTAATTCCATAATCCTTCTCCACCGTGCTCTTTAACTGGATCAAATCCTTTTCATTTCTGGCACAGGTAAAAACATCAAACCCCTCTGTGGCAAATTTCTCGATGATCGCCCTTCCAATTCCTTTTGTGCCCCCAGAAACAACAATTAATTTCTTCATGTTTCCTTATTAAAATAATGAGTGTGAAATCCTGCTTTTTATAAGCATACTCTGACGCATATGATCATGGATAATTTATTTTATCTTTGGGCAAGATAGCTATTTAATAAGGTTTAAATGAAGGGTTTTGGGAGGTACATGATTTTTTTGGGATCCTTATTCGTACGAAGAGAATCATTGGGAACCTATTATACATTAGTGCTGGAAGAATGTATAATAGTAGGCGTTAAGTCAATTTTCCTGTTTGCCTTGGTGTCTACATTCGTTGGAGCCGTAACTACCGTTCAAACTGCTTATAATCTGGTAAGCCCGCTCGTTCCTAAATATATAATTTCTAATGTAGTAAGAGAAATGACCATACTTGAGTTGGCCCCTACCATTATGGCCCTCATCTTTGCAGGCAAAGTAGGAAGCAGCATGTCGGGCAACCTGGGCACAATGAGAATTACTGAACAAATTGATGCACTGGAGGTAATGGGCATTAATTCAGCCTCCTATTTGGTACTGCCAAAAGTTATTGCATCCATCCTCATGTATCCAATGCTTGTAATACTCTCGGGCGTTTGCGCACTGGTCGGTGGGTTTCTGGTCGGCACTGTAACTGGCATAATCAGTCCTACGGACTATATCTACGGTCTGCGCTTTTCATTCAATGAATACACAGTAACATTTGCACTCATAAAATCTCTTGTTTTTGGTCTTTTAATTTCCAGTATTTCCTGTTTTAAGGGCTACTATACCAAAGGGGGAGCGTTTGAGGTCGGTGTTGCAAGTACAGCAGCAGTAACTACCAGTGTAATGGCAGTGCTCATTGCAGACTATCTACTGGCGCAATTACTTTTATGATCGAAATCCAAAACATATCCAAATCATTCGAGGGTAAAGCAGTTATCCATAATATAAGCGATGTCTTCGAAAAAGGAAAAACTAATTTAATCATTGGGGCCAGTGGAACCGGAAAAAGTGTTTTATTAAAATGCATTGTGGGATTGATCCATCCAGACACCGGAACAGTTTTTTACGATGGTCGAAATTTTACCGATGCTGACAAAGAAATGAAAGCTGAGATTCGAAGAGAGATTGGAATGCTCTTTCAGGGTGGAGCACTTTTCGACTCCAAGTCAGTAGAGCAAAACGTAATGTTTCCTCTCAATATCCTCACGAAAATGTCTCCGGCTGAAAAGATAGATCGGGTAAATTTCTGTCTGAAGCGCGTTGGCCTGGAGAATGTAAATAGCAAAATGCCCTCTGAAATTTCTGGAGGAATGAAAAAAAGAGTAGGTATCGCCAGGGCAATCGTTAATAATCCCAATTACCTGTTTTGCGATGAGCCCAACTCCGGATTAGACCCACAAACTTCTATTTTGATCGATGAGCTAATAAAGGAAATTACAGACGAGTTTGGCATTACCACTGTAGTTGTAACACACGACATGAATTCCGTAATGGGAATAGGCGAAAAAATACTTTTCCTTTTTCAAGGTCGGAAACTTTGGGAGGGAACCAAAGAGGAAATATTTCATTCAGGGGTAGAGGAGTTGGATAATTTTGTCTTTACCAACAAGGTAATGCAAAGTTTGAAAAAGAAATAAAGTAGTTACGCTACCGTAGGTAACTCAATATAAAAAGTAGTGCCACTCCCCTCTGCGGTCTCAAATTTGATTGTTCCTCCACTCTGTTCTATCCCCTGTTTGGCAATTGCCAATCCAAGCCCTGAACCTGATTTTTTTGTGCTAAAATGGGGTAAGAATATTTTACCTCCAAGCTCCTTGTTCATACCAGCACCATTGTCGCTGAAACTTACAATACAGGTCTGTTGGGTAATATTAATATTTACAAGGATATGTATTTTCTGATCATCTACCCGCGATTGTAAAGCATTCAAAATAATATTTGAAAATACCCTGCTAAGTAGCTGAGCATCTCCCATCACATAAACAGGATTATCAGGAAGTGAAAGGGATATATCTCCTTCTTTATAATCAGCGTGAAGTTGTACTACACGCTTTACCAATAAAGTAACATCTATTCTTTGAAGTATGGGTGCCGGCATTCGGGCAAAAGCACTAAAAGATGCGGCAATATCATTGAGAATTTCTACTTGTTGCAAAAGTGTTTGTAGCGATTTTTCCATCTTCTCTTTTGAAAGATCACCCGTAAGCAATGATCTTTCCATCTGCTGAAGTATAAGCTTCATGGGTGTGAGTGGATTTTTTACCTCATGCGCTACCTGTTTGGCAATTTCCCTCCATGCTGACTCTTTCTGTATCCGTGATATTTCAATCTTGCTTTGTTCAAGGTTGTGTACCATCTTATTGTATTCATTTACCATGAAGCCTATCTCGTCATTTGACCTCCATTCCAGTGGTTTATTTGATGCCGTCAAGCTTGTACTGCGCAACATTTTTGTGATAAGCTCCAAGGGAAATGTTAACCATCGCATTGCAAAGAATGACAGAACTAAAAAAAGCATAAATACGATGCAAAAAATGGTAATAATATTGGCCATTACCCTGATTTGTGTTTTCTCCAGAGAATAAGCCGATTCAAAAAAGGGAAGACTTAATATCCCCACAAGTTTCCCTGATTCTGGCGACCGCATCCCATAGTAAGAACTGTTGTAGGTAAGCGTCCCTATTTGTTCGATATTCACAAACGATTGCTCAGCATCATAAACAATTGCATCCAGGGCATCTCTATTTACCAAAGAGGATAATATCCTGTCTTCATAAATGAGAGGTTGGCTGGAAGCAAGTAATTTTCCTGTTGTGGAAAATACCGTAGCATCCACATTGGCCAACCTAGCAAGTTCAATCAATTGATTCTCAAGATCATTGATTGACACCAAACTATCCTTGTTAAACGAATCAAGTAAAGGCGTAAAACGCTCTCCCAATGCTTTTGATTTCTCTATGTATTCTTCGTTTAATTGAGTCTTGGCCGAATTATTTATCAATCCCAAAGTAGTGGCGCTTACCATCACCAATGGCAATATAAATGCCAGGTACACATACAACTGTATACGCGCTGAGTAATTAAGTGCTCTCTGCTGAAATAAGGCCTTGGCTCCATATATCAAAAGTCCTAATAGAATAATGCAGAGACCTATAATAAAAAGGAATGAAAAATTAGTAATGATGTTAAAATTCGAATAAGCAGGAGACGATACCACGGTCACATCTCCCTGTTCATCTGCAATACCCACATGCACAAAGTCATTTTCTATAACCCCAGTTGAAAACAATGCTGAGTTAGAAAGTTCTTTAATTGAAAAGTCTCTTTCAAAATTAAAATCCCCAAAACTACTCGTGATTCTAGCGTTCGAATAAAAAGCATAGCTAAAATCTCTATTCTTGAAATATTGGATAAAGCGATCATCCAATAACAATTCAGGAAATACATTTCTGGGAATAACCCGTTTAAGTGAAAGATCTAAAGCCACGTAGCCAGTTACCATTCCAAATCTGCTAACAGGTATTACTACGAGATACCGTTTTGTTGACTCTGGTGTGGCATTCTTAAGATAGAAAACACCCTCATAACTCGTCTTACTTGTATTCTGTTGAAATTTTGTAATGAGCTCAGTGAAGTTTAATAAAGTAGAGTTGTCATAGGACTTACCCGTGGAGTTAAACAAATAAATCTGAATGTCATATCGATCAAAATATGAATTAAGGTAAACCTGCTTTACTTTTTGACGCACTACGGCCTTACTAAGAAATGGACTACCCAGACGTGTTTGTATGAATGGGTCTGAAGCAATACGTTGTGCACTCTCCCCTAATAAGTATTCTCCCAAGTAATCTCTATCTGAAAGGAAGTTATTTGCAAATCTGAACTGTGCGTTTATCTTTTCCTCTAGAACAAACTTTTTGATAGAAAGCGAACTTTGTAAGGAGAAAGCAATAATCGCAACAAAAAGGTAAATAAAAGATGCATAGGATGTGCGGCTCAGGTTTCTGGGTAGCTGAAGTGCCCAGATAAGAATTAAATATCCAGTTGAGATAAGCAGTGGAATTAAATAATCTCGTTGCGACAAAATAGAAAATGCTGCAAATAAAAGAGAAACGAGTATCAGAAGAATATAAAATTTATTTTTCTTGGCATCTAAAAGACCCATCACTACCCGGATAAACACATGCACCAACATAAAACCGCATACAGAGGCAATGATCACTGAAAGGAACAAGAATATCCTTATGGAGCTAAACTCAATAGTTCGTGTAATGTCTAAGGAGATGGAAGAGTTATGTGAAATCGTCTCCAAAAATAAGTACGGAAGTAAAATTGAAAAATAACACAGAAGTAGAAGCACAAATATCAATGCGTTTTTTTTCTCTTTCTGAAAAATCAAAAAGCGCTTTACTATTCTCAATTTTTGAAAATTGAAAAATAGATAAATGATTGGCAGGGCTATACAAATTGTATTGATAAGGAGGTCCCCAGCAGATCGATTGTAACTGGAGGAAGCGAAGTAAGCCGGATCAAAAAGAGGCACTTCCGGTGATGATGACAAAATCAACATCAATACCCTTCCGCCAATAAAGAAGATCAACAAAACCAAAAAGGAAATCTCATGTTTTCTCTTCTGCTGAAGGACTATAACAACATGATAAATCCCAAGCACCAACAACAAAATACCTACTGAAAAAGCCCAAAGAATCTTTCCGTCCACTCCAAAAACAAAAGGGTCAGGATCAGCAAGCCCTAATTTGAATATCTCCTTATCATCCATCAAAAATGGCTTCCCATCACCGGAAGGGTCATTTATCACTATGTCCTGAGTGGGAAATATCTTCTTGTTCCATCCTGATACCAGGTATCTATTATTAATTTTATATCGATTTTGTAAAGGCAATACACCAAGTAAAAATTTACCTCCATCCAGCCTCCATTTTTTTAACAGAAATACCCCACGTGGCCATCGAAGCAACCGGGCAGAGAAATCATCCTGCACAGTGTGTGGATCAGGTAAGAAATCGTTTCTGCTCCAATCCAGTACATCAACGCTATCCATCAGAAAAAAGGAATGGGTCACTTTCGTCATTTTCATTGGATCCTGCTGAAGCAAATAAGCAGCTTCCCTGTCCATTGCACTGACTTGCTCATTTAACCGAGAAGTGACTTGGTCAATAATTTTCGGGCCATCATTTTGTGATGTCTTATTCAAAAGAAGGCCGATAGCCACAAAAATGAACCCAGGAATAAAGTAAAAAAATGACCTATTAATCTTCATTGATTATTTAGTAATCAATAAAATTAACGAAAACAAGGTGAGTTTGCTTACACTGCGGTGGGGTCGTAGTGAATGCCTCCGAAAGAATGTAAGTATAAGATTCGTGAGTATCTGAAAGAAAAGGGGGTAAACAAAACTGCACCCACAACTATGGCAGTTAAATAAACCCAATCTGAAGGATTGTCAAATAGAAAGTATAGTACCACACTAATTGTTACAAACAATACCAAAGTGAGCACATAACTCACATACATCGCACCCGTATAAAACCCTGGTTCTGGCTCAAAAGTGACCCCACAATTAGAACAATGTGCATTCATCTTCGAAAAACCTGATAAATTGAATATCGAGGTTTTAAAAATATTTCCCTTTCGGCACTTGGGGCAATTACCTGAGCAAAGAGCGCTCGCTAAACTCTTTTCGTGCATTTGATTTGCTGGTTTTGTACCAAAAATAAGCTACCACTCCCACCGCCAGGTAAGGAGCAAAAAATAAATACATGATTCCGAAATTGATACCAGCAGCTATTCCAGTTTCTCCATTACTCACATTATTCTCTAAGGTAGCCCTACACATAGCACATTGCGCATAAGCACCTGTAATGCAAGAAAGAAGCAGAACTACTAATGTAATTAATCTTTTCATTTTCTATTGATAATAAGGACTTATCATTAGGTATACGACCACCCCTGTTACAGCCACATAGAGCCAGATTGGAAACGTAAATCTAGCTAAAGCCTTATGCTTTTCAAAATTGCCTGCAAGGGCCCTACTTAATGTAAAAAGCACCATTGGAACAACAGCAATTGACAGTAAAATGTGCGTAATCAGTATAAAAAAGTATATATATTTTATAAATCCCTCCCCACCATACGAAGTAGATTCAGACGTCATGTGGTACATCACATACATCACCAGAAAAGCAGCTGACAAGCCAAGGCAAATCTTCATTATCCTTTGGTGCAGTATAATCTTCTTGTTCCTTATTGCCCAAAAGCCGGATACTAAAAGTATTGCCGTAATACCATTAATAGAAGCATAAATGGGTGGAAGAAAAGTGAAATCATACCCCTCAATCTTTACACCAAATAACAAAGCGATTACCAGGGGAATGATAATAGAAAGGGCAATGATCAATTTTTTGTATGGCTCCTTGGCTTCACTCATTTTTAATATTGCTTGAATATTATTTTTAATTCCAGAATTAGGCGATCAATTTCTTTTAAGGAAGCGTTTGGATACAATCCCCTGATATGACCTTCCGTATCAACCAATACAAGTTGGTTGGCCTTGGCTAGAAAAACACACTTCTGCTCGTTCATATATTTATCAGCATCCAGTATTACCTCATTTTTAGCCATAGGCAATTTATCCTCAGTCTTTTTCAAAACAATCAGGCGAGGTGCCTTCTCTCCAAACTCTTCATTTAATCTACTCACCTGAAATAATGCACCATCAAAAACTTTGGTGGAAAGGCCTGAAGCAAAGAACACCACATAATCTCCACTGACGTTTACATCTATTGATTTTACCTTATAAGGCAACTGTTGTTCAATTTCACATTCTGCTGGCAATTCATCCGCAGTCTGATAAAAAACAGGGACTTCAAATTCATTCTTACCAAAAAAATGTAAAAAAAGAAAGATGGCGCCCGGAAGTAACAAGGCAAGAAATAACAACAGCACTTTACGCATCATAAGCAGATTCAAAAAAAAGAAGGCTAAAGTTACTCACTTTAGCCTTCTTAAAAGTCATTTAAAGGTTTCAAAAATTTACTTCTGAAAACTTCATTCCTTCGTATATAAAGGCGATCAGCATCCAAACAATAAAAATCAGTGGGATGAGTATGGCCCAAAGCAATACCTTAGACTCATACCTTAGATGCATAAATTCCCCGACAATGTAGGCAGCTTTAAAAATAGTCATTCCGACAAAGATGGCCGTTTTCAATGGGCCATGCCCCATCGTGAATGCGACTAAAAATTCAAATGCCGTAATTATGCCAAGGATTCCGGCTACGGTCCAAAGTTTTTTTATCTTCTCTTTATCCGGAGGAAGTACAGTTATCTGAGGTTCTTGCGTATAAGCCATGCGATCGATATTAATTTAATTATACAAGATAAAAGAAGGTGAAAACAAACACCCAAACCAAATCTACAAAGTGCCAGTAGAGTCCTACTTTTTCTACCATTTCGTAACTCCCTCTTCTTTCATATACACCGGTAAATGTATTATAGAAAATCAAAAAGTTAAACATTACCCCACTGAAAACGTGGAAGCCATGAAAGCCTGTGATAAAGAAGAAGAAATCCGCAAAAGCCTGGGGCCCATATTGATTTATGCGTAGGCTGGCACCTGTTACCTCTTTGGTCACCCATGTGCCATTCACAAAGTCTTTAACCAATGTAGGTGTATCCGTTCCTGCAATAAAGTGTGCCCACTCCCAAGCCTGGCAAGACAAAAATATAATACCTCCCAGTAAAGTCCACAACATCCACTTCTCAACGGCCTTCTTATCCATTCTATGACCCGCCTCTACTGCCAATACCATAGTCACACTGCTCATAATCAGAACAAAAGTCATTATACCCACAAAAACGAGGGGCAGTGATATACCATGTAAGAAGGGTACCGCTTCAAATACCTTCTCAGGTATAGGCCAATATTCTGCTGAAAAAGTAAATGCTTCTACCGTACCTGTGTAGGCATTGTGTGCTGAACGAATCAGTCCGTAAGTGATCAGCAAAGACGAAAATGTGAACGCATCCGAGAGAAGGAAAAACCACATCATAAGTTTTCCATAACTCGCGCCCATGGGTGAAACCCCTCCGTCCCAAGTGCTTCTTTCTGGTGATACCGTGGTGGCTGAAGTATGTGCCATAGTTAATTTTAGATTATCGATTCAATAATAGAAAGATGAACAAATATAGCCAAAGTCCACCCAAAAAATGCCAATAAGTAGTACACATTTCTATCTGCGGGAGGTTTCTGGAGTGGATTTTAAGCCGATATGCGGACATCAGCACAATGACCAGATAGACCAGCGCACTTATGATATGAAGCCCGTGAAGACCTGTAATGACATATAAAAACGAGCCTGAAGGATTGCCTACGAAATAAACATTTTGGGCTACTAAATCCCGCCAGGCCACCAACTGTGCAATCAAAAATACCAATCCAAGCCCCATTGTTATGGAAACAAGTAATTTAACGCGTTCTATAAGATCCCTTTTTGCTGCCCAAAATGCCATTTGCATTGTGACACTACTTAAAAGTATTACACCCGTACTCCAATATAAAGTAGCGGGCAAATCAAAGTATAACCAATTGCCTTCTGCTTGCCTCACAATATAAGCCGATGTCAGGGAAGCAAATAGCATCCCAACACTCGCTACGAAAAGCCACATTCCAAATTTCTTTGGATGCATCGCCAAAGGTTTTCTAGGCTCTTCTATGATTTTAAATTCCGTTGTCATATCCTAAATCACTTTATCCAATAAAAAAGCTATCTGAACAATTGGCAGGTATAAAAACGAGCCAAACATTATCCTCAAAGCCGATTGCCTACTTCCTGTTCTCATTAAGGCAAGGGTTTGCGCAAAAAAAGCTACACCGCAAACAGTGGCTACCATAGCGGAGTATATTCCTGTTATTCCAAATACAGCAGGCAACAAACCCAGTGGTATTAAAAACATTGTGTAAACCATAATTTGAATTGCGGTGTTGAGACTCTTCCCTTCCCTGGAAGGCAATAACTTAAAACCTGCCTTTTGATAATCTTCATCCGCCACCCATGCAATGGCCCAAAAGTGAGGAAATTGCCAGATAAATTGAATTCCAAAAATGATAAGTGCCTCATAGGTTATTTGCCCGGTAGCAGCAATCCATCCTAATAGGGGTGGTAACGCACCAGGTATTGCACCCACAAAAACTGCAATAGGGCCGACCCTTTTTAATGGTGTATATACAAAGCTGTAAAGTACCATTGAAACCAACGAGAGAAGAACAGTAAAAGGATTGGTAAAAACCCAAAGTATCCATACACTCAATGCCATACACAGTATTGCAAATAAGGTTGCCTCGTGTGGAGTGACTCGTCCTGTAGGAAGCGGACGTTGCATGGTACGCTTCATCAACTTATCAAAATCCTGCTCCAAAATCTGATTGATGCAAACTGATGCTCCTGATAGCAAGAAACCACCAAGTGTTACCATGAGCAAAACTCCCCAGTTGATATCCCCTCTCGAAGCCAATCCATAACCGAAAGCACATGAAAAAGCCACCAGCAAAGAAAGTCTTGCCTTCAGCAATTCAAAAAATGACTTCGCTTTGGCAATAGCCATAGAAAAATGTGTCAACTCATGTGCTTGTCCTGTAATCATTTCACGTTATCAAATACCAATTTTACCTCAGTGTTTAGGTTAAAGTACATATGCAACTGAAGTCCAAAGGTAATGGTGGCCAGCACCAAATGGATGGGTTGCAGAAAGGCCGGCACACTAAAATAGGCCATTCCTGTACCGGTCAATAAGGTACCCAAAATTAAAATTATTAAGAACAGTGGTAAAGCTTTATTGCCTCTAGTTTTCCTCAATAAGTATAATAATAAAAGATGTAAAATTACCACGAGCCACGAAAAGGCACGGTGAATCAAAAAAGGGGGGCCCACTTCGTCAATCCACTGATTTCTGGGAAGTAGAGTTGATGCAATTTGATCTATCATTTCTCTAACATTGGTTCCAAGAAAAATTTGAACAAAAAGAGTAACCATACAGGCTCCTAGAATCCATCTTAGCAGAGGAGTGCCATCCATCCCTCCATTTTCATCTGACTTGCTCAAATCCAACAAGTAAAAAAGTATGGCAACAATCACCAAAGCAATAAACATATGAAGCGTGATAGTCCATGTGGTGAGATTGGTGGAGACAACTATTGAACCAAACCACCCCTGAAAAATAACAGCAAGTAAAGTAATCAGTGAAAGTAAAAATATCTTAGGGTGACTTCTTCTAAATTTTATTGAACGCCAAAATAACGCAATAATAAAAAGTCCTATCGCCACACCCGTCAATCTATTCATATACTCTACCCATGTTTTTGCTGCGTTGAAATCAGCCTCCTGTCGTACATCCTCATCGTTAAGCAATTGATGGGCCGTTTGATCCATCCCAAAAAAAGAAAGATATCTGGCAAACTTTACGTTTTTGTTGTGTCGGTAGTCTGAATAAACCGTCTTATAGTTGGGTGGCAATTGATCTACCGATGTAGGAGGAATCCATTGGCCGAAACATGTTGGCCAGTCAGGGCAACCCATTCCTGAGCCTGTGCTTCTTACTACCCCACCCACCAGGATCAAAAAATAAACAGCAATCAAGGTTGATAAGCAAAGCTTATAAAATCCCTTGATTGCTGTTTGATTCAATTAATTAAGAAAATACTGTTAATGATTTTTCTTTTCTACCACAATGGCATCATTGCCTTCCATCTCCAGTTTTATCAACTCGTTCTCATGCGGCAAATTAGACTCGGGTGTCTCTGAAAAAGGTACTGTTTGAGGGATGTAATCATCCTTTGCACCAGGCTTGCTATAGTCATATGGCCAGCGATATACGGTGGGTATTTCTCCAGGCCAGTTTCCATGCTTAGGATGGCGAGGAGTGGTCCACTCCAATGTATTTTCCTTCCATGGGTTAGCAGGCGCAAGTTTGCCTCTGAACATGCTATAGAAGAAGTTAAACAAAAATATAAACTGGGCGGCAAATGTGAGTATAGCCGCCACACTTACTAATGTATTCAAATCAGAAAACGAACTGAAGGTTTCAAAGTTTGTCCATGAGTAATATCTGCGGGGAAATCCTGCGATACCAATATAGTGCATCGGAAAAAATACAAGGTACACACCCACAAAAGATAACCAGAAGTGAACTTTGCCCAGTCTTTCATCCATCATCCGTCCAAACATTTTCGGGAACCAATGGTAAACCCCTGCTAACATACCAAAGAAAGATGCTGCCCCCATTACTAGGTGAAAGTGTGCTACCACAAAATAAGTGTCGTGCAATTGAATGTCTACTGCCGAATTACCAACGAAAATACCAGTGATCCCCCCTGAAAGGAAGAACGAAACCAGTCCGATGGAAAATAACATTGCAGTGGTAAAAATGATGTTGCCTTTCCAAAGCGTGGTCACATAATTAAAAATCTTTACCGCAGACGGTACGGCAATGATTAACGTAAGCAACGTGAATATTGAACCTAAAAATGGGTTCATACCCGTTACAAACATATGGTGTGCCCATACCACAAAAGAAAGGACGGTAATAAATAATAGAGATCCCACCATTGCCTTGTAACCAAAGATTGGTTTTCTGGAATTGGTTGAAATAATCTCAGATGTAATTCCTAGAGAAGGTAAAATCACAATATATACTTCCGGGTGCCCAAGGAACCAGAACAAGTGTTGAAATAAAACGGGGCTACCACCTTGATTGGGTAAGGCTTCCCCATTGATATAAATATCCGATAGATAGAAGCTGGTGCCCATACTTCGATCGAAAATAAGCAACAAAACGGCAGCAAAAAGTACGGGAAAAGAGAGCAATCCAATAATAGCCGTAAAGAAGAATGCCCATATTGTAAGCGGCAATCTTGTAAATGACATGCCCTTGGTGCGCATGTTAATGATCGTGGAAATATAATTAATACCTCCGAGCAAAGAACTTACTATAAAAAACGCCATTGCTACTAGCCACAAGGTCATTCCCAATCCCGATCCTGGCATGGCCTGAGGCAATGCACTCAGTGGTGGATAAATCGTCCATCCTCCACTTGCGGGCCCTGTTGAAAGAAACAGAGAGGTAAACATAATGACACTGGATATAAAAAAGAACCAGTAAGAAAGCATGTTCATGAAGCCGGATGCCATATCCCTGGCACCAATTTGAAGAGGAATCAAAAAGTTACTAAATGTTCCGCTAAGTCCGGCTGTCAATACAAAGAATACCATGATGGTACCATGCATCGTCACCAAAGCAAGATAAAACTCGGTGTCTATTTTCCCTGATGGAGTTATCCATCCTCCCAAAAGTGGTTTAAGCCAAGTCAGGTTTGCATCAGGGAATCCTAATTGCAAACGAAAAATCACTGACAAGCTACCTCCAATAATTGCCCACATCATTCCAGTGATCAGGAATTGCTTTGCAATTATTTTATGATCTTGACTAAAAATATAATTTGTCCAGAAATTACCATGGTCGTGATCATGATCGTGATCGTCATGGTGATGAACATCTGCTTGGGTGTGTAAATCTACTGTTGCCATTCTCTGCGATGTCTTTAATTACTAATTGATACAGTTTGTGAAGTGGCTCCAACACCAGCTCCACTTTCAATGGGTATTCCCGATTTAATCATTGCCACCTCCTTCAATGCAGCCGGTACTTTTGCCAGGTAATCAGGGTTTTGCTTCAGCCACGGTTCCTGCGCTGCCTTCCATTTTTCAAAATCTTCCGGCTCATCCACTACTACTAAAAAACGCATAGAAAAATGGCCCGCCCCACATACCTCCGTACACGCCATTTCATAGTTAAAATCAGGATTTCCAGTTTCATTACGCATATCCTGAGTGGATTTGGTGGGCACAAATTTAAAATTGGTATACATTCCAGGCACAGCATCCATCTTTACCCTAAAGTGAGGAAGGAACACACTGTGTATCACGTCTTTTGCCCGTATCTTGAGATGAACTTCTTTTCCTTTTGGTATATGAAGTTCAAGTGCTTTAAAATCATCAAACGAATTTTTATCCGTGAGGTCAAGACCAAACTCATTGACCGCATCAATCAATTTGTAGTTTACCTCACCCAATTGCTTGTCCTTTACTCCAGGGTATCTTGCGGTCCATGCAAATTGCTGCCCAATAACTTCTATTACTTCAGCATCCGCTGAGGCGGGACTTGTAATTTCACCCCACACCCTCAAACCTTTAAAAATCAGTAACGCCAATACAACAGCCGGAATTACTGTCCAAACAATCTCTAACTTTGCGCTGTCAGGAAAGAAGGTTGCTCTTCGATTTGCATTGTATCTGTATTTATATGCAAACCAAAACATAACAATAGAAAGCGCTACAAAAGCAACTACGCTGATCCACATTGTGATCCAAAACAAATCATCTGTTTGCACACCATGCTCAGAGGCAATGGGAAGAACATACGAATCGTAATGGGTATAGGAATACCAACCAAATAGCCCCAACCCTAACACTAAGAAAACCAAAAAAAGGAATCCATGTGTATCATTCCCAGGATGTTCACCTTCCTTCGAATCTTTAACAAGACTTACCAGACTGCCAATCCGGAAAATCATGTAAAGTATGCCCAGAACAAGTATTACGCCCAGACCAATAATCAGACTCATCATACTATTTTATTAAGCAATTTCAATAATTATCCTTCTCTATAACATTTAAATATGGTGGTTCAAAGCCTCTCCCATCATCGGGTGATTCTTTGCTATCAATGGCACCTTAGACAACGCATTGAGTGTAACAAACAGGAATGCGGCCATAAATACCATAGCCAAACCAATTTCTAAAAAGCCAAGTCCACCATTCTTTTGCATTACCCCTGGCGTAATCATATTGTAAAAATCAAGCCAATGGCCTACAACTACTATTGTACAAACCACCCTTAACATCGCTATATGACGTTTCGAATCCCTTGTCATAAACAACAGAAATGGCAACACAAAGTTCATAATAATACTTGCATAAAACACCCAACTATAAGGGCTGTTATTCATCTGATTGATGAAGTAAATGGTCTCCTCAGGAATATTGGCATAATAAATTAGTAAGAATTGACTGAACCAGATGTAAGTCCAAAAAATGCTGAAAGCAAACACAAACAATCCAAGATTGTGCAAATGGTTGGCATTAACAATTTTTAGATATCCGTTTTCTTTCAAGAATATTACAACCAAAGTAATGGCTGCCAAACCTGCTACAAACCAACTGGAGAATACATACCAACCCATCATTGTACTGTACCAATGGGTATCAATACTCATCACCCAATCCCAGGCTGCTATCGATGAACTTACCGCAAATATTACCAAAAATATGGCTGACAATGAACGTGCTTTGGTCCAATGCGCAGTACCGCCATTGATGTCTTCCGCCAGCATTTCTCGTTTAATCCATATGAAAAAAAGATACCAAAGTCCAAAGAAAACAACCATTCTTAAAATGAAGAATAGTGGGAAACCACCAGCGTCTAATGGCCAAAAGAAATAACCGCTCTTACCTTTAAGAATGGCATCAAATCCTGCTCCCTCCACATACAAGCTCTGGTGTGTCCAATGAAACACGTCAGATTTTACTAAAAACCATAGCCCCAACATAAGAATACCGGATATTGGAATCCAATGCCCCATAGCCAGGGCAATTCTATTCACAGGCACTGACCATCCGGCCTGTGCGGCATATTGTATGGCCACGAAGAATAAACCAATGACGCCTAGTCCAGCAAAGTATATATTGTTTTGCCACAGAGAGGTATAAATTCTCTTTAACCAAACAGGGCTGCCATGATGCTCTTCAGCAACCACCGGCTGACCCTCAGCAGCAGCTGCCTGCTCTGTGCTTGCTACCAGGTGGGTGGATGTCTGTTGAACAGATGCATGTTCCTCTTCATGCCCTGAACCCGAGTTCATGGCCAAGATTACCCCAAGGATAAAAAGCACAATACCAATAGCACCCAGTATGAAAATCTTCTTCTTTACTTCGGGCTTGAATTCGTAATTCTCTTCGGCTACCATTTATTTTCCTTCAAAAATTTGAAACTTCTTATTACTTCTTTTGTAAAGTCTTCACGTATTTGGCAATCTTCCAGCGGTCTTCAGGGCTTATTTGAGAGCCGTGAGGCTGCATCAGGTTTCTACCCCATGTAATCACATGAAATATGTGCCCTTCGGTCATATTCAAATATGCATTGCCTTGTAGGTTAGCCACACCAGCAACCATTCCCTTATCCACCCCATCTACCTTAACACCCATAGCTACCTTACCATCTCCTTCTCCTTTTGGCCCATGACAATGATTGCAGTATACCGCATAAAGTGCTTTCCCATCTGCAATGATGGCAGCAGTACTATCCAACGGACTCTTGATAGTAGAAGCATAATCAAGACTGTCTTTACCAATCCTGTAAGGCAACCAGCCATACTTATTTCTCTTTACGGTATAAGGTGCTGGGGCTCTCATGTTCATCATATTAGGATTATACTTATTTGAGTTAAAGTACTCTCCTCTTCCATTATCTAATGAGTTTACCCAAGTTCCTGCACTCTCATCAGTAATTTGTGTAAGTGGTTCGTAAGCGACAGAGTGATACATGTTGGGAGCATATTCAAGGCCTGGATAATCCCCACCTGCTGTGCATCCTGTCAACAAGGCTGCTCCTGCTGTCACAATCAAAACTGTTTTTAATAGTTGCATATTCCGCATCCTCTTTAAAAATTCTTATCGTTAACTTCCTGGGCTCCACTGTCTTTTAATAGAGCGCCAATATCTTCTTTTGTCAGTCTGTTTTTTGCCAAATCAATAGCCATGATATGTTTGTCATCTGTACTTCTTACATCAAACTGTTGTGGCCACTTATAGGGCTTCAAATCGCTCGCGATCAAGAAAGTAGCCACCATTCCAAGTGCGGAGAGTAAAACAGTCAATTCAAAAGTAACGGGAATAAAAGGAGGCAATGCTGCATGGTTCTTTCCACCTATGATCATTGGCCAGTCATATCCCAACATCCATATCTGCATAATTAGCGCCAAGCTAGTGCCTGTCATTCCGAACAAGAAAGCTGCAATTGGCAATCGTGTTCTTTTATAGCCAAGGGCCGCATCCAAACCGTGTACTGGAAAAGGTGAGTACACTTCGTGGATCTTAACACCTTTGTCCTTTACTTTTGTTACTGCATGAAGAAGAACATCTTCATCATCAAACACACCTAACACAAAATTCTTATTGCTTTCCATGATTGATTAATGCTTTTTTTCAGATGACGACTTTAGAATACTTTTTATCTCCGCCATGTTGACTACCGGGAAAAATTTTGCAAACAACAGAAACGCGGTAAAGAAAAACCCAAATGTCATTACATAGACCCCTACATCGTACATAGTAGGGTAGAACATTGCCCAGCTGGAAGGAAGATAATCTCTGTGCAAAGAGGTTACAATGATCACAAATCGCTCAAACCACATCCCAATATTTACGATAATAGACAACACAAAAGTAGACACAAGGCTGGTCCTAATTTTCTTAATCCAGAAAAGCTGAGGTGATATCACATTACAAGTCATCATAGACCAGTAAGCCCACCAATAAGGTCCAAAAGCACGATTGATAAATGCGTATTGTTCAGCCGGCACCTGGCCATACCATGCAATGAAGAACTCAGTGATATAAGCAATACCTACAATGGAGCCTGTCACAATGATGATGATATTCATCAACTCTACATGATAGATAGTAATGTAGTCTTCGAGTCTAAATACCTTCCTGGTAATCAACAATAAGGTAAGAACCATCGCAAAGCCAGAGAAGATGGCACCTGCGACAAAATAAGGAGGAAAAATGGTGGTATGCCATCCGGGTACTACCGAAGTCGCAAAGTCCATAGATACAATAGTGTGCACCGAAAGTACGAGTGGTGTAGAAAGGCCTGCAAGGATCAAGGCAACTGACTCATAACGCATCCATGTTTTTGCGCCTCCCTGCCATCCAAAGCTAAGAGTGTTGTAAATCAAAGCGCGTGTGTTGTGTCCTGCCCTTACAGCACGATCACGGATTACTGCAAAATCAGGGATAAGTCCTATATACCAAAACACTAACGATACTGTGAAGTAAGTAGAGATGGCAAACACATCCCAAAGTAGCGGAGAGTTAAAATTTACCCATAAGGAACCAAATGCATTTGGAAGTGGAAGCGCCCAATAGAACCCTAACCATAAGCGTCCCATGTGAACCATTGGAAAGGTAGCTGCACAAATTACTGCAAAAATGGTCATCGCTTCTGCCGCACGATTGATTGACATTCTCCACTTTTGGCGGAACAATAGCAAAATTGCAGAAATCAGAGTACCCGCGTGACCAATACCCACCCACCAAACAAAGTTTGTGATGTCCCAGGCCCAACCTACAGTTCTGTTAAGGCCCCACATACCAATTCCATCCCACAGTGTTATAATCATGGCGTACGCACCAAAGCCAAGAAGTGTCAGGGCAATTCCAAATGCCATCCACCAAAGTGGGGTAGGTTTACCCTCTACCTGGCGGCAGATATCTTCAGAAACGTCACTGACGGTTTTGCCACCGGTGATGAGAGACTCGCGTAGTGTTGAGCTTACTTGCATAAAATCGTTATCCTTTATTTACTATGCGTTAGTTAAATCCTTATTCTTAATTTTCGTGAGGTAATAAATGTTAGGTTTCACCCCAATTTCCTCCAATGCTCTGTAAGCGCGTGGGTTACCAATGTTTTTGTCAGGGCTATTGGGCCTTTTCTCATTCCTGGTAATTTGTAACAACTTACTGATCTGGCTTTCTGCATCATTCATGTCGCCAAATACAATGGCACCTGATGTACATGCTGCCTGACATGCAGTTACAATTTCCCCATCTTTCACCTTTCTCTTTTCTCTCTTCGCTGTCAACTTCCCTGCTTGGATGCGCTGCACACAGAAAGAACACTTCTCCATTACTCCTCTTGACCGCACTGTCACTTCAGGATTAAGTACCATCCTTCCCAAGTCGGTATTCATAGAAGGGTTTACTTCATAGAACTTCTGATTGTCGTGGTATTTAAACCAGTTGAAGCGCCTTACTTTATAGGGACAGTTGTTGGCACAATATCTCGTACCGATACAACGGTTATAGGTCATTTGGTTTAAGCCTTCTGTACTGTGTGTGGTTGCCGCCACAGGACATACCGTCTCGCAGGGTGCGTTATTACAATGCTGACATAGCATAGGCTGGAAAACCACTTCAGGATTTTCAGCGGCATGTTCAAGTGCTTCGTAGTCGCTGATATCCGTGGCATCACTGCTGTAGTAACGGTCTATTCGCAACCAATGCATCTCTCTGCGATTAATCACCTCTTGCTTTCCTACGATTGCCACGTTGTTCTCCACATTACAAGCTACAATACATGCTCCACAGCCCGTACAGGAGTTCAAGTCAATAGACATTCCCCAATGGTGATCGTTATAGTCATGCCCCTTCCACATGGTTACAGTTGCGGGGTCAACTTTTTCTTCCCACTTCGTGATTTTTGGAAACTCACGTCCCGCTTCCGGATTCTGCTTAAATTCACTTAATACAGATTCTTGAATTACGTTGCTGCGACCCATATAAGTTTGATGAACTTGGGTTTGAGCAATCTGGAAAGGTTCATCTACAAGTGTGGGCGTTACATCCGCAGTAATGCTATAGTTTAGTGAGCCATTGACCATTGTAACCAATGGATACACATTCTGTCCTAGATTTTCAGCAACCTTACCCACTTTGGTTCTGCCATAACCAATGGCAATACCTATAGTACCAGGTGCTTGTCCTGGTTGAACCAGTGCAGGAATTTTAATTGATTTACTTCCAATTGCAATATTTAGAAACTGTGTTCTTCCTTCAGCATCATTATTAACACCAAGGGCAGCGGCATCTTTTTGCGAAATGGTAGCATAGTGATCCCATACTGCTTTTGTAATAGGATCTGGTAGTTCTTGTAAAAGGGGATTATTGGCCTGCGAACCATTTCCAACTCCACAATTCTCATACAGGACAATCTCATATCCAGAATTGTTGGCTTTATAATTTGCACCAATTGATGATGCAGCTGCATTTACATCTCCTGCAAAAGACAACGTCCCGGCTGATTGTTGTGCCCCTTCAAATACCCCATTGTATAAACATTGGTCCCAAAAAGCCTGGAATCCAAGACCCAATGCAGATTGATTATAGTGCCAGTTTTTCCAATTGTTTTTTACGAAAGAAAAATACTCCACCTTCTCGCCTGCCCACATCAAAAGGCTTTCCTGTGCCTGGCGTGTTTTAAAAATAGGTGTAATGGTTGGTTGAGAAAGACTAAATGTGTTGGTCTTTGGCTCAAAGTCGTTCCATGACTCCAGGTAATGATGGTCTGGAGTTTTGTAAGCCGATACTGAGGAGGTTTCATCTTCAGTGGAAGAAGTAGAAACCGATAATGAAATATTTTTAAGGGCAGCTTCTAATTTTGCCCCCATTGGGTAATCATAAACAGGGTTGCAATTGTAGAAAATAACAGCACCTATTTTGCCAGCCTCCGCATCGGCAACAAAAGCAGCCATTTGCTCATCATTTCCCTGACGATAGTTAACCGCTCGATCTGCTAGTATGGTAGAACCATAATTACTAAGCATTGTATTGATTCCGTTCACCAATACCTGAACGTCTTTGTCATTTGATCCACAAACCACCAAAGAATTACCACGGTTGGCCCAAAGTTCATCAGCAGCTTTATTCAGGTTAGACACTTTATCCATCCCAGCTGAAATTGTGGCATTGCCAGCCTTTCCAGCAATAAGGTTATATAATTGCGCTACCACCAGGCCTTCCTGAGAAGGACGGATCATGGTACGGTAGTCTGCATTAGCCCCTGTAAGAGTAAGGTTCGCCTCAAACTGGTAGTGGCGTGACATCTCCCGCTGCTTCTCACTGATCTTACGTGTTTCGCTGTATTGCTTTGAAAACTCAATAGGCGATAACCATGTACCCAGAAAATCGGCATCTATGCTAACTATAAGCTTTGCTTTAGAAAAATCGTAAGAAGGAATAAATGCTTTTCCGAAAGAAGCTTCATTTCCCTTCAGCATTCCATAATATGATACCTGATCATATTGTACATGGCTGGTGGTGGGATATTTGTTTTTAAAATGATCGATCGCAGCTTTTGTGCTTGGGCTTAGTATTGTGTTACTCACAATTCTAATTTGACCTCCTGCGGCAGCTACCCCCTGTAATTTTGAGATAATCTCATTATCTACGTCTTCCCAGGTTGCACTGTCTTTGGCCTTCTTAGGACCACGCATCCGATAATTATCATACAATGACATCACAGAAGCCTCTACCTGAGCACTCGTTCCGCCCATGCTTACTTTAGAAAGAGTATTCCCATCTATCTTAATAGGACGCCCTTCAATGGTTTTTACAACCACACTGCAATAATCTCCCCCATTTATATAGGTAGAAGCATAATAATTCGGAATGCTTGGATCAGCATCTAAGGGTTTGTTTACAAAAGGAATGGCCTTCCTTATAGGTGCCTCACACGCCGCTAATGAAGCTGCTGCTACACTAAAACCCATCATTTTTAGAAAATCCCTGCGGGTATGACGCGGATCATCTTCAATACCAAGGTCAACGAATTCTTTATCCGCATGTTTTACAAACGCTGGATCGTTTCTTAGCTGTTGAATTCCTTTCCAGTATGTCTTTTTCTTAATGTTCATACTTATTCTAATCCAAAAATCGAATCTATATTATTATTATTATTAATAATGACATTTTGCACATTCTAATCCGCCAATGTCTTCTACCTTCATTGCTTTGTTATTATGTAATTCACGAAGGTTATCATAATAGGCATTGCCTTTGGCATTTACATCTGTTTTACGATGGCAATCAATACACCAGCCCATGGTAAGCAATGAATATTGTTTTACAACATCCATTTCTTCAATTGGCCCGTGACAAGTCTGGCACTCAATACCGCCTACATTTACGTGCTGCGAATGATTAAAATAGGCCAGATCTGGCAGGTTATGAACACGCACCCACTCAATGGGTCGATTGGTCTCTACTGCTGCAACAATTTTTGCGATTTCCGACTCTCCTGTGTTGGTACCACTGCGAATTTGAGTGTGGCAATTCATACATATATTAGGTGAAGGGATATTGGCGCTACGGCCTTTTATTGCTCCGGTATGGCAATATTTACAATCAATCTCGTATTGTCCAGCATGCACCTTGTGAGAAAATGCAATGGGTTGCTTAGGAGCGTAGCCCTGTTGCACCCCTATTGAATATAAACCATCAATAACTGTCTTAAATGAGACTGAAGCTACTATAAATACAACAATGAAAATAAAACCACGGCTTTGTACGATTGTGCTTAGCGTAATGGGCGAATGCACCACTTCCCTGTCTTCCTCAGTTAAATCTTTTTGATCCAGGTAACGCTTAAGTCCATTAATAATAAGGCCAAGAATAACCAGTAATAATAGCAGTATGACAATCATACCTATCAAAATAGCATTCAAGTATGAAGTTGGCACACCTGCACCAGCTCCCCCTTCACCACCACCTGCAGCAGTAGTAGTAGCCACCACTTCGGCTGGCTTATTAGTTTCGTTCTCTACATAAGCCATGATCGCCATGATCTGGTCATCTGAAAATGAGGTAAATGACGTCATCATCATTTTACCATTTTCCGCAAATATTTTATTGGCATATTCATCTCCACTGGCGATTACCTTGGAGGAGTTGCGGACAAAGTTTTTGATCCAGTCCAAAGAAGGAGCGCGATCATAAACACCTGCAAGTGCAGGGCCTATTAGTTTTTGGTCTATTCTATGGCAAGCCTTGCAGTTGGCATTAAATAAAGTTTCTCCTTCTTTGATAACCCCTGCATCCGTAGAAATTTCTTGAGCGAAAGAGGTAACACATAATAAGATAAAGAGAGCCGTAGCAAGATTCTTAAATAAACCAGAGATTGGGTGCGTCATCGTGATTCGTTTAGGTGTCCGGTTTTATTCGGAGGTGCACAAATCTACACTCGTAATGCATTATTTCAAATTAATTTTTGCGGTTGCGGTTATTATTTTGAACACATGTTGATACTTCTCAATCACTTGGAAATTCTGTTCAACTATCAAACAGGTTTTCAATGGGCAATCGTAATTTAGAATGAATTTAAATAGACGTCTTTGCTTTCCCGTAGCGAACCCATACAAACAAGCGACTGCCCTCAGTTTCATCACCTTAGTGCTAGGAATTATTCAGATTGATTAGGCTCGATAATATCATTCACAGTTACGAACGGATAAAAATTGATGGTCTGCATGCAATTTTTGACCCTCGTCCTTTTTCTTTACTCAAAAAAATAGGATAAATTTTTTATCGCTTTAGATCGTGAAAAGTGGGGTGGCTGTCCCCTTTTTTTCTTTTACCCCTAAACGATATCAAAAATTAATCTATTAGTTTTTGTAGGGCAGCTGTTATTAAACCAATAAAAGCAATAAGAAATAATTATTATAACGGAGTATATTATGAGTGGCGCTGGATATTTTTTTAATAGTTGAGTGCTTTTGAGCGCTGGCACTTTAAAAATATCCGCTGGCTTCTTGTTGCTTTCTTTTCTATCTTATTTTTTCAAAGCATTCTCCATGAAAAAAGTATCATTCGTTGTACTCCTACAAATTATCACATTTGCTGTTTTAGGTCAACGTGAGCCTGTGCTCAAACAAATTGATGTTCCGCACGATTATTATTTTCGTGAGATGTACCTACCCCAACTAACCACAGGGCCCAGTTCGGTTACGTGGTCTCCCAATGGAGATGAGGTAGTGTACAGCATGGCGGGATCACTATGGCGACAAAAGATTACTGAAACTACTGCCACACAACTAACCAATGGTCCCGGTTATGACTACCAGCCTGACTGGTCAAGTGACGGCAGTTCCATTGTATTCACCCGATACTCAGGCAAAGCACTGGAATTACAATTGTTGGATTTATCCAATGGCAAAGTAACACCTCTCACAACCAATGAAGGTGTTAACTTGGATCCCCGGTTCTCCCCTGATGGCTCACAACTTGTTTTTGTTTCTACTAAAAATACAGGACACTTTCGAATTTGGTTGGGCACTTTAAAAAATGGTAAACTAGAAAGCAGGCCACTTTCTAATGAACATGAAACGAAAACACCCAGATATTATTATAGTCAATGGGATCATCAACTCAGCCCATCCTGGTCTCCTGATGGAAAACAATTGGTTTTTATCACCAACCCCTACAACATTTATGGAACGGGATCCATCTATACCTCAGATGTTATCAATCCAAATCAACTTACTTTAATACAAAAAGAAGAAACCTCCTGGCGTACTCACCCTGATTGGTCGCCAGACGGCAAAAGAATTATTTATGCTTCTTATCTTGGAAGGCAATGGCATCAGCTGTGGATCACCACAGCAAAAGAAAATAGCGATCCCTACCCAATGACTTATGGAAAGTTTGATGCCACCAACGCACGATGGTCTCCCAATGCAGACCGTATTGCCTACATATCAAATGAAGATGGTAACACCGCACTGTGGATTCAGGAAGTGTTGGGTGGAAAAACCTATCCACTGCCTTTGCATAAAAGAAATTACCTGACGCCCCATGCCATTCTTCGCCTCAAAATTGTTGATCAAAATGGAAAGAAAGTAGCCGCCAGAGTTTCAGTAACCGGAGCAGATGGGAGAAGTTATACGCCATACAATGAATGGATCCATGGCGATGATGCGTTTGATCGTACCAAACAAACCTTTGAAAATTATTATTTCCATACCCAGGGTACCTCCACGTTAACATTGCCCAAGGGCAATACCACTATCACCGTCTTTCGAGGTCTAGAGAATGCCATTCAAAAGCAAACTTTCGATTTGAAGAACGACTCGCTTACAATGACGATTACGATTCCCTCCTTATCACTTCCTAGTAATTGGAAAAAGCAATGGGTAAGCGGGGATGTGCATGTTCACATGAATTATGGAGGGAATTATCGCAATACACCTAGCCGAATGGTAGCACAAGCCAATGCAGAAGATCTCGACATTGTGTTTAACACCATTGTAAATAAAGAGCAACGCATACCCGATATGGATTACTTCTCCACGTTACCAGATAAAGCATCAACTAGCGAGGTCTTATTGGTTCATTCGCAAGAACACCACACTAGTTTTTGGGGACACCTAGGGCTATTGGGATTAAATGATCATTATCTCATCCCAGGTTATTCGGCTTATGATAATACCGCTATTCAAAGCCCACATCCATCGAATTCTGTAATTGCTGATTTGGCACATGAACAAGGTGCTTTGGTAGGATACGTACACCCCTTCTACGATATTCCAGATCCGACAAAAGAAAGCATCAGCAACGCTTTGCCTGTCGATGTGGCCTTGGGTAAAGTAGATTACTACGAAGTAGTCGGTTTTAGCTGGCCCCTGGGGAGTGCTGAAGTCTGGCATCGCCTGCTAAACTGTGGTTTCAGAGTAAGTGCTGCCGGAGGAACAGATGCGATGGCTAATTATGCATCATTGCGTGGACCGGTGGGTGTAAATAGAACATACGTGTACATGGAGGAGGTACCTGAAAACTCCTTACAAAAAGAGGCTGCATGGTTAAAGGGATTAAAAGAAGGAAAAACGCTCGCTACCAACAGTGCGCTCCTTCACTTTGAGGTAAATGGCAATGGTCCAGGATCCGAAATCCAATTGCAAGGCAAGAAAATTAAAGTTTCGTACAAAGGGTTTATGCGTTCTGTTATTCCCATGGATCACCTGGAAATTATAAGCAACGGTAAAGTTTTAAAATCAATTGATTTAAAAGGAGATAGAACTTCAGCCGATATCTCTGGGACGCTCACTATTGACCACAGTGCGTGGATACTGCTTAGGGCTTGGAACGATGGAGCAAACCCATCTATTCAGGACTACTACCCCTACTCTACCACCAACCCAGTTTATCTCATTGCCAACAATAAACCCATTCGTTCCTCAGAAGATGCCGGCTACTTTATCAAGTGGATCGGCAAAGTATATGAAGCTGCCAGTAAGCAGATTTACTTAACAGAAAGTGAGCGTAATCTTACTCTAAATAATATTCTTGATGCCCGCAGTATTTTTTATTCTCAAAAATGATCGCTTACTACCCCGAAAAAATAGTAAGGTCTGTCCGGTTACTGTTATTCGATAAATAATATTGACAATAAGTGAATCTTATGTCTTCATTACACGTATTAATGGTGGGTCACTAAGTAGTTTTACGAATTGGAAATTAGTTTTTTCTTATTAATGAAAGTTAAATCAACAATAGCAGATATAAAATTAGGTGTTAATCTGTTAGCTCAGAATTTAAAGGATGAACTGCACCTCGGTGCAGAAGAAAAATTGGGGTCAAAGCAAATGGACTGGATTACGATATATATAAAAGGCCAAGATGGATTTAAGGAGGAGGTAGCCAAGCGGCTTTATCATTCTCACATTGCCTATATGCCAGGGTATATTGGTAGTTCCTCGGGAGTTGCCAGCCACGATATGTACTGGATAGATAAGAATCTGGATGATCGTGCGTTTAAACAGGCCATTGGCGCCAAAACCATCTGGAAATACAGGATCAGGGTATATAGAAGCTTGGAGGCATTCGTTACCTCCCAAAACAAAGAAACCACTTCATTTACAGACCACGATTTAGAGCTCATCGAGGAAATGAGAAAGGGCCAACATAAGATTTCCTAATTTCGCTAAATCAAGGCTTTATATCAACTAACACACTATGGGTCTTTACATGTATCTATTGTGGTTATAGCCTTTATTTGAAACACAAGTAGCAGGGGTATAAATAGAGTATTCTAATTATTTCGTGGTAATTTGAAAGGCTCAATAATAACTATGGCCCATATACCCTAGTCTAAAAATGAACAAAGCCGGGCAATTTATTTCCCATCTCGTTTACAACAAGTTCTTTTGGCAGCTCTTACTGGCATTCTTCATGATAGGTATGGCTGCATTCTTCATAAAAAATGAACACATCGAGCTCATTCAAATTAAAGATCAGTTGGCAACAAGCCGGCCAGATTATATCATCTTAGGGGTAATACTGACTGTTGTTTACATTGGGCTCCAAGGCCAAATGTATGTCCATAGCTTTAAAGCACTTGGAAATAGTATTCCAATAGATGCTGCCACCCTATTATTTCTTAAACGCAACTTGGTTAGTGTGTTTCTTCCTGCTGGCGGCTTTTCTTCCCTGGCTTTCTTCACTAAAGAAATTGAAAATCACGGCCCTACCCGCTCTCAAATTCATTTGGCCTCCACACTCTTTGCATTTTGTAGCCTACTCTCAGTAATCATTGTTGGGTTACCCGCAATTGGAATTGCTTTTCTCTTTCATAGTTTACAAACAGCAGCGTTACTTGGTTTTGCTTTTTTAATCATACTCACAATTGGATTCATAATTGTAATGCGTTCTGTGGCCATCAAAGGTCGCGCTTATTATTGGGTATCAAGGACAATCCCATCCACGGCTGTGATTTTAAATGAAATGATTAGTCAAAAAATTGATCGCAAACAATTTCTAATGACGTTGATTGCTTCAATCGGAATTGAGATCGTTGGTATTATTCATCTGTATGTGGCTATGTTGGCATTGGGATTTGATCCATCTTGGCCTGCAGCATTTATAGGGTACATCGTTATGGTCATATTGTTGATTGCCTCTCCTTTCCTCCGTGGACTCGGTGCAATAGAAGTATCCCTTACCTATGTACTCGGACAATTTGGTTATCCAATTATAGCAGCCGCTACCATCACATTACTGTTTCGATTGTTTGAATTTTGGATTCCACTCTTTGCAGGCATTCTTAGTTTTCTCACAAAGAGAGACAATCTTATTCTACGCGTGCTTCCGTCCATTATTATTTTTGTTTTGGGATTGGTCAATATTATTTCAGCAATTACCCCTGCCATTCCTGCTCGACTTCGCTTGGTGAGAAACTTAATCCCAGAAGAAATTATCTCGACAGGAAATACCATGGTTTTAGTGTTCGGACTATTGTTACTCATTCTAAGTATTTTTCTCCTTCAAGGATCAAAGCGTGCCTGGACCATAGGTATTTTTCTCACCGGTTTTTCTGTAGTAGGTCATTTGCTCAAAGCTGCTGATTATGAAGAGGCACTGCTAGCTTTGGTGGCGGCTTCCTCTCTAATGTACACCAGACGTTTTTACAAACTAAAACCTCATCCAAAACTAACACAGATCGGCTATCAGGTTTTGCTTTACAGCATTGTGGCTGTTTTCATTTATGGCGTAGTTGGGCTTTACTTTATTGACAAAAAACATTTTGGGATTGACTTTCATTTTTGGAATGCCTGCGAACTTGCATTTAAACTTTTCTTTTTGTTTGATGACAGTGGGCTAAATCCCACTACATCTTTTGGTCGATACTTTCTATATTCGATGTATTTCTCCGGTGGAGCGGTGCTCAGCTTTATATTCTTTAGTGTTTTAAAACCCTACTTTGCCAAACCCTATAACACTGAAAAGGACAGGATGGATGCCATTAATCTGGTAAAGTTATATGGCAACTCCGCTCTGGATTACTTCAAAACCTATCCAGATAAATTTTATTACTTCACAAATGATCGACAAGCCTTTATCTCCTTTAAAGTAACAAGGCATTTTGCATTCGTATTAGAGGGTCCAGTATACAAGGACGCAGCCTCTTTCAATAAAATAGTGAAAAGCTTTGACGAATTTTGTGATGAAAATGGATTCGTCAATGTTTATTACAGGGTCTCAGACCAGGCATTGCCAATGTTCAAAGCATTGAAGAAAAAAAGTCTGCCAATTGGTGAAGAGGCTATTGTAGATTTAAGAACATTTGCCCTTGAGGGTGGCAAGATGAAGACAACAAGGAGTGCTATTAATCGCCTGGAATCTGAAGGGTACAAGGCTCAAATTCATCAGCCACCTATTAAAGAAGGGTTGCTACAAAAATTGGAGCAGGTCTCCAACAACTGGCTTAAAGAACTCGGAAGAGAAGAAGTAGCATTTACCCAAGGTGTTTTTGATCGTAGTATCTTAAAAGAACAAACTATAATTACTATAGAGGATGACGAGGAAAAGATATACGCCTTCGTAAATATTGTTCCTGACTTTGCTCCGGGCGAAGCCACTTATGATTTAATCAGAAAAGTAAGTGATGCGCCCAATGGCGTGTTGGATATGATTCTTGCCAAAACATTATTGTATATGAAAGAAAAAGGGTGTTTAACTGCAAATCTTGGTCTTGCTCCCATGTCTGGCATCGAAGGTATTAACCTAACGGAGAAGACTATCAAGTATGCCTACGAAAACCTAAAGGTATTCGGGCACTTTAAAGGGCTTAGAAAATATAAGGACAAATTCTTCCCGCGCTGGGAAAAGAAGTATCTGGTATACAATCATGATTATCACTTGTTGCAAGTTCCAAATGCGTTGAAGCGAGTGTCGAAAGGCAGTTAATTCATAAAGCAATATTCTTCAATATTAGGCCAGCCAAAAGTTCAACATTACTATTATACCGATGTGAGCCAGGGATATGTCGTATCTCAATTTTTCCATTTGCGTGAAGATTTTTTTTCAAAGACAGATCTTCATCTTTCCCAAAAATGCATAAGATCGGAATGGTGCTTTTAAACAATGCCTCCTGCACGTTATATTTCCGTTCCTCCTCAGTTGAAGGTCCTATCAAATCAGTAAGTCTAATTACAAAATCTGTCGAGTTGCTGGGGGACATTAATGCCATTGGTAACAATTTATCTATGAAAGATTTTTCCAATTGCGTTGGTAAAAATGCTGCAACATCTGCTCCAAAAGAATAACCTACAAAAGCCACTTTGTCCAGTTTCCAAGTAAGTGTGTAGTGTGAAATTATCCGTTGTACATCCCCTGCAAACTTGTTGGGGCTCTTTGCATCCCAAAAGTATTTTCTGCAATCAAAAACTACCACGGGATAGTTTTGAGAATTGATCTTCCGAACCAATTGCTGGCTGAAGTTATTCCATCCGCCATCGCCAGTAAAATAAATAATAAGCTTTTTTTGGTTGTTAACAGCAGGAAATTCCTTTATAGGAAGGTCTGTAACATCTGTGGCTGCACATGTTAAGGTAAACCTAAATGTAAAACCAATAATCAGGGTTAACAAATAACCTCTACTATTAATTCCCATAAAGGATAAAAAATATTTAAACAATAGCATAAATATAAATAATTAATTAAAACACATCCTGATGAGACTTTTAACGTATATAACTAAAAACAGATGAGCAAACTAATATCGTTATGAAAAATTTAAAAATAGGATTGATCGCGTTCCTATTGTTCGGCTCAATGGGAATGGTGGTTGCGCAAGGTGCGCAAAGCAAAAAGGAAGATCGAAAGTCACAAAAGGATGAAAAAAAAGCCCAACAAGCGATTGAGGCCGCCAGGTTATTTGATAAAGCCTCTAAATTGGTAGAAGAAAGAAACTTTGTGATAGAGGCAATCACCGTGAGAGGAAAATATGGAAGCCCTGTAAATGTTGGACCCAACAACTTCATCATGATTGACAGCAGTGAATTTGTTCTTCAAACCTCTTTTACAGGTGGAGTAGGATTTAATGGGCTGGGTGGAATAACAGCAAAAGGAACTGTAAGCAGCTATAAGGTAAGCAAGAATGAAAAAAATGATGCTATTACAGTACTAGCCCAAGTGAGTACTTTTGCTATTGGTCAGGGAACTCTTACTGTTCAGGTGGGTAAGTCAGGAAATGTCACAGCGACCTTTGTTAACAATTGGGGTGGTCGTATTGAATTTACTGGACCGATTGAAAGTGTAGAAGAATCTCATGTCTATGAGGGAATGAGAACGTTTTAATAAGTTGTAACAAAAAGAAGAAGGCAGTCTCTCGCTGCCTTCTTCCTTTTGTTCTTTGTCTACCCAATACTTTATTGTTCAGGAACCAATACCTTATCGATTACATAAACGATACCATTGGAACAAGGTATTGTAGCAATAATGTTGGCGCCATTTACAGAAATCTTATCTCCATTTTTGGCCAGAATCACATTCTTCATATTGGCTTGATTTAGCTTTTGTCCATCGCGCATCATGTTTTCCCTCATCACACCTATGTACACATGGTTTTCTAAAACATCTCTCAATTGATCCTTATTTTCCGGCTTTAATAAATTATCTACAGTACCGGCAGGCAATTGATTAAAGGCTTCGTTGGTGGGTGCAAATACGGTGAAGGGCCCAGCATTTGCCAAAGCATCCACATAATCGGCCGCTTTGAGTGCAGCCACCAGTGTAGTGTGATCCGCTGAACCGGAAGCCACCTGAACAATGTTTTGTTGTGAAATATCATCCTGAACGGCAGCTTGGCCTCCATCAGCTGGAGTTTGGCTAGCAGTCGAATTCGATTGACTTTGCTCTCCGGAACTGCATGAAAACAAAGCGGCCGCAAAGGCCAATGTTAAAAACTGAAATAATCTCATATGATTGGGTTTTTGGGTTACTATCAGGCGAAGATGCTGTTGAATGCCGAGACAGGCAATGACATTGGTCATACCAATACCTAACATGGATCAACCCAACAAAAAATGAGCCCAGGCACAGCTGTATTACAATTGTAGCCGCTTGAAATCAGATGTCCTTCTTTAAAAATTTTCGCATGGATATGAACAACGGAATGGCTGCCCACAAAAGCAAAAACAGAAAGGAATAAATAATCCCCAAGCTGCTTCCAAAAAACTGTTTGTAAAATGCGCCTGTGTAGCCCATCAGCGCGGAGATATCCAATTTTAATAAAATTATTATTCGTGCAAGATCCACAGGATTTAGTGACACCAATGCCAAGGTTACTTTTTCCAGTGGATAGTCACTGAACGCATATATTACATAGAGTACAAATCCATCATATATAAGCGTAAAGTAAAACCAGAACAAAAGCGAAAGGCCAATCCCTTTGGCTTTGTCACGCGTAAGTACCGATGCACTAAAAGCAAGGGCTACAAAAACCAGCGTGAGCAACATGCCCGACAAGACCAGGTAAACGGTGTCCATACCTTGGCTAAAAAGGGTCACAGGAATCCCTACTCCAATAAGATAGGCAAGACATAGTGCCAAGGATACTGCCGAGAATTCACTCAGGAATATCGATTTCCTGTTAATTGGTTGGGAAAGCAAAAGTTCAATAAACTCATAGGAATTAAAAAAATGAATGGTGGTGAAAATAATACTCACCAATGGAACAACCATTAGAATAATATTCAAAAGACTGAGGATAGCCTTATCCGAATTACCCTCCAAACTAAACATGGATAGGGTAACAAGAAGCAGAAAAAAGGTATAAAGAATAACAAACTTATTTCTTAGAATATCCAGCAACACATACTTTGCTATTTTAATCATGCCGTCACACTTTTTTGTTTTCTTTTCATTATCGTGGCTATCGCCTTTCCAAGTCTTACCTCTCCTGTTTCTTCCTTAAGCAAGGCAATGGAATCGTTATATATCAATGATCCATTATCCAGGTACAGTGCGTGTGATGATAAATCATCCAAATCACTGAGTATGTGTGAGGTAATTATAAATGTTTTATCTGGCCCCATCTGTTTCAAAATTTTTTCTTTAATCACCTCTACCGCCAACGGATCCAATCCTGCGGTAGGTTCATCCAGAATAAATACTTTAGGGTCGAATAAAAAGGCCAATGCTGCGCTTACTTTCTGACGTGTTCCTCCGGAAAGCGTATGCATTCTTTTGTTCATCATCTTATCTAAACCGAACCCTTCGATTAACTCCTCATCCACTGTATTGGCGTTAGAACGCAAATCTTTGATCATTTCAAACAACTGCCCTATGGTCATATTGTCCGGATATCTACCGATCTGTGGCATATATCCTATCTTTTCCCGATAGGTCCATTGTCCCTTAATGGACTCACCATCCACTTCAATCTTACCACTGTCTGGCACTACCATTCCTAGTATGCTCTTTATTAAGGTTGTCTTACCTGATCCGTTGGGTCCCATAAGGGCATAGGAGCGTCCAGTTTCAAAATCGGCATTTATCGATTTCAATACGTCCAATGACCCAAATCGTTTTTCAATGTTAGATACTGATATCATAAGGTTTCATTACTGGAACTTCATCTTTTAAATTTTCAGGAGTAACTACCGGAATAACTTTCTCAGCCCGGTCAAGCAAAAACACCAAAAAGCTTCTCCATAACATTACTGAGGTTGGCATTTTTTCAACTATCATTGAATACAAACTTACCGGATGAAAAGGCACGTCTCCAACACCATCTTTGTTAAGATCATAGCCACCATATTTGTCCCAATAATTTCCTGCAAGCGTATTCAATGTCATGGACCCATTCGTCCCCATATCAAAAGAGTTGGCAATAAAATTGTTTTTTTCAAATAGATTGTCATCACAGCTGGCTTGCAATTGTATTCCCCATCCATTTTCACGAAATTCATTGCCCTTAAAATTACTTCTACTACAATTTTCCATGTGTATCGCTACGGTATTCCTTAGAAATAGATTGTATTCTATGATACTTTCGCTTATATCTTTTAGCAACAAGCCAAAGACAGATGCGCCCCAGTTTTCTTCAAAACGATTGTACCTCATGGTAACTCCTTTAGAATACATTACTGCGATACCAGAGCCATTCTTTTTAAACAAATTTCTGCTATATTCATTATTATGAGAAAACATAAAGTGCAAACCATACCGAAGGTTGTTCTTGCTTACATTATTTTCTATGTGAGAATTGGTCACAAACTCAAAATAGATTCCATCACGATGTCCATCTACAGTATTGCCTTTTACCGTAATATTGTCACTCTTCCACAAATGGATTCCGTTTCCGTTAGCGCTTTCGTTAACTGCTGCAGCGGTTAGTGTATTATTTTCAATCAAGCTTGATTTGCAATTGGCCAGATGAATGCCAAAAAATGCCATTTCAATCTTATTGTCTGCCAAGTATAGGTTCTTTGCATTCTCCGCTCCAATGGCAGCCTTGTCTTTCAAACTCGATATGCCAACATTGATAATGTTGAAATGGCGAATGACTACATTATTTGCCGTTACTGAAAATACTTCATCCTTAAATTCACCATCTACAATAGGATAATCTATTCCTAAGAGAACGATCTCTTTATTAACAATAATGTTTCCTTCTTTATAATGACCGGATCTGACCAGGATTGTATCTCCGTTGTTTGCCTTCTGAATTGCGGCAGTAATTGTCTTTATATCACCTGATTGGGAGACCGTCCAGGTGACCGCTTTAGAAGATAAGGTAAATAGGAGAAGTAGTAAGGTAAAGAGTACTCTCATTTAAACTCCGTCACAACCTCCCCCCATGAAAGGTAAATTCCCTTCCACTTTTCTTTATTTTCTTTCATGAGATTGTAATCCTCAAAAGCAGCAATTTGACTTGCCATAGGACTTTTGATCTCATCGGCTCTGAGATAGTAGGAGTTACTTGCCTCTATAAAAGTACCGGGTCTTGCAAAATCGATGACTAATTTATGTGCATAATTTCCGTGTTCTGCTTCATTTGCATTGTAGTAATTCAACATGCAATTGATATCATCAAACTTGTATATTTTTCCCTTTTTTGTAACCAGCTCAGCCCCAAACTTATTGTCCATCAACATCATCTTACAAGTATAACATATATCCTTACCATACTCCAATGGAACAGGATCGGTAGAGCATGATGTGAACATTACTGCCAAAGGAAAGATGAGAATGGCTGCCAGGTTTTTATTAATCTTTATTTCGTAAACTAAAAGACCAATAAGCACCAGTGCCACTACAATAAAAATCCACCCACCAATATCAGGTCCTGAGAATGCCGTAAAGTTTAACAACACCTTGGTACCTATCAAAGGCGGCTGATAAGCCATGCCAGGAATGATAATGGGAGCATCTGGATTCAGGTTGTGTCCATAATCGTAACCCCAAAGATAAAAATCTACCAAAGCAGCGATACCTGTAACCGCAAACACACCCAGGTAACTAACAAGCATGAAGCGTTTGTTGATCAACGCTGTAAGTAAACCAAAGGCAATAATAGAACCAATGATGTATACCATGTAACCAAATTCAGGAAACATTTCTACTTCAATGTGCTTCATGCCAATATAATGGTTCAAAGCACTGATGATTTTCACATCTCCGGAAATCGTATTAATCCATATTTTCATTTCCAATCCTTCCGGGTATTGTGGTGCCCACATTAAAATCTGCCACAGGGGCACAAAGAAGGCTGATAAAAGCGCTAAGGAACACAGCGCAACAATTAATCTCGAAATGGGTTTTAATGATTTCATTTTTATGGTTAGGATTTAAAAGAAGGGCGCCTCCCAACCTGTTTGGGAGGCTACCCGATCTTAAACCTGTAAACTATGAGAAAACAGATTTACTCAGTGGTTTTTGAAGATTAGTCTTCATCACCTGTTGAGAATTTTAATGGTGTATTGCTACCCGCAGGAGATACCCGAACATAACCTGACATTTCCTGATGCAAGGCAGAACAGAAGTCTGTACAATAGAACGGAACAACACCCGGTACCAGAGGATTCCATTTTAATGTCTGCGTTTCCCCTGGCATGATCAATATCTCTGCGTTAATGGCACCACGTATAGCGAAACCATGTGGCACATCCCAGTCTTGCTCCAAGTTGGTTACGTGGAAGTACACGTCATCACCTACACGTACTCCTTCAATATTGTCTGGTGTTAAGTGTGAGCGTATGGCGGTCATATACACATGTACTTCCTTTCCTTTGCGCTCTACTCTAGCTTTTCCTTCTCCAGGAGCAGCATATGGGTGCTTATTATCTTCCAGCCTGTAAAGCTTAATTGACTTATCCTTAATCATGCTTGCTGGTATTGCTTCTGCATAGTGAGGCTCTCCTACAGTTGGAAAATCCAACAACAACTGCATCTTATCTCCAGAGATATCATACAATTGGGCAGATTGTGCCAATTCTGGTCCGGTTGGCAAATAACGATCCTTAGTTATTTTATTGTAGGCCACCATGTACTTACCATAAGGTTTTGCAGTAGGGCCTCCCATAACGCTCAAGTGTCCTACAGAGTAGTAAGTAGGGACGCGATCCAAAATTTCCAATGTCTTTACATTCCACTTTACGATTTCAGAAGACACGAAGAATGAAGTGTATGCATTTCCGTTATTATCAAACTCTGTATGAAGAGGGCCTAAACCCGGCTTCTTCACTTCACCATGAAGCGCTGCCTCATAGCGAATAACTGGGATACCATCAAAGTCACCTTCGTAATCCTTATCCGCAATGGCTTTTTGAAATTTAGTGAAAGAGAAGACAGGCATAGTCGCTGCTAATTTTCCGCTTCCAACAATGTATTCGCCTGAAGGATCTACATCACAACCGTGAGGAGACTTAGGACAAGGAATAAAGTACACGATGTCTTTTAGTTCAGTTACATCCAGTACCATTACTTCGTTCAGCATCGTGCTGGTGGCAGAGTGCGTTTCATCGTTGTAAATATTGTGCGCGTAATTTGCTTTCTCCACTTTGGCCTTTCCTGCCGCCAAATATTCTTCAGCCTTCTTCCAGTTTACAGCCATGATAAAGTCTTTGTCGTTTTGAGATGCATTTACCTCTAACAAAGTATGCGCTTGCTCTGTATTGTAAGTAGAGAAAAAGAACCATCCATGAGAAGGACCTTTACCTGCCCTGCTCAAATCATAGTTAAATCCGGGAGTACGTAATTGGAATTCAATATTCATACGTCCTGTCTCCTGATTCACTTTGATAAAGCTGATGGAGCCCTTAAAATTCTCTTTGTAGGAGTTGATTGGAACATCTTTGTTATCCCCCATGGGCACGCTGAAACGAGTACCTGCTACAAGGTATTCTGTGTTCTCTGTGAGAAAGGGAGAGGAGTGATTTCCTCCACTATTGGGGATTTCAAGTATCTCTTCTGTGCGGAAGGATGAAAGTCCGATACGAGCGACACGGGGAGTATTGTTACCATTGGCAAAAACCCAACGTCCATCATGCTCACCTTTTGTAGTGGATAGTGCAATGTGGTGAAGGTCATCCCAGGGAACAGAACCATGTGAAGTATTCAACATAGGTTTTGTTTCCTCGCTGTATCCGTAACCATTTTCAGGGAACACTGAAAAAACAGGAAGTATCTTTAATAATCTTCCTGAAGGGATTCCATAGACAAGCATTTGTCCATTAAAACCTCCCGACACAAAACTGTAGAACTCATCGTATTGCCCAGGTGGCACATACACCTTCGCTGCAGCATCTCCCACCAACGCCTGTTTAGGGCCCTGGGGTTTGCAATTATAGAGCGACAAGACTGCCGCCACTATTGCGAGCGTATAAAATAATCTAATTAATTTACTCATATTGATTTAGGTTTGTTTTAGTTTGTTTATTCTATTTTTCACCATCATTCTGACGCATAAACTCCAGTACATCACGTGCATCACCAATTGACATATTTTGGTTAGGCATACGCATCAAACACAACTCCAAAAGTTTTTGCGCCTCAGGATCTGAATCCAGCATTACATCCACATTGGTAATCATGTTCATAATCCATTCTGGCTGACGTCTTTTGGTAATGTCTTTCCATCCTGGTCCTACTACACGTTTATCATCTAATTTATGGCAGGCCGAACATTTCATTTCATAAATTGACAAGCCCCTTTCTACACGTTCTTGCTCAAGGGGAGTATGAAGTGTAACCGATTTTACAGCTCCAAGTCCCTTGGTTGGATCATTGATTACATCCTCTACTGCTGATTGAGTGCTCTTTGGTTGATCCTCCCCTTGATTTGATCTGTCAGGTGCGCAGGAGAAAATGGTGAACCCGAGTAGGGCTATTACGATAAGTCTCATAGTTTTAAATTGTTTTTGTTTAATTTTTATAATAATTACTGTTTCTCTTCTCGATCATCATTTTAATGATTAAAATTTTATTTTAGCAAGTTAAAAAATTATCCGCAGCAGGCCACCCCTTTACAAGGCTGACTTTCCTTCGTATTTCATTCACCTTCCCCATCATCATAGGTGGTTTTTTTAAACATTCAAACCTACCTCAGTGTGTTTCCCAAAACCATGATCTTTATCACCTTAAAATATGACACTCAGCAGAAATGTCTATGAGGCTCCTTTTAGTGCAATAATCTGGTAAAATCGAAGGTATTCTGACTTTCTTCTTCCTATTTTAGCTACACAACAACCAGATATATTCAATTATATCCTGATGATTTTAATCCTCATATATACAACACTTAATCTCAATAATGAGTAAAAACAATACCAATACATTTTCTCCCTCCCCTACAAAGATTAAAGATCAAAAAATTGGCCTCCAAAAAAATGCTCGTGTCACAATTGTCGGTGCTGGTGCATTTGGAGGGTGGTCGGCATTGTACCTGCTTCGTGCCGGATATAAGGTGACTTTGATTGACGCCTGGGGAGCGGGTAACTCCAGGTCAAGTTCTGGAGATGAAACGCGTGTTATCCGATCAACCTATGGTGATAATGAGTTTTATTTTGACCTGAATGTGCGCGCACTTTCGCTATGGAAAGAACATCAGGCTGCGTGGAAGAAGCAACTCTTTTTTAATACAGGTGTTATCTGGTTTCGTTACCGTGAGAAATCCCCTCTGGTAGATGACTCTGTTCCATTTGCAAAGAAACATAACATGGAGTATGAATATCTATCTGTGAAAGACATTCAAAAAAAATGTCCTATGGTCTACACCGGTAACCTCACCCACGCCTGGTTTGATCCCTATGGGGGTTATTTAAAAGCACGTGAAAGTGCACAAGCTGTATTGGAAGCATATATTATAGAGGGTGGTAATTTTATACAGGCGTACGTAACCCCTGGAGAGGTAAAAAGTGGCCAACTCCAAAGCATCACACTTTCTAATGGATCAACATTAAAATCAGACGCTTATTTATTTGCTTGTGGTTCCTGGCTGGGGCAATTGTTCCCGGAAGTATTGGGCCACGTAATTACCTGTACCAAACAAGAAGTATTTTATTTTGGCGTTCCCAAAGAATACGCTTCGCAATACGACCAAATGCCTGCCTGGATTGATCTCGATGGGAAATATTTTTACTATGGTATTCCAGGCAATGCCAATCGAGGGTTTAAAATTGGCGTAGATTTCCGGGGTGAGAAATTCGATCCTACCTCCGGAGAAAGAATATCCAATCCTCAGGTGCTGGCTAACGCCAGAAAGTTCATTGAGATGCGGTTTCCCGGATTAAAAGGAGCCCCTGTTGTAGAGAGCAGGGTATGTCCCTATGAAAACTCTCCTGATGGAAATTTCATTTTTGAAGCACATCCGGAAGCGAACAATCTTTGGTTCTTGGGTGGGGGTTCTGGTCATGGGTTCAAGCATGGGCCGGCTTTAGGGGAGTTGGTGGCGAAGAGTTTTGTAGGGAATAGATGAGGGGGAGGTTCATTGGGGTCGGGAGACATGACTGTCCCTTCCTGAAATAGATTAACACATTTTGAGGGATAAAGAATCTCAAAATGGAAGAACAAAAAATGATTACTAATGCGGAAAAGCGATGGCTAGTCCGTGAACTTTTTCTTCGCAGCGTCTCTGTCTCAGGACTCTGCGAGATCAAATTCTCTTACCTCCAGAGTCCCTTTCGGGAGAGGATAAAACGAACCACCATCACTATTCTGGCAGGTTGGAAGACCTGTCATTGCTAGAGGGATTGAAGCATGGGCCATGGTTTGGGGATTGCCACCTCCTCCCTACGATCGTCCTCGCAATGAACTATGAAAAGTCAACTACCCCTACCTGACTACCTTCGGCAGGAAAACGGCCGGCAGAGACTTACGCTGGCTCAGGGTTGGTGGATCCAATTCAAAACTTGAAATTTAGAAATTAAAACTATTACTATGGAATTAGGCATTGGCATGTTTGGTGACAACCACTACGATGAACACGGCAAACCCTTGCAGGCGGGTGAACGCTTGCGGGAGTTGATTGAGGAAATAAAATTGATGGATGAGGTGGGCATTGAGTTTTTTGGAATTGGCGAACACCACCGCCCCGACTATGCCGTATCGGTACCCGAAGTAGTGCTGGCTGCAGCAGCTTCTGTTACGAAAACCATTAAACTGGGCAGCGCTGTTACCGTGTTGAGTTCGTCTGACCCGGTGCGCATCTATCAGAGTTTTGCCACCCTGGATCAACTCTCCAACGGACGGGCTGAATTGATGGCAGGCCGTGGAAGTTTTATTGAATCGTTTCCACTGTATGGGTATGACCTGAACTTCTACAATGAACTGTTCGAAGAGAAGCTCGAGTTGCTGGTGAAAATAAACCATACAGATCCCATTACGTGGCAAGGAAAATTTCGCGCACCACTAAAAGACCAGATGGTGTTGCCACGGGCTGTAAACAATCACCTGAACATGTGGATAGCAGTTGGTGGCACGCCCGAATCCGCATTGCGTGCGGCAAAACTTGGATTGCCCGTGATGTTCGCCATTATTGGCGGCAACCCTGCCCAGTTCAAGCCGCTGTTTCAGTATTATAAAGAGATGTATGAGCAAGCTGGCCACAACATGAAGCACTTTCAGGTAGGTGTGCATATGCACAGTTTCTTTGGTGAAGAAAGTCAACAAACTGCGGATGCTTATTACCCGGTGTATGCAGCACAGATGACCCGGGTAGGTGCCAGCCGCGGGTGGCCTCCCTTTACACGCAGCCAGTACGAGCAAGGGCGAGGCAAGGATGGGGCTTACTTGTTTGGCGATGCCAGCCAGGCGGTTGATAAAATTTTATTGATGCATGAAATGTTCGGGCTCACACGCTTCTCTGCCCACATGGACGTAGGTGGCCCTTCACACAGCATGCTCATGAAGTCCATTGAAATTTTCGGGACGAAGATTGCACCCAAGGTGAGGGAAGCGGTGAGAAAGAAAGGAAACTAGAAGAGCCAAAGCGAGGCGGTTGAGTTAGTGGAGAATAAAATTTTAGGTTTCAGTGTGGTTTAAGCATTGTGTCGCATAGGCACTTCTGGTTTACTTCACTGAAGTTCTCCGTGTATATCAGCCCCTTAAGGGAAAGTTTATCTCATCAACCCTTGAGGGTATCTTCATAATTCTATATTTTTCCTATGGCTATTTACTAACACTACAAAATCATGATCCAAGTTTTAAAATCCCGCCATTATATCCTTTTATTAATATTCACCATTGGCATATTATTGTGTTTCCCTGATGTTGCTTATTCGCAAGGGGTAAAAGGTTATTACCGCTATCCGACAGTCTATAAAGACCTCATCATTTTCACCGCTGAAGGGGATCTTTGGTCTGTCAACATTACGGGAGGCCCGGCAAGGAGGCTCACCTCTCACCCCGGTGAGGAAACCAATCCGATCATCTCTCCCGATGGTAAGCAAGTTGCTTTCACTGCAAATTATGAGGGCGTTCCTGAGGTTTATAGCATGCCTATTGACGGAGGGCTTCCCAAAAGATGGACTTATGAAAATGATGCGTCAATAGCTACTGCCTGGACACCTGATGGAGATCTGGTGTATACCTCACGGCATTATTCCACGCTGCCCAACTTGCAGCTAATTCGCATCGAAAAGTCCGGAAAAAAAATAAGGATACCCTTAGCGGAAGCCAGTGAAGCCAGCTACCAAGGTGATGGTAAAACTATTTTCTTTGTACGACCCAGTGACCATCGCAACGTGACCAAACGATACAAAGGCGGAACAGCAAGAAGAATTTGGAAATACACCCAGGGCGCAGCAGAGGCAATAGCGCTCTCTGATGATTACAGAGGCGAAAGCCATCATCCCACCTGGTATAACAATCAGATTTACTTCATCACCGACCGTGATAGCATCATGAATGTCTGGTCGATGGATGAAAATGGAAAGGATTTAAAACAGCATACAAAGCAAACTGTTCATGATGTACGTTCTATTTCCGTTTCTGAAGGTAAGATAGTTTATCACTCAGGCGCTGACCTTTGGCTGCACGACTTATCCACTGGTCAGGATAAAGTAATACCCATTACATTGACTTCGGACTTTGACCAGTTGCGGGAAAAATGGGTAAAGGATCCCAAGCAGTACATTACCTCGGTGCACCTGGATGGTAAAGGTGAAAAAATTGTTATTACAGCACGTGGAAGAATCTTTGTTGCTCCTGCTAAAGAGGGTCGTTTTGTACAGCTATCGCGCAAGGAAGGTGTGCGTTATCGTGATGCGGTTTTCAACTCCACCGAAAACGATGTCATTACCTTGTCGGATGAATCCGGTGAATTTGAATTTGTTCAAATAGCAGCCACCGGCACAGGTGCCCATAAGGCCTTGACCAATGATGGCAAAGTACTTCGCTTTGCGGCATCACCCTCTCCCGATGGCAAGTGGATGACTTACAATGATCTGAACAGTGACTTATGGTTATTCAATATTGAAACCAAAAAACAAAAACTGATTTCAACCAATAGGGAAGGCATACAAGACATAAGTTGGTCGCCCGATAGCCGTTGGGTCGCCTTTACACAAAATGCGGTGAATACATTTGCTCAAATTCACCTCTATGATGTGACCTCGGGTGCCGACATTCCATTGACCACCGACCGCGCCAATAGCCTGAACCCTTCGTGGAGTTCTGATGGAAAGTGGATTTACTTTTTATCCGACCGAAACTTTGAGTCACTTGTAGACAGTCCATGGGGCTCCCGGCAACCGGAACCTTATTTTGACAAACAGATGAAAATCTATCACATCGCTTTGCAGAAGGGAACCCGCTCTCCTTTCCAACCCGATGACGAGTTGTTACAAGATTCGAATGATCCAAAAGATGATGCTAAAAAAGATAATGCTAAAGTAGTGGTCAATATCAATCCAGACGGAATTCAGCAACGCATCAAAGAGGTGCCTGTTAAACCGGGGAATTATTCTAGACTGGCGGCAAATGACAAAGCACTCTATTTTATGAGCGATGAAACCGGATTGGACGACAAATCCCACCTGATGGTTTTACCCATTAAAAACACAGACATTAAACCCGTCACATTGGTGGAGGACATACGCGGGTTTGAGATTTCCGACAACGGTAAAAAATTGCTCATCAACAAAGACAAAGAGTATTATGTGGTAGAAGCTGGTACTTCTGCTATTACTAAAATTAACGACAATAAAATTGATCTAAAAAGCTGGACTTTTTCATTGGATCCCAAAGAAGATTTTAAGCAAATATATAAAGATGCCTGGCGCATGGAGCGCGATTATTTTTACGATCCTGCCATGCATGGTGTGGATTGGACCGCTGCCTATAAAAAATATCTGCCGCTGGTAGATCGTGTGACTACGCGCGAAGAACTATCCGATATCATTGGGCATTATGTGGGTGAGCTGGAGGCACTTCACACCAGCGTACGGGGTGGCGATCTGAGGGAAGGGCCCGACAAAATTGAAATTGCCAGTCTTGGTGCCCGCATGGTACGCGATGAGAGTAAAAAAGGTTATGTAATCGAATACATTTATCAGGCCGATCCCGATTACCCAGATAAAATTTCTCCCCTTGCTGATCCCTATCTTGGTATAAACCCTGGGGATGTAATTACATACATCAACGGAGAACCAACATTTTCATACACCGATATAGGCGCTCTGCTCCGCAATCAGGCCAACAAACAAGTGCGCCTGGGAATAATGAGTAATGGAGCAAGTCGCGATGTGATCATCACACCAACGGACGATGAATTCAGTCTGCGCTATTCCGATTGGGAGTTTACCCGTAGAATGGAAGTGGAGAAGGTAGCCAACGCCAAAATTGGGTATGTGCATTTAAGAGCGATGGGAGACAGCGATATCTCTCAATGGTATCGGGAGTTTTATCCGGTATTCAATCGTCAGGGTTTGATCATTGATGCCCGAAGTAATCGTGGCGGAAATATTGATAGTTTTATATTGGAAAAACTAATGCGCCAAGCCTGGTTCTATTTTAAACCGAGGGTGGGCAATCCCACCTGGAACATGCAATATGCGTTTCGGGGACATATGGTGGTGCTAGTTGATCAAAACACCGCCTCCGATGGTGAAGCCTTTGCCGATGGATTTAGGAGACTGGGTTTAGGGAAGGTAATTGGCATGCGTACCTGGGGTGGTGAAATATGGTTGGGTTCTCAAAATCGATTGTCGGATGGAGGTCTTGCAAGGGCACCTATGATGGGTGTATATGGCCCTGAACGCAAGTGGCTGATCGAAGGTCATGGACTGGTGCCGGATATTGAAGTAGACAACTTGCCCCATGCAACTTATCTTGGAAAGGATGCTCAACTGGAAGTGGGTATTGAATATTTATTGGAATTAATTAAAAAAGATCCAAGGGAAGTGCCTGCACCTCCTGCGTTTCCTGACAAGGCGTATAAAAAATAGTAATTCGATCATCAGAATGATGCGGGGTTCATTTTTAAACCTGTTAGGATTTGGAATCCTGACAGGTTTTCTCGCATAGTGGTTCGTGAGGTCACGAAACATGGATGCGAAGAATTGAGTTATGCATGACAAAGTCAAACCAGTCGGGCAACACAACAGGGAATGCCTTACCTTGTTTGTGATGATGGTTGCATACTAACAAAAAAAGGGAAGCTTTCGCCCCCCTTCTACAAAACACAACTTTGTAATTACTTATCCAATGGATACACGCTTGAATTCGACTACGGCCAATCCTTTGGTCACGCTATCCAGGTATTGTGCTACCGTCTTGCTGTTGTCTTTCACAAAAGCCTGGTGAACGAGGGTATTGTCCTTATAAAACCGCTTCAGCTTGCCTTCTGCAATTTTCTCTACCATGTTTTCGGGCTTGCCTTCCGCTATGATCTGTGCCTTAGCAATTTCCAACTCTTTTTCAATCACCGATTTGTCCACCGAGGTTTCATCAAGCGCTACCGGATTCATGGCCGCGATCTGCATTCCAACATCCTTACCTGCCTCAGTTACATCAGCTCCGTTTACTCCTTTCAAAGAAACCAAAACCCCTAATTTTGCTCCGGCATGGATATAGGGTATTACTGCTTCCCCTTTCATTCTCACAAACTCACTCACCTCTACTTTCTCACCGATCTTTCCCACCAACTCTGTAATTTTCTCTTGAACTGTTAAACCATCCAATTTCTCAGCCATCAAAGCATCCACATTGGCTGGCTTCTTCGAAAAAGCTACATCAGCGATCGCCTGCCCAAGCGTTTGGAACGCTTCGTTCTTAGCCACAAAATCCGTTTCACAGTTAAGTGCAATTAATATCGCTTCTTTGTTGTCATCTGAAGTTTTAATAAAAACTGATCCTTCTTTCGCATCCTTGTCAGAACGGGAGGCTGAAACTTTCTGTCCCTTCTTTCTCAATATCTCGATTGCCTTTTCGAAGTCACCCTCGGCTTCGGTAAGTGCCTTCTTACAATCCATCATTCCGGCACCCGTCATGGTGCGCAGCTTATTTACATCTTGTGCGGTAATTGCCATTTTAAAATTATTTTATTGTTACTCGTTGCTTTAAAAAACTAAACATCGGCTTTGGACCGATGTTTAGCATTGAAATTGATCAGGTCCGGCTTACCGGAACACCTTATATATTATTTCGTTTCTTCTACGGTCTCATCTACTTTCTTCTTCTCCTCTTCCCCCTTCTTCATAGTTGCATCGTCCTTGTCCTTTTTGCGCTCCATCAAGCCCTCCTCTATGGACTGGCCTATGTGCTCAAGGATTATTGAAATAGACTTAAAAGCATCATCATTGGCAGGAATAGGGAAATCAATATCGGTTGGATCTGAGTTAGTATCCACCATTGCAAATACGGGAATATTCAACTTCCGAGCCTCTGCAACTGCGATATGCTCACGCTTTACATCCACCACAAATAACGCAGATGGCAAACGATTCAAATCTGCAATTCCTCCCAACAATTTCTCTAACTTCGCTTTCTCACGCCCAATCATCAAACGCTCACGCTTGGCCAGGTTTTCGAAAGTTTCGTCTTTCAACATTTTATCAATCTGAGCCAATTTCTTCAAAGACTTCCTAATAGTCGCAAAGTTGGTAAGCATACCTCCTAACCAGCGCTCCGTTACAAAAGGCATATTCAATTTTATTGCCTGCGCCTTTGCGATGTCTTTGGCTTGCTTCTTCGTAGCTACGAACATGATTTTGCGTCCGGAACGTACTATGTTTTTCAGAGCAAAAGTAGCTTCATCCAAACACTTCATCGTTTTATTCAAATCGATAAGGTGGATGCCGTTATTTTCCATGAAAATATATTCGGCCATTTTGGGGTTCCACTTTCTGGTAAGGTGTCCAAAATGAACACCTGCCTCCATTAATTCTTGATTGGTTAACTTTTTAGCCATGCGCTTCTTTTAACGTTTGCTGAACTGGAATTTCTTTCTCGCTTTTCTCTTTCCGTACTTCTTTCTCTCTACTGAACGAGAATCCCGAGTAGTAAGTCCTTCTTTTTTCAATTCTGGTTTATTCTCTGCGTTCACCTCAACCAGTGCACGTGTAATACCTAAACGAATGGCCTCAGCTTGCCCTTTAATCCCACCCCCTTCAACATTTACATTTACATCGTATTGGTTGTCCAATTTCAATATTGTAAATGGCTGTTTTACAGTGATTTGATGAATCTCTGATTTGAAGTAATCAGCCAACTCACGGCTATTTATTGTAATAGTTCCCTTGCCAGATTGCATATAGACGCGGGCAATGGCGGTTTTCCTTCTTCCAGTTTTATTGGTAATATCCATTTATTAAAACTTTAATTCTTTTGGTTGTTGTGCTTCGTGTGGGTGCTGATCTCCTACATATACGAATAGGCTTCTGTACACCTCGCTCCCCATACGGTTTTTTGGAAGCATTCCTTTTACTGCATGCTCCACCAATCTCTCAGGATGTTTAGCACGGATCATAGCAGGAGTTTTCTCACTTTGCCCACCAGGATACCCTGAGTGAGTTAACAAAACCCTATTATCCCATTTTTTTCCTGTCATCCTTACTTTTTCAGCATTAATAACTATGACATGGTCACCTGTATCCACATGGGGAGTAAAAGATGGCTTATTTTTTCCTCTAAGCACCTTGGCCACTTCACTGGCTACACGCCCAAGTACCTGATTCTTAGCATCTACTAACACCCAGCCTTTTTCAGCTGTTGTCTTAGTAGGGTTTGTTGTCTTATAACTGTTATGATCCACTTTTGATCCTTTAAATTAGCTGTTTTTGAACCTCTATACCCCTCCAAAAAGGGACACAAAAGTAGATTGATTTAGCTAAATTTCCAAGCAGGGGTTTATCTTTAGGAGAGATTCTGAGACAATTGCTTCAAAAGAGCTCCAAAATCTTTAGGGTAAGGTGCTGTTATTTCTAATTTTTCTCCATTAAGCCCCAAAAACGATAATGAATATGCGTGCAACGCCATTCTTTTCATAAAGGGTTCCTCTTCAGCTTCCTTTTTCAAATTATACCCTCTTTTTATTGATGAAAGATAAAAAGCTTTGCCCCCATAGGTAACGTCTCCTGCAATAGGTGCCTTGAGCCATGACAGGTGAACCCTTATTTGGTGCATTCTGCCCGTAACAGGCTGGCACTGTATCAATGAGTGATTTTTAAAGAATTGTAAGGTAGTAAACCAGGTCTGGGCACTCTTACCCGCTCTGTCGATCTTTACCGTGCCGTCACTCAATTTTAAAATGGACAAATCAACCATTCTATTCTCGAATTGATGGTTGCCATCTACTACAGCATGGTATGTTTTCGTTACCTGACGTTGCTCAAATTGGATGCTTAGGTGACGGTAAGCCTCTGGGTGACGGGCAATGGCCAACACGCCTGATGTATCTTTATCAAGTCGGTGGCATACCTGTGCATTGGGTTCCACCTCCTGAGCAAGCCTCAAAAGGTTTATGGGGTCATTTCTATCTTCTAATGTGGAGAGAAACGGGGGTTTGTTGACCAGGATATAATCCTGATTTTCGAATAAGATCGACTGCTTAAATCTGGCAAATGATGATTTCAAGTTGCAAAGTTACACCATGACTTTGATTCTACCTTTCTAAATTCACCAAAGGTGGTTTTAAATTCATTGTTTCTAAATTATCAATTACAGAAATGGAAACCGGGTCTTATAGGCTTTAATCATTTCACGCAAATCACCATGGTATTTCTCCTCCAACTCTGTCTTAAAATTGGTCCGTTTAGATTGATACCTGAGATAATTCAGAAAATAATCGTTATTGGGTGGCCGCTCTTTAAATCGTTTGGTTGGAATTTTATACTTATATAGGGTGAGTGTGTCCATCCGATCCACAATCTTTTGAATCAATGCATCCTTTTTAGATTTTTTAAAATCACAGGAATCACTTTCTACAAATGTTTTATAAAGACTGTCCAGGGCAATGCTTCCCCTCAGTACGTGATTACTGTATCGCTGATGATCTAATACTTCATATACATAAGTATTGTATTCTGGGGACTGCATACCATACTTTGTCGCAAGGAAGGCATAGGCGGCAGAGTCCCCGATAAAAGAAGCGAGATTTTCATTGAACTCCACACTATCTTTAATGAATACGGTTGCATGCACCATCTCATGTATAATAAGGCTGGCAAGATCACCCTCATTGCGCTCTAGCATGCCGCTGAGAATCGGATCAGTAAACCAGCCCAGTGTAGACCAACCTCCAGGATTTCTTACGGCCACATCCCAACCTTCATCCTGTAGCTGTTTCATTTCTGCCAAGGCTTTGTCTTTATTGAAATACCCCTTATAGGGCACGATGCCCAACACCGGAAAATCCCACGTTTTTGCTTTTAACTGAAAAGGCTCACTGGCTGTAACTACCCACATCAATTCTTTTCCCTTCTGATCAAATACCGTCTTATAATTTTCAGAATCTTTTAATCCAAGGGAATCAATGGCGAAAGCTTTTATCTCATCAATAATATGAAGTTTGCTTTTTAAAGAATCAGGAAAGGTCGGGTCTTTTAATACTTCAGCGATTGGCCTCGCGTTCCAGACAATATTTAATTGTCCGAAGCCCTGACTTACACCATATACAATCAAAGACCAATACCACCCCACCAGGATAATCAAAAATAAAAGCAATGTAAATCCTATCTTCTTCATCTACTTTTTCTTGGCAAGGAAGAAACGATCTCTAAACTGAAGATAAAAGCCATAGGAATATTGAAAGGATTTAAAGCTAAGATCGTAATAAGGCTCTACACGTAAAGTAGCATACAAGCCTTTTGCAATTTCTTTGTCGTATAACAATCGGAGGATTAACAATTGCATGTTCTCCTGTTGAACCCTGAAATCAAATTCAGAAACAGAAGGGTATATCTTCCCACCCTGAATAGAAATAAATTCGTGTGCTTGCCAATAACTGGCCATCACATCCAACCCAAACACCGTAGATATACTTCCATTGGCATAAAAGCCCGATCCGTCAGCATAAGGTCTTTCATTGGTTGAACTCATATTGTTATAGAGTGCATAAAATCCATTTAGCTTCCATTTCTGTATCCATCCTTCCGTCTGCTTTTGTAACTCTACACCGGCAGCAGAATTCATCATGGTTTCCAGTGGTGGCGAACTCAAATTAATTTGCCCTCCTCTATGACTCACCTGAATCTGAACGGGTATAGAAAGTTGAAATGAAGATTTTTTAAAAACTCTTTTGTCTATGGAGATCCCAGAAACGAAACGTTCCTGTTCGGGGTCGTTGACATAAATCATATTCTGCCAGTCGAGCCAAAGATCAAAAAACAAACCCTCCGTGATAGACTGTAGTTGGATACCTGTTTCCAGCCTATTATTCATCACCCGTTCAAAGTCGTATAATGGTTCAATCAATCGATGATTCAAGCTCCCCTCAATATTTCCAAAAATAAGGGCCAGAGGTCCTTTGGTTATTTTTAGTGATAGGGTCGGTACTACAGTGGAAAAATCCTGATTACCAAAATCCTGTTGAATATAAATCCCGGCATCCAGTCGGACATTACCCTTGGGATAATAGCTTAATGTCGGATTAAGTTGGTACCCCAGTAAAGTATACCCCTCTATTATGGTATCGAAATATTCGTTGTTCTTCGAGAAACCTAAAAGGTTAAGATTTAGAAAAAATTTTCCTGAATCCCCCTCTTCTAGCAGTAGGCGATCTTCAAAGACAGTATTATTTAACTGACCCAGCGCTACATTCTGAGTAGCTGCAAGAAATAATATGGCTAGAATTTTTCTCACTTTGAATTTAAAGTGCAAATTAAAGGACTTATCCGTTAATCCTTAACGCTTAATTGATTCCGATTCAAAATCGAGAGAAAAGCCTGACCTTACCAAACTCCACTATAGGTATAGTCTTGGTGAATAAGTGCCGAAATGGTAATTTCAACCCTTACTAGAAATTTTTAAACATATATTATAACAGGGAGATGCTATGAGTGATAACAAGGAAAAAATGAAGGCATTACAACTTACCATTGACAAGTTGGAGAAGACCTATGGTAAGGGTGCCGTGATGAAGCTAAGCGAGGGAAAGGTTTTGGACATCCCTGCTATTTCTACTGGTTCGTTAGGGTTGGATCTTGCATTGGGTATTGGAGGTATCCCGAGAGGAAGGGTAACAGAGATTTACGGACCCGAGTCTTCCGGTAAAACAACACTTACTATGCATTGTATTGCACAAGCTCAAAAAGCAGGGGGACTTGCCGCCTTTATTGATGCCGAGCATGCTTTTGACAAGACGTATGCCGAAAAATTGGGTATTGACACAGAGAACCTTTTGATTTCGCAACCTGACAACGGAGAACAAGCACTTGAAATCACTGAACACCTCATCCGTTCAGGAGCGATTGATATTATTGTTATTGACTCCGTAGCTGCACTGGTACCTAAAGCGGAGTTGGAAGGCGAAATGGGAGACAGCAAGATGGGTCTTCAGGCCCGATTGATGTCGCAGGCACTGAGAAAACTAACAGGCACAATTAGCAAAACAGGATGTGCTTGTGTTTTCATCAACCAGCTGCGTGAAAAAATCGGAATTATGTTTGGCAATCCAGAAACCACTACCGGTGGTAATGCACTTAAATTTTATGCTTCTGTACGCCTTGACATCCGTAGAATAGGTCAGATCAAAGAAGCTGCTGATAACATTACAGGTAACCGTGTGAGGGTAAAAGTGGTGAAGAATAAAGTAGCGCCTCCCTTTAAAGTGGTAGAGTTTGATATTATGTATGGAAAAGGAATTTCCAAGTCAGGTGAGATCATTGACATTGGATCAGAATTGAATGTGATCCAAAAGTCGGGATCATGGTTTTCCTATGAAGGAAACAAGCTAGGCCAGGGAAGAGATACTGTAAAGCAGTTGATAGAGGACAACCCGGAACTGATGGACGAGCTAGAAAAGAAAATTAAAGATAAAATTGCGGGCGTAACTCCTCAAGTAGTCGAAGCAGAAGAGAAATAAGCTTTCAAATTGCTTCAATAAAAAAAGATGCCAGATCAATTTTGATCTGGCGTATTTTTTTATGCCCGAATGGCCTCCACTGGATCAAGTCGTGCCGCCATGGCTGCAGGTACAATACCTGATACCACACCTATTATACAAGAAACCCCCAGACCCAAAACGATATTCTTTACACTTAAGATAACCTCAAGGCTGCCAAACGGAGCAAACGTTAATAAAAAGACGAGAAAGATTCCAGTAAGCCCACCAATCAAGCTCAGAAAGACAGCTTCAAACAAAAACTGAAATAGGATAAAGTAATTCTTTGACCCCAGACTTTTCTGCAACCCAATAATACCTGTTCTTTCTTTTACCGACACAAACATAATATTGGCAATACCAAAACCGCCCACCAGAATAGAGAAACCACCAATAATCCAACCAGCAACCCCCACCACATCAAAAAGTCCACTGATTACGTTGGCCAGCGCCTCAGGACGATTCAAGGCAAAATTATCCTTATCCAAAGGTCGGAGCCCCCGTTTGCTGCGCAATAACCCACGCATCTCATTTTCCAACTCTACTAAACCGACATCTGACTCCTTTCCTTTGACCCCAATGCGCGATGAAGTTTCATCCCAGGCACCGGTTCCCGTCTGGTAAAGTCTTCTGAAAGAATTATATGGAATAAAGCATCCGTAGTCGTTGCTTGGTGTACCTAAAAAACTTTGTCCTTCCCGCTTTTGTACCCCTACTACTATATACTTGATGTTTTTGACCTTAATACTTTCGCCAATAGGGTTTCGATCATTAGGAAAAAGTGCTTTGGCTACCTCGTAACCAAGTATGGCTACTGGGCGTCCACCCTCTATCTCGTCAAAGGTAAAGTACCTTCCCTCCTCAATATTGATATCAAACACATCTTCATAACCGGCACCTATTCCTCGTAAACCTATCTGTCCAATACTACTGCTCCCTCTCCTTATCACTGCATTGCCTCTGGCCGCAAAAATGGTCAACGCTTGCTGTTGTTGAAGGTTCGTCTGCAAGAATTTGAATTCATTATAGGATGCATTGGGCCTGTTCCAATATTCCCACCATTTAAATTCACTTCCATCACTTCCAGGAAATGGCCATTTCTCCACGTAAATCACTCCAGATCCCAAAAAAGAAAAACTATCCTTAATGTTGCGTTCCAGTGAGTCAACGATGGTAAAGACTGCGATTATGGCAAAAATGCCGACTGTTACTCCCAGAAGAGACAGTACAGTCCGCAATAGATTGACTTTCAGTGCCCCAATGGCAAATCGAAAACTTTCAAAGATGAGTCGTAATGTTAGCATAAATACCCTAAAGACGTTTGAATTGATTTTGGGTTACATAAAAGGCATTAATTAAAACAAATCATTACTTTTGCAACTTCGATTTAGAATGCCCCTACTATGGGCTTGATGTAAAAGTATGAAGTTATCCAAATTTAAGTTTGATCTTCCCAATAATCTTATTTCTTCCCATCCTGCGGAAAATAGAGACGAGTCGCGATTAATGGTATTGCACCGGAATACCGGTGAAATTGAACACAAAACCTTCAAGGATGTTGTAGACTATTTCAATGAAGGAGATCTTCTGGTGGGTAACGATACCATGGTATTCCCGGCACGTTTGTACGGGCGAAAAGAAAAAACCGGTGCAAAAATTGAAGTTTTTTTACTTCGTGAGTTAAATGCCGAAATGCACTTATGGGATGTTTTGGTAGACCCGGCCCGTAAAATAAGGGTGGGCAATAAATTGTATTTCGGAGATGGCGATCTGGTGGCAGAGGTAATCGACAACACTACCTCGCGTGGCCGTACCATCCGTTTCTTGTTCGATGGTGACTCGGAAGCTTTTTCTAAGATTGTTGAATCTTTGGGTGAAACACCACTACCAAAATATATTAAACGCAAAATAGAACCTTCGGACAAAGAACGCTTCCAAACAATATACGCCAAAAATAAAGGAGCTGTTTCTGCACCTACTGCGGGCATGCACTTTACCAAACAATTGCTAAAACGTCTACAAATTAAAGGGGTAGACATGTCATTCATTACCCTTCACATAGGGTTGGGCACTTTCCGTCAGGTTGACGTGGAAGACCTTACCAAACATAAAATGGATTCTGAGAATTATATAGTGGGTGAGGAGTGTGTGAAAATGGTAAACCAAGCCATTGAAGATAGAAAGCGTGTATGTGCCGTAGGCACCACCACCATGCGGGCTTTAGAGTCTGCTGTTTCTGCAGGCAATAGATTGAAAGAGCGCAGCGGATGGACCGATAAGTTTATCTTTCCACCTTATGATTTTAAGATTTGTAGTGCCATGATTACCAATTTCCATATGCCTGAGTCTACCTTACTGATGATGACAGCTGCATTTGGTGGTTATGACCAGGTGATGAATGCCTATCAGGTAGCCAAAAAGGAGAAGTATAAATTTCTTACCTATGGTGATGCCATGCTGATCATATAAAAAAAATTCATAATTCCCTAAAAACACAAAAGGCCTCAGAATACTCTGAAGCCTTTTGTGTTTTTAGCTTTGTATAGCGCTAGTCCTGCGAACCTACATAAGGTGATTTATAAATAGTTTGCCATTGGTCCCACTTCGTATTTTTATAGAAGTCACCACCAATGAATTGGATGATCTTGTGAAACTCAGGTGCTTTTTGATATCCAGCCAATGGCTGAATCATTCTAAAATCTTCATCAAGAAAAACTACAGTTGGATACGATAATTGGTTGTTAAGCAATGCAGCAGCTAATTGATGATAGCCTTTACTTCCGGAAGGCACAAACTTGAAAGTAGTACCATTAAACACTACATCTTCTTTTTGTTCGGCATCAAATTTCACAGGATAAAACTGTTCATTAAGGATTTTGGCAACGTTTGGTTCACTAAAAGTATTCTTGTCCATCACCTTGCACCAGCCACACCAATCGGTGTACACATCTATAAAAATCTTTCTTTTTTCCTTTTTGGATTTTTCAATTGCTTCTTCAAAAGTCATCCATTTTACAGGACTTTCCTCTGCAGGGGTAAGCGCTACGGACTGCACCTGACCATAAGCGGTTGGAGCCGCAAACGATCCTGAAAGCAGAAATAGAAAAATACTTATCTTTTTAAAATTGGTCATTGCACAACAAATTTATTAGAAATCAGCCCTTTATTCAACAAAAGTTCATTCAATTATCGTACCCAAGCCCCCGTCACTAAACCTTAATGGTAAAAATGAGTCCAAGAGTAACCTTGGCCATATTTCCTGGTACTATGATATATGTACGATAACTTTTCATGATTGTTCATTAGTGAACAAAATAGGGGGTGTAAAGTTTCAAATTACCGCAAGATGGACGATTTCAACAGTGGCATAGGGTTTGGTAGATTTGCTTTGAAGTGAAAATGAAACTCTCAAATAAAGACTTAGTCCTGCTTTTCGGCATCCTCATCGCAGTGATTGTAGCGCTCACCACTATAATGGTCAGAGATCACTCCTTTGGGCTTCAAAAGACAAATAAAAATACGCTTCAGCCGACTACCAGTTTTGCGTCTCCTGAATTTTTAAAGGGATTTATTGAAAAAATTGAGTTTCATTCACCAATTCGGTAAAAAATCTTATATAAAAATGCTTCCGGTCAAATCGGCATGCTACTCAGCAGCGGCTAGTCCTTCTTCTTCTCGATAGGCATAATAATGCAAAACGGTTTCGATTGCCTTTTTAATAGCATCATTAATGGGATAAAATTTTTGACTCAACTCCCAGTCAATAGCATACATTTTCATGTAATAATCTCTCATTAGTGGCACATTGGCACCTGCCACGGTTTCTGCATAGGCAGCAATAAAAGTCTCGGGTTGTTCTGTTTTTATTACCCGGCAGGTAATGAGTTCCTTGTGTCCGTACTTGTTCAATTTTGCTGAAAACCCGAATAGTCGGCAAATCATTCCCCTGTATTGGTAAGCGGTACAATGCCCCACTCCGCTCATGTTAGAATCAAGAATAGCACATAGCGAATTACCTAATAATGGATTTTCGAGCCAAGCAATAGCTTTCCCTTGTTTGTAAAGCTGATAGGCAAAAGGTATAAATTCGAGAGCAGTAGCCTCTATATCGGGCTTTAGGCAACATTTTCCACAACCTGATTTACAACCCAGGCCGGAGCGTTTCTTAAAAGTAGCTATTTCTTCGTCCAACTTGAGATATACATCTTCTACATCGTGGACAAGTTGCTCTATATTCAATCAGTTGCTCAATAATGGAGCAAGGCAAATGTATAGCAAAAGACCCATCACTTGTTAAAAATGAGTGGCCAATTTTATTGTGCACCTAATCTACTTTCATTGGATTCAAACATAACCATCACTGTTCTTTCCGAAAGCTCCATCCAATACTTCCGAGTACCACTAGCAACAATACCCATGATGAAGCCATGGTAATTTTGTTGCCAATCAGGTAGGGTTTTGGTTCGAATCTAAATTCGATCTGATGATTGCCGGCTGGAATCTCCAACGCACGCAACACATAGTTTGCCCTGAGAATAGGCGCTTCCTTTCCATCAATAGTGGCTACCCATCCTTTTGGATAATAGATTTCAGAAAACACAACCAGTCCGCCAGTTGTGGATGAAGACTGGTATTTTAAATACGGTGGTGTCATCTCAATTAATTGAATGCCAGCGAGACTATCCACTTGCGGAATCCCAACCTTGAATTTTGAGTTATCAACCACGGCAGTAGTGCGGGTATCCACTTCACATACTTTGTCCAGTTCCTCTGCGGGAGAACTGACATTGATAATTTTGCTAACAAACCATGCATTTCCATTTGCAGCAGGATTAGGGATAATGTTTCCTTTGTCTGGCCCGAACATGATGTATTTCGTGTTGAGCATGTTTAGCACGCCATAATTCTCAAACTGTAAATGACCGGCCTGTGCATCTGTAATAAACTCATTTGTTTCTTCACTCAGGCAGGAGTCGTACAAATCCTGATACCGTCTGATTTTGGCGCCATGATATCCGCCCAATGAATTGTGATAGTAAGAAGTTCCTCCTTCTGTGCTAAAAGGTTCTTGTAAATTATAAACCCTAAAAACACTTTTGTCCTTCATTATTTCCTGATCCGCATCCGTTGGTATAAAATTGCTGGTTCTCTTTCTTTGATAGTTATCTGTCGAAAAGTATCTATGGTCAACTATCGACAAATCCATGGAGACCATAAAAATGAGAAGTGCATAGAATCCAAATTGGGATATCCGCTTTCTTACATCAAAGAACAAAAGAATAAATACAGCCAATATAAAAGAGAAGGACCTAAACGCATCGGCTCTCAGCAACGATCTTCTGTCATCCTTTAGCGCATTGAGAAACCAAACCGGTAGTTGCGACTCTCCCTCTCGCATAAAGCTGGCCATTCCGGCAAACAGCCAAATCAAAAGACAAAGCCCTCCTGTGAATGAAAATGCGATTATTAGTTTTTTCTTAGTTTCTTTATTCAAACCCGTTTCAAAAAACTTCTCTAACCCCAGCATACCGAGCAATGGCATGGAGAATAAGAGAATAATAATTGCAAAGGTGACAGACCTGAATTTATTATAGCCTGGCAAGTAATCGAAAACGAAATAGTTAAATGCTTCAAAGTGGCTTCCCCAACTGAACATAATACCCAATGCACTCACCGACACCAACCACCAAACGTATTTTTTTTCAGCAAATACAATACCCAACACAAAAAGAAAACATGTAATTGCTCCTCCATAGTAGGGTGCAGTTAATGATTGGGGACCCCAATAGGCCAAGGTGTAACGTGCCAATTGATTGGCCATATTATTATCTCCATTTTGCGTCAGCGCCTTGTAGGTGGCACTTTCATCATCTTGCACCAAAAAATTAGAACTACTGCCTCCATAAAAATCAGGAATCATCACGGTAATCGTTTCCAACATTCCACTGCTGTATGCAAAAGCATAGTCACGACTCAGCCCACCTGGTGATTGGGCTGAAGATGTCAACTCAGATTTTCCTCTAATAGAGTATTCACTGTACTCGCTAATTGCCCATAAAGGACCGATAAATGTACCTACTGCCAAAACCGCAGCGGGAATCAGTACGCCAAGGTTCTTAAAGAACGGAAGAATATTTTTTTTACGGATTGCCTCAATAAGATGAATAAGCCCATAGACAAGTACTATCAACAACAAATAATAGGTCATCTGCAAATGGTTTTCACGCAAATGCATTGCCAGGCCAAGTGATGTAACTCCAAAGCCCAGAATTCTCTTGTTTGTAAATGCAAGATGAATTCCGGCCATCACCAGTGGCATAAAAGCGATGGCTCCTATTCGCGCATTATGCCCCGCAGCAATACCGATGATCATGTATGACGAAAGCCCAAATGCAAGAGCTCCTGCAATGGCCAGCATGGGTCGCACCCTGAATGCCAATAACAGAATATAATAACTAAGAAATGCCCAATAAATATTTACTACCGGATGAGGCAAACCAATAGACAATACATTTTTAATGGCAACTGTCACCCCATTGCTCCATTCCAGGTTAACAAGATAGGCCGGCATACCGCTGAAGATAGAAGTTGCCCAGAGCCCTTCCTCTCCTGAGGCCGCACGGTAATCCCTTAACGATTTAGAAGATGCTTCCCATTGCTGTATGTCATGCTGACTAATTGATTTATTATCAAAAAATACAGGGTTAAAAAAGAAAATAGTTACAATTAGAAATACAATGACAGCTACCAAATGTGGCAGTACGTGTTCTTTGAAATTAATTTTCTTCATGCAAAATAGTTAGACCTGCAAAATAGGGAATATTTGGAGCAAGGTCATAGCTGAAACACTCCCCATAAAAGAATAGCGGGTGATGAATTAGAAAATCAGCATCGCGTACCCCTTAAGTTGGTAGGTAGTCATGGTGGTGAGCATGGACGATGCCACTTTAATACCTGGCACCATCTTGTCTTTGTCAATTTTCCGGGCAATAAGCGATTGACCACACACCACTATTTTTACTCCAGCATCCTGTAGTTCTTTATAGATACCAAGATTGGGGTTGTCTACACCGTATTCCTTTTTGTATTCCTCATTATTTCGTACCGTAAAAGCTGCGGCACCGTGAACCGCCAATATCACATGCAATTTATCTTTTGGCACGCCTGCCATGGCATGTAAATTCAATAAGCGTGCAACATTGTTTAATGCCCAGTTCACATCCTCTGGTTTTTCACTTGCTCGCACTACTTCTACCACAATCTTATAATCCAGTGTGGGGTCAATTTTTTCATCTGCATCGGGCAAATCGTAAACACCCCCATAATTCTTAATAATTGGATTAACCATATTTTGGCTATGGCCAAGGGAGACCAAAGCAAGAAAAGTAATCGTAAGAACTATCTTCATAAATTCAGTATTTAGGTTCTGCAAGGTAAGAAAGCAAATAAAAATTTTGTACTAATCGACTGGAAGAAGGTTGGATTATCCACCAATGGTAGACATGGATTCTGACACATCCTCTCCTACATTCCTATTACGCTCAGCTTCAAACCCATCTTTTGCCCTATTTTTAAATGCTTTTAAGAGTGTTTTCTCTAACTCATTATCCGATGCTCCTGCACGTATCAAATCGCGAATATTTAGTACTCCGTTGTCATACAAGCAGGTTTTTAGCGTTCCCTGGGCTGTGATACGAATACGGTCGCAGGTACCACAGAATGTACGGCTATAGGCTGCTATCACTCCCACATTTCCCCGATGTCCGGGAATTGAATAATTGTAAGATGTTGAGTTAGCCTCATCTTTCAATTTGCTCAACAAAGGATAAGTGGATTTAATATGATCTATTATCTTATGATGTGTCCAATTAAGGATCGGATGGCGGCTCCCATCCCCATTAAAAGGCATCTCTTCAATGAATCTTATCGAAACAGGGTTATTTTGGGTAAACGCTACCAATGGAAGGATGTCTTCAATATTCTTACCCTCTACTACTACCGTGTTTAATTTTACTTCAATGTTTTCAGCCAACAACAAGTTTAGTGTTTCCATCACCGCATCAAATTCGTCTCTGCGTGTGATGTTTTTGAACCTTTCCTTATCAAGCGTATCAAGACTTAGGTTTACAGATTTTACTCCGGCTTGTTTTAACTCGTTTATATAGGGAGCAGCAAGCACTCCATTTGTGGTGATATGTATTCCTGTTATTCCGTTAATGGTGGAAACAGTTTTCACAAGGCGCATAAAATCCTTTCTTACAAAAGGCTCACCCCCAGTAAATCGGACTTTAGAAATGCCCATTTTGGCTAGCAATGTTACCAACCTTACAATTTCTTCAAAGGAAAGTAAGTTTTTTTTGGGCATGTATTGGATCCCTTCTTCCGGCATACAATAAAAACACCTCAAATTGCAGCGATCGGTTACCGCAATTCTAACGTAATTAATTTGCCTGCCGTGATTATCAAATAGCATCCTTCAATTCTTATTCATAACCCATTTCAAATCCTAAAGGTTGCTCTAACCCATTAAGAAAAAGAGCATTAATGCGTATGCCAAGATGAGTAAATCCTTTCATATTGAACAAAACTAATCCACAAAAGGGAACAAATTCATATAATTCTTGGTATACTGATGGTAATTGAATCTAAAACCAAGAAATTAACCACGTAAAGAAGGATAGACATCTGACTTACAGACCAAATTATTAACAGATGAAATACAGCCTTAAAACATTTGGAATCACACGGGACATCCTCGGTGGTAAAGAAGTAATTTTTGAAATGGACGGAGAAAAAGTAGGAGAACTGAAACTTGAATTAATGGCCCGTTTCCCGGAAATGAAATCATTAAACTCGCTACTTGTAGCTGTTAATAACGCCTACGCAAAAGATGACATGGTCATTAAAGAAAAGGATGAAATTGCCCTTATTCCACCCGTAAGCGGAGGTTAACCAAAAGATGATTCAATTTTTGATCTCTGTGGCTCAAGTGTTATATTCAATTATCTATTTTTCCATCAACCTGATAAATCATGATCAAAATCACAGAGAAAGCCATCGATGTTCAGAAAGTCATTGAAACAGCTTCTAGCTTAAGTGCAGGGGCCGTGAATGTTTTTATAGGTACCGTTAGAAACAATGCACAGGGTAAGAATGTGGTGTGGTTAGAATATGAGGCCTATGAGGCGATGGCTGTGGCCGAAATCCGCAAAGTAATTGATGAGGCAGCCAACAAATGGAACTTGCTTGGATGGGCAGTAAGCCATCGAATTGGCACTTTAAAACCCGGGGAAGTAGCTGTGGTGGTGGTGGTTTCAACACCTCATCGCAAAGAATCTTTTGAGGCCTGCCAATACATTATTGACAACGTAAAGGCAAAAGCCCCCATTTGGAAAAAAGAGGTATTTGAAGATGGTGAGGAGTGGGTTGACGCACGTCCAAACATAGCTACGCCCACTAATTAATTGAATCCAATTCTCTTTACAATTGATTCACCAGTACAATACCCATAGTGACAATAGCTACTGCAATAAGAAAACCAGTAACAAAAATAACTGTTAGACTCCGATTGATAGGATTAAAATGTCCAGATGTTTTTTCTGCTGTATTCATAATCACAACCATTTGAATTGACTACAAAGCTAGGAATGACACTTTACCATTTCTTTTACTTTTAAAGTCAATGAGCGGGATGTACTCTTTAAAGCAATTTTATTAATAATTAGTTCCAATCCTATCAGGGTTAAAAAGCCATTCGAATAACAGAAACCTAAAACCATAATTATCAATCGCTGATCAATAAGAAGTTAGCCAGATGTAGTGAAAGCAATTGAGCAAACAATTATTGGTAAAAGCATGCGAATGCCTGCCCTGTAATGTTTCTATAGGATTTTCAGTTTTCTTTTAATTTCTTATCGCGTACTTAAAAAATCATCAAAATCCTCTGGGGTGTTAACATTTCTAAGGGCATTCTGATCTGGTATTTGCAAAAGTTTAGTGTTGGCGGTCATTAAAAATTCCCGGGGACTAATTCTTCCTTTTGCATAAAATGCATCTAATGAAGTATTATTAGGTTCCCAAATAGTAAGCAATGGCTCAGGAAATTTACCATCAGAATCATAAAAGCAGGTAGCAACTTTATCTGCATCCCTATGATCAATTAAAAACCGAATAATTGCCTCGTTCACAAGCGGCATATCGACCGGTACTGTTAGCCATGCCACCCCTGGCTTATGATTAAAAGCACTTAAAATTCCATTGAGTGGCCCTTGAAAGGGGTAAGCATCCACTATTGTTTGATCATCCACCGGTGCTTGGCTATTGGCCGAATAATAAACGCTAACGCACACTTTTTTTAATAATTCAAAAACATGATCTCGCTGCGGGAGATTATGGTAGGTTAGGTGGGCTTTGCTTTTCCCCATACGGGAACTAAGACCTCCTTCTAATACCAATCCATATAGTGCTGGGGTATTAATCGGTTTCATCTCTTTTGAAGTCGCTCTTCCCTCCTGTCTTTTCCATCAACTTAATTTCTTCAATTACTATATAGTGCGACATGGCCTTGCACATGTCATAAATGGTAAGTGCCGCCACCGAGGCAGCTGTAAGCGCCTCCATCTCTACCCCAGTTTTGGATGTAATTGTGGCAGACGTGTCAATCACTATCCTGTCGCCAATTGCTTTAATATTCACCTGGCAATCCTCTAACCCAATAGGATGACACAAAGGAATCAGGGAAGATGTTTGTTTGGCCCCCAATACTCCGGCAATAATTGCGGTTTGAAACACAGGGCCTTTCTTTGTCATAATCTCCTGATCTTTAATCAAGGCTATAATTTCGGGGCCTACATTTACAACGGCCTGTGCCCTGGCGATTCGCTTTGTGGCATTCTTATCAGAAACATCCACCATCAAAGGATTACCACTGGCATTTATGTGTGAGAGTTTGGGCTTCATATTTCATTAACTTTAATAATTATTATCTATTTCTGTTAAGTCGCATTTCAAAGTTATAAATAATCATGGTAAGCGTTTCCGAAGCCACATTAGCAATTGAATCCCACCTTTTTTCACCCATTCCAGAAAGGATTCCTATTTCTCAAGCAATAAATAGGGTGTTGGCAGAACCCATTCTGGCCGACCGTGACTTTCCTCCTTTCAATCGAGTGGCGATGGATGGAATCGCCATCCAATATGATCAGTTTAGCCTGGGGCATGTCACTTTTGAGATTGAGGGGATGGCGGCCGCTGGGGTACCTCAAAAATCCCTCAGCCATAAAATGAATTGTTTGGAAGTAATGACTGGCGCACCTCTTCCTATAAATACTGACACAGTCATCAGATACGAAGACTTGGAAATAAAAAACAACAAGGCTACCATTCTTATCTCTGAGATTAAATCCAATCAAAATGTGCACACCCAAGGCCAGGATGCCCAACAAAACCAAGTGCTGTTAAAAGAAGGAACACAGTTGTCCCCTTCTGAAATTGCTTTGATTGCTTCAGTGGGAAAAGCCAATGTGCTGGTCAAGTCTATCCCCAGAGCCGCTATCATTTCTACCGGGGATGAGCTTGTGGACATTGATAAAACTCCTGAGGCACACCAAATCAGAAGATCCAACAGTTATGCACTTCAAGCAGGCTTGAAGTGGATGGGGTGCGGGGCACAACTTTTTCATCTGCGTGACAATAAGGAAGTCATCAAAAAAGAACTAGCAGAAATTCTCCAAAAACATGATTTGATCATTCTTTCAGGGGGTGTGTCCAAAGGTAAGTTCGATTTCATACCAGAAGTGCTAAGCCAACTGGGGGTTAGAAAGCACTTTCACAAAGTGAAACAAAAGCCGGGCAAACCATTTTGGTTTGGCAGTACAGCCAGCAAAACTGTGTTCGCATTGCCCGGCAATCCTGTTTCTACCTTCATGTGCTTTTACAAGTATATAAAACCGTGGTTACAAAAAAGCTGGGGTCTTTCAGAAAACACCGAGCATGCTATTCTGGCCAGCGACTATACCCTCCATGGTGATCTCACTTATTTCTTACAAGTTAATATTGGGAACGAATTGGGAAAACAAATCGCTTATCCCATCACAGGAGGAGGCTCAGGTGACTTTGCCAACTTGAAGGAAGTAAATGCCTTTATGGAATTAGGTGAAGGAAAAACCAATTTCAAAAAAGGGGAAGCCTGTCCTATATTCTTTTTTAGGTCTAGGTGAAAGTTTTTGTGCCAATAAATTCAGGAGTTATAATCAATTGAACGAAAAATGACCTCTATCCCCTTTTTCAGGATTTGGTTACCCCCTATCAAGGTCTTAAATTTGAGCCCTCAAATTGAAATATACACATGTTCGATAGTTTAAGTCTCAAGCTGGATAAAGCCTTCCAAACCCTTAAAGGACAAGGTAGAATCACGGAAATCAACGTTGCTACCACGGTTAAAGAAATTAGGAAAGCTTTAATTGATGCTGACGTTAATTATAAGGTTGCCAAAGAAGTTACAGATGACATCAAGGCGAAAGCCATAGGCATGGATGTACTCACTGCGGTTTCGCCCAGTCAATTGTTGGTGAAAGTAACCAATGATGAACTCACTTCCCTGATGGGCGGGCAAAGTGAAGATATCAAACTCAGTGGATCACCTGCAGTCGTGCTTATTGCGGGTCTTCAAGGATCCGGTAAAACAACTTTCTCGGGAAAACTTGCCAACTACCTGAAGCGTCAGGGAAAGCAGGTAATGCTGGCTGCCTGTGATATTTATCGTCCTGCTGCCATTGATCAATTGAAAGTCTTGGGTGAACAAATTGGGGTTGAGGTCTACGCTGAGCCCGATAACAAGAATACAGTAAAGATTGCCAAGGCTGCTATTGACCACGCAAAGAAAAATAATATCAGTGTACTAATAGTAGATACTGCTGGACGTCTGGCCGTGGATGAAGCGATGATGAATGAGATCGCTGATTTGAAGAAAGCGATCAATCCTTCGGAAACGCTTTTTGTTGTGGATTCCATGACGGGTCAGGATGCGGTAAACACCGCCAAAACATTTAACGAGCGCCTCGATTTCAACGGAGTAGTGCTGACAAAACTAGACGGTGATACCCGGGGTGGTGCTGCTCTGTCCATTCGCAAAGTGGTAGACAAGCCCATTAAGTTTATCAGCTCAGGGGAAAAAATGGAGGCCATTGACCGTTTCTATCCAGATCGGATGGCAGGAAGAATCCTGGGTATGGGTGATGTAGTAGGCTTGGTCGAGAAAGCACAACAAAATTTTGATGAAGAAGAGGCACAACGGCTCAATAAAAAATTTAGAAAGAATCAATTCGATTTTAATGACTTCCTCTCACAGTTAGAGCAAATCAAGAAAATGGGAGACATGAAAAGTCTTATGGGAATGATTCCTGGCATGGGCAAAGCATTAAAAGATGCTGATATTAATGACGACTCTTTCAAGCCCATTGAAGCAATCATTCGGTCGATGACCAATGAAGAAAGGACTAATCCGGATAAAATTAATCCCAGTAGAAAAAACAGGATTGCCAAAGGAAGTGGAAATAGCGTACAGCAAGTAAACCAATTATTGAAGCAATTTGAGCAAATGCGCAAAATGATGAAGACCATGAACAAAATGGGTGGAGGAAAAAGAGCCCTTTCGGCATTAAATCCATTTGGTAAGTAGGTGACATTTTCTATCCATCTATCCATGAAATCGAAGGATAAAGTAACCTTACCACTACTTCAGCCGTTTAGCCAGATAGTTTCAACTTATTTTTAATAATGCAGAAAAGCACTTTAATGAAAGGGGCACTTTTGCATTTGCTAACTAAAAACCAAACTAGATTTAATTATGATTCGAATCAATGTGCTTTTAATGCTGGTCGTTTTTGCTGCCGCTACCGCAGTAGCTCAAAAACCGATGGCTAGCCCTCCAGGCAAAGCGGAAGGTAAAATCGATGGACTATCAGTAGTGGTGGATTACCACCAACCCTCCGCCAAAGGAAGAAAAATTATGGGAGGCCTTGTGCCTTACGGTGAAGTGTGGAGAACAGGTGCCAATGCTACTACCTCCATTGAGTTTAGTGCTGATGCCAAAGTAGAGGGCAAAGCCATCGCCAAAGGAAAGTATGCTTTATTTACTATTCCCGGTGAAGCAGAATGGACCATCATAATTAATAAGACAATCGAATGGGGTTCTGCTACTTACAATGAGAAAGACGATGTCTTAAGGGTGAAAGTAAAACCCTCAAAGACAGACAGTTTTGTGGAAACTTTCAACATTGCAGTGGTGGGAAATAAAGTGGTAATGAAATGGGAAAACACCCAGGTGGCATTTACTGTTTCCAAATAATAAATTAATTTTAAAGTTTTTAAAGCCCCCTTGTGGGGCTTTATTTTTATCCAATTTTGAGCTAACCTGGCTATTCCCTTTATTGTCAGCTTATTTAGCTTAGCATTTTATTTAAATATTAACCTTTCACCTACGTCATGCTCATTTTAGGACGATCAGACCGTGTAGATTTGCCAGGGCTAGGACTTTCTAATATTCAGGCAAAAATTGATACCGGTGCCTATACAAGCGCACTTCATTGTTCCAATGTTCAATTGGTAAATGGTAAGCTTGAATTTATATTATTGGACGAGGAACACCCTGAATTTACCGGAATGAAGTTTACCTTTGATGAATACGATCAAAGAGAAATAAAAAATTCCTTTGGTCAGGCTGAGTTACGGTTCATTATTAAAACCACCGTAAGAATCCATGGCAGAACATTCAAAACTCAGTTCTCTTTAAGTGACAGGGATAATTTAAAGTTTCCAATCTTACTGGGAAGGCGAGTATTAAAAAACAGGTTCCTCATTGATGTGGCAAAGCAGGATGTATCATTCAATGGCAAAAGAAGAAACAGTAAGTAACAAGCAAGTTGAGGTTATAAGCTCAAAACATTTATTATGAGAATTGCCATTTTATCAAGAAACGCAAAATTGTATTCAACCATGAGGCTGGTTGAAGCTGCAAGAAAGAAAGGTCATGAAGCAATTGTTGTCGATCCTTTGAAATGCATCATTGAGCTTGAAAGGAAGAACCCAAAAATATATTATAACGGAGCTTATTTAGAAGGCATCGATGCGATAATACCACGTATAGGAGCGTCAGTCACATTCTATGGCACGGCAGTGGTACGTCAGTTTGAAATGATGAAAGTATTTACAGCCATTGAATCACAGGCTTTGGTCAGGTCAAGAGACAAATTGAGAAGCTTGCAAATATTAGCAAGAGCAGGTGTTGGGTTGCCCAAAACTGTTTTTACCAATTACACCAAAGATGTTGATCACGTGATCGAATCCGTGGGTGGAGCCCCATTGGTTTTAAAACTATTAGAAGGAACACAGGGGCTGGGTGTTGTGCTGGCTGAGACCCATAATGCGGCCAGTTCTATTATAGAAGCCTTCAATGGGCTTAAAGCAAGAGTTATTGCTCAGCAATTTATTAAAGAATCAGGAGGAGCTGATATCAGGGCTTTTGTTGTTGATGGCGTAGTGGTGGGAGCCATGAAAAGACAGGGAAAGGAAGGCGAATTTCGCTCCAATTTACATCGGGGCGGGAGTGCCTCAATCATTGAATTATCGGACGAAGAAGAAAATACAGCCTTAAAATCTGCAAGGGCCATGGGACTTGGTGTAGCCGGAGTAGATATGCTACAATCCTCCAGTGGGCCACTCGTTTTGGAAGTCAATTCTTCACCTGGTTTGGAAGGTATTGAAGGGGCTACGAACAAAGACATCGCCAGAGAAATAATTCGGTATGTTGAACGTAATGTTTAATACTATTGAATGTGTTGAAGATATATAGATATCGATTCACATTCAATCTCAGAGTAAGCTCATAATTTTACAACTTTCAAACAATAAATATGTACGTCTGCTTTAATCTGAAGAAGTCATGAAGGTGATAAAAATAGCAGGTCAGGAAATTAAACCGGGTGAGTCAAAAGAAATAGATATTAAAATCGCCCGACTCCCTTCCCACACACAAATAGATACGCCTATTTTCGTTCATCGCGCCTTAGAAGATGGCCCTGTCCTCGCTTTGATGGCCGGCATGCATGGAGATGAGATTAATGGGGTAGAGATAGTAAGGAGAATATTGGACAGCGATTTAAACAGAACCAAAAGGGGTACTGTAGTGTGTATGCCCATAGTCAACGTTTATGGTTTTCTAAATTACTCCAGAGAAGTCCCGGATGGCAAAGACATCAACCGCTCTTTTCCCGGAAACAAAACAGGTTCATTGGCCAGCCGGGTAGCCTACCATCTTATGCGAGAGGTTATTCCCTATATCGACTATGGGATCGACTTTCACACTGGTGGAGCCGCCAGAACTAACTACCCGCAGGTAAGGTGTGTAATGAGCAACGAAAAAAATGCAGAGCTTGCCGCTGCCTTTAATGCCCCATTTACCATCGACTCTCCATTCAGACCTCGATCGTTAAGGCAGGCTGCAAGTAAAAAAGGAAAAAACATTATTGTTTACGAAGGTGGTGAATCCCTCAGGTTCGATACATATGCTATAGAGGCAGGTCTTTCGGGAACATTGAGATTAATGAAGCACCTGAAAATGATCGATTGGGCCCCTGAAGCAAGTGAAGAGAATAAGGTGATCTGGAACTCTACCTGGGTGAGGGCCCGCACTGCAGGATTATTTCAAGCGAATATACTTGCCGGCAATAAGGTGGAGAAAAATCAATGGCTAGGCACCATGACAGATCCGTTTGGAGGTTTCAAAGAGCAAATCAAGGCACCCACGACTGGATACGTTATAGGCTTGAACAATGCCCCGGTGATTAATGCAGGAGATGCTCTGCTTCACATCGGGCTGGATGATTCATGTAAAATGAGGTAAGTAGAGTAAACTTTAAAAATCAGGACACGGAATAATCAACTTGTCCTTAGGTGGTTTTCTAGGATCACGCGTAGACCAGGAGTAAACCAAACTAAATTCATGCGCGCCTCCACTACCCGGTCCTAGCTTGGAGATAGTAAAATCATAGCTGTAACCAATATTGAGAATATCTTTTGCTCCTTTTTTGGTAAAGCCAAGTAATAGAACAATCGATTCATTGTTACTAAAACCATTTACCTTTTTAAATGGAACTCCCCTGTACCACATACCAAGGATCAAGGGTTCTAAAGTGAGGTAGGTACCAATATCCATCTGGTCAAACTCCCCCTGATGTCTGTATTGTAGCGCGGGTGCAATGCTGCGCTCTGCTTGACGGGCATAAATTCCCGACCCGACTACTCCAGGCCTAAAATGAAATTTAATGCCCGTATGCGCAGATAGTTTCATTGGAAGCTTGCTCTTCTCTCCTATTAAAGATTGATTGGGCTGTGTAATGTGATGGGCCCCTATACCCAACCATGCACGTGGTGTATAGAACAGTCCGCCAAATGAAAGATCAGGAAAAAACTTATTTCCTCCGCCTAAAGCTTCCGCGGAAGTAGGATTGATTACATCTCCTGTTGCAGGGTCAAACTGATCTCCAAAAGTAAGTTTGTCAAAATTGACAGAACGCTGATATAAAGCGATTTGGACACCAGGCCTAAATGAAAGCCCATCTGTTAAACTCAGGTTGTATGAGTATTGTGCCGCAAGGTTAATGGATTGCAAACCAAGAATACCCTCTCTGTCCCGTGTCAACATTACCCCTACCCCACTGTTTATGTCTTCTAAATAAGTATCAAAAAAGGCGGAGATAGTAGTGAAGTTGGCATCGATGGCCGGCCACTGATTTCTGTAATTAATACCAAAACGGGCCTGATTGGTAGATCCCGCAAAAGCAGGATTTAAATAAAGGGGTGCTGCATAAAATTGAGAATATTGTGGATCTTGAGCAGTTACCGGTTTGTGCATCAACAGAATACACCCAAGAATCAGGGACAACTTGTACAGCATCTTGGGGGATTTGATTATCTCCATTAAAGCAAATTAAAACGTTTATCCCTATTTATAAAAATGCAAGTAGCATTCGGGGGTTAAGCTTACGCTACTTAACGATTTTTTCAGCCAAAATGTATAATTTAGCATACGTTAGGCGTTTTAAATTTTATGAAGAAAGTTTGAAAGATTAGGTTGAATGTGTAACACACCATAATGAACTCTAGAATTCCGAGCGTGTCTGTAAATAAAATTCTTTTTTTGTTTTTATTCTGTTCTTTCTCCTTCGCATCTGCTCAGGAGCTGACCAGAAACAATTGGTATTTTGGTAATTCCTCCAATGGAATTCGCTTCAATCGCTCGAATAATACTGCAAGCAATGTGGCTAATCAGGCGACACCTTTTGGGACGGGCGGAAGTTCAGTGGCGACAGACCCTGGAAATGCAAATCTTTTGTTTTATTCCGATGGCGCGAATGTTTATGATGCCAATCATGGTATTATGCCCAATGGAAATGGGTTAACTGCAAATAGTGCTGGCAATCAACCTACTGCTGTCTCCGCTGTACCGGGCCAACTTGGAAAATATTTCCTCTTCACCAATACTGCTAACTTCACTGCTGGAGGAACCATCAGTAGAAGTGTGGTGGACATGAATCTTTTCGGTAATGCCGTTTTTCCTTCTCCTGGGTTGGGAGATGTAGAATCCAAAAACGTAGCAATACCCGGATTACCCAACAGATCAGAGGGAATGATTGTAGTACCCCACAGCAACAATACCGACTTTTGGTTAATCACTCATGAAGTAAATTCTCAAAATTATTCAGCTACATTAATTGACCCCACCGGCTATTCCGGCACTTTCAACACCATTACCACTTCGGGTGTCGGGCTTACCCTTACCGTGGCCAATTTTGCTTACAATGCAGCTCTGGGAAAAATTGCAGTTTCCCCACAAGGGCCTTCTACCGATGCACTGATATTAAATTTTGATAACACAACGGGTGCCTTTTCTTTTGACCGATATATTTTTAATACCGGCTTGCCTACCGTTAGCACTCAATCTATTTACGATATTGAGTGGAGCACTTCCGGTCAGTACTTATATATTTCAAGATATGGCGAAGCCGGAGTGAATGCTGATTTGTTACAATATGACTATAACAATACGGGTGTCACATTGGCTTCAATTTTGCCTAACCCTGTGTTCAGAAGTTATGGGATTCAATACGCACCTGACAATGCAATTTATCATCTTTATCAAGCCACCTCAGGTGGGCCTTTTTTGATAGGGAAATTCACAAGCATAGATTCGGTGGCCAGTAAGGTAGTTTACACGGATATACCTTTTGGTGCAGCCAACGTTGACGCCACACAGTTTCCCTCCTTTTTGCCACATGAAGATGTTACCCTTAACGTAAGCTTTACTTCGATTGGTACTTGTCAATATGCACCAACTGCTTTCTTTAGTGTGGTGACCCCGGCTGCAGACAGCCTAGTGTGGAATTTTGGGGATGGTGCAGGGGTGGCCAGAGGAGCAAGTCCCATCTATACTTATCAAACTGCCAATACGTTCAATGTGAGTCTTACGGCCTTTTATCAAGGTCAAACCCAAACCACTTCACAACCCATAACAATTACCGCACAACCTTTGCAGTTGCAGTTGGTACAGGATACAACGGCATGTCGTAGTGAATTTCCACCTCCACGAGGGTCGGCATCCCCTAAGTTATTTCAGGTAACGGCTAAAGTTACCGGAGGCACTCCAGCCTCTGCCATTTGGTCCAATGGAGACACCGGCCTTACGCTGACACCCGATTCGGCAGGATATTATTATATCGTAGTAACCGATGTTTCCGGATGCTCGGTATACGCAGGTGTGAACGTAAAAGAATATGAACTTCAAGATCAGCGGGCCAATGTCTGGTACTTTGGTAATCGGGCAGGTATTGATTTTAATACCTTACCGAATCCCCCCACTCCGCTTGATGACAGTGCCATGGATGCCCCGGAAGGAACTTCTACTATTTCAGATCGCAATGGCAAACTAATTTTCTATACCGATGGGAACAAGGTGTATGATCGAACGCATACGGAAATTGCTACTGGGATTGGAGGCGATCCGCTTTCTGCACAAGCAGCACTCATAGTGCCTGTGCCTGGTGACGAAACACTTTATTATATTTTCACCACCCAAGCCATCGATGGTACTTCCGCCAATGAGCTTCGTTATTCTCTCTTCGATATCAAGCCCAATGGTGGTCTAGGAGCCGTTACACAACAAAACATTTTATTGTTTGCCAAAAGCACTGAACGTATAACTGCCAATGGCAATTGGTTGATCGCTCATGAATATGGTAACAATACTTTTAGGTCCTATCCTATTACTGCTGCGGGAATAGGAGATCCGGTATACTCTAGCATTGGTTCCGACCATACTTTTCAAAATCCACAAACCGGTGAAGGATATATAAAATTGGGAGCCAGAAACAATGTAGCTGTAGCCCTGTCAAATCCTGGTACCAGTAACCTTGTAGAACTTTTTACATTGGTGGATTCTTCCGGTAGAATTACCAACTATAGAAAGATAGATCTAAAAGAACCCAATGGGCAAGTTTATGGAATTGAATTCTCCCCTGGGGGCAATAAGGTTTTTGCCACATTAAAAGGATCACCGGCACCTTCATCAGTGTACGAATACTTTCTCGATTCATTGGATATGCCTTACCTAAGAAATATAACCCCGGAACCTGCACAGGAACTGGGAGCATTGCAGATCGGGCCGGACGGACAAATTTACATGGCCATCAATGGTAGCAATGTACTGGGTACCATTCAGGCTGTGGAAGATACGACCCTCAACAGTCCTGTTAATTTTTCCGGATTTACATTGGCGGCCGGCACCAATAGCAGATTGGGACTCCCCAACTTTACCCAAATCATTTCCAACGCCACGGGTGGGCCCGATTTCACTTTTGATGGAATTTGCTTTGGAACACCAACACGATTTACTGGAATTCCTACTGATGCGATTGACCAATTCCAATGGTTTTTTGGCGTAGGCCAGGGTGGAGTACCCTTTGATGCACCCGCTGACACCACCCACTTATATACTGCCACTGGATCATACACGGTGATAATGACCATTACCAACCGCTGCCTTCAGCAGGAAGGATCACCCAATCTTGTAGTACAAAAGAACGTACGCATTGCCCCCACTCCGCCATCACCCACCCTGCCGGGAGCGGCTGCTTTATGCAGTGGAGCCATTACGCTGGATGCCAATACAAATAATTTTCCGGGGTACACTTATCTTTGGTCCTCAGGTGATACCACTAAATTGCTCACTGTCAACCAACCTACACTTCTATCAGTAACAAATACGGACGCCAACGGTTGTTCCTCTGCGGCACAAAGCATTATAGTAGATAACAGGCCCCAGCTTGATTTAGGTCCAGACATCACCATTTGCGAGGATAACAATACGCCAGCACTGAACGCATTCAATCCTGGGGCAACTTTTGCATGGACCATCAATGGGGCACCCGCCAGTACCTCTCAGGTACAAGCCGTAGATGTGACCACACCGGGAGTGTTTACTTACGAAGTTACGGTTACCGATCCCATTACAACCTGCACTACGATAGATTCAAAAACATATACCATTAATGTTTCGCCTTCATTTACCATGACAGGCATTAACCCATCCGCTTGTAATACAATTGATGGAAGTATCTCTTTACAAATAAATCCCAGTGTCCCAACGGGTGGCCCTTATTCTTATTTCTTAACTGGTCCGGGAGGATTCAATCAGCAAGATTTTGATCAAACCGCTCCTACTTTAGTAGGGCCTTTAGGCGGACAACGGGCAGGAACATTCTCAGGCATTGTTACCGATCAAATTTCTGGCTGTACCATTTCACAAGCATTTGGGTTGAGTGATGCCCCATTCACTGCATCTGCCCTTGCACAAGCTCCAAATTGCGCCCCGGTAACAGTAAGGGTAACAACAACAGCAGTTGCATTTCCTTTATCCTATTCGGTATTAAGCAATTCAAGTGGTGCTCAAGTAATTGCTCCTACAAGTTCTGTAACACCAGTATTTGATATGAGCCCATTGCCGGAAGACGTCTACACCATTGAAATCTCAGATAACAATGGATGTATTTTCTCTGTTAATAATGTTGCCGTCACACCAAACGCCCCTGTACCAATTGCTTTAACTTCAGACGTTTGTTCACCTACAAAAACGGTAACGGCAAGTGGGGCCACAGGATACATCTGGACAGGGCCTGGAATTATTGGATCTGCCAACCTAGCAACCATTGAAATCAATCCCGGACAAGGCCAGTTTACTTACTCGGTAACCGCCACCTCTGCTGGCCAATGTCCAAACACGCAAGATATTATTGTTAATATTGATTCAGATGTTGTTCCCACTTTCACCCAAAGCGATGCTTGTGCTGAAAACGTTATACTTACAGCCAGCCCTGGCGGCCCTTATACCTACCGATGGTTTAGGGGTGGTATTTTCCAATCTAGTCTTCTGGGTCAACAAATCTCTTTGGCTACCACAGAAAATGGTGCAAACTATTCTGTCACAGTTGTAAACGGCATTAACGGTTGCTCGTATGATTCACCCGTTCTGCCTGTAAATGTAGTGGGTGCAGTAACTGCCAGCCTTACCTCCACACCAGTATGTGATGATGACCTGCCTTTTACACTGACTGCTTCATCTGTAGCTACAGGCGTTTCCTATTCCTGGTTTTTAGATGGCAATGTCATCTCCAATGAAAGTAATGCTACTCTTACCCGCACCAAGGAAGGAACCTACCGGGTAGAAATTTCTAAGTCCGTGTGTACAGCCTCTACACAAATACAGGTGATTAAGTCGCCTATCCCTGTGGGCAATCTTCCCAATCGGGTAATTATTTGTGACGATCCCGACAATAACGATCCAACCACCCGACAGGTGGATCTCGATCCGGGTACATTCAGTCAATATAATTGGTTTAAAAATGAATTGACACTGGGTTATACCGATCAGGTTTACACAGCTGACAGCGAAGGACTGTACCGAGTAGATATTACCAATTCATTTGGCTGTGTCTCTCCTGATGAAACCGAAGTACTCAGTCAGTGCATTCCAAAATTAGTAGCACCTAATGCCTTTAGGCCTACTAGCTCTTTAGATTCTAACAAGGCGTTCTCAATTTTCTCATTCTTCATCACAGATAATTTTGAAGTCTTTATCTACAACCGATGGGGCGAGCTAGTATTCCAGTCCAATGACAGATATTTCAAATGGAATGGCACCTATAACAACACAGGCCAACCGCTCCCAGGAGGATCTTATGCCTACGTTATCAAATATGTGAGCTCGTTCCGTCCCGAGCTGGGCGTTCAGGAAAAGCGCGGTGGTGTGGCTTTGTTAAAATAATTGTACAAACAACCCTACTCCAAAAATTAGAATTGAATATTGCGTTGGCTTTATTTTTTGAAACCCTTTGGGTAACTATGTAGTAGTATATCTAAAACACCATAAAGATGAAAAAATTACTAATTCTTCCTTTCGTGCTATTGCTAATGACTGCTATTGATAGTCAGGCACAAATTTTTAATACGTCACTTACCCTAACCGTGCGTGATGATCTGGGCAATGCCATTGAGGGAGCAACTGTTAAAATTTATGAGACGGAGGCTGATTATCTGGCTGAAACCAATGTGGTGATTGAAGATGTTACAGATAAAAAGGGAGTGGTGAAGTTTAAAAAGCTTGAGCCCAAATCATATTATGTGATTGCTCGTAAGGATGATATGGACAATGCAGGTGGTGGAGAGCAAATCGGGCAGCTAGAAGAAGGTAAATTCAACAAAGCCACGGTAATCATACAATAGTTTTGGATCGACACCAACTCATTGAAGAATTAACGAATTACGGCTCCTCCTATCCTGAGGAGCTTTTGTTTGTCACCCAGTTTAAGACATTGTTGAAGCATCCCATGTGTTTCCACAGGGATCACTTACCAGGTCATATTACTGGCTCTGCTTGGATAGCCAACTCCTACTTCACAAAAGTACTGCTGGTACACCATGCTAAACTTGATAAATGGCTTCAGCCCGGTGGCCATGCCGATGGTGATGAAAATGTGATGAACGTAGCGCTCAAAGAACTACAGGAAGAAACTGGGCTTACCCGGGCCACATTAAGCAGGGACTCAATATTTGATATCGACATCCACACGATTCCGGCACGGGACAATTTTCCCGAACATTTGCACTATGACGTAAGGTTCTTATTTGCTGCCGATGAGACTGATCCCGTGTCTATTAATCATGAATCTCACGACATACAGTGGGTCAACCTCTCCATTTTGGAAAAATACAGCAAGGAGAAATCAATTCTTCGTATGAAAGATAAACTGATTCACCTAAATGCTATTTGGAACTAATAATCATAATACCAAAGGCAGCCACTACCATCCAAAACTTATACACTGCGATGGCCGGTATCATGATAATATGAAGGTCCATTAAAACGGCCAATAGCACGATTATCACAGCAATTGCCTTTAAAATTGATCTGGTTTTATTACTCATTCTACTTTGGGTTAAAATCTTAGCAAAATAGATTTTAGCTTTGGATTAATAAAATGGCAATAATAGGAAAGGACATATCCCAAGCCAAAAAGCTTCTCTCCGGTGGTGAATTAGTAGCCATCCCCACGGAAACAGTCTATGGGCTGGCCGCCAATGCACTTGACCCCACTGCGGTTACTCAAATCTTTGCCGTCAAAGATAGACCCACTTTTGACCCTCTTATTGTTCATGTGGCCACTATTGAACAAGCCCAGAAGTTTGCGGCATCCTTTCCAGAAAAAGCAATGAAGCTAGCCAATCATTTTTGGCCAGGTCCCTTAACATTGGTTCTTCCCAAGCAAGCAATAATTCCAGATATCGTTACTTCTGGCCTCAGCACGGTTGGAATTCGTTGCCCTAATCACGATCTCACTCGAAAGCTGCTGGCTGATTTGCCATTTCCGCTGGCAGCACCGAGCGCTAATCCTTTTGGATATGTAAGTCCTACCACTGCAGCACATGTAAACAGCCAATTGGGTCATAAGATAAAATACATTCTTGATGGAGGTCCTTGCCGAATTGGCCTGGAATCCACTATCGTGGGCTTTGAAAATGAAAACGCTATCATCTATCGCAGGGGTGGAATAAGTGAAGAAGAGATTTCAAAAATCATTGGAAAGGTGTCCTATAGATTAGCCTCCTCCAATCCTGTCGCACCAGGGCAACTCGATAGCCACTATGCACCCAATAAAAAATTCTATTTAGGTGATATTGATGAACTCAAAAAAGAATTTATTGGAAAGAACGTGGGCATACTTCGTTTCATGAATAACTCTGATTCATCAGTCGATCATCAATTGATCTTATCCAAAAGTGGAAACCTGGAAGAGGCTGCTCGCAATCTCTTTTCGTCTTTGAGACAATTGGATCAAAAAATAGACATTGAAATCATTTTAGCAGAGCCCGTACCAGATTCTGGTATTGGGAAAGCCATAAACGACCGTCTCAGAAGAGCCGCCACAAATTGAGGTCCAGCATTCAGCACTCCCTCTAAAAGTATTATTTTCACGAAAGTTTTACCTGAATCTCAAAGACCTAGCCTATGAAAACAGTAAGTGACATCAACTTCGCACAAAAAAAGGCACTTATTCGTGTTGACTTCAACGTTCCGCTCGACAAAAAGACGTTAGAAGTAACGGATGACAATCGCATCAGTGCTACCATTCCCACCATAAAAAAGATTTTGGATGATGGAGGAAGTTGTATTCTAATGTCACATTTAGGGAGACCAAAAGAAGGACCTGAAGATCGGTTCTCATTAAAGCATACCTTAAATAAAGCAGAACAATTGATTGGTGTCCCAATTCAATTCGCAGATGACTGCATTGGAGAGGAAGCTGAAATCAAGGCAGCGGAACTAAAGCCAGGTGAAGTTTTATTGCTGGAGAATTTACGATTTCACAAGGAAGAAGAAAAGGGTGATTTGGGCTTTGCAGAAAAATTATCAAAGTTGGGTGACATTTATGTAAATGATGCGTTTGGTACAGCCCATCGTGCACATGCCTCTACCACCATGGTGGCACAATTCTTTAAGGAAAAATGTGCAGGATTTGTGATGGCTGCTGAACTTGAAAACGCAAAACGAGTACTTGAAAAAGCAGACAAGCCATTCACAGCCATTATGGGTGGCGCAAAAATTTCTGATAAAATTCTGATCATTGAAAAATTGCTTAACAAAGTAGATCATCTCATTATTGGGGGTGGAATGAGTTACACTTTCTTTAAAGCGCTCGGTGGGCAAATTGGAAACTCACTGGTAGAAGATGACAAGTTAGATTTGGCGAAAAAATTAATTCAACAAGCCAAGGTAAAGGGCGTGGAACTTCATCTTCCAATTGACTCAGTGATTGCAGATAAATTTGATGCCAATGCAAACACGGAAATAGCCAACAATAGCAGCATCAAAGAAGGATGGATGGGCCTGGATATAGGACCGCAAGCCACCCAAGTGTTCAGCGAGGTAATTCTCAATTCAAAAACCATTTTATGGAATGGCCCTATGGGTGTATTCGAAATGGAAAAATTTGAAACTGGCACCAAAACGATAGCCATGGCAATTGTAAAAGCTACCGAAAAGGGTGCGTTTTCGTTAATTGGAGGTGGAGATTCTGCGGCTGCCATCGCTAAATTTAATCTCAACGATAAGGTCAGTTATGTATCTACTGGTGGAGGCGCTCTTTTAGAGTATTTTGAAGGAAAAGTATTACCGGGGGTAGAGGCTTTGGAGGGTTAAGTAATCCTCAACACCCAAAACTCATCGTAATTAATCTCGTTGGCATCCAACATTTCTCTTATTACTTCAATCAATAATTCCTGATCACTGGGATTAACTTCCTTTTCCAGTTCGTCAGAGGTCATTGGCCTTTGCTTTAATAGCAGAAGGATCTGGTTATGATAATCCTTGATCTCTGTCTGATTTTCCTTCTTCTTCTTGTCGAGACAAACATCACAAACCCCACAGGTGCTAAAAGTTTCTTCATCAAAGTAGGATTGAATGAACTGAGTACGACAACGATGAGATTGCTCCACATACTCAATCATGGCTTCCATCTTAGTAAGAGCAAGATTTCGCCTTTCTTCCAATCTGGCTTTATCAAGAGGCAGGCGATCCGCATCTTGTCGTGGCATTAAAAAAGTGATTTGTGGGATTTCACTGGCTTGCTCATAATCCAGTAATTGCATCTTATGCAATTGATCCAACGCTATCTTAGTCTCAGACATATTCCAACCCACCGCCCTACCAATTTGCGATTCTGAAATGTTTACATAGGTAGAGAACAGTTCTCCCCCATACAACCTCAATAAGCCCTTGATCAGATGATCGAAATGATCATTGGCTACCTGAAATTCATACAGTCTTTTTTTTTCAACTAAGAAATGAACCTTTGATGGACGATAGAAGCTTTCATTAAGTTGAATTAATCCTTGCTCCTCCAGTTTTTTTAAAGCAGCATAAGTTATTATTGGCTTTAGTTCGTAGCGGTTGCTAAATGTGATGAGGTCAAAATCAAAACTCTCACCCATTGCGCTTCCTTCCGCCAATTGCAGGTAATTAGATAAAGCCTGGTAAGTCTTTTTTAATACTGCTATCTCGGGTTGGGATTGCTCCACTTTTTCACGTACTGTTTTTACATCAATAGGATGACAAATCACAACAGCATAAGATTTCTTACCATCCCGGCCAGCCCTACCCGCCTCCTGATAGTAGGCTTCAAGTGTTTCTGGTATATCCATATGAATCACCGTTCTTACATTGGCCTTATCTATTCCCATTCCGAAAGCATTGGTTGCCACCACCACCCTCGTCTCCCCCTCAATCCATTTTTTTTGATATTCACTTCGCTTGTGGTAAGTCAACCCCGCGTGATAGTATGTAGCTGTGACTCCACTTTTCGTAAGCCATTCAGATAGTTTTTCAGCTGCTCTTCTTGACCGTACATACACAATGGCGGCACCATTTACTTTCTTAACAACCTGAAGCAACAGCTTTTCCTTGTTTTCTGTTTTTCGGACAACAAAGGATAAGTTTTCCCGGGCAAAGCTCTTTTTGTATATTCCTGGCGTTTTTAAACTCAGCTTATCAATAATATCGTCTTTTACTTTTTTGGTAGCAGTGGCAGTAAGTGCTATCACAGGTACCTCAGGCTTCAGTTCTCTTAGATCAGATATAAGTAAATAAGATGGGCGAAAATCATAGCCCCATTGAGAAATACAGTGTGCTTCATCAATAGCAATCAGGTTTACGTGCATTTTTTGAACCCTTGCCTGAAACATTTCAGTTTGAATTCGTTCAGGAGACAAATACAAAAATTTTATTTTCCCATACGAACAGTTATCAAGTGCCACATCAATTTCACTTCTGCTCATGCCGGAGTGAATGGCCAGAGCGGCAATTCCTCTGCGCTTAAGTTGACTTACCTGATCCTCCATCAGAGCAATTAAGGGAGTAATTACTAGACAGATCCCTTCCATTATCAAAGCAGGCACCTGAAAACAAACAGACTTTCCACCACCCGTAGGCAGAAGCGCCACTGTATCCCTTCCCTTTAAAACATTATTAATAATGTCTGCCTGAGGAAGACGAAACTGGTCATAACCCCAATATTGCTTAAGTACATGCTCCGGGGTTTCCATCAGCTAAATCTTACCAGGTCAATTTTTCTTTGTTCAGAAAGGCAGCTATCCCACGCTTGCAATCTTCAGTTCCTCTTGCCTTGGCATTCATCTCCGCAGCATAGTCAAGTCCATCCCCAAGTGTCATAGATTGTGATTGAGCAATCATTTGCTTAGTTAACTCCATTGACTGGATAGAATTATTTTGAATAAGTCGAGTGCAAAATAAAATCACTTCTTCTGACAGTTGCCCTTCTGAAACAAGATGGTTCACCAATCCGAACTTCAGTGAATCCTCTCCTGAAATTAGCTCCCCACTCAAAAGCAATTGCTTTGCCTTCTGTTCTCCCACTTTTCGAAGTAAGAATACCATTACAATAGCAGGTATAAATCCAATGCGCACTTCAGTATAGCCCATTTTAGCCTTTGGGATAGCAAAAACAAAATCACATACAGTAGCCAATCCGCATCCACCAGCAATCGCATGTCCCTGCACCTGCGCTATAACTACTTTTTTTAGGGTGTAAATTTGAAAGAATAATTCTTTTAGATGCTTAGAATCATTTAGATTTTCTTCATAGGAATTCTTTTGAAGTTGTTGAAGAGACTCCAAATCTGCACCACTACAAAACACATCGCCATTGGCCTTTAGTACAATCACTTTTACATTGGCATCGGCTTCTGCTTTGGTAAATAGATCTTTGAGATCTGAAACCATTTCCGCATTAAGTGCATTCTTTTTCTCCGGACGATTTAATGTCAAAAAACAAATCCGATCATTTACTTCGTACAATACATTGCTCATAATTAAAATATTTCTACAAATGCACCCTCATGTTGAACAGCGTGAACCACCTCATCATCCTCATTTTGAATGCGACTTGCAAGATATGAACTGTTACTGCTATCCAATATTAATTTGTCAAAATTGATGGTATTCCGTGCCTGGACCAACGAATGGAATGAATTATTTCCAACAATCAGATAATCTAATTTTAAATTACCAGGCCAGGATGAGATGGGGCTGTTAATTATGCCAATTTTCTTTCCATATTTCTCAAATACCTTGGGTGCCTTGGTAGAAAAATTATTTTCAAAATTACTGACACCACAAAACAAACGATTAGGTCTTATATGAAAACGCATTCGTTCTGCATCCATAACCAATGATGAATCCCCAAAAAATAGTGAGTGACCATTTGAAATCCATTCAATACCTTGATGGCCCGAAATATTATAGACAACAAAACGATTCTTCTTTACATCGTCCATGTGATGTTGCCATTGAATCCCTGAAAAGACAGTTACCAAAGCAAATGTTATTATCATTAGAGAGAATTTCTTCTCATGAAACAAAAGGAGCGAAAACCCGATTGCCAAAATCAGCAACCAGCATTGAAGGGTGGTGATATAAATATCATTGATAAGACTGAATGGAAATTTTTCGAAAGTGAATACTCCAAAATTGAGAATTTGAATCAGCCAATGAAGTATCGTTCCAAAAAAAGCAGCAAGTGGAGCAATTATACTGGTGGCCAGTACTAAAATACTAGTTACCAAAACAGCAATAGCACCAGGAATAACAAAGAGGTTTGAAAACAAAAAATAAACGGGGAACTGATGAAAGTATAAAACACCCAACGAAAAAGTAGCCAATTGCGCGGCTATGGAAACACAAGAGATATTCCATATCCAATCAAGAGCTGCACTCTTTGGTTCCCACGCCAGATAAAGCGGACGATGAATGGTGACAATCCCCAATACAGCAAGATAAGACAGCTGAAAGCCCACAGACATAATTAAATACGGATCGAATAATAGTAATATAAATGCAGAAGCTGCGAGGGTATTATAAATGCTTGTTCTTCTTCCGAATGGTTTTGCAATTGCAATAAAGGAAAACATAGTGACTGCTCTTAAAACTGAAGGAGATAGCCCTGTAATAAAGGCAAAAGACCATAACACTACGAGACCAATGACCGCAATCACCCATCTGCCCCAGGATTGGTTCCGTAATGGCCTAAGCAGCAACATTACTATTCCATACAAAATACCTACGTGCAATCCAGAGACTGCCAGTACGTGCATGGCGCCACTGGAGGCATAAGCACTTTGAAGTTCATTGTCAATACCCTCTGTTACCCCGAGTGTAAGTGCTAACGCAATCGCCTGTTCCTTTTTATTGGGCAATTGTGCTTTGAGTTGCTTCGTACCCCATTCCCTGGCGATGAAGGAATAATACATTAAATCTTTTGTCTTTATTGATGAGATCAATTGAACCTGATCGCTTTTTAAAAATTGCTGGTAGTAGATGTTCTTAAAACTCAAAAACCTCTTGAAGTCAAATTCAAATGGATTTTGAGGTGGCTGTAAAAGTTGAGGCTTTCCTCGTACTAATATTCTATCACCGTAAAAAAAATTGGATTGTCCTTCAGTTTTTCGAATATAAATCAGTGCTTTTGTATCGGTGGGTATCCAGGATTTTCCGTCAAATACTTTTAAAATCTTTACGGTATATTTATAAGAGTTGGTTTTGTCTTCTGGTAAGCCCAAAAGTGAAGCCTGGTAATATTTAATATCTCCTTTGTAAGTTGATAAATGATCAGGTTGATTCCAGCCAATAAATGACAATAAGTGTACATAACCAGCAAAAAAGATGGCAAAGAGACCTATGCCTCCCAAAACCAGATTACTCCTTTTATTAGAAATACTCCAGTGAAGCAGCGTGTAAAGAGCCACAAAAATGAAAAGTATGATTTCAGCTAAACGGAGCGTAATTAGATTGGGCTGATAGATACCCAATAAAATTCCCGCAATAAAGAATGCCGCAATTCTCACCATGGCATAGGGTATCCACCGAAACATGCCTTAAGTTACAATAAAGAAATTCCCGAATCAACCCAATTGTTACTCGGGGTGCTTCTCGTAAGCAAGAATGATATTCCTTACGAGTCGATGTCGTACCACATCACGTTCATTGAGTTCTACAAAACCAATTCCTTCTGTTTGATTTAGAATTCTGACCGCCTCCTTTAGGCCAGAACGTTGATTATTGGGAAGATCGATCTGGGAGGTATCCCCTGTCACAATCATTTTTGAGTTAGGTCCCATACGGGTAAGAAACATCTTCATTTGCATTGGCGTGGTGTTTTGAGCTTCATCAAGCAAAATGAATGCGTTGTTAAGAGTACGTCCGCGCATATAGGCCAGTGGGGCAATTTCAATAATTTCACGTTCCATATAATACCCCAACTTCTCAAAAGGAATCATATCATGGAGTGCGTCATAGATAGGGCGCAAATAGGGGGCAATCTTTTCCTTTAAATCGCCAGGCAAAAAACCGAGATTTTCACCTGCTTCTACTGCCGGACGTGTGATGATTATTTTCTTTACCTGTTTATTTTTCAATGCCCTCACCGCCATCGCTACAGATATATAGGTCTTACCTGTACCCGCAGGGCCAAGTGCAAAAACGAGATCATTGCTTTTCACAGATTCAACAAGACGCTGTTGATTCACTGTTTTCACTTTAATGGGTGTTCCCCGCGTACCATAAAGCAGAAGACCCTCCGGATCGTTTTCAGCGATATTTTCTTGCCTTTCCTGGGTGATAAATCCCTTCACATTCTCTTCAGTAATCTTACCATATTGATGAAAGTGTCTTATCAATGAATCCAGTACATCAGTAATCTGAATGATTTCATCAGAATCCCCTTGTATCAAGATTTCATTCCCTCTGGAAACAATTTTACTTTTAGGAAAAGCCGATGCTAATTGATTGATGTTCTTATTCTCTATACCAAGGAAATCAGGTAAAGATAAATTTTCGAGTGTAACGCTTTTTTCTATCAATGAAATATTGTGGTTGAAATCTTCTATTTTTGAGGTTAAATCTAGTAAAAATATACTACTCGCTTCATAACGATGCAGGTAGCAATAGAGTTCGTCAATGGCCATTGTAACCCTTCTTACCGACAGCGGAAAAAGTGATCATTATGCCGGGTCAATTAAGGCTGCCATTTTAAAGGTAAATCCCGGCATTAATATCGTGGACATTAGCCATCAGGTAGAGGCTTGTGATGTCGCTCATGGGGCATTCTTACTCAGGGCGGCATTTAGAGATTTTCCAAAGGGAACCGTGCACTTAGTGGGAGTAGACGCAATAGGAAATGTAGGAGATGCACACATTGCGTTACAACTGGAAGATCATTTTTTCACAGGAGTAGACAATGGTCTATTTGGCTTGATCAGTTCAAAACCCCATCAACAACTTGTAGCACTCAACACTATCAATACAATAGAATCTACCTTCCCAGAAAAAGACATACTTGCCCCCGCAGCGGCCAAACTCGCTAGTGGCGTTGCCATTACAAGCCTGGGGAAGCCAATGCCCTCTTTTAAGAAAATGATCGACAGGCATGTGAAGGCCACCCGTAGGCTGATTTCGGGACATGTGATCAGGGTAGATCATTATGGAAATCTTATTACCAATATTCCCAAAACTGATTTTGACATTTTAAGCAAAGGAAAAAATTTTACCGTTCAGTTTGGCGGGGAGAAATTCAGACGAATACATAACAATTACAATCAAACGGAACAGGGCGATTGTTTTCTGATATTCAATAGCCAGGGATTATTGGAAATTGGCATTTATAAGGGCAATGCCAGTGAACTTTTAGGGTTGATATACGATAGTCCAATAAGCATAACTTTTGACGAATAGCCATGTTGATACGAATTGTAAGGATGCACTTCACAAAAGCAGGAATTGATGAATTCCTTGAAATTTTCAATGATAACAAAGAAGCCATCAGAAATTTTCCGGGATGCTCACATCTTCAACTGCTTAAGGACAGCGAGGATGCGAACTGTTACACCACTTTAAGTCACTGGGATCGTCCCGAAAGTTTGGAAAGCTATAGAAAGTCAGCTCTTTTTGGAAGCGTATGGGGGCGGGTGAAAACATTATTTTCGGAACGCACACAGGCATTTTCTCTTGAGAAATATATCGAGCTGTAGATTGTCAGAAACTCAAAGTTTGAGCATATTTGCAACCCGATTACCCAAGTACCTGCCTGAGTGGCGGAATTGGTAGACGCGCACGACTCAAAATCGTGTGTCGAAAGACGTGCCGGTTCGATTCCGGCCTCAGGTACAAAAAGCTTTCAGTAATCCTGAAAGCTTTTTTCATTTTTAGCGATGCATAATTTGAACGCTATTTTGTGAACCATAACACCAACTATCAATTCGTACTTCTTTTCATAGAAAGAATCTTTAGAACCCACTTTTAATCTGCTATCACAAATGGAAGTTCGTATTCTTTGATAACAGGCTTCGAGCTGCGCGTTTTCACTTCCACCTTAGCCTTTAGGGGCGAACCGGGAATAAGATATACTTTGATATACTGATCTTCATGCACCGTCCAGGAAAGATCAGCCAATAGATATTCTGATGCATTGACTTTACTAGCTTGATAATTCCATCGCTCTACAGCCAACGGTTCAAAGTTGATGAAGTTACCCATGTAACATACTTGAATTCCAGGCTTCGATTGATTTCCTAATTCGGTGCATCCCAATACCGTGATATTCAAAGATGATCCATCTTCAAGATCTTTTACGCTCCACTCTTCAATGACAGTTTTAATATTTGACATAAATTAGAATGAGGTTGTGTCTAAAATTAATAATAAAAATATAATTAATAATGGATTGCATCCATCATTGTTATTTTAATCCGAAATGTAAGTGAACCAATAACTTTTATAGATATATCAAATGTGACTGCATATCCTATCAATTTGAATATGTGGACTTGACACCTGCCAGCATTTTAACCTAAATTCAAAATGGCCTGCCAATGGCGCAGGAGGATGGGCGTTTTAAAAATTCTAATCTTTTGGTAAAGTCTGACAGGTGCCAGTGGGTTTCATAAGACTCCCGGTATTTCTTTTTCTTATAAAATAAAAAACAGATAAGGAAAGTAAAAGAATGACTGCAGTAATTAGAAACTCATGATGTTCTATAGTCGTCAAATTAGCAGCTATGACTGCGCCAAAAAAGTATCCTATTGCAGAATACGAAACTACCCAAAGTACAGTACCAATAAAACTAAGAATCCCGTACTGTAAAACGCTAAAACCACTTAAGCCAAATGCTATTGCAAGGGGAATTCGTAAGCCATGCATAAATCTATAAAAGAGCATAAAGAATATCGGGTGCGCTTCTATCCTTTCTGTTATTCTGTTCAGCTTGATCTCTAGCTTGGGGCGTCTATGAAAAAATTTTCTTCCTTGTTTCCTGCTAATAAAAAAATAGACCCAATCGATGAAAAGTGCAGCCAACATAGCGATGACCATAACCTTTGGTAACTCAAAATAACCTCAATGCGATAGAAATGAACCTGTAATGATTGCGGTTTCTCCTTCAATTAGACTTCCAAAGAAAACGGCCAAATAGCCTATGTGGTTCATGTACTATTTTAGGCATAGGATGAAAAAGTCAAATTAAGTCACTTCCTACTTTTAAAAAAATGAATGTACAGGCTATTTAAATCATTAAATGTGTGACATTACAGATAATAAAACATCTAAGCGGATGCAGTTATTTTGGCGCCCATATTTCAAATATGATTATATGTGTATAAGTTGATTTTATTAAGGAATGAGCAATTCTCACAAATCAATAGCCACCTTTTCATTCATTTGCTGTCTTTCCGCTTGTGTCGGTGATTTTGTTGTCACTTTTTTATTAGGATTGTTTTATCCAGGGTACGACTTCACCTCTCAAACAGAAAGTTCGCTAGGCACTGCAAATAGCCCTGTTGCAAATTATATGAATTTGTGGGGAGTCTTGTTTGGACTTTTACTAATTATTTTTGGCTTGGGTATAAGGGAGACAGAATTTAAAAAGGAAAAATGGGGAGTTATACTCTTATGGCTAATTATTCTATATGGCTTTGGCGAAGGCTTTGGCTCTGGTTTGTTTCCCAATAATCATATCGGGAATGATCACACCATTGTACCAAATACACATAATGTATTCGGAGCTATTGGCGGCTTTGCGTTGGTTCTTATCCCTCTGGCAGGCTCCAAGATATTCGCAAAGAAGAAATGCCATAAACTAAATAAGTACTCAAAATTTGTACTCATAATTGGCATAGTATTGATCTTCATTTATTTGCTATCACGCATTGGCATCATACCTTATAAAGGGCTATGGCAAAGGGTTTTTATTTTACATTACCACATTTATCTAATTGTTCTTGGTGTTGTGTTTATGAATTCTGTTAAGAAAAGCGGTTCTCTTTTTAGCAATAGAAAAACCATAACCACCAACCTTCCAACAAACCCTTTAATGCGTTGAGAACCTGCAATAGATAGAGCTTGATGTAAATTACTGTTAGCCTGAACTTAGCAAGACATATTCCAGATGGCTGGCCGATTGCTGATTCCTTATTTGAAGTAGTTCTAGACTTTCATGTTTAATAAAAGAACAGCCACCGCTCTAAGCACACATCGGTTTTTTGAGAACGTTATAGAATTTTTCAAATATTTGATTCGAGGCTACAAAAGTATAAATTTTTTAACTAAAGTTTCACAGTCAAGCTGCTTGTGGGGCTTCTATCAATAGGGGTACCAGATAAATTAAAAGTTTTTTTTACATCAGTTACTTAGAAAAATATTCTCAACAACTATTCTTCTATTATCAAAAGAGCAGATTGAATTTACAAGACAAGTATCAATCATTACGATATCAAGAATTCCTGTTTTCCGTTCTTACTATTCTTCTAAAATAAAAAGTGAAGAAATAAATTATTATCCGAATCGCAACAAAAGCACTCCAGTGAATAAACCGTTGATACCATTTCGAATGCGTTGCCATGTAAGAATCCGTGATCAAAGTACTATGGTTAATCACATTATTTTCAAGGTGCCTTCTTAATTCAAGAGCGAAAACGGAATCTTTAACATCCAGGTTAAGCTCCACGCTGGCGTAAGTACTAATGTCATTGACATTAAATGACCCAAGCGTTATCCAACTGTCATCGCAAATAGCAAGCTTTCCATGAAGTACTGTACGGTTATACTCATAAATTTTGATTCTGTTGGTCAATAGCCATTCGTACATAAATCTTTCCGCCATCTTGGCCATTTTCACGTCAGAGACCCCAGCTACAATTACGGTAATCTCAACACCACGTTTTCTGGCATTGCGTATGGCCCTCCGAAAAATTCTACCCGGCAAAAAATAACTTGAAAGGATGGTAATCTGGGACTCCGCACTTCTGAACAATTCAATATAACTCAATGAAATCTCATCCAATCTTCTCACCCAATCATTCCTCCTCATGCGAACCATACTTTTATTCGCCTCAGGAATAGAGAAGGCAGGTACATTTTTGATTTTAGGAATTCGTTTTAGCGGTTGAAATCCATTCCAAGTTTTTTGACACAGTACCAACAAATCTTGAACAAGATCACCCTCTACCCTAAGCGCAAAATCTAACCATGGAGGGCTCCCCTGGATATCATTATAATGGTTAGCTATATTAATACCCCCAACCAACGCATACCGTAAATCGATCACGCACAATTTATGATGAAGTCGTCTCCCCAAATAAAATTTTCTACTCCGAAACAACGGTTGAAAAAACTTAAACTTCACTCCCTGCTTCTTAAGTGAGTGAATAAAATCTTTACTCAGGCCTTGAGATGCATAACCATCTACCATTAAAAATACTTCTACACCCCGCTGGGCAGCATCCGTCAACGCTTTGGCCACAGATTTACCAGTTTCGTCTTCCGCAAAAATATAAGTCTGAAGATGGACAGTCTTTTCTGCACCAGAAATGAGTTCCGTGAGCTGATCAAAATAAGGTCGCCCTCCTGTTACCAAGTTGACACGATTATTCTCGGAATATTTACCAAATAGGTTCTCTGGCAATTTCAATTTGATCAATTAGGTTTGTAAGTTATATCTTTTACTAAACAGAGTAGGTATTGCAGGAAATATCAATTTTTAGAGTGGCCCTTAAAAAATAACATTTGGACTCCCTTACTCATATTGCATTAGGTGCTTGCATCGGTGAATTATATGCCGGCAAGTCATTGGGCAAAAAAGCTTTACTCATTGGAGCGGCAGCACAATCTCTTCCCGACATCGATTTTGTTGCCTCTTTTTGGCTATCCCCCGCAAATGATCTGTTGGCCCATCGCGGTTTTACACATTCCATTCTATTTATTGTTTTAACAGCCTATCCGCTTGCCTTAATTTTATCAAGATGGAGATGGGTGCCTCGCATGTCTGTTCGCGCCTGGACAGGATTTATCTCGATCCAATTACTTGTACATATATTCCTGGATGCATTCAATGCCTATGGCACCGCCTGGTTCGAACCCTTTAGCCATTATCGTGTGTCTTTCCATACACTTTTTGTTGCCGATCCATTGTTCTCAATATCCTTGGGGGTTGCTGCCTTCTTATTGGTATTGTGTCCATCAGGGCATTCAGGAAGAAAGAAATGGGCCAGAAATGCAATTATAATTAGTGTACTTTATCTAGCTTATGGATTGACTAACAAACTGCTCGTAAGAACTCCTATCGAAAATAATTTTGCTGCCCAGCAAATTAACTATAAGCGCTACTTTACTACCCCTACTCCAGGAAATGTATGGTTATGGAACATCGTGGCCGAAACTGATGATGGTTTTTACATAGGTTACCGGTCTGTATTCGATTCGCAAACTACCATTCCCTTTCAGTTCTTTAGCAGAAATGAAGAGCTCCTAAGTCCCATAGCAGATCATGAAGATGTTCAGCATTTAAAACGCTTCTCAGAGGGTTATTATGTGGCATCAGAATACGATGGCCAACTTGTTTTTAACGATCTCCGATTCGGGCAAATGTTGGGTTGGGAGAATCCGACAGCACCCTTTGTGTTTTATTATTATCTTAATCATCCTGAGGATAATGAGTTATTGATTCAACGGGGAAGATTTGCTCGCTGGAACAAAGCATCTGCCATTTCCTTCATCAGAAGAATTAAGGGTGTATAATATTATTAGCAAATAAATATTCTTCTATTTGATTGCTGATTTGTGTTTTCATCTTACATGATCACTGTCATATTTTTACTGAAGGAACTCATCTAAATTGAGGTTTCAACACATAGATGTGTTATTAGGTATTCTTCAAAATAAATAATGAACCATGACCATTCTTGTCCCAACTGATTTCTCCAAACCTTCTAAAGTAGCTGTTTTATATGCTGCCAAGCTGGCAAAAAAAACAGATTCCGAACTAATGATTGTCAATGTGGTATACAGCCAGGCTTCCTCGCGTGCCATCATGGTAACGCCAAAACTTGAAGCGGAAATGAAAAAATTTGCGAATAATGAACTGGATATACTGGTAAATGAAATAAAGTCTCAAATAAAAGGAGAGCTTAAAATTACAGTTCGTCTTCTCACCGGATTTCCCGTAACCAATGTACTTCAGCGATTTCTAAGAAAGAGCAAAATAGACTTGGTCATCATGGGGACACTTGGCGCTACTGGGCTTCAAAAGGTACTTATTGGAAGCAATGCCGCTGCTATGATTCAGGGTTCTATTGTCCCAGTTATTATAGTGCCTCAGAATGCAACTTTTAAGAACTTCAAGAAAGTAGTGTACGCTACTGACTTAGTAAATATGGAAAAGGAACTATCCACAGTTTGTAAGTTTGTTAAACCATTCAACGCAAATATTGACGTGTTACATGTAACTCCAGAGGATACCCCAATCAAGCTTGTTCCGAAACAGTTAAAATCGGATTTAATTGCAAAAATGAAATATGATAAAATTTCTTTTCACCTATCTAAAAATGATGCTATACCTGAGGCCATTGACGACTTTATTATCCGGAAAAAGGCAGATATCCTCGTTATGTTCACTCACAAACTAAGCTTTTTTGAAAAATTATTCAGCAGAAGTGTAACCCGTAAACTGGCTTTCCATTCTTACGTACCTATGTTGACCTTTAACAAGGACAATCTAACAGCCCCGAAAAAATAGTTTCCAATTATTGTTTAATAATCAACACAGGTATTGCAGAACGATTGATCAACTGTTCTGCAACACTTGGGTTGAATAATCGACTCAGAAGAGTCCTGGTTTCCATTGATACTGCAATCATATCTGCATCTATTTCTTTGGCAAACTGAGCTATTCCAAATTCTTTGTCATTGGTTTCAATCATATTGAGTGTATAATCAATATTTGAAAAATTCTCCATTTGATTAGACATCATCAAACGAGCAGCATTTTCATCAACAAGATGATTAAGCAAATTTACAAACAGTAAATGTATTCTTGAGTGCCACACTCTGGCAAAGGCAATAACCACCTCGAACGAACTAGAGCAATCCTTTCTAAAATCTGACGCAAACACAATGTGCTTCAACTCACTTGCTCTGGGCATTCCCTTCACTACCAAACAGGGTATTTTAATATTACGAATTACATTTTGTGTCTTTGAACCTATTACTAATTCTCTAATGCCGGTAGCACCATGCGAACCCATTACCAGAAAATCTATCTGAAGTGGTTGAATATAATCCTGAATTTGCTCCTTGCCATTGCCTAATACCAATTCATACTTTGCGCGAATGCCGTCTGCTTCAGCTGCCTCCACCATCTGGGCAAGATTATCCTTTTCAATTGCTGCTTGGTTGTCATCAAGGCTACCTGATTTGCCCGGTACAGGGAATGGCGAGAAGTCACCAACCGCCAAGTGAAGAAAATAAATCTCTGCTCCACTGAGCTTAGCGAGCCGCATTGCCATTTCCGCAGCTGCATTTGCACAAGTGGAAAAATCAGTAGGTACCAATATTCTCTTCATCATTTCGTCATCTCTATTGGTTCGATTGCACAATGTGCTTTTTGTGGATTCATATTCTGCGGAACCTGTAATACATTGCCTAGCGGACTTTTTTTCTACGGAGTAATGTCTCCAAGGCAGTAACGGCTTCTGAAACGGCTTCCTCAAAGCTGGCTCCCGTTTTCTTCAAAAAAGGATCCTCACCAGGAATAGACAATAAAATTTCACAGGTTTTATTTTGAGGGCTACTCCCTTGTTCAACAGACAGTGTAACATGAGCCCTCACAATTCTATCATTTAGCTTCTCCAATCGCTCTACTTTGTCATGGATAAACTCCTCTAACTCTGGCTGTAAGTTAATGCGAACGGATTTTATTAGTACTTGCATGTAATCTGGCTAATTAATGATTAATAATATTTCACAATGCCTGAAATACGTCTTTTTTTATTACATCAACACTGATAAATATCAGGATAAGACCTTATTCTGATCATAAAGAAAGCGGTATAACTTTAGTAATATGCATTTGTAAAAAATAAGCACAGAAACATGGAATATCACTATTCAAAAAAGTCAGCTTTATCATTCGATGATACCATTGACAACATTACAGACAATCTACAAAAGGAAGGTTTCGGTATCCTTACAACGATTGATGTAAAGGCCACCCTCAAAAAAAAACTGGATGTCGATTTCAGAAAATACCAAATACTTGGTGCTTGTAATCCCAGTTTTGCCCATCAAGCGCTTACCTTGGAACCCACAATTGGTGTAATGTTGCCTTGCAATATTGCAGTACAAGAGACCGAGACTGGCGAAGTGATGATCTCTGCAATCAATCCGATGGAAACAATGGCCAAAAGCATTAAAAATGAAAAACTAAGCGAAGTAGCGATAAATGTGAGCACACGGCTAAAGCATGCTGTTGATTCCTGTCCCTAAACATTTTGGAAGATTATTAGCCAATAAACTGTTAATCATTGATTATCAGTTTATTAATGTTATCATTTTCAGTAAAATATGTTGAACAGTACTATAAACGGGCTGAGGGATCTTTTGCATCTGATTTTTATCATATCGTACCTTGATAGTAATCATTCACACTTGCCCCAATGTCCGTTTATCTTTGATAAAATAGATTGATATAAATTTTGCCAGTCCTCAGCCTCATGTCTGCTCTAAAAATTGATGAACATAAATCAGTAAGAGATTTTCAGAAAGAATTCACTCAATTGTTTCCATTTTTAAAAATCGAGTTCTATAAATCGTCAGTAGGTGAAGGGGGTAATAAGAGTCAAAAGACCAATATTCTATTGGCCCCTAACTATGTTTTAGGTAAAAAGACAATCTCAATAAATATTGATCGCACCACAACAGTAGCCGAGCTTAAAGCTATAATTTCAGAAAAAACGGGAGTGGCATGCCTGGTCTATAGAAAGTCGGGTACGATCTGGATCGAAATTTCACTTACCGAAGATTGGACTTTAGATAGGCAAAATCATGAAGCTGAATTGATAAATAATAATTCAATTTGATAAATTTCTCAGCTTATCATCTTTAAGTATAAGGATTTTTCCAGATTCAATATCTATTAATTTCTCGCTTTTAAAATCGCTTAACGTTCTGATCAAAGACTCAGTTGCCGTGCCTACAATCCGTGCCAGGTCATCGCGTGATATTTTAATTCTCGTGTCTTCTTGCATCTGACTTTTAAACTTATCAAAGATCTCAATCAAGCCGGAGGCCACACGTTTACGCACTGAATTATAGGCCAAACTAAGCAGTCTATCCTCCTTTTCATGCACATTTTTGGCAAGCAATTTTATAAACTGACCTGCCACCTGGCTATCATAACTAATCAATTTCACAAAATCCTCCCGCGGTATGATCATTACTTCTGCATCTTCTAAAACTTCAGATGCATCCTTATAAACAGTATCTTCCAAAATAGGTGTATAGCCTACAAAATCTCCTGTGCTGCTTATTTCAATAATTAATTCTTTACCATCCTCATTGATTTTGTAAGTCTTTATTTTTCCTGATCGTACAAAATACAAATTGCGAGGATACCCATCCTCAGAGTACAGTACATGTTTCTTCTTGAACTTGGCTACCTCGTATGTATCAGAGAGTAATTTGATGTTTGTATTTGATTTGACCGAGTTAATAAAATCATTCACCCCAGTCTGATCCTGAGAGAAGGTTTGTCTAAGAATCTCACTCTTCTTTAAACGGGTTTCAATGGCATTAAGTAGCTCAGTATCATCAAACGGCTTAGAGATATATCCATCAGCACCCATTTCCATTCCCTTCTGATAGTCGCTTTTTTCAGCCTTAGCAGTCAGAAAAATAAATGGGATCGTGGTGGTTTCAGGGTTTTTGCTCAGTAAATGAAGCACTCCGTATCCATCCAGCACAGGCATCATAATATCACATACAATGAGATCCGGCTTTTCATCAATTGCCACCTCTACTCCTATTTTACCATTTTCAGCGGTAAACACTTTATACCCGGCCAACTCGAGAATCTCTGCCGTATTCTCCCTTACCTCCAAATTATCCTCTATGATTAGAATGTTTTTCATAAACTAGTTATTAACATTTTATTGCAAGTTTAGTAAAAGTGCAATTCATTATTGGGGTATCTCAATGATAAACGTGGTACCTTCATTTATAGCACTTTTACAACTAATTTTACCGCCCATCAATTCGAGGTATTTGGACACTATGTTTAACCCCAATCCTGTACCTTGAATATTAGATGCATTCTTAGCCCTGAAAAAACGCTCAAATAAGTGTTGCTGATCTTCAGCAGATATTCCAATGCCAGAATCTGTCACTGCAAACAAAAAATTATTATTTACCTTTTCGTACTTAAGATGAATTGATGAATTATTGGGACTAAATTTTATCGCATTCGACAAAAGATTAGAAATCACACTTACCATTAACTTTTTGTCTACCCTTACTTCGCCTACATCTGTAGACTCAAGTTGTATTTTCTGTCCGGGTTTATGAAGCTGATCCATACTATTCACTACTCGATGCAATTCCTCCTTCAACTCCTCATTCGTTAGCAATTCCATATTTATATCAATCTGTCCCTCTTCCAACTTGCCCAATGAGAGGAAGTCTTCCAGAATATCCCTCATATTTCCTACGGCTTCTTTGATGCGATCCACATGTTTTTGTCTTTTTGGGGCATCTTCTTCCATGTTGTATTTTCCGATCAAGGAGGCAGAAGATAAAATTGTACTCAGTGGTGTTCTGAATTCATGAGAAGCAAGCGTTACAAACCGAGATTTCAGGTCGCCCAATTCCCTTTCCTTTTTTAATGCTTTGTACAAATCGTCTTTTGATGCCACCAACTCTGCTAAAGTCTCCTTCAGCATTTTTGTTCTACTGTCTATCTTCTGTTCCAGTTCAGTATTAATTATTTTGATCCTGTGTGCAGACTCAGACAATTCCGCTTCCGCTTTTTTGCGAATTGAAATATCAATTATAAAGGCAATCACAAAACTCTCGTCACCCTTCCTAAAATGGCTTAAACTTATTTCAACAGGAAATACTGTATGGTCTCTTCGTTTGGCAAATAGATCCCGGCCTACACCCATCGGCCTATTGGTGGGATTATTAATAAACTGATTCCGATAGTGGGTATGTTTCTCTTTCAGATCGGAAGGCAGTAACATTTCAATCGATTTGCCAATTACTTCCTCCTCCGAATACCCAAATTGTGTTTCAGCAAAACGATTGAATTGCGTAATCATTCCTTTTGAGTCGGCTATAATCATACCAATGGTGGCATAATTAAATACTGCTTCGAATTGATACCTGTTATCCACTCCGTAAAAAGGTTATTTTATAAAATTACCGTACCCAAAATAGTCGTTTTTTATTGACATTCTCTAGGAGTAATTGGTCATTTTGATGAAAATGAATAATCATTATAGAAATGATCAAAGTTTCAATCTTGTAAGGCATTCAGATAATTTTATTAGACAACTTATTGACATTCTCAAAGTCATCTGATTTCTCAGGAGCCTTTCCTGGCAGAGGCATGCAATTGTAGACTGAAAAACGAGGCTAATTCTCCATATAATTATCGTGAAAATTATCCAGAGTTGAATCAGCCACTTTTCCTTATAATAACCTAACGGAGCTGCACATCTCATAATAAGCAGAAAAGAAATTCAACAACATTCCAGAGCAAATTGGTTATAAGGAGTTAATAATAATCCGCCAGGTTTTTATTTTTAATGGTTATCTCTAAATTTGATCTATTGTAAGAGACTTATTTATCTTAACACTTCATCCCTATCATTATTTTTCATTTTGGTATACTACTAATCCTCTTTTTAAAAATGATAATTTCCAATGACGCTGTCGTATCCATTCATTATACTCTTAGTGACAATGATGGGAATATTTTAGATTCAAGTTCAGGAAAAGACCCATTGCATTACTTGCATGGCCATGGCAATTTAATTATTGGAATGGAGGAGGGACTTGAAGGAAAAGCAAACGGAGACCGCGTTAGCTTAACGATTGCTCCTGAAAAAGGCTATGGAGAAAAGAGTGATAAGCTTATTCAAAAAGTGCCTAAGTCTGCTTTTGGAGATCAGAGGGTGGACAAGGGTATGCAATTCAATACAGAAAATGGCCACATAGTTACTATCACTGACATTGGAAAAGATGATGTAACTGTAGATGGAAATCATCCTTTAGCTGGAGTCCATTTGAATTTTGAAGTAGAGGTGATAAACATCCGACAAGCCACAAAAGAAGAAGTAGAACATGGGCATGTGCATGAGCCAGGCGGCCATGCTCATTAATGCATCGCTACTAACGAATTAAAATAATTTTTCCGTTTTTGAGATGAGGAACCCCATTTATGGTAACACTCAATTTATAAATGTACATTCCTCCCTTCATTGACATCCCTGAGTTGTCCTGTCCAGTCCATGTAAGTTGATTATGACCGATGTGCATATTGTGTTGACTATTAAAATCTTTAACAAGTCTGCCATCTAAGGTGAATATTTGCAGATGATAGTACTCCGGAGACTGATCGCCAGAAACTGAAAATTCGAAAAATACCTCTTGAGCCGATGGATTTGGATAGGGTTCACTAAAATGCAATACCGTATTCAGGTCAAAATTAAACCTGATTTCGTACGGAACAGATGGCATGTTATTACTGCCATCGGCTATCTCAATTCGGAGTACATACTCCCCTGCTGTCGCAAGTTGAGGTCTATATTCAATTCTAAAATCAGAGATGTTGGTTGCAGGAATCCATTGAATATCTGCACGGCTAAAATAAATAGGTTCGAATTCGCAACCACCTTCGCATGGTGATTTTAGTAGCACGCGAACACCCAGCGTATCTTGTTTTAATAAAAATTTATTTTCATCCCATATCTTAGCCACTATTCGCGGGCTACTTCCCACAAAATCTCCATCTTCAATGTGTCTCCCATCGATCGTTACATCCAGTATTGGCACCATTTCATCTTTCTTAACATCCAAATAATTGATCAATTCAATAGTATTGTTCTCATAGTATTGTTCAGGCAGAATTCTGTCATTTACGAATACGTTCACGTCATTCATTCCGGATTTTTGTTTTGTATCCACGACAAAACTAAAATCAGTGGAATCCCCGGGCGTGGGCGCTGCAATATTTATCAGCTTATTTTCTGGGATTCTAAGGGCCTTATTAAATGTTTTAAAATTCACCTGTAGAGAATCAAAAAATAACTTATCAGAAATATTCAAGAAAGAATAAGAAGCCCTCCATTTCTCACCTTCTTGCAACTGAATGCTTTCGGGGGAGCCTCTATACAACAACATTCCTTCAGCAACTGGCTCGTAGTTAACAATCCAATGATGAAGCTGAATAGGTGTCTGATCAACTCCATCTTCAGTATGCAACACTAATTTCATTATTGGAAAAGTCGCAGCATTAATTCCAGTAAGATCAAGTGTAGTGCTCACATTTGCAAAAAGCAAAGTCTCCACACCTGCAAGATTAATCCCGATAAAATCAAAAGAATAATTATCCGAAACAGTGGCCTGCTTCACTTGAGAACTAAAACTACTCCATTTCTTGGCAGGGCCCACTACTGAAGAAAACATTTTGCCGCTGCTGTACTTGCCGGTCAGTGACCTATTTACTTGCAATACTTGCTCATCGGCCGGGCTATCTTCAGATTTTTCGACCAATGCTGTGCCGGCTGTGCTTCCCTTTTTTCCGAAAATAGCCACAGGTTCTCCATCCTGAAGAGAAGATAGTTGGACACTACTTATCCCTAACTCCTCCAACTTCGAAATTACGTTGGCCGACCACGAAGTATAGTTTGCGTTTCCAATTGAAAAAATCACAACGGAATCACTTACATTAATGTTGTCAATATATTTCAAGAGATCATCGCTGTTTCCAGTTTCCAATTCCGCCAACCTAAAACTATTAATCACCTGTGGCTCCCTGCCACAAGTTCTCGGGTCTTGAAAAATAAATGGAATACCAGCATACGGGACCAAGGTAGTCTTGTCGAATGCCACAAAATTGATCGTGTTACTCCTACAAGGTTGCCCTTGTGTAGCCAAATTATATTCTATGTCATTTAGCCTAAATGAGGTAGTAGATGGGGAGGGATAATTTACACCAAAGTTGTTTATATAAATTGAAGCCGAGGTTTCTTTAAACTTAAGTTTCCTTAAGACCGGATCCTTCATCAAGCCTTCAGTCGCATTTTCAAGGTATTGAGGGAAATGAACCTGCGCCCAACCTTCTTCACCATTATTAATAAATGTAAATGAGCTTGTTGCCCACTCCACATTCTCGCCTGGCTGTGGATCAGCTAGTTTGGTTCGCCAATAATAAGCAAGTGAATCTTTTGTGAGTAAGGTAATTGGCCACTCCAACAAAGCTTTTCCAGCCAATGAAGTGCGCCTCAAAAAAGGACTATTAAATGTATCTATCGTATCTAATTCAATATTGTACATTCTCGAGGGCGAAAGCAGGTCAGTGTTTTGCCACTTCAGTACAATGTTATTACTATTTACAATCCCGAATGGCCTCGGTAATAAATTCCTTGTTCCACTCAACGGAATGAATAATTGTAAGAGGGCAATATTGTTGCCTTCATCCAGTTCATCGATCTTATTTTCAAAATCAAGTTCCATTTTAAAATGATTACTTCCATATCCACTTACCCCCTCTTCTCTTTTAATAAGAAAAGAAAGTGTATCCAATGAACCTCGTGAATTAAAAACAGAGTCGTAGGCTATTGATGTCTGATCATTGAATGTTCTAGTTATCCTGACTCCCAGGTTCGATTTACTAATGGATCCAAAGTTTCGAACAATCACTTTTACAGCGAAAGAATCCGTTAAGGCGGTAACAGGTTTGTCATCAAATGATTCAAGGTAAACGGCATTGTCATTGGTTTCATAATCGGGTTTAAGGGCACCAAATAATTTTACTGCAGGGTCACCCAACATCATCATTTGCTGAATTTGTGTTACTGATGATATTCCGGGAGAGTTTGTTTCCAAATACCTACGCGCTACTTCTTTTTGAATGTTCCCAATCCCTGTTCTTATAAATGTAGAATCTCCGAATCCCACTTCATAAAACAATTGCGTATACGCTCTCAGGGTACTTACAAAACCAAATGAGCTATGCGCAATCAAACTACGGGCTCCCTTGTTAGGAGCTAATATCCAATCCTCACCAAACACCGTGGAGTTGGAAAAGAAGACACCTGCATTGCACCCGTTAATTAAAAAGGCCGGATACTTCCCCGCATTATTATAACCCATTACTGGATCAGTGGCAAAACCGATATCAATATCAATCGTGCTCGGAGATGAGTGTCCAAAAAAGGTAATAAGATTTACACCCTTATTCACTTCTTCAGAAACATTAATGAGTGCTACAGGATTCGGTTCACGTTTTCCTATCGTCTTCACATTTCCGCCATAGTAGGGGCCCCTGGCCACGCTACCAAAACCATCCATGTACTGTCTGAACGTAGGTAACTCCAATGGTTGAATCCCTCCACTTAAATGCAAGACATCCTTTCGCCACAATTCATCAAACCCTAAAGCATCCGTCTCTTTGATCTTGTTGAGATAGGAGGCTACTTGTGTTGGAGTGCTTGCAGTAATTCTTCCCGTAGGCACTGCGGGTTCGAAAGTGGTGCCATTCAAACCAGCTGTATATGCCATGTCCGCTCCTGGCATACCGGCTGATGGAACAAGATCTTTAAAATCATTCGGGCCAAAAATAGTTTTTCTGAAATATCCCTGTGAAACATTAAGTCCCTTCCCTATTAAGAATAAATATTTTGGGTTCCCGTTGTTTACCATAAACTTCATGAATTCATAAATAGCAGCAGAGGAGCTTTCACCAAAATTAAATTGATTGTACAACTGATCCATTGAAACTACCAACGTATCATATCCACCTCCTTCCACGGATGCTCTATAACCACCGTATGCTTTTACAGCATCTGCGTACCCTAAGGCTGGCTTCATTAAAGCTTTGTTGGAAATTATAATATAATTATGAGCAGAAGGAATTATTTGTCGGAAGCTGATACGCTTAATATTTGGCGTTAAAAAATTATTTTTAATGTATAATCTCCTACCGTCTGTAGTATTTGGAACAATCGCACTGATGTTTGAACCCACTGGATAAGTTCCGATTATCTGAATGGCGTTTGAATCTGTAATATCCCAAATAGACGACCCAGCTCCAGGGTTAGAAATTTCAATGTAGGATTTGTTTGAGGGATTTTCATCCAACAAAAGCCATTTTGTATTTTGAAAAGCCATATCAAAATTCTGAGGTTGCGTTATTTTAATATACGATACACTCAATCTATCGCGGGCACCCCCCACCCCTAATGCCTTTACACGAACGGTCAATTGGCCACTCCCATTAATATCTGTCCACAAAAGAGGTATATCAATTTTCTTTGTTTGATAATTGATAAAGCTTTCCGTAGTTAATAATCTCAATGAGCCGGACGAAGGCCCTACATAAACTTCCGCCAAATGGTTGAGCGCATCTCTTCCTACCAATAACACTTCAAGTTGAGGCACACCACCCGACAATACCCCCCCTGTCAAATTACCAATGGTTAAATCCAGTTGACCCGTACACCCCGCATTCCCAATGCATATGGTCGCACCAGTCCATCCTTCTCCTTCATCAAATTGTGTGTATTGCAATACACCACTCACCGTATTTCCTGTTGAATACTCATTAGAGTACACAACTAGTTCTTCATTGAAATGATAAGTATCCTTTGGTAGGGGTGGAATATTCACTTCAGAAAAGGTAGACATTCTCTTTCCCTGTACAATCGATTGATTCCAGGTCAAAAAGTAGGCGGTGGTATCGCTGTATAAGTTATAATATAGATGAGGCTGTAAATTAGCTGCAGCGTATAATCTGGTATCGTTAACACCATCGTTTTTTTTGCCGTAAAACTCAATGTAATCACCAGGGTTAAACTGGGCATCGGCCTGCCCCTGAACGATAATTGCCTGCTCTACTCCTCTGTGATAGAGTTGAATGCGCCTGGGATCAATTGCATTCACGGGAAAACCAGCGTTTTGCAAGTCGTTATAGGAAAGCCGATAGGCTCCGTCAGCAGCTACTGTTAACTTATAATATTCCTTCCCAAAATCTATCCAACCATTGTTGTATTGTGCGAGTGCATTTGATTGCAAACACCACATCAGCAGCAATAGTAAGGGAAATAGAAAGGATGATTTATTCATCAGCGCGAAACCAACGTAACTCAGGTTTAGAACAAATTCAGCAAAAATAGGGACTTACGCACAGTTAAATACGATTTAAAAAGTCAAAGTAACAGATACCAAAAAAAGGTATTATTAGGGTATTAAAAGTGTGTGTGTGTTTTGAAAATAGTGGATGGTCATTTCAATCCAATTTTGAAGTTATCCAAAATATTTACAAATAAAATGTGCCATTTCAGGCCAAATAAAAGGTTTTTAAAAATATTTTATATGGTACTTGGCCATACATAGTACTTTTCCGTATACAGAAGAAGGAATCACTTTTAAAACTGGAAGTATGAACCTGGAAAACACACAAGTTCAGATGAGGAAGGGGGTATTGGAGTATTGCATCCTTCATATTATCTCAAGAGGCGAAGTTTACGCTTCTGACATGCTGGAGGAATTGACCGCTGCAAAGATGATCGTAGTTGAAGGAACGCTCTATCCCCTACTTACTCGCCTGAAGAATGCAGGGTTATTGGAGTATAAATGGGTCGAATCAAAATCGGGTCCCCCACGGAAATACTATACATTAACCAATTTGGGAAAAAATTTTCTTGAAGGACTTTCCAACACTTGGAAAGACCTCGTACTTTCAACTCAGAAGATCACTAATAATTCAACAGTAGCCTTACATGAAAAAGAATATTAGCATCAATATTAGTGGAATCATCTTCCACATAGAAGAAGACGGATATGATATACTCCGCAAGTACCTTGATTCCATCAACGCGTATTTCTCTTCTTTTGAGGACAATAGTGAAATTCTGGCTGACATTGAGAGCAGGATTGCGGAGTTGTTTCTTTCAAAGCTCAATGAAGGAAAACAAGTAATTACAAGAGATGATGTGAATGCTTTAATTCACACCATGGGAAGCGTCAGTGACTTTAAAGCTGCGGAAGAACAGGAAAACGCAGGAAGTGCAACATCCACAAAATCTTCAAAAGAAGAAAAAAGTTCTTCCACTCGAAGGGCCACCTCTAAAAAACTATTCCGTGATAAAAAGAGAAAAATATTGGGCGGTATCTGTGCAGGCCTGGCGCATTATTTTAATATAGATCCTGTCTGGCCAAGGCTGTTGTTTGCATTACTTGTGCTGGGTAGCTATGGAGGATTGTTAATTGTTTATATCATTCTTTGGATACTTCTTCCTGTTTCAGAGGAATTAGAAGAAGAATCAGATGTAAAGAAAATGTTCAGAGACCCCGAGAAGAAAGTAATTGGTGGGGTTGCATCGGGAGTTGCTGCTTTCTTTGGTACTGATATCACACTCATCCGCATCCTCTTTGTAGTTTTTACTATAACCGGAGGCATAGGACTTTTGATTTATATCATCTTATGGATAGCCTTACCAGAGGCCAAATCCATTACAGAGAAAATGCAAATGCAAGGAGAGCCAGTAACCCTTTCTAATATTGAATCTTCCGTGAAGAAAGGACTCAACGAAAAGGAGAATGAAGAAGAAACTTTATTAGCGAAAATAATTCTATTCCCATTCCGGCTTATAGCCATAATCATCAACGGATTGGCTAAAATACTTGGCCCTATTTTTTCGATGTCTGTTGACATTCTACGTGTGGGTTTTGGGGTGCTTATCACGATGATCGGAATCTTACTTCTTTTCAGTCTTTTCTTTTTCGCTGGCGCTGTTTTGGGCGTATTTTCAATGGGGACGGAGTTGTTTTGGTGGAATATGAACGTAACCGGGTTGGGGTTACCGATGGAGGCCATAAAAAATACTTTTCCCCTTTGGGTGTTACTTACTGGATTCATTCTTTCCATAATTCCAGCACTTCTAATAACACTTTTAGGTGTTTCAGTGATTGTAAAACACATCATCTTCAAACCCATTGTTGGTTGGAGTTTATTTGTGTTGTTCTTTCTGTGTCTTGCCGTCTTGAGTTTCAAAATCCCTCAAGCCATTTATGCCTTCAGAGAAGAAGGAACCATTAGGCAAGAAGAACAATATCCAACAGATGGCAAGACTTTGGTTTTTAAAATGAATGAAGTAGGCCTGGAGGATTACGATGTGAGCTCACTGCGTATTATCGGGCATGATGAAGATGAGGTGAAAATTGTTAAGCGTTTTCAGGCGCAAGGATCAACACGCAAAGTAGCCATTGAAAATGCACAAACGGTTACTTACCAAATCACTCATGAAGACAGTGTGTATACCTTTGATTCTAATATAACTTTTAAGAAAAATGTACCCTTCCGCGCACAGCGTATAAATATTGATGTGTATGTGCCCTATAATCACAAAATTATCATTGACAACAATCTCTGGGAGTTAATTGATAATTATGGTCGTCACCACGATCAAGACAGTGATCTGGATAATACCTGGAGGATGACAGAATCAGGAATAGAGTGCCTAACCTGTGAAGGCTACTCTAATGAAAACAATTCGAGAAAAACCAAAACAAAGCCTGAAACACAGCTTGATCTACGCGATTTTGAATCGATAGAATTAAGTGGATTGTTTGATATTAGCATTGAAAAAGGAGATGATTATAGTGTAGAAATAACAGGATCGAATGACCAAAAAGAACACTATGATATCTATATAGAAAACAAAACGCTAGTTATTGATTATGACAATGACCATGATCGTTCATTTTGGAAAAATAAATTTTCGGAAGATGATAAAGTGATTATAAACATCACGATGCCTCATTTACGTGACTTAGATGTGAAGGGAGCGGGAAAGTTGAGGTTTAGGGGTTTTAAGGAAAGTGACGTGGAAATAAAATTAAGTGGGGCTGTAGTTGCCGATGGAAGACTAGATGCAACCAGCCTTGATATTGATATCACAGGGGCATCATTCCTTGATCTTGAGGGCCGGGGTACTTTTATGGAAGCCAAAATAACAGGGGCCAGCGGACTACGTGCTTATCAATATGAAGTGGAAAGGGCTATTGTTAAAGCAAAAGGCGCTTCCTCTGCTAAGGTAAACGTAAGCGAATCTTTAGAAATCGATCAAAGCTTTGCCAGCAACGTATCTCACAAAGGCGATGCAACGGTAACCAAAAACCGATAGCAGATTCCTTTGACATAAAAAAGGGACATTATGTCCCTTTTTTATTTCTAAAAGAATGCGCTCCTTTACCGGAAGACAAAGCAAACGAAATGGATGTACGCATTAAATTTCTCGGAGCAGCCAAAAGTGTAACGGGTTCTAAGTATCTGCTGGAGATTGACGAGAAAAAAATACTGGTAGACTGTGGCTTATTTCAAGGCGAGAAAGAACTTCGATTAAGAAACTGGAACAAGCTTCCGATTGACCCCACTCAAATTGATATGGTAGTGGTTACCCATGCCCATATCGATCACACGGGTTATCTTCCACGATTGGTGAAAGATGGGTTTGGTGGAAAAATTATTTGCACCCACGCCACAGAAGATTTGATGAAAATTCTATTATTAGATGCCGGAAAATTGCAGGAAGAAGAAGCCCAATATGCTTACAAGCATGGCTACTCCAAGCATAACAAGCCCGAGCCTCTATTTGGTGTAGAGGATGCTAAAAAAGTGTTGGACATGGTAGCCTCTTACCCATTGGATAGAGAAGTTGAATTAGTGGATAATGTCACTGCGGTATTTTATAATGCAGGCCACATACTTGGTGCAGCCATTGTTGAGCTAAGATTGAAAGGAGCACAACAGCTGAAAAAGATCGTTTTCTCCGGGGATCTGGGACGAAATAACGATCCTTTGATGTATGCTCCTACAGCAATAAAAAATGCAGATATATTACTCATTGAATCTACTTACGGAGATAGGGTGAACCCAATTGAGGAAGTAGAACGCAACCTCGCTGAGGCTATTAATCTCACCTATGATAAAGGGGGTTGTGTAGTAATGCCTGCATTTGCAGTGGGCAGAACTCAAAATCTTCTTTACTATTTAAACAAGCTAGTCACTTCCGGGAAAATACCTGGCCTCCCAATTTTTATAGATAGCCCAATGGCTATCAGCGTAACTAATCTGTATGAAAAGTACAGTAGCACACACAAGCTCAACGTACAAAACAAAAATGGCGCGCTGGTAAGCATTTTCGATTCTTCAAATATTCATTTTTGCAACTCTGCTGATAGTTCGAGAGAGCTTAACGACAGAAAAGAGCCATGCATCATTATCTCCGCCAGCGGAATGTGTACGGGAGGAAGAATACTGCATCATCTGTACCATCGCTTACCGAATAAAAATGATACCATCTTATTTGTTGGATATCAGGCGGAGGGAACAAGAGGCAGAACAATTTTGAACGGCAACGAATCAGTGAGAATATTTGGAATAGAGGTTCCTATAAAATGCACTGTGAAGGAAGTAACCGGCCTATCAGCACACGCTGATCAGTATGAACTGATGCAGTGGATTTCTAATTTTGAATCTTCACCTAAAATGACCTTTATAACACATGGTGAAATCAAAGCAGCAGAAGTGTTACAAAATAAAATTAAGTCGACTTACAATTGGAATTGTTTTATTCCTGAGTACCTGGAATCATTTGAGTTGTTTTCTTCCATATGAAAAGGATTACAATAATGGCCTTCTGTCTGGTAATCACATCTAATTTGCCGGCACAACGATATGGAATTAAAGGGCAATTATATTGGTCGACTCCAGAAAGCGCCAACAAATCCCAAACAGTAAAATACAGCGGCATTCCACTTGAAGTTTACGTACACGCGCTCACATCTCCCGCAGAGGTGGATGTTGTTGATGGCTTCATTTCAAAAATATATACACCAGTCGTGGATCGTTTTTTTTGTAAATGGGACGGTTCTTTCAAATCCAAACTGCCAGCTGGAAAATATTCAGTATTTGTACGCTATCAAAACAAATTTTATGGCAACATTCAAGATGCCAATGACAATCTAAGCCCGGTATCCCTGGGGAAAAATAAAAATGAATGGATTACAATCACTATCAACTATTTCTCCCCCCATTAATAATTTGATCCTATTGTGATTTAACTCCAGAATCAACTTTCTCAGAAAACATGCGTTAAAAATGCATATTCAGGGTTAAATAAATATCACTCAATGCAACCTCAGGGCAAGGTTCCGCATCTTGTTACTGAAACACTTTAAATGCGATTCCAAATTTACAGAGCGAAAGAAACTGATTGGATTGAAGGCTGCAAAAGGCAGGATGCCCGTGCCCAAGAATCATTGTACGCTTACTATTCAGGTAGAATGTATGCATTGTGCTGCCGATATATTCCATCAAAAATGGAGGCGGAAGACGTGCTGGTAGTGGCCTTCACAAAAGTGTTTGAAAAGATAGATCAATATAAAGCCGAAGGAAGTTTTGAAGGTTGGCTGCGAAGAATTATTGTAAATGAATCACTCACTTATTTGAGGAGGAACAAAAACATGTATTTAGAAACAGAAATAGAGAAAGTAGACCAAAGTCCCAACTTCAGTCAATTGGAAAATCATTTGGAAGCTGACGATCTCTTAAAAATGGTGGGAGAACTTCCAACGGGTTATCGAATGGTATTTAACTTGTACGCCATCGATGGATATTCTCACAAAGAAATTGCTGAACAACTTGAAATAAGCGAAAGCACATCCAAATCACAATTGAGCAGGGCAAGGGTATTGTTACAAAGAAAATTGAGCATGTTGGAAAAGAAAGTGGAGACAAAAAAATCAAATGGCTATGAGTAATCAAATAGACAACTTATTTAAGAAAAAGCTTGAAGGGCATGCGATAGAACCCGCCCCTGAAGCTTGGTCAAAAATTTCTTCTCGCCTTTTTAAAAAAAATAAATTAGTAATATGGTTTAGGGCTGCTGCCGCAGTGGTGATTATCGCTTCAGCGTTCTGGTTGTATAATTATTCCAGCAACATCCCCTTAGAAATTGCTGAAGTAACTCCTCAAAAATTAATAAAAGAGAAACCCCTCAGGGCTATGGAAAAAACATTGAAAGAAAAAATCGTTGTAAGAGATTATGTGAATCAAGATTCAGTTCCTAAAGTTCAAAAATCAAAAATATTACTAGTTGAGAAAAATAATAATAAAGCCAGTCATGAAAACTTTAAAAACAATAATCAAAAAATACAAGTAATAACCAAACCCCTGGAATCTTTCAGTCAGGTGGATAATAAATCAGTACAAGAGATTTCTGAGGTTAAAGAAATCAACACAGAGCTTTCCAAACCAATGGTGATTGTCTATGAACTAAAGTCTTATGCAAAAGAGATAAGGTCAGAGTCTGAGTTCGATCCAGCGATTCAAAGAAAAAGTGGGCTCAAAAAAGTACTTGATGTCGCTAATAACATCAGAACTGGTGAAACTCCTCTGAGTAGTTTACGACAGGTTAAAGAAGACCTCTTTGCTTTAAATTTCAAAAAAGAAGATAAGAATACTAATTAAATGAATATGAATAAAAAAATAATAGCATTGATGTGTATGATCGGAGGATCTTCCTCCATGGTATTTTCACAAGCCTCCACACCAGATTCTGTAGTAATCAAAATTGGGGAATCAAGTAAAGTGATTTTCTCTATACACAAAAACGATTTGCAAACCCTTAAATACTACGATTTTCAGGCTTTGATGAATGATATGATCAAAAAACTTGAAAACGAAGATCGATCAAAGATGGAGGCTCCGTCTTCCAACTATCTAAAAGAAAACAAAGAAGATACATCTGTTGTTGATTATAAGGACAAGGAAGTAACCTATGAATGGCCAAAAGATGAAAATTCAGATAAGTCTTACGGAAATGATGATGAAGGAGACGATTGGGTAACTTATGAGGGTAATGATCGTTCTTACAGAAATGGTGAAAAACGTATAAGTAGAGTTCACCGTGGTAGGGGGACTACACATTCCTTTAATTTTGATTTAGGAACAAATAATCTATTAAGTGATGGTAAATTCCCAGACAGCAACAATGATCTGTACACCATCAAACCCCTTGGCTCCTGGTACGTAGGCATCAACTCCATTCAGAGAACCCGTCTTGCTGGAAAGTTTTTTCTGGAATGGGGAGTAGGCGTAAGTTGGTATAACTTTAAGTTTGAAAATAAAAATACAATTGTATCCAAGGACAATACCGGTGTTATTTTTTCTGCAGATCCCCGCGATCTCGACTTCAAAAAAAGTAAGCTAACTGCATCCTACATAAACGCATCCTTTGTTCCAGTAATTGATTTTGGTGGAAACCGCAGGAAACCAATGTTATTTGATAGCCATGGTTCCAATTCCTTCAGAATTGGCGCTGGACCTTATTTAGGTTATCGCATTGACAGTTATGCCAAACAGATGTACAAAGACGGTGGCGATAAGAAAAGAGATCGTAATCACGATAGTTATTACCTCGAAAACATTCGGTACGGTGCACGTCTGCAAATAGGATTTAATGATTTCGATTTGTTTTTCAATTACGATATGAATGAATTATTCAGTGAAGGAAAAGGACCTGCATTAAATGCCTTTAGTTTTGGAGTAACCTTCTAATATCAGAAAATACCAATTTCGCCCGAGAGTCCTTCGTTAGAGGGACTCTCTTTTGTAAAGCACCATTTCTTTTTCATCACCTTTCAACAACAACTCAGTACACATTCTTTTTGGCGTAGGCCATTGAGACGCCATCCACAATAAGATACCCAAAAAGTAAACACTGAAAATCTCGCTACCCGTCAGCCAGAGCCCGCCAGCAACCAGTATTGACACCAAAGCTCCCATTACAATTCGGTTCAAAGACAAATAGAAGTATCTGTCCATCTTGTTACCTAAACCCAATTCACGTGAATGCACTTTCAATTTCTTCTTCACCACCAAGTGAACGATCGTTAGGATAAGCCCACCCAAAACAAAAACAGCTAACTGCACAGTCAATATTTGTTGTTGTTCTTGAATGGCGGCATAAATTTCTCCTTTTTGCATTTTCAAATAAAGAAATATAAAAACACCCAATGGAATAAGTGTAATCACGTAACAAATGTTATTGAGTTTATAGAAATATTCTTTGATTGAACTGAATTTCATAAGGGTACAGCTTTTATCAAATTTAATTAATTATCTTCGGGAGTAGATTGATATGGGAGTTGTAATGAATTTATCGCGTAAAGAACAGGTCATTCGCATGGCGGCTGAATTGTTCAGAGAGAAAGGTTATGCGGCATCCTCCATGCGAGATTTGGCGCAAAAGCTAGGTATTGAAGCCGCCAGTTTGTATTCACACATTAAATCAAAGGAAGAGATTCTTAGAAGTCTCTGCTTTGATATGGCTACGGAATTCAGGCTATCTCTTGAGAATGTAGAAAAGCAGGATGTTTCGGCCAGTGAAAAATTGAGACTGGGTATTATAGGTCACATTGGCGTAATGGCCAAGGATCTTACCGCATCTGCCGTGTTTATGAATGAACATAGGCATCTGAGTGAACCCTTTCTAAGGGATTTTCTACTGTTGCGCATCAATTATATCAATCGGTTCAAAGCCATAATTGAAGAGGGAACCCGAAATGGTGAGTTCAAGGAGAATATTGATACCAAACTCTCGGTAATGACTCTTTTTTCATCTCTCAACTGGATGCCTCAATGGTACAATCCGGATGGCAATATTGACTCCAATAAAATCGGCCAGCAGCTTTCAGATATGCTTGTAAACGGCCTCAGGAAACAAAAAGATTAATAATCCTGTTGTTCTATTAACTAGCCCTAACAGTTGTTAGTGAAAAGCTATACTGTTGGTCTTTTTTGCTTTATTTTTACTAAAAAGTAAGATTTTATGTACGGAGGTGGAAACATATTTGACGAAATAAAGCCTGATGATGTGGCCGGTGAGGATTCCATAAAATTGGCTGAGTTTGAAGCCAGAATTGACAGAGGAGAAAAAATAGAACCGACCGATTGGATGCCCAAGCTTTATCGCAAGCAACTCATTCGAATGATTGAGCAACATGCGCACAGTGAGATCATTGGTGCACTCCCCGAAGGAACCTGGATTACAAGGGCTCCCGGTTTTAAGCGAAAAATGGCTTTAATGGCTAAAGTGCAAGATGAAGTTGGGCATGGCCAACTGTTGTACAGTGCGGCTGAAACATTAGGGAAATCGCGCGAGCAAATGATAGACGACCTCATCAACGGAAAGTCCAAATATTCCAACGTCTTCAATTATCCCACCTTCACCTGGGCCGACTGTTGTTTCATTTCCTGGCTTGTAGACGCTGGAGCAATAGTAAATCAATTGGCCAATGCTAAAGGTAGTTATGGTCCCTATTGCAGAGCACTCGAAAGAATTTGTGCAGAAGAATCCTTCCATCTCAAATATGGTCATCATTGTGTAATCTATCTTGCTTCGGGCACCCAAAAACAAAGAGATATGTTTCAAGAAGCAATCTATCGTTGGTGGCCACCTATGATGCATTTCTTTGGGCCTTCAGATAAGATATCCGTGCACACAGAAATACTCATGAAATGGAAAGTGAAAATGGATACCAACGATAATATGAGAAATCAATTTTTGGATATGTATGTACCCAAAATTTGGGAGCTGGGATTTACTATCCCAGATCCTAAACTCAAAAAAAATACAGCAACCGGACGATGGGAGTATACAGAACCAGACTGGGACGAGTTTAAACGTGTAATAAACGGAGGCGGGCCCTGCAATAAAGAAAGATTAGAAGTGAGAAGAATTGCTGAGGAAAGAGGACGATGGGTAAGAGAAGCCTTGCGCGCGCCCAAAACCGAATATATAACCCCCCTTGCTTAGTAAGGCGATAAACTGATCTAAGTCATTTCATAAGAAATGAGAGGAAGCTAACTTCCATCGTGCTTATTGAAAATATTCATTATAGAAGAACATAAATTATTATCCTTTGAAATCTTTAGATCCAAGAGTAAACAGATTGCCCCTAACAGGTAACACCTCACCCAAAGTGCTTCTGGATCAGTTTGGTACTTTTGAGGTTTTTGTACAAGCCAAAGCTGGCAAACCTTTTCAGCACGAAGGGGTTGTGCACGCGCCTAATCTCGAGATGTCATACCTATTGGCCAAAGAAACATTTACAAGAAGATTTACCTGTGTGTCTATATATGTGGTTGACACAAGAAATGTCCATGTCTCAGTATTAACCGAAGACGAGGACAACGCCTATAATCATGTAACAGAGGTAGCATCAAGTGGAAATAAGGTCTCATTCGAAATTTTTCACCTATTCAAACGTGGCAAACAACACCAACACGCTGGTACAGTAGAAGCGAGCAATCCCAACGAAGCACTTTGGTTGGCCAGCAAGCAACTTAAGACAGAAAAGCAAGTATTTAACATCTGGGCAATACACACTGATGATATTCGATTTACCCACCAGGATGATCTGGACCTGTGGCATACTTTACCAGACAAGAAATTTAGAGATGCAGCTGCCTACAAAGGTGGTGATAAGCTAAAGTCATTTCTTGAAGAGTTAAAAAAATGATCCTACTTATAAATCGCAAATACAAATGAACCACGAAGCCATCAAAGAACTACTTTATAAAATGGCCGATGATCAACTTATTTTAGGCCATCGCAATTCAGAATGGACAGGTTTTGGTCCATTGCTCGAAGAGGACATTGCCTTCTCCTCCATGGCACAGGACAAAATAGGGCATAGCCTGGCATTATACACTATTTTACATGAATTGGGCGAACAGGATCCTGATACCATTGCTTTTACTCGAAATGCGGATCAATTTCACAATACGGTTTTTACTGAACTTCCCAATGCAGAATACGATTTTAGTTTAATCCGACACTTTCTTTATGACACTTCAGAAGCCCTTCGTTTCGAAATATTAAGTCAATCTTCTTTTGAACCACTTGCACAGTTGGCAATAAAAGTAAGAGGAGAGCTGAGATATCACACCATGCATGCCAACACATGGATCAAGCAATTAGGAAGCGCAACGGAAGAAAGTATTAGCAAATTACAAAAGTCACTTGAGTATGCCCTTCCCTACGCACTTGGTCTTTTTGAGCCATCTCTATATGAGAGCAAACTAATCAATGAAAAGGTTTTTGAGGGTGAAAAAGCACTGGAAGAAAAATGGAAGAAGAAGGTAGAGGAAGTGATTGCACAAACTCAACTTCAGCTTCCAAATTGGAAAACATTAACGCCACACTATGGTGGCCGCATCGGAAAGCATTCTGAACACCTGCAGCCATTACTTGACGAAATGAGTGAAGTGTTGAGAATAGATCCCACTGCTGAATGGTAACCGTAATGAACCGATATAGCTAAATAATGATACCTGAAGCTGTTACCATAGAAAAAATTTATCAATGGCTTGAAGAAGTCAAAGATCCGGAGATTCCGGTACTTTCTCTGGTTGATCTTGGCGTGATCACTAATGTTTTTATTGAGGAAAAGGTGAAAATAGAAATGACACCTACATTTGTTGGATGTCCTGCCATTGATTACATGAAAAATGATATTATTGATACGCTACGAAAGCATGGACAAGAAGCTGAAGTAGAAGTTACTTTTCGAAAGCCATGGAGCTCTGATCTTATTTCTGAAAAAGGTAAAATAGCACTTAAAAAATATGGGCTTGCCCCTCCTCCCGACCGAAAGCTATTTACTGATCTTGAAATTCTGGAGAATGCAGAGTGCCCAAGATGCAACCAAACCAATACAGAACTCAAAAATCCATTTGGCCCCACACTATGCCGCGCCATTTATTATTGCAATGACTGTAAGGAAGCTTTTGAACAGTTCAAGCCTGTCTAAATTTAGTCAAGTATTTATGAACAAATTTCGTGTGCACAAGAGCAACTCATAAATGATCAAGCAAGTATCTTATATCGCCCTGTTGACATCCATCACATGTCTAATGTCCTGCAATAAGCAACAGGCCAATCACAATAAAACCACTTTCACCAAGATAGACTCACTGACTGAAACCTATCTTATACTTCAGGATAGCCTTTTACACGCATGGAATGTAATGGCTTGGGATGAAAAGGAAAAAACCAAGGCTATGCATAGCCTGATCCACTTAATGCATCAAAAAGAAGAATTTGATAACCAGCAACTGATTACTCTTGAACAACGACTGGATCAACTGGATCGAATTCGTTTTACCCAAAAGTCACTGGCAAATAATTATGTCATTGAGGAATATGATTTTGCTTCTAATTCCCTCGTGTCTGAAATACTAAGCCTGGCCGAGGCAGACACGGAATTTATAAAAAATGTGACTGCCCAACGACTTGTAGACAAAGTAAAAACGACTGATCAACGTGTGGACGAATATAGAGCCCAATACGATCAGGCAGCAACTCGCTACAACATGTTTATTGAAAGGAATAAACTCTACATCAAGGAAATAGACAAAGATTACACAGGACATAAGTGGGCCCTATTCCACATGGATAGCAACTGACTCAATCAGCTCTTCTTGGCCTTGCCCTATTCTTTGAGCCATAAAACCTTTCCTTTTTCTTATCCGAATACGTTACCTTCTTAGCGCTTGTCAACTCAAGACGCACTGCACGTCCCCGCACTTCCACATCTTCAAACCCTCTAAAGACTTGTTCGGTCTCCTTTTTGGTGACTTCAAAAAATGAATACGCACCTTTGATTTCTATTTTTCCAATGTGATCTTTATTGACCTCACCAAAATCACAGATTAATCCCAAAAGGCTTCCCTTATCCAATCCATCCATTTTACCTACATTGATAAAAACCCGATCGGTGTTAGCTGATACTGAAGGTCGGTCTTGTGGTTGACGGTCTTGAGAACTCTGATTTAGATCTGGAGCATCTCTGTAGTAAGCCAAAAATCGGTTGAATTCAATTGCTGCAAAACGCTTAATAATATCTTCTTTACTCAAGCTCTGAAGCGCATGAAATACTTCAGGAAGAAAGTAATCCAATTCCTTTTCATTGATTTCTACCTCGCGCACTCTTAATGTCAGATCAAGTAATTTCTTTTGACACACTTCATTTCCGGTGGGCACTGCCACCTTTGTAAACCGCCTTTTTATTGTACGCTCTATCTGCTGTATTCTTCCTATCTCTCGCTTGGATACAATCGCCAATGAAATACCTTTCTTTCCTGCGCGAGCAGTTCTTCCACTTCGATGGGTATAGAACTCCATCTCATCAGGCATATTCATATGGATCACATGTGAAATGTCACTCACATCTATCCCACGGGCAGCCACATCAGTGGCCACTAACAATTGCAATGCTTTGTTTTTAAAACTTCTCATCACCCGGTCACGTTGCATCTGTGATAAATCTCCGTGTAACGCATCAGCACTGTAGCCATCTTTAATCAGGTGTTCAGCAATCTTTTGCGTATCTATTTTAGTACGACAAAAAATCACACCAAAAATTCCGGGGTTGTAATCAACATGACGTTTCAGTGCAAGATACTTGTCGCGCTCGCTTACCACAGAATACTGATGTTCGATATTCTCATTTCCTGTTTTTTGAACATCCATGGTAAGCTCCACAGGATCATTCATATAATTCTTGGCAATTGCCCTAACTTCTCTGGGCATAGTAGCCGAAAAAAGCCACACCTTCTTGTGTTGAGGAATGGTGGACAGAATTTCATCTATATCTTCCTTAAAGCCCATGTTAAGCATCTCATCGGCCTCATCCAAAACCACAAATTTAATAGCAGTAAGATCGACTACTTTACGAGACAATAAATCAATTAACCGGCCTGGCGTAGCTACAATAATGTGGGCTCCTCGTTTTACTTTTCTAATCTGGTCAGAAATACTAGCTCCACCGTATATCGTTACAATATTTAGTGCTTTTATCGATTTACTAAAATTTTCAAGATCACTTGTAATCTGAACACTTAGCTCTCGGGTAGGCGCAACAATCAACGCCTGAGTCGTTTTATTGCTAGAATCTACCAACTCAATCAACGGAAGTCCGAAGGCTGCTGTTTTTCCTGTACCTGTTTGTGCAAGTCCTACCAGATCGGTGTCTCCTTTTAAAAGTATCGGAATTGCCTGTTCCTGAATAGGTGTAGGCGTTTCAAAGCCCATCTCAGTGATAGTTTTCACTACTTCCTCGGATAGACCGAGGGCATCAAATGATTTCATATATATGTTTTTAACAAAAATGTAAGCTCAGACGAAGCACCTTACATTTATATACTGCGGTCATGCAGCAAAGGGAGGCAATCCATCCAATCTCAATATCACCACAAAGGTAATCTAATTATTATTAAATCATTTTTTTGTTGTCTGAGATTATTATACCAAACTTACATGATGTTTAGAGGCTTCTAAACGATATAATCTACTGGTGATCCCCTAATAATCTCCTAAATTAAATTGTCAGCCCATTGTAGCTTGGTTCAACTAATTATCTTTAAACCAATTGAGGTTTACCGATTTCACTGTGTCGCGATAGGTTTTCCATTCATTTTCAAAAAATGTATTTGACTTCTTCACGAATTCATTGATAAGTTGCTCCGCCACCTCTACCCTCTCAACATCTTGCGAAGATGGCTTATACAAACGTGCTCTTAATGCTTGTTGTGCTTCCGATAGTTTTGATTGAGGGGTCACCTCAAATGAACTCCAGGCGCCTATCTGTTTTGTGGGGCGGGGTGCACGAGCAATATCCATTAAGTCATTAAGTCCTTTTTTTATCTTTTCCGAGGCTACTTTTAATTCACCTTCTCTTGCAGTCGCTTTTATCTGTTGAAGAATTTGATCAACAATTTCCTCACTTTTATTAATTCGATCAAGCTCTTTAGCCAACTTTTCAGTAGCCGTGTCTAATCTTTTTGAAATTAGATAATTTGATTCGTCCACCCCCTGTAAATTATCAAAACGTGGGTCAGGAATTACTTTAACAATAGTAGAATCTTTCTTACCCAAATAACTAAGCACTACTTTATAGGTACCGGGCACCACTGGAATTCCCTTTGGATCGTCTCCCATATATGCACCCGGAAGTCTGGCTTTGTTTTCATCCAACTTCCATGTGATATAATTCAACCCCTTATCGAGTTGCGATGACGAGATAGTTTGGATCAATCTATTATCAGCATCATAAACTAGCCCCTTTATCATGGTGCTATCTGCTTCTGAAATTTTCTTCACGTAGAAAGGAATCTCAGCTTTTCCAAAAGGTCTATTCTCCCCTTCAAACGTGGTGTGGAATCCTGTCCAGATATTACCGGGAGGGTTAATAAAAAGTCCTTTTACCTGAACTGTTTCATTAACTGGAAATGTGGTAAGGTCTTTGGTAATTCCTGATCCTGCCACTTTCCTCAAAGTATTAAGGTCATCCAAAATCCAAATAGAGCGACCAAACGTTCCTACAATCAGTGCGGACTCGCGTTCCTGAATGGTCATGTCGGCAGTAGATACAGAGGGAAATCCGTTTCTAAATTGTTTCCAATTTTTTCCTTCATCCACGCTAATCCATAATCCATTCTCAGTACCCAAGAAGACAAGCCTTGGCTCTACAGTATCCTGCATTATTGAAAGTGCATAACCCTTCACTTTAGAATCGTCTACCATACGTTGCCATGTTTTTCCAAAATCTTTGGTTCTGTATAGGTATGGACTAAAATCACCCTTCCTATAATTATTGGCTACCACCCAGGCTTCTCCTTTATTATACCTTGATGCTTGTATCTGCGCAATCCAACTCTCTTTGGGTAGCCCCTTAATATTTGAAGTGAGGTTACTCCAGGTCTGCCCTCCGTTTTGTGTCAGTTGAATATTGCCATCGTCTGTCCCTACCCAAATGATTTTGTTGTCTAGTTTACTGGGTGCAATGCTCAAAATAGAATTATAAATTTCTGCTCCAGAAGCATCAATCGTTAATCCGCCATAATCCTGTTTTTGATGTTCGAGATTGTCGGTAGTTAAATCCGGAGATATGATTTGCCAGTTCGCTCCTTTATCTGTTGTCTTATGAAGAAATTGACTTCCATAATAGGCGGTAGAAGTATTGGTAAGATCTTGTGCAAACCCGGCATTCCAATTGAATCGCAACCGAGTCCTAATATCAGGCGCAGGAGGCATTATACTTTGATAATACCCTGTCAATTTATCATAGCGGTAGAGATTTCCGTTTTGAGATGTTCCATAACCAAACCTTGAATTTTCAGCATCGGGTGAAACATAAAATCCATCACCTCCCACCAAATACTGCCAGTACAAGGTTCTAATGCCGCCCCGTTTCCACACATAGCCAGGGCCAGACCAATTTCCATTGTCTTGCAGACCTCCGTATACATTATAGGGCATATCGTTATCTACATTGATGTGATAGAATTGTCCCACAGGTATGCTTTCCGGAAAATACCAACTCTTGCCTTTGTCGTGAGTGATGCCGATACCACCATCACCACCAATAATAAAAAATGTCGGGTCGCTGGGATCAATCCAAAAAGCGTGGAAGTCTGCATGGATTCCCTTTGTTTCATCAGCAGGAATCATCGGCTCTGGATCAAAACTCTTACCTCCATCTTCACTCACTGAAAGTGGCTGATAAATATTATACAATCGATTCTCATCAAATGGATCTACCGATATATCCTGAAAATAAAAGGGACGATTGTTGGTAAATCTCGGATTGTCGTTAATCATTTTCCAAGTAAGTCCACCATCTTCGCTTCTGTACAAAGCATTTTTGATAGCCTCCACTTTGGCATACACCCTATTTGGATTACTTCTGGCAATGGCTACTCCTATCCTACCTAATTCCCCTTTCGGTAATCCATTTTCAGCTCCTAGTTTTTTCCAGCTCCTACCTCCATCATAAGTGAGGTACAGCCCAGAACCAGGGCCTCCAGAAGTAAAACTGTAAGGTGTACGATGATGCTCATACATGGCGACAAATATCTTATTGGGATTGAACGGGTCCATTACCATATCCCCCACACCAGATTGATTATTGGTGAACAAAATCTGATTCCATGTTTTCCCTCCGTCTATCGTTTTATAAACACCTCTATTGTTATCAGGCGTAAACGGATCGCCCATCACACCCACGTAAACGATATTGGGATTATGAGGGTCGATAAGAATACGATGAATAGCTTTAGAGTTTTCAAGGCCTATCTTTTCCCATGTTTTTCCAGCATCTAAACTTTTGAATAATCCTAACCCAAGGTTCATAGAGTTGCGTGGATTGCCTTCTCCGGTACCCACCCATACTATATTTGGATTATCTTGTTGCACCGCTACAGCACCAATATTGACAGTAGGATTGTCATCAAAAATACTTTCCCACGCACTTCCTCCATTTTCAGATTTCCACACACCACCCGAAGCAGCCCCCAGGTAAATTATTTTAGTATTGGATTGCACCACATCAATGGCAGTAATCCGCCCGCTCATATTAGCAGGGCCGACATTTCGAATTTTTAGGTTCTTAAAGCTATTAGCATCAAATTGTTGTGCTGATGTCGTTTGTAAGAAGAATATAAAAACAGCTGTAAATATTGATTTGGCTAAGGCAGAAGACATGAAATATGGAGTTTGGAATAAATGCTATTTATCAATACAATTAAAGAGATGGCTGCGCCATAGTTACCTATGGCCAACTGAATCAATTTGTAAGAATGGAGTGTACTAAACCTTCACTTCGCGCTCCTCTACCTCACCCAATTTTCTCATTCCTGCTTTGCGGGCCTTTCGCACATCTACGGCCACCACCTTGTATTCAGGACACATGGCTTCAGAATCGGATACGTTTGAGGTAAGGATATTTACCAACACTTCTGGAAAGTGAAATGTAGTGCTAAGTATACCAGGTTTCACTTCCTTCGTCACTTTTGCTTTCAAATCTACTTTGCCTCTTGCAGAGCTTACACATACAATATCACCATCTTTTATCCCCTTGTCTTCAGCATCATGTTTATTGATGAGTAATACATCTTCTGTGAGAATTTCCACGTTGGGTGTTCTGCGTGTCATCGCACCACAGTTGTAGTGTTCCAATTCACGATTGGTCGTAAGAATAAAAGGAAATAATTCACTGTTATCTAAAATCTCAGAAGATTCTTCAAAGTCGTGGAATAGTATTTGACCTTTGCCAATCTTAAATTCTTCTTTGTGCATGATCTCTGTACCCTTTCCATCTTCCAGCACAGGCCATTGTTTTCCGTTGTCACCCAACTCATCCCATTTCACTCCTTTAAAGAAAGGTACGATTTGAGAAATTTCCTCTAATGCAGTTCTAGGATGATAATCGGGTTGCTTGTAACCCATCCTATTCATGATGTCAACAATAATTTGGCCATCTACTCGAGTACCTGGTAATGGATCTACCACCGCATTTACTCTTTGGATTCTTCTTTCCCCATTGGTAAATGTTCCGCTCTTTTCTAAGAAAGAAGCTGCAGGAAGTATTACATCCGCCATCCTTGCTGTCTCTGTCATAAAGAGTTCACTTACTACAAAAATATCCAGATTGGAAAGTGCCTTCTTCACATGACTGGTATTCGGGTCGGTTTGCGCTACATCCTCCCCGATAATCCACAGCCCTTTCAGCTTGCCTTCAATAGCCGCATCAAACATTTCAGGAATTTTATAGCCTTCGTGTAATGGCAAATCCACACCATAAAAATCCTGGAATAAACTGTGATTCTTAGGGTCGTCCACAGCGAGGTATCCTGCACCCTGGTGGGGCTGCACACCCATGTCTGCCATCCCCTGCACATTGTTTTGTCCACGCAAAGGATTGACACCCACACCCGGCCTACCAATGTTTCCAGTGATCATAGCAAGATCCGCAATGAGTGTAACGGTAAAGGTTCCCTGGAAATGTTCTGTTACGCCAAGTCCGTGGAAAGACATGGCATTCTTCGCTTTGGCATAAGCCATTGCAGCTTCTCTTACCAAATTCTTATCCACACCGGTAATGGATTCCAATTCATCCATATTCAGCTTCAGGATACTCTCTTTAAACACTTCGAATCCTTCTGTTCTTTTTTGTATGAAATCCCTATCCACCAAACCTTCTTTCACAATATAATGCATCATCATATTGAGCAAAGCCACATTAGTCCCTGGTCGAAGTTGCAAATGGTAGGTAGCAAAACGTGCTAACTCTATTTTACGTGGATCAACAACAATCAGGGGCGTACCCTTCATGGCTTTTTGTTTGATCTTAGCGCCCGTTACCGGATGTGCATCCGTGGGATTCGCCCCAATCACCATAATGCAATCTGTGTACGCTATGTCTTTAATGGAGTTGGTAGCGGCACCCGTTCCAAAGGTGCGTTGCATACCCAATGCAGTGGGCGAGTGACACACACGAGCACAACCATCAATATTGTTAGTTCCTACCACTGCTCGAATAAACTTCTGCATGAGATAATTTTCCTCATTGGTAGCTCTTGCGCAGGAGATGCCGGCTATCGCATCCGAACCATTGTTGGACTTAATTTCAGTAAACTTGTTTACAATAAAATCGTAAGCTTCATCCCAGGTAGCCTTTTCAAATTCTCCATTGCGTTTAATTAATGGACTCCGCAAGCGATCTTCGTGATCATAAAACTTAAAGGCATATCGTCCCTTTAAACAGGTGTGACCTTGATTTACTTCTGCATCATAGGGAGCAAGAATGGATTTTATTTCTCCATTAACGGTAGCTACATCCAGGTTGCAACCCACACCACAATAAGTACAAACGGTACGAGTTACTTTATCCGGCACGGTTTGTTTGGAGTTAAATATATCAGTGATCGCAGAAGTTGGACACGCCTGGGCACAGGCACCACAACTCACACAATCGGATTCCTTGAACCCCTCGTTCATTCCCATAGTAACGGTGTTGTCAAATCCACGGCCTGACATCGTAAGCACCATCTCACCTTGTACCTCATCACAAGCCCTTATACAACGATAGCAATTAATACAGGTAGACAAATCCGCACGCATGTACGCATGTGAGGTATCAGGTTTTTTGTCCAAATGATTTTTTCCCAGAGGATACCGAATATCATCAGGGGTGATACGTAACTGGTTGGCTACATTCTGCAGTTCATTTTTGCCTGACTTATTCTCATACAAACGATCCAAAGGATAATCGGTGAGTACCAATTCAATAATATTCTTTCTCAACCGGGTAATTCTTTCACTGTCCGTATAGATATAAGAATTGGCCATCACAGGAGTATGGCAGGAGGCCATCGTCTTTGCTTTACCATTTTCTTCAAGGGCTACATCTACACTGCACACCCTGCAAGTACCAAATGGTTTAAGGTTGGGCGCATCACATAGCGTGGGTACATTGATGGATTCCTCTACCCTCCTCACGAATTTTAAGATCATTTCTCCCTTTTCAAATTCAAAAGGTTGATCGTTGATATAAGCAATGTTTTTTTGTTCACTCATAACCTTCCTTGTTTATCCCATTTAAGCAAAATAGGCTTTCAATTCCTTATCAAAATACTTCAATGCATTCTTAATCCCCAGTGGCAAGCCGCCACCCAATGCACACAGCGACCCTATTTCCAGCGTCTCCAATAAATCGTCCATTAATTTACGGTCAATTTTAAAATCTTCAGTTTGTGATTTTTTTATCAATTCCATTCCACGCACAGAGCCAATGCTGCAAGGGTAACATTTGCCACACGATTCCACTGCTGTAAATTCAAAAAGATGCTCTAAGTATTCAATCATAGGGAAGTCTTCAGGAATACTCACCACACCGGCATGCCCTAGTAAAAACCCATTACTGGCGAATGATTCAAAATCAAGCGTTAGGTCATTGATCTTCTCTACAGGCACGATTCCGCCCAGAGGACCACCTACTTGAACGGCTTTTACTTTCTTCTTGAATCCTTTTCCAAAGTCATTTACAACAACAGAAAACGGAGTTCCCATTTCTATTTCATACATCCCCGGATTGTTGAACAGGCTATCAAGGCATACCAGCTTTGAGCCAGTAGATTTTCCGGTACCTAACGATGCGTATTTCTCACCACCATTCTTAAGAATATAATAGAGAGTAGCACTGGTCTCCACATTATTCACCACGGTAGGTAGATTAAACAACCCCTCTTGTGTGGGGTAAGGTGGTCTCACTCTCACCTCCGGCCGTTGCCCTTCAATGGATGACAACAAGGCAGTTTCTTCTCCACAAATGTACGCTCCTGCGCCTTCAATCATTTTAAATCTAAAATCAACACCACTTCCATTGATGTTCTCTCCCAGCAGTCCATTCTCCTCCCACTTTTTAATTTCCTTATTAATTGCTGTGATCGACTCCGGATATTCTCCTCTGATATAGATCACACCCCTATTCGATCCGATAATATATCCGGCTATCAACATCCCAAACAAAAGAAGGTGAGGTTGCCTCTCCAACAAGTAGCGATCAGAGTAAGCTCCCGGATCGCCTTCATCGGCATTGCACACTACAAATTTCTGAACTCCTGGAACATTCTTACAAGACTCCAGTTTAAGCCCCATAGGGAAACCTGCCCCTCCTCTACCCCGTACATTTGACTTTTTTATTTCTGCAAGCAACTCATCCTTATCCCTTGTCAGGCATGCTCGGACAAAATCAAAAAATGATTTTTCTTCTGGGTAAGGATTGGTGAGAATTGGATCTTTCAGATTAGATTGGACATGGTACTTATCGATATTATCGCCTTTTCCTTTTATCACTTCATCAATCCCTAATCCGTTCTTACCTGAATAATTTTTTCCTTCATAATGGTAGGCACTGTTTTCGTGGCACCTACCCAGACAGCACATGTGTCCAATTTCTTCCTCTTTAAAATGAGTACTCAATTTCTTTTTCAAGTCATCCTGAGTTCCCGCTACTAAACATGCGCTGCCGTTGCAGACATATACTTTTTTAGATTGGTTTTCTGCATTCAAAAAATCATAGAAACTTACCGTCCCGTAAACATTGGCATTGCCCACCAAGAATTCTTTGGACATGGCTCTCATTTCGCCTGGATTTGGTATTCGCTTCTCTTTAGATATAGCAACCAGTCTCTCAAACAAGGGGTTTTCTAAGCCTTTTCGGGCGGCTAATTTTGATAAATTATCAGACATGTTTTCTTTAGTTCATTTTCACTCAATATCCATCTCCACATTCAGGGCCTAACTAAGCCTAATTTAATCAAAGAATTTTAAAACAACCCGCAATTATTGATTCTGCACCATTTAATAGTATGAAGGGTAAGTGCGTATTGTCAAACCAAGAGAGGAGTAAACAAAAGTGGGTAAATATTCATCCAAATATTAATTCTAAAGGCCTACCCGCTGAGCCCCGCTGTATATGTTAAAGCTACCTCCTTTCACAAAACCCAAGAGTGTCATCCCCAAATCCTTTGCCAGGCTGATTGCTAAGCTGGATGGGGCACCTACAGCGGCCATAATGGGGGCACCTGCACGCAGTGCCTTCTGAACCAGCTCAAAACTTGCCCTTCCACTCACCATTATGATGCTATTTGATAATGGGATCTCTTTCTTAAATAAACAAGCTCCCACAATTTTATCCATGGCATTGTGTCTGCCTACGTCTTCCCTGGTGAGCAGTGGTTTTCCTTTTAAGTCGAAGAGGCCAACGGCATGAAGTCCACCGGTATGTTCAAAGATTTGTTGTGCTTCTCTCAGCTTGTCAGGCAATCCGTGGATCATTTCTTTGTCTACCTGAATACTATCATTTATTGGTGTGCAGGCCACATGAACTGCCTCGATGGAAGATTTGCCACAAACTCCGCAACTCGAGGTAGTGTAAAAATTCCGCTGCAACTTTTTTAGATCAAAGTGTACATCCGGCTTGAGTTCAAGTCTCACTACATTTTCCTTCTCCTCCTGCCTACCCACATCTTCGCAATACTTTATACTTTCTATCTGATCAAAAGTATTAATGATCCCTTCCGTAATAAGAAAACCTGTAGCCAGTTCATAGTCATGGCCTGGGGTGCGCATGGTTACTGATAAACTTTTTTGCTGCCTGTCGCCTAACGTGCCAAAACCAATTCTAATCTCAAGTGGCTCTTCTACCGCCACCAAGTCTGGTGTCACCCTGCTCCCATCAGCATTTACTTTTATTATCTCTATGGGTTTTACTGACAGACTCATCGTTTCATTCAAAATATCAGGAGAGTCCTGAAATTTTACCATCATTATCTATGTCCATATCCATGGCAGCGGGTACGTTAGGCAGACCAGGCATTCTTAGCATATCGCCTGTTATGGGAATGACGAATCCTGCTCCAGCAGCTATTTCTATCTCTCGCACGGTAATCGTAAAATCCTTTGGCCTACCTCTTCTCTTCGAATCGTCAGAGAATGAATTTTGGGTTTTCGCGATGCAGACAGGTTTGCCACTCAGTCCTAACCGTTCTATTTTATTTATGTTCTGTTTGGCTTTGGGTAAAAATTCTACGTTTTTGGCACCATAAATCTTAATTGCTACGGCCTCTATTTTCTCCTGAATGCTATCGTTCCAATGGTACACGGGCCAGCATTTTCCATCAAAAGACTCAGCAGCTTGTGCTACATGTTTTGCCAAGTCTTTCATTCCTTCTCCTCCTTTTTCCCATCCTTCTGCCAGGGCAATTTGCACGCCTAATTCCTTACACTTTTCCATCACCCATTCAATTTCCTCATCAGAATCTGTAACAAATTTATTCAAAGATATTACTGCCGGCAAGCCAAAAATTTTTGTGTTTTCAATGTGCTTTTCCAGATTGGGGAATCCTGCTTTTACAGCTTCCAAATTAGGAATGGTTAGCTTGTCACGTTCAATACCGCCATGGTATTTCAGCGCTCTAATGGTAGCCACCAGTACTATTGCATGGGGTGAGAATCCACCATAGCCAGATACAATGTCAATAAATTTTTCAGCCCCCAGGTCAGATCCAAAACCAGCCTCAGTAATTACAAAATCAGAAAGGCTCAGGCCCATTCTGGTAGCAATAATTGAATTGGCTCCTTGTGCAATATTGGCAAAAGGCCCTCCATGAATAATCGCAGGATTTCCCTCCAGCGTTTGAACGAGATTGGGCTTAATGGCATCCTTCAATAGCAATGCTATTGCTCCTTGCACATTGAGGTCTCTGGCAAACACCGCTTTCTTTTCATAGGTATCTCCAATATAGATATTTCCAATTTTCTCCTTTAAATCATCCAGATTTCTTGCCAAACATAAAATCGCCATAATTTCTGAAGCCGCTGTGATGTTGAAGCCGGTCTCCCGAATCATACCTCCACTTTTTCCTCCCAGCCCCGACACTATATTTCTGAGTGCCCTGTCATTCATATCCATTACTCTTTTCCACTCCACAGTGCGAGGGTCGATTCCCCTTCCTCCATCTGGCTTTTGAATGTCGTTATCAATCAATGCCGCCAAAAGGTTATTGGCTTTCTCAATAGCCGCAAAATCTCCAGTAAAATGGAGGTTAATATCTTCCATAGGCACTACTTGAGAAAATCCACCTCCAGCGGCCCCGCCCTTCATGCCAAATACGGGGCCAAGGGAAGGCTCCCGTAACACAACCGTAGTTTTTTTACCTAACTTATTGAGCCCTTCACATAAGCCTATAGAAGTCGTTGTTTTTCCCTCGCCTGCAGGTGTAGGCGTCATGGCGGTTACTAATACCAACTTAGCATTGGCAATTTTATTTTCATCTGTTAACGCCAGCGGCAACTTGGCTTTGTACTTGCCATAAAGCTCCAGGTCATCTTCTCTGATGCCGAGCGTTTTAGCGATTTCAACAATTGGTTTTAGCTTGGCCGCTTGGGCAATTTCGAGGTCAGATTTAAAAGTCATTTTATTAATTTTATTCAATTTTAGAAAGATGCACAGAAAAAACGGCCCAGACAATGCGTTCTTTTTTAAACAGTTCCATATCCACCATGATCGGTGTGCTATGAAGGTTGGTACCGATGCCGTTTTGCTAGGTGCATGGGCTAACGTAAACGGTACCCAAAGGATACTGGATATTGGCACAGGAACAGGAATAATAGCCCTGATGCTAGCACAGCGATCGGCCAAAAACACACTCATTGATGCCATTGAAATTGATATTGACGCCTACCAGCAAGCTTTTGAAAATGCGAATGATTCTCCATGGCACCATAGGATCAACGCTATTCACTCCTCACTGCAAAACTTTATTACTCCATTTAAGTATGACCTTATTATCACAAATCCCCCCTATTTTATAAATAGCCAAAAGCCACCCGACCAAAAGAGAAAGCAGTCACGACATGCAGATGAGTTACCCTATCCTGTATTAATAAGTGCTTGTAAAAATCTATTGCATCGCGAGGGCCGATTATGCCTAATTCTTCCCCGCGAGGAAGCCAGTATCTTCATCTCCATGGCCGCGGAAGCAAATCTTTATTGTTCCAAGAAAATTGCAGTTAAGTTTAAACAATTAAAACCCGTAGAGCGATTATTGCTAGAGTTTTTCAATGACTTTAGAAAGCCCATTAAAGATGAATTAATATTATTTGACGAAGAAGGAAGTCGTACTCAAGCATACCAAAGGCTTGTTTCTCCATTTTACCTCACCTATTAAGTTAATCCATTCTGTATGAGTGGTTTTCATTGATCCGTCCGATCACCCACTTATAAAAAAAATCAGTCATCAACTTACAATCGGCAGTATCATTGCGACTTTGAAATTAACACGAATACTGTGCGTTCTATTTTTTTTGTAATAATTGGATTCTTGAGTCATGTTGGATTCGCCCAAATGCCGGGGTTAAGTATCTCCAAAATAGATGAAGACATCGTAATCGATGGAAATTTGGATGAGTGCATATGGAATGATGCAGAGGTAGCAGATAACTTTATGCAGTTTTTTCCTTCAGATACAAGTTATGCGCAGCTAAAAACTGAAATTAGAATGGCATACGATGATAATAACATCTACATCGCTGCCAAAATGTATAACAATAGTCCCGGAAAGGGTAAGTACGTCACTCCTTCTTTACGGAGAGATTTTAAAGGCGATGCCAATGACGGTATCTCCATACTCTTTGATACTTTCAAGGACAGGACAAACGCATTTATTTTTGGAGTAAACCCATTCGGTGTTCAGCGTGAGGGTTTAATTTCCAATGGAGGTAGTGGTGGTGGTTCCTTTTCATTAAACTGGGATAATAAATGGTATGCTGAAGCCAAACAATATGATGGATATTGGACTGCAGAGCTTTCTATTCCATTTAAAACCTTGCGCTTTAAAGAAGGTCTTAGTTCGTGGTATATTAATTTTTTTAGAATTGACAGCCAAACCGGAGAGCGCTCTACCTGGTCGCCTATACCTCAAAACTTTAGTATTACATCCAACGCTTTTAATAGAGAATTGATTTGGGATACTCCACTTAAAAAGCCAGGTGCTAATATTTCTATTATTCCTCATATTACCACTGCTCAGGAGAGAGATTTTGAAAAAGGAACACCTAAAAAAAGTAACATGGATTATGGTGGAGATGCCAAGATAGCCCTTAGCTCTGCGCTTAATCTTGATATCACCATCAATCCGGACTTTTCACAGGTAGATGTAGACCAGCAAGTTACCAACCTTGATCGTTTTGAAATTTTCTTCCCTGAGCGCAGACAGTTTTTTCTGGAAAATGCGGATTTGTTCTCCGACTTCGGGGTAGATCGCATGCGTCCATTCTTTTCGCGCAGAATAGGTGTTGCTGAAGACACTTTGGCAGAAGAAAATGTACAGAATAAAATTCTGTATGGGGTAAGGCTGAGCGGCAAAGTCAATAACAATTTAAGAGTGGGGTTTTTAAATATGCAGGGAGAGCAAGACAGAAGAATCGGTCAACTGTCCACCAATTACACGGTAGCTACTTTTCAGCAAAAAGTATTTTCGAGGTCTAATATTGGGATGATCCTCGTGAATAAGCAGGCCTTTAAAGATTCACTGGATGGTTCTTTTACATTATCCCCCATTGAATACAATAGAATTATAGGGCTTGATTATAACCTGGCCAGCATTAATAATCGATGGAATGGGAAGTTCTTTTACCACCGTTCTTTCGACCCTGTCCAATTGGACTCCACTTTCGCAACAGGTGCAGACATTCAATACAATACCTTGAAATGGGATGTGTCTACCACACTGCAAAATATTGGTGCCAACTACAATCCAGAAGTAGGTTTTGCCCGAAGGGTGGATTATCAGCGTGTTGCCTCCTCCTCCTGGTACAATTTTTATCCGGCCTCTGGAGCGATCCAAAGACATGGGCCGGGATTTGATTTCGATCTTTATAAAAACCAAACATTTGGTATCACTGATTTTGATATAAACGCCATGTACCAGGTGAGGTTTACCAATATGACCAATCTCAACGTGCGCTTTAGGAGAGAGTACGTCTATCTAATTGACTCCTTTGACCCCACCAGAACAGAATCATTAGAATTGGCTGCCGGCACATCTTATGGCTATAATATGCTGATGGGATGGTTCAATTCAAACGAGCGAAAACGTTTTTCCTATGGCTTCGATACCCGATTTGGAGGGTATTTTAATGGTAACCGCATAAATCTGGGAGGAGATATAAAATACCGATATCAACCCTACGGAATTTTGTCCATGAATTTTTCTTACAATAGAATCAGGCTACCACAGCCTTATGGAAATGCAGATATTTTTCTGGTGGGTCCCAAATTTGATTTCACATTTACAAAAAATATTTTCTGGACTACTTTCGTTCAATACAATAGCCAAATTGAAAACCTGAATATCAATTCCCGTTTGCAGTGGAGGTTTAAACCAGTTTCTGACTTATTCATCGTTTATACTGATAATTACTTTGCCTCTGCCATTGAACATGGGGAGGTCTTTCAAATAGGGCAACCAAAATACCGATCCCTGGTACTAAAGCTTACTTATTGGCTTAATCTTTGATGCTTAATAATTATATTGTCTATATACATGTTTAAACATTGTTTTGAATTACATTGTACCCTAAATTTTATCATTTTATGAAAGGAATAATTTCACTAATCACATTAAGCACCTTGGTGAGCTTTGGTTATGCACAGGGTACATGGAACATCGATCAGGCACACAGCAAGATTGGCTTTAACGTTACCCACATGATGGTTTCAGAAGTTGAGGGAAACTTTAAACAATTTGAAGGAAAAGTGATATCAAAGTCAGAAGACTTTAATGGTGCAGCAGTGGAGTTTGTAGCACAAGTAGCATCCGTAAATACAGAGAATGAAAGAAGAGACGGGCATTTGCGCTCCGATGATTTTTTCAATGCAGAGAAGTTTCCCACAGTTTCATTTAAAGGAACCCTGGTAAAGCAGGGGGACAATTATAAGTTGATAGGTAAACTCACCATGCGCGATGTAACCAAAGACGTATCTTTTGATGTCACCCACGGTGGTACTATCAACACAGGAAAGGGAATGAAAGCAGGTTTTAAGCTGAGTGGCAAACTCAACCGTCAAGAGTATGGCCTGAGGTGGAGTAATAAAATGGAATCGGGAGAATACATAGTTGGAGATATGGTAGAGGTAGTGTGTAAGTTAGAATTGAATAAAGCATAATGCGCTATTGAAATATAATAAGGAGGAGGTTCTTTGACAGAGAACCTCCTTTTTTCATTCTATAATGAACATAAAAGAAGAAATTAAGCAATCACATTTTCGGAATAACTACCAGGAGGCTGCCATCAACCTTATCTACACCTTCGGATGGCTTGCAAACAAGCACAAAGATTTTTTCTCCCAATTTGGTATTACGGTTCAACAATACAATATCCTATCTATTTTGCGAGGACAGCATCCCAATCAATTATCGGGATCGGAAATAAAATCCAGAATGATGGACAAAAATTCAGACGTCTCCAGGCTATTGGATCGTTTGTTGTTAAAGGACCTAATCCAGAAAACAACCTGTCCTGAAGACAAACGTGCTGCCAACATTTCAATCAGCAACCAAGGGTTGGGTCTGCTTAGAAATATTGACACTCAGACAGCCCATCTGGACAACATACTGGATAACCTCACCGAAAGTGAGGCCCATCAGCTCAGTGGGTTGCTTGACAAGGCAAGAGGTTAGATTTTCTTTATCTCTGCTTTTAGAAAATCCATTAATTCTTTGATATACGCTTTACTGAAATCGAAGCGAATGCCCGCGGCTTCATAGATTTCGGGTATCGTTTTCATATAGCCCAGTTTTAGGGCGTTCATATATCCTTGCAAACCCTTTTGCGGATCCATCCTGTAATTTCGCCACACTGCAATTGCCCCAAGCTGAGCCATTCCATATTCTATATAGTAGAACGGAACTTCATACAAATGCAACTGCTTTTGCCACATGTAATTCTTTCCTTCCTGTAGTCCACTCCAATCGGTTACACCTTCGGAGAATTCATCCAGGATTCTATTCCAGTTTGCTTTTCTTTCCTCCAAGCTATGTGTTGGATTCTCATAGATCCAATGCTGGTACTTATCGATGGTGGCTACCCAGGGAAGAGTGGCAATCAAATCTTCGAGGTGCTCTAATTTGGCTCTTTTTAAATCCGCTTCGCTCTCAAAGAAAATATTCCAGTGATCCATAGAAATCAACTCCATGGACATAGAAGCCAGTTCGGCCACTTCCATAGGGGGTGATTTAAAATCGTTGAGAGGCAAATCCATAGTAAGGAAGTTGTGTACCGCATGTCCTCCCTCGTGCATAATGGTGGTCATGTCTCTCAGCGTAGAGGTGGCGTTCATAAAAATAAAAGGAACACCAATTTCTGCCAGCGGATAATTATAACCTCCCGGTGCTTTTCCTTTTCTTGAATCCAAATCCAGATGTCCCATCTCACGCATGATGCCCAGACACTGTCCCAAATAAGGATCAAGGCGTGTAAATACTTCTATTGCTTTCTCTGTTAGTTCTTTTCCGTCATTGAATGCTTTCAGTGGCTCTCTCCCTTCTGGATCCACAGCCTTGTCCCATGGACGCAATGTTGGCACTTTCAATCTTTCCTTGCGGTGTTTGGCCATTTGGCTCAAGATGGGAACAACCTCCGAATGGATGGCTTCATGAAATTGAAAACAATCTTCAGGGGTATAGTCGAAGCGACCGTAAGATTTGAACATGTAATCTCTGAAGTTAGCAAAGTCGGCATTGAAAGCTACTTTGGTTCTAAGCTGAATCAGTTCAGAAAATAGTTGATCCAGTGTCTCTTTATCTTTAAGTCTACGTTCAAGAATTGTTCTGTAAACTGACGCTCTCTTTTCTCTATCGGTAGACATCAACAACACCCCTGCTTGCTGCATTGTCATCTCCTTTCCATCTATTTCCACAGCCATGGCACCGGAGATCTGCCCGTACTGTTGCGTTTTCATATTGATCTCAGTAAACAGAGGAATATTGGCCTCTCGAAACAATTCTATTTCCTTTCTGATGTTTCTTACCATCATATCATAACCTTCTTCCTTTTCCAGCGACTTCAAGTATTCACATGACATCAGCTTCTTATTAAGGGCATCTGACAAGGGTGACATATGAGGCTGTATGTTTTCTACAAAATCCTGATAACTCTTTCTGTACTCCTCATTTTCAGTATAGCAGGTCATTCGAATGTATCTCCACCCAGCATCTTCTGAAATGATCGATTCCAATTCACTGCGGTCTTTCAACCATTTTTCTAGCTGATCTGAAGATGATAATTCCTTAGCTAGCAATTGATCAAAATAAGGCTTCAAAGCTTCCCATGTGGTCACTTTAAAATCTTCGGGTAAAAACTGGCGTGCGGGTCTCTTAGGGATAGATGATGCTGAACTCATGAATGTATGGATTGAATGAAAAAAACCGATGAGTAAAATTAGCCAAATTGATTGTCCAACCCCAGTGCATTTAGTACTTCTCTTTACTTTCTAGTTCAGGAAGAGGGATACGAACTTATACACTCTCTCTGGGTGGACCTACCTCAGTATTTCACTGATTTTTGAATCACCCTCCAAATTATATATTTATGCACCATGAAATTACTTATAGATGTACTCGGGTGGATTGGATCGGTAGAAGTGATACTCGCCTATGGGCTGAATAGCTATCAGAAAATAAACTCCAATTCCCTCCTCTTTCAAGTACTCAACCTTACCGGTGCTGCCTTTCTAATTGCCAACACCGTTTATTATGGTGCTTTTCCATCTGCCGTTATCAACGTAATTTGGGTGCTAATAGCCATTCCAGCCATTTTTAGAATAATGAAAGACAATAAATCCTCGCTCGAGAAGGGGCAATGAACCCTCTCAACAATCAACATTAATATCTTTTGTGATGATTTTTCTATCTTTCTGAAAACATGCCCTTATGAAAAAAATTGGCCTGCTCCTGCTCTCTATTGTCCTGAGCATAAGCTTTGCATTTGCACAATCAAAAGTCTTAAGCAAACAACTTAAGGAATTCGATACCTATGTAGAAAATGCAAGAAAGCAGTGGGGCGCAGTTGGCCTGGCCGTTACCGTAGTTAAGGGCGATGAAGTCATCTTTAAAAAAGGGTACGGTGTGCGCGAGTTGAATACCAATGATGCAGTAGATATCAATACGCTCTTTGCATGTGCCTCTACCACCAAAGCGATGACGGCCATTGGCATGGGAATTTTGGTAGATGAAGGGAAGGTAAACTGGAACGATCCAGTGATCAAGTATCTTCCGGACTTTCAACTTTACGATCCCTATGTAACAAGAGAGTTAAGAATAAAAGATCTACTCCTACATAATAGTGGCGTAGGAAATACCGATTTCCTTTGGAGTTTTATGGACATCAGCAGTGAAGAAGTGTTAAAGAAGCTGAGATTGGTAAAGCCCAGCTACTCCTTTCGGTCGAGCTTTGTTTATCAGAATATTTTCTATCTCGCTGCCGGAGAGGTGATAGAAAAGGTAAGTGGAAGACCCTGGGAAGAATTTATTAAAGAAAGAGTATTCAGTCCACTGGGCATGACCAATACCTATCCCACATTAAAAGCGGCACCCAACACCAACAGAACTAAGCCACACATGAAAGTGGACGGTAAGATGATGGTCATTGAAGATATGAGTGCGGATGCCATTGGGCCGGCCGGTTCGGTCTGGTCTTCTATTGATGACATCGGCAAATGGGTAAAATGCATGCTGGACAGCAGCAAGTATGCAGGTGGCCGACTGGTGAAACCGAAAACATGGGAGGAGATCACTAAAGTGCAAACCCTCGTACCTCTTTCAGAATTTTATCCTACCGCCCAACTTACTAAACCAAATTTTACCACTTATGGCTTTGGATGGTTCCAGGAAGATTACAAAGGGAAAAAAATAAACTTCCATACAGGAAGCCTTCCCGGATCCATTGCCATTCATGGTCAAATACCAGAAGAAAAGATAGCGGTATACGTATTCGGTAATACCGATCATGTAGAGGTGCGCCACGCACTTATGTACAAAGCCTTTGATCTTTTTGCACTGGGTGGAACTACAGACTGGAGCAGTGATTTTTTAGCACTGTATACCCAACTCAATAACGCAGGGGAAGCAGCTCAAAAGAAGCAGAATGAAAAACGTGTACTGAACACCAACCCTTCTTTGCCGCTATCAGATTATGCAGGAACTTATCAGGATGAATTATTTGGGAAAGTGGTAGTCACAGCCGTAAACGATCAACTGATTGTTGATATCAACAACATGCATAAGGCCACGTTGTCACATTGGAACTTTGACACTTTTAATGGGCCGCTGGAGCAAAAGTGGAATGGCAATGTAACCGCCCTTTTTCAACTCAATGGCGCTGGAGAAATAGCCACTCTCAACCTGGCAGGATTTACATTGCAAAAAGTAAAGTAAAATCAAAATCCCCCTTCTTGCAGAAGCATTTGCCAGGCAATAATAATTAGCTTTGTCTGTTAGAATACTGAACATGAAAAGATCGATCGTAATTATATTGTTGGCCGCGTTGATTCAATTCAGATGCGCCACCACACAAGAGCCTTATTACAAAGAAACCAGCGCAAAGGACTATCTCAACGAGATGTTGGATTATATGGAAAAAAACCATGTCAATCGAAAAACAATCGATTGGCCTGCATTTCGGAGTGCAGTACAACAAAAAGCTGCCAGTGCAGAAAAAATTATTGATGCCGATGAGGGTATCTTGTATGCACTCGAGTTGCTCAACGACCAAACAAGTTTTCTGATCACCAATCAAGGCAAAATACTTATCTTCAACACACCTTGCACCGACACGGCAGCACCTGAAGTAAATGTGCCGGCCGATATTGGTTATATAAGAATTCCAACCTTTGGCAGCACAGGCGTAAACGCAGCCATTTTTGCAGAGAAAATGCACGGTGAAATACGAGACAAGGACGAAGCTGGCCTGAAAGGATGGATCGTTGACTTGCGAGGAAACACAGGTGGGAACATGTGGCCAATGCTTGCCGGGATTGGGCCGGTGTTGGGAAATGGTCTTGCGGGTTATTTTATAGACAGTGAAGATGTTAAAAAAGCATTTGGATACAAGGATGGCGCTGCTACTTATGATGATGCTGCAGTGGTGGCGGTAAGTTTTCCATATACTCTATTAAGTACAGGAAGTAAGGTAGCGGTGCTTGTGGATCATGCTACTACCAACGCTGCAGAAAGTGTGGCCATCGCCTTTAATGGTAAAGACAACACCCGCAGCTTTGGCCCGCTCACCTGTGGAAGGGCAGGTGGAAACCAGACCTTCTCCATGTCTGACGGTTCCGTCTTATTCCTTACTGTTGCATTTATGGCAGATCGGGCGGAGGTAGAGCAACGTGGCCAATTGACTCCCAATGAATTGGTAGACGATCCAACCTTAATATTTGATAAGGCTGTTGAGTGGATTCATCAATAGTTATCCTATTTCGATCTCAACATCATCGGAGAGTGGGTGACCTACGCAGAGTAATACATAGCCCTCATCCTTTTCCGATTGGGAAAGTCCCTCATCTTCATCCATTCTTACTTTCCCAGATAGTGCTTTTCCGCGACATGCGGTGCAAAGCCCACTCTGACATGAATATGGAAGGTCAATGCCCATATCGAGGGCTGTTTCAAGAATAAATTTATTAGGCGGCACCTCAACTTTGTACTCTTCCCCATCATAGCGGATGGTTACCACCCTTGTCTTTAGCTCCTCTTCTGTGGTAGCTACCTCTTCATTTTTAGATGCTTTATCAATGGTACCCTGCACAAAACTTTCTTTGAAGATTTTATCTTTAGAAATATTTCTTGCAGCCAACAGAGTATCTACGTTCTTCATCATTCCTTCAGGGCCGCACATCAGGTAGGTAGTCTTGTCTATACCCCAATCCGGAATACGCTCTCCTAACTTAGCGAGCATCTCTCCATTGAGCAGACCAGAGTATCCTTGCCAGTTCATTGGGGCATTGTCCAGTATATGGATTACATGCAGACGTCCTTCATAGGTAGTCTGCAATTTTTCTAGGTGGTCTTTGAAAATGATGCTGTCAATATCCCTGTTGCAATAAATCAGAGAGAGGATGCTTTCCGGCTCTTGGTGGAGGATGCTCTTAATAATTGACATCATAGGAGTAATACCAGACCCCCCTGCAAAAAGTATAAGATGTCTTTTATTGGCTTTGTCGAACTCGGTCACAAACTGACCCATCGGCTCCATGATCTTTATCTTGTCTCCCTTCTTCAGATTATCAGGAAGGTGGTTGGACATCAGTCCTTTGTCTACACGCTTTATGGTAACTGCTAAATCTTCATCTACAAATGGTGAGGAGCATAGCGAGTAAGCCCTTCTCACTTCCTTACCACCTACAGGCACGATGAGTGTAAGAAACTGTCCTGATCGGTAGGCTATTTTCTTTTCTGCCGGATGATCAAAGACGATGGTAATGGCATCTTTGGTCTCTTCAATAATATCTTTTACAGTCAGTTCATAGTAATGAGGTCCATGACTGATTTCCTGCTTTTTTTCCTTCTTCTTAAATAATCCAAATGCCATTATTCTTCAATCAAATCTAACAAACTACGGAACAAAAATAGTCTAAAGATGGCACTCCTACCCAATTTAGATGTTAAACCAGTAGGTCCATTTCAGTACCAATGCTCTGTTCTTATTGACAAAATTATTGGACAAGTAGTTCTCTGTGTAAACAACAAAAAAATCTGAAGCTGGCTTAAATCGCCACTGGAATCTTGTATTCAGGTTCAAGTTCTCAGAAAGATCGTTGTATTGGGCAAATGCCGTCAAAAACAGTTTGTGCGTAAAAGTGATGTCCAGCTTAGGACTGATCAGAAAGAGTTCTTTCTGGCCATAATTACCCGGCAAGATGATGTCGTTGTAGTCAAATTGAACAGAAAAACTTCCGTAAGGTTGAAACCGATACCTCAACTGACCATTTACGTTATTATTGGTTCCATTATAAAAAGTCCCCACACTTCCTCCAATTTTATAGGTGAGGCGTGGCCGCTGATCGGAGGAATAGGTAATGGAAGCCCTGTTCCAATCATAAGATTCACCTTCAAGAAAACTATCGTATGTCCTGCTATCAACGGGGTTGAAGTCGCGGGTAAGTTGCTGAAAATTGTTCTCACCGCTTACCTCAAAATTTGCTGTGTTAAAAAAAGTAACGGTATAACCTATCTTCATGCTTTTATCCCTGTTTCTCCATCCGGAAATATTGGTAAAATTGATTTCAGCAAAAGGCCCCATATTCGATATCTTATTACTTTTAGGAAATAGCCTCCCTGCTACACGACTGAAGCCGGAATAGTATCCTGAATACACCCCGAGCTTTGGCACAAAACCCACCTCCGCATTAAAGTTTTCACCTGCCCCATTTTGAGCTACCATGATGTCGATATTTCTGGCATAGTATCCCAAGAAGGTTCCAAAAGAATAGTTTTTGTTGCTGACACCTTCATCCATCGATCGATGATAGTACATGTCCCCTCTTAGCTTGTTTCTCAATCCCCTCAAATTATAATCTACCCCATACACCCGGTTGTAGCGATTCATTGTTTTTACGGTATCGTTGCCTACAATACTTTCCTTTACCAGGCTAGGATGATAGAATGCCGTGGGGTCATAATCAGAAATACCCAGCGACTCCTTATCGACCATCACAAAACCAATATTGGAAGCGCCTATGTTGCGTTGAATCACCCCCACCGTATAGTTTTGCTTGGGCAATCCCAAAGAAGCCCTGTCTTCTGTTTGCATATTCATCAACCCTATTCTCCATTTAGAACCCAGCTTACCACTTAGCCGGGCACCATATTGAATAGGCACCTTTTCAAGTACCCCGGATGTATCACGTGCCAGGCCGATGCGTCTTGAAAAGAAAGGTCTTGTGTCAGGGAAACCGGGCTGCTCAAACAAGTCATTGTTCTCTAGAAAGAATTGTCTGCGTTCTGGGAAGCCAAACTCAAACTGCGTGAGGTTAATTATCTGCTGATCTACTTCTACCTGCGAGAAGTCAGGGTTTACCGTTAGGTCCAGGTTGAGGCTGGGCGTGACTGCAATTTTTGCATCAAAGCCTATGCCTGGGTCATATTCTGGGGGTGTGCCCGCTTCATTGTTTTTGAATGCTGCCCCAGACAAGTAAGGAATTAAAGAAACATTCATCCCGGGCTTGGGAGCAGGATCATCCCAAATCAATTTTCCCGAAAAGGTAAACGCACTGGGATAATATTGTAGTGGCGCTGCAATCCAACTGGACCATTCATTGCGCTTGGCATCATTGCGCATGATGTTAAAATTCCAAACTCCATCGTTGTATCGTATGGACTTAAAGGGAATGGCCACCTCCACCACCCATCGGTCTTCATATTGTGCCGCTGCCGTATACCATTTGTTATCCCAAAAAGATGAATAGTCTGCCGGTTCATTTCCTCCTGAGGACATCAACCCTTCTCGTTGCACACCAAACGGATTGACATTGAAGGCGAAGCCATTGGTTTTATCATTGTAGGTATCCACATAAAAACCTATATTATCATTACTACCAAATTCAAAATCCCTTCGCAGTGACTGTATGAGCACCTTTTTATTATTATCAAAAGCAGTAAGCGCTAAGTATAAATTATGATCATCAAAAGTCATTCTCACCTCAGTCTTATTATGGGGAGCAATTGAGTCGACTGGTCTGTTCATAAAGAATTCGGTTATTACTGACCCTGTCTTCCAGTCTTCTTCTGTTAACTCCCCATCTATCTGAATGGCTGACTTAGCCTTCTTAATATGAAACTCCTTTCCGGGGAGGTTTTGGCCTACCATGACCAAAGAGGCAAGGATGAAATTGAGTATAAGGGTGATTCTCTGAATCTTCATTCCCGCAAGTAAATAAAAGAAATCTCGTTTTCCTTTACCATTGGAGTAAACTCCTTTAGCCCTAAAATTTGTAAATTTACCGTTTACTTATAATTAAGCATGTCCATTCAATCCCTTAAAGCCATATCACCCATCGATGGTCGATATGCAGGCATCACTGCTCCCCTTAGCGAATACTTCTCTGAGCAGGCCCTCATGAAATACCGGGTGCTGGTAGAAATAGAGTATTTTATTGCCTTGTGCGAAAATGACTTACCGGAGTTGGCTTCCTTCCCCCGCAACAAAATGGAAGCTTTACGTGCTATCTATAAAGGATTCAATGATGAGAATGCATTGGAGATAAAACGCATAGAAAAAACTACTAACCACGATGTAAAGGCGGTTGAGTATTTTATTAAGCAAGAATTTGATAAACTTGGGCTTGAAGCCCATAAAGAGTTTATTCACTTTGGCCTTACCTCACAAGACGTTAACAATACTGCCACACCACTGTTGCTTAAGGAATTTCTTGTCAAAGAATTTTTACCCAAACTCAACAGCACTATAAAATTATTAGAAGGTCAATCCATTGTCTGGAAAGAAGTACCTATGCTGGCGCGCACCCACGGGCAACCGGCATCCCCAACCCGGCTGGGTAAAGAGATGGATGTATTTGTGGTGAGGTTAAGAAATCAACTCGTGCAGCTCAGTAGGATTCCGCACAGTGCCAAGTTTGGTGGCGCTACCGGCAATTTCAACGCACACCATGTGGCCTATCCCAATATCGATTGGATTGACTTTGGCAATCGCTTTGTGTCAAGCTACCTGGGCTTGGAAAGAAGTCATCCTACCACACAGATTGAGCACTACGACAACATGGCTGCGCTATTCGATAACCTCAAGCGCATCAATACCATACTCATTGACTACAGTCGCGATGTGTGGCAGTATGTGGCCATGAACTATTTCAAACAAAAGATTAAAGAAGGTGAAGTGGGATCTTCCGCCATGCCACACAAAGTCAATCCCATTGATTTTGAAAATGCAGAAGGAAACCTCGGTCTGGCCAATGCACTCTTTGAACACCTGTCGGCCAAGCTGCCTATCTCTCGCTTGCAACGCGACCTTACCGACTCTACGGTGTTAAGGAATATAGGGGTACCCCTGGCGCACAGCTTTCTGGCTTTGCATTCTCTGGAAAGAGGTATCAACAAATTGGAGTTGAACAAAGCCGCCATTGACCACGACCTGGAGGAAAACTGGGCAGTAGTAGCGGAGGCCATACAAACGATCTTGAGGAAGGAAGGATATCCCAATCCTTATGAGGCGTTGAAAGACCTCACTCGCAAGAACAGTAAGATCACCAAAGACAGTATTCACACTTTCGTGGAATCTCTGGAGGTGAAACAGGAAGTAAAAGAACGATTGAAAAGTATCACTCCCTTTAACTACACGGGCCTGTAGGGTGAAAAAGATTATCTCCTTTTTTATTCGTTTCGTTCCGCGTAAATATTTACAGCTTTTTAGTGGTGTAGGGCTCAAAGTGCTCGGTGTTTTCTATGCAGGCAATAATGTGGCCTGTCCTATTTGCAATCACCACTATCGCACGTTCTTGCCTTACGGCAGAATTAATACCAGACCCAATGCGCTATGTCCGCACTGTCAGTCTTTGGAAAGACATCGATTGATCTGGCTCTACCTGCAAGAGAAAACCAATTTCTTTTCTACTCCACTCCACGTATTGCACATCGCACCAGAGGCATGCTTTATGAAACATTTCGAAGCGCAACATGGTAACGGATATATCACCGCTGATTTGGAGTCACCATTGGCCAAAGTAAAAATGGACATCCACGAAATGCCTTTTGAGGACAACCATTTTGATGTGGTACTCTGCAATCACGTGCTCGAGCATGTGACTGATGATATGAAAGCCATGCGTGAGATATACCGGGTATTAAAACCGGGTGGCTGGGCACTCATGCAGGTGCCTTTCTTTTCACCAGTTCCCGACACTACCTTTGAAGATAACACCATCACAGACTCCAAAGAACGTGAGCGTTTATTTGGGCAGGATGATCATGTAAGGAAATACGGTAAAGATTATCCCAACCGGATTAATCAGTCGGGATTAAAAGCAGAGGCCAATACTTTTGCTGCGGAGTTACCTATAAAACAAGCCCATCGGTATGGCATTGAGAGCAAAGAGGTGTTGTATTTGGGGAGAAAATAGTATTGAGTCCTGAGTATTGAGTATTGAGTCCTTAGTCTCCGCAAATGGTGTGGGTGGTGTGTGGATGAAGATGTGTTCCTAGGTAGTGACTTGCGAGATCCCTCCGTGTGAAGCACGGAAGTAACTACCCCACTTGTAGGGCTAAGTCCCTGAGCTTTCACATTCAGAATAATATATATTATATTTACAAATCATAAATATAAAATGTATGGCAACCTTTACCAGCAATCTTCCAGACGATCTTCTCGACCTGCTATCGGAGAAGGCAAAGATGCTTTCCTTGCCTAAAAATAAGCTTATGGAAAGGGCATTACGCCTCTACCTGCAACACCTGGACAAGGCTGAGTATATCAAATCGTATGCGCAGTCGGCAAAAGATCAAGACGTGATTTCCATGGCTGAGGAAGGCATAGAAGACTACCTGAACCAGATTCAGGAATGAAGCAGTGTGAAATCTGGTATGCCAACCTCAACCCCACAAAAGGAAGTGAACAGGCAGGACTCAGGCCAGTAGTGATTTTAAGCGGCAACCTATTAAACCAATATCTTCCTATCGTAATTGTAGCTCCGCTCACAACGAAAATTAAAAACTATAAAGGCAATCCTATTTTAGAACCAGACAAGGTGAATGGACTTAAGCAAAAATCGGAAGTGATGATTTTTCATATACGCTCTGTTTCTAAAGACAGGCTGATGGAAAAGGTAGGCCAGGTAGATAAGCAGGTGCTTGCACAGGCCCTTAAGACTATAAATGATTTATTGACCTACTAAAGTTAGGGAGCATGCGTATCCTACGCGGGCTAGGGCTAAAACTTAGGGAGCACGCGTATCATACGGAGCACGCGTATCATACGCGCGCTAGGCAAGGGGAGAGCACAAAAAAACCCCTGCAGTCTGACCGCAGAGGTTTTTAATCAGCGTGGTGTCGCATTAGAATCGGGGTTTAGTGAAACGTAAGGCTTTTACTTCCAAATGTTGGGAACTCTGGTAACCATAAATTCCGCGAACATACAGTTTAGCTGCCACGGCTGTCTCAAAAAGATTGCCTTCAATCTTATAATACAGCTCGTCACGATTTCGCTTGGCCTGCTTCAGTCCAATTTCCGCATCGGTTACCGCTTTGTTCAATCCATGGAGCTCCTCTACTTTCTTCTGAAGCCCTTCCACCGTCATATACGGTTCGTTGGGTTGGTACAGCGGTTCCTTCGAAACTGTCTCCACGACCTTGGCAAAGTAGTTGGCAATGCTGGCGTAGTCCATGTTGTAGAGGAAGGTCAACTTTCTTTTTTCCTCATCAGCCATGATCTCCACGTTGGCTTTGCGTACGGCTTTGCGCGTGCCCCAAATCTTTCGGTTGTTGGTCAGTGCATCATTGATGGTGAGCTCGTGGGCGCCACTCATCTTCAAGAGTGCGATCACACTGGAGCTCAGCTTGCGCAAGCCTCTAAAACCAGTTACCCGATTGTTGGTGGCAATGTCGTAAAGGCTTTGGGCCTCGTTGACTCCTACCATCGCTTGTTGTGCTTTGGTCATTAAGGTGGCCATCGCATTCACCTGAAGGTTTTGTTTTCCGGGGTTGTACTGTCCTCCGTACCCGGTGCAGATGCCTGTGAGCTTCCCAAAGGCTTGCACGTTTTTTACATGTGACATAACTTTATTTGTTTTAGTTAATATTGTTTTACACGCAAAAGGTTGTTTCAGGGTTTAGTTTTTTCCTATTTATTTTTAAATATTTTTAAAAATATTTTTTACAATAAAATCGCAACATAAAAATCTTAGTCAGCGTTTGAGGCTGGGTTTGAGAAAAGTAAGGTCTCTTCTCTAAGGCATAGAAGTAACTTCCACATCAGGGGCCTGATAAGCGGCAGGCAGGGCGGCCCCCTTCTATGTCTTCGCAAAAGCCAAAGCATATAGACTTGGGAGAGGGAGTACTATGGACTCCTTTTCAACTATCAATTACCAGCGGTCAATCGTACCTTTGCACAGTTGCTTGGACACTACCCATTAATCTTGGGAAGGCTCATAGACACTACCTGACCGACCCGTACACGAAACCAACCGAGTGCTACTTGAAACCAACTGACCCGTACTCGAAGCCAGCCGATGCCTACTCGAAATGAACCGACTCGTACTCTACTTCTGCCGAGTGCTACTTGAAACCTGCCAGTGCTTATATGTCTTTGTTGCACCCGTACTTTACTTTAGCCGATGCTTACCTGAAACCAACCGAGTGCTACTTGAAACCAACTGACCCGTACTCGAAGTCAGCCGATGCCTACTCGAAATGAACCGACTCGTACTCTGCTTCTGCAGAGTGCTACTTGAAACCCGCCAGTGTTTATACGGCTTTGGTGTACCCGTATACGAAACCGGCCAAGTGCTATACGAAATTTGTCAGTATTCAAATAACAATAAAACCCAGGTTTATGCATGGAGGTAAATACCGTGCTAATTAATTATTGACTTGTTTTACCGTCATGCTGCGTGTTCGACCTCACCCCGACCCTCTCTCTGCCAGTGGACGGATGCGACCCGGAGAGGAAGTAAGTACGAACTCCTTTTGAAATACTCCCTAACCGCCAACCCGGTATGCTCTCCTACTTATAAACTACTCTACCGGTAGCCACCCATAGAGTACGTTGCTGATGACCCTGTGAAGACTGGCGACTCCTTTGCTATCAGGAGAGGGTTTTGGTGGGTTTTCTTTTGTGGTCTCGAGTGTCTTGGTCAACTCGGCCACGGCCCGGTCGATGGTCTCATCACCAAAGGTGACCTGCACATCCTGCCTGCCAATGCCTTTCAACAATCCTTCGATGTATTGTTTTCCTTCGGCTTCGGCCTGCACTAAGATTTTATTGTCCAACGCACGTTGGCGGATGGTGTCCTGCCGCTCTGCGATGATGGCGCTGAGGTACTGGCTCACCTGTGGGTAGAGGTCTTTGCCTACGTGGAACTGAAAACCTCGGGTTTCCTTGATCTCCATCTCGGCTATGCCATAGTTAGGTTCGTTGAGCTGAGCTTTGGGCAGGATCACCTGCTTGATGCTGTCGTTGCGCTTCACCCATTGCATGTCTTTGAGGTTGAGGTAGGCGGTGATGGTAACGGGTACTTGTGCCACCGCGCGGATGGCTTTGGTCTTATCATTTTTGCGGTGGAGGAAGAACAGGTCGTTGTAGACTTGCCGCACCAGATGGAGTTCTTTCACCACCAGTACTTCTTCCAGTCGGGCCGGGGTGTTTCTCCCTGTGGGGGAAATCCACGTTTGGGTGACCCACACGCCCAGCCCAGTACCGAGGGCCAGGGCCAATAGGAAAATGGTAATCGGGTTTTTCATTAAACTAAAATAGTAAATAGTATTGAGTCGTTAGTATTGAGACTAGGTAGTTATTGTTTGTTTTGAGTGGTTAGGTCCGAAGAAGGCCAGCATTCTGCTTGTCCGCCTAATGGTAGAAGCTACCTGTCGGACACGAGTCTCCCACCCGACAGCACCCCCGCAACTGCGCAACTGGCGCGCGTGTTGTGCGGATGGAAGTGGGAGGCTTACGCGTGACTTGCGATTGTGAATCTCTTATCGTCTCATTTCTCCGCACCGTCTTCCTAACCAATATGAACCATTCGCAGCGTCCCTAAAGGAGACACTGCGAGGAAATAGGTTATATGCACATGGTAAATATTATAAAGCATACTCTCCCATTTAAGCCACCATTGCCTCCACAAATACCTCTACGAACTCTTTCATTTTCTGGATAATGCGCTCCCCTATTTCACGGGCTTGGAGGATGCTGGGTCGGTTGCCCAGGCACTGTAGTACATCATCGCGCAAGGGGGTTTGGCCACTGAAGATATAGGCCTCTATCAGGGCTTTGAATTGCTCTTTGTCCAGCGACTCGTCATCGCAAAGTTTGGCCAGCGCCAGCACTTTCTGCTCTTCCCAATATTGCTCAAACTCTCCTTGTATAAGGTCGGCATCGTCTATTTTGGGAAGATGCTCTTCTATGAATTTCTCTATCAACTCGCGCTTGCTGCGCAGCTGCACATCGCTGCCCAGCAAATCCATGATGGCCTTCTTCTGCTGCTCTCTTTCAGATTTTTTCGCCTGCTTTAACTTGGCCAACAGCTTAATGATGTAGGCCACATTGATAATGTCGCGATGGATTAACTCCACCTCAAAGTCAATGTCGTTTAAGATAGACGTCTTTTGTTTGGCATTTTCACGCTTTACTTTAGCGTACAAATCAATGTATTTGGTTTGGTAGTTGATGAAAGTCTCCTCATCGATGCCTAAATCTTCCCAGCTGAAATCAGTGTACGACTCCAACACATTCTTTGCCCGCAGCAGTGCCCTGAACGCCTGAACAAATGCCGCTTCATCTTCTTCGCTCACCAGCTCATCTACACTTTGCCAGGTGGGCACAATCTGCAACAAGTTCGCCAGCGCCTCATCGAAACGTTTGGCAATGGCCTCATAGGGCGGAAGTATTATCTCTTCAATGGCCTCTTTGTTGGAGAAGAGTGTGATGGCTTCGTCCGTGGCCGCTTTCAGGTTGCGGAAAGTGAGGATATTCCCTTGCGACTTCTTCTCTCCCAGAATTCTGTTGGTTCTGGAGTACGCCTGAATGAGGCCGTGATGCTTCAGGTTTTTATCCACGTAAAGTGTATTTACCTTCTTGGCATCGAAGCCGGTAAGAAACATGTTCACCACCAATAAAATATCCAGGCGGTCTTTCTCCTCGTTGAACGTGGACTTCTCCCGCTCCTTTAGTCTTTTGCTGATATCCTTGAAATAGTTTTCGAACTGCTGGCTGTCTTTGGTTGAAAAGGCAGTGCCATACATGGCGTTGTAATCCGTAATGAATTCATCCAGCTTATCGCGGGTATGCTTTGAATAGGCCACTCGAGGTTCCGCTGCCATTGCCAGTTCGTCACCTGGTAAATAATCTTGTGCGTCTTCATCTTCTTCGTTGGCACCATAGGTGAATATGGTGGCTATTCGCAAGTCATGCTCGCCAGCCAGCTTCTTCTGCTGGAAGATTTCGTAATAGGTAATCACGTTCTCGATGCTACTGATTGCAAAGAGGGCCGAGAATTCTTTGTCAAATGTTTTTTGATTGTGGTAGGCAATGATGTAATCAACAATCTTGCTTAAGCGGCTTTTATCATTCAACACCTCCGGGCGATTGATGTCCTCCACCTCTATGTCCATAAAGGTGTTGCCCTTCTGCTTGTACTTGCCGATGTATTCAATCCCAAAGCGCAATACATTTTGATCGCGGATGGCATCGGTGATTACATATTTGTGCAAGCACGCGCCAAACAAATCTTTGGTGGTGCGCTTGCCCCGCTCATTCTTATTGGAATTTTCTGCAAAGATGGGTGTGCCTGTAAAGCCAAATAGTTGTGCTTTGTGAAAGTATTGTGTGATGCGCTCATGTGTATCGCCAAACTGCGACCGATGGCACTCATCAAAAATGAACACCACTTTCTTGTCGCGCAGCTCACCCAGCTTACTTTCGAAATGGGCTTTGGTAATAGCATTGTTCAACTTCTGTATGGTGGTAAGCACCAACTTGGTATCGTCCGACAACTGCCGCACCAGGGAAGCGGTGTTGTCGGTTACATCTACGCTGCCTTTCTTAAAGGCATTGAACTCCTGCATGGTCTGGTAGTCCAGGTCTTTGCGATCGACTACAAACACCACCTTATGCACCTGTGGCAAGTCCATGATGATCTGGCTTGCCTTAAACGAAGTAAGTGTTTTACCCGAACCGGTGGTATGCCAGATGTAACCATTGTCGTTGCTGGCAGACACCTGACTGATGATGGCCTCCACTGCAAAATATTGATAAGGCCGCAGCACCATCATGTTCTTATAGGTCTCATTCATTACCACATAGTGTGCAATGAATTTCCCCAGGTGATCTTTATCTAAAAAAGCATGAGTGAATGCGCTTAACTCGGTAGTTATTCTATTGTCTTTGTCCGACCAATAGAAAGTCTGCAACACCGACTGCAGTGCATTGTTGGCCAAATACTTGGTGTTAACGCCATTGCTGATGACAAACAACTGCACATACTGAAACAATCCATGGTTGCTCCAGAAAGAATGCTTTTGATAGCGGTTGATTTGATTAAACGCCTCCTTGATTTCTATGCCCCTGCGCTTTAATTCAATTTGCACCAAAGGCAAACCGTTCACCAAAAGCGTTACATCATATCTATTGAGAAATGATCCCTGCTGCTGTACCTGATTGGTAACCTGATAAAGATTCTGAGACCAATCTTCATTGTTGAAGAAGCGAACGTAAGAAGGAGTACCGTCTTCTTTCGTAAGCTGAAAGCGATCCCTAAGTGTTTTAGCTTTTTCAAATACATTTCCTTTGGCCAGGTGGTTGAGTATTGCGCCAAATTCTTTGGGTGTGAAGGTGGTGTGATTGAACCGTTCTAATTGCGATTGAAGATTGGAAAGCAATATGTTTCCATCATGTACTTGCACAGAATCGTAGCCCAAGCCTACCAGTTGCTGGATAAGATTATTTTCTAATATGGCTTCCGATTGCACCATTTGTCTGAATTAGGATTCTTAGGATTTAAAGATGCGAGGATTTATCTACTTTTTAAAGGCTTTGTTATCAGGGTGGTTCACGTTATACACTCTTTTGAACTCAAGGCTTCGCGCTCCAAAGTTAATTAGCAACCCAATGGGCAGATTGTAGGCCTGGCAGTAGTTCATGGCCTGCGCCAAATGCACTTCCTCTAATTTAATTAGCGCCTTCAATTCCACCATAATGACCTCTTCAACAAAAAAATCAACTCTGCGAGAACCTATTTTCGTATCATCATAGAAAATGTCCATTTCCATCTCACGCTGAAAACCCAACCCTGCCTTCATCAACTCAATAGCAAGGGCACGTTGATAAATCACTTCCTGAAATCCGTTGCCCAGTGTGTTATGTACCTTCATGGCGCAACCAATTATTTTACCGGTGAGGTCCTCGTATTTCATTAAATTGTCAGAATTAATCGTCTGAATTAGGATTTGTAAGATTTAAAGATAAAAGGATTATGATTTTATGATTAAATAATTTCATGGTTCATCTAATTTCTATTATGCCCAATCCTATAATCCACTCATCATAAACTGTCTGAATTAGGATTTGGAAGATTTCAGGATGATAGGATTTTATTTATCTCTCAAATCATTTTCTATTTTTTTCATCCTAAAATCCCTTAATCCTATAAATCTTAATCCAGACAATTTAAACAAACATCTGCTGCAGCAGCCCTTTTTTAAACGTTTGCGTTTGGGTGATTTGATGGGCTACACTTTCTATTTTGGTATCGATGGAGGATAGGAAGGAGGCGATTTTTTGTTGTTCTTCGACAGATGGTAAAGATAAATTTAATTCCTTCAACTGACCTCCAGTAATAAGCGGTTGACCTGATCCAAATATCAATTTATTTAAATTGTAAAAACTCAGATAGAAGTATACATACTGTACATTCAGTTCTTGAGTGCAAATCAAAACCAAAGTATTATCCGAAACACCAAATTTATCCTCCACCAAGTTTATTGTTCCCGCATTAGCGCCAACCCTTGCGATAAGAACAAAAATTCCATCATGTGAATATTCATCACAACCACCAATTATACCCGTTGATCCATAAAGAGGGAATACACCATTATCAGAAGCTTTGCTCTTTCCTGATTTAATACTTTCACAAACCTCCCCCAACCTCTTCTCCTCCCACTTTGGGTAGGCTTTCCCATTCTCATCCCTAAAGCGCAATTGTCTGAATTGGGATTTTTTGGATTTTTGGATTGAAGGATTAATCCTATCATCCTTTAATCCTTTCAATCCTAATTCAGACATTTTCCCATCATCCTTTAATCCTTCCAATCCTAATTCAGACGATTTGAAGAGCCGCTGCATCACGCCTTTTTTGTATTGCTCCAGCCATTCCTTTTTGCGTGTAAGCTGCTGTATCTTTTCATCTACGGCAGATAAGAAGGAGGCAATCTTTTGTTGTTCGGGGAGGGTGGGGATGTTGAGTTTAATCTTTACCAATTTATTTACGGCAAGTCCGGGCTGAGCAGATGATTCCGAAAGCCTATTCAAATTCATCTTATCCAATTTTTGCGCTAACCACTCAGTATCGGATGATTCATTTGCGGAAACTGCAATGGCATGTTCAGAGATAAATGATTTTCCGTAAACACGATTTATATTTCCACACAACGCTCCTTGCCTTCCTATCAGAGTATAAAATCCATCATGTGTGAAATTGTCTGTGTACCCCCTTAATCCATTCCCTCCATAAACAGGATAGGAACCAGAATCAAAAATATTATTCGATGTTATTGATTCTCCGCTTTTGAATGTCTGACAAATCTCACCAAGTTTAATGGTTTCCCACTCCCCCTTAAACTCCTTAAACCTCAATTTGGGCACGAGCTGTTTTTTAGTTGCTGTCATTTGTCTGAATTGGGATTTGAGGGATTATATGATTATTGGATTCGGCAGTCACTATGGTGTTACGGTCATTTCTCATTTCAGTTCTTTTAATCCTACAATCCATTAATCTAAATAAATCCAAATTCAGACATTGTGTTTGTTGGAAGGATGGCGCAATCTCTTCACTTCCAAACTTTGTGCTCCAAAATTCAGTAGTAAGTCTAAATCAACTTTATAAGCAACCAAGTAATTTAATCCCTGGGCCAAGTGCACATCTTCCAATTTGATGAGCGCTTTCAATTCCACCATTACCGTATTTTCTACTAAGAAATCTACCCTTCGGCTACCGATAGGTTGCTCATCATAGAAAAGTGGCATTTCTAATTCACGTTCAAATGTTAATCCTTGCTTCTGCATTTCAATTGCCAACGCACGCTGATAAATAACTTCTTGGAATCCCTGCCTGACCGGCAGGCAGGCATTGCCCAATGTATTGTGTACCTTCATGGCACAACCTATTATCTTATACGTTAAGTCATCTCTAATCTCTTCTTTCATTTGTCAGGATTTGGATTGCTTGGATTTTGGGATGATAGGATTATTCCTCAATAACTCAATTGCAGCATTTCTAATCCTACAATCCTTTACTCTTCTTAATCCTAATTCAGACATTTTATTCAGACAATTTAAAATGGCGTATCAATTCCCAACTCCTTACAATACTTTGCTATCGCATCATCCGTACCTTTCATTTCCTTCTCCAGTTTTTGCAATTCTTTGGAGACCATTTTTAAGTCCACTGCCTCCTCCTCTTCAAAGGTATCCACATAGCGCGGTATGTTCAGATTGTAGTCGTTCTCGGCTATTTCGCTGAGGGGGGCTACGTAGGCGTACTTGTCTTCCGGTGCGCGGTCTTTAAAGGTTTTGATAATTTTGTCAATGTCATCGGGGCGCAACACGTTTTGTGTTTTCACCTTTTCAAAGTGCTGGCTGGCATCGATGAACAACACATTGTCGCTGTGTTCGCGTTTTTTCTTCAATACCAAAATGCAGGTGGGTATGCTGGTGCCATAAAAGATGTTGGCGGGCAAACCAATAATGGCATCGAGGTAGTTTCTCTCCTTTATGAGATACTCGCGGATGTGACCTTCAGCCCCACCGCGGAACAACACGCCATGGGGTAGCACGCAGGCCATGGTTCCGTTATCATCCAGTTGATAAATCATGTGTTGCACAAAAGCAAAGTCGGCCGTGCCCTTGGGTGCGAGGCGGCCATAGGGTGAATAGCGGTCGTCACTCATAAACAGCGGGCTGGCACTCCACTCGGCAGAGAAAGGCGGGTTGGCTACGATGGCTTCAAAGCGCAAGTCCAGGTGGGCAGGGCGCTCCAGCGTATCTTCATTTTTAATATCAAACTTTTTGTAGTGCACGTTGTGCATGATCATGTTCATGCGGCACAAGTTGTAGGTAGTGGGGTTGCTTTCCTGTCCGTAAATCTTACTTACACTCTTTACTTCTTTGGTTACGCGCAGCAACAAAGACCCAGAGCCGCAAGTGGGGTCGTACACGGTTTTCAACTTTGTTTTCCCTGCTGTCACCAACCGCGCCAACACGGTACTTACCTGCTGTGGGGTGTAGAACTCTCCGGCCTTCTTCCCTGCACCACTGGCAAACTTGCCAATCAGGTATTCGTAAGCATCGCCCAGTATGTCGCTTTCGGTATTGTGTAAATCAAAGTCAATTTCATCGAGATGCGAGAGTACTTTTACAATCAGCTCGTTCTTGTCGTTCTCGCTTTTACCCAGCTTGCTGCTGGTGAGGTCCAGGTCTTCGAACAGATTGCTAAACTCCTCCTCGCTTTCGCTGCCCATCGTGCTCTGCTCTATGTGCGTAAGTATCTTGGCTAAATCATCGAGAATGAAATTGCTCTTGCCTTCTGCATTGCCTCTTCGCGCCATCTCGCTGAAGAGCTCGTCCGGTTCCAGAAAATAACCCAGCGCATCCAGGGCGGCTTCTTTTACTTCTTTGAGGTACAGCCGTTTCTCTTTATGCTTGTTCAGGTCTTCGTATGTGAGCTTATCGGGTTGGAGGATGTCATTGGCATAGTCATGCATCTTTTCGCTGAGGTACTTATAGAAGATGAATCCCAATATGTAGTCGCGGAATTCATCCGCTCCCATTTTGCCGCGGAGTGTATCGGCTATTTTCCAGAGTTGCTGTTCGAGTTGTTGTTTTTTGTCTGAGGACATTATAAGGCTGCTAGTACGATTAAAGAGTGTTCAATTTACAATCTTCCTTTGATTTTCCCATCCGGCATGATAGGGATATAACTGATCGGATAGGGGCCTTTGCCAGTCTCAGGTTCCCAGTTGCCGGTGGAGACTCTCGCGTGAGGGATAGCAGCGGAAAGCCCGAAGCGCGGAGGATTAGTGTGATGTCGGACTTGGGAGCGGATAGCCCGACCCGCAGGGGCACGCCCTTTTTAAGTTAATAGTTTTGAGTAGGCATTGAGTGATATTAAAGTTTGGGCTTCGAATGTGGGATTGCTTCACGCCTGCGCTCATGCTTGCCCTTCGGTTCGCAATGACGGTAACGAAAAAAGCCCCGCGATGTGCGAGGCTCTTCAATACTATTACTAACTGGCAACTGGCATACCGGTAACTGGTTACCGACCTACTGATTCGAGATTCTTCGGTCGGCTTCCTTCGTCAGCCTCGCTCAGAAAGGCGTCAGTTATCCCAACTTCTCCAATACCTCCATTACTTCCTTTACGTGTTGGCGGCTGGTTTGTAGCATCGCCATTTCTTCTGCATTCAAATCCAACTCGATTACTTTCTCTATTCCATTCTTACCCAACACTACAGGCACGCCCAGGTAACAATCGTTGATGCCGTACTCGCCTTCCAACTTCACGCACACAGGGAAAACTCTTTTTTGATCTTTGACAATGGCTTCTGCCATCTGAGCAGCTGCCGCTCCCGGAGCATACCAGGCTGACGTTCCCATCAACTTCACTAGTTCTCCTCCCCCTTTTTTAGTTCTTTCTATAATAGCATTCAATTTATCTGCTCCTATTAATTCTGTGACCGGAATACCTGCCACAGTGGTATATCTTGGAAGTGGCACCATGGTGTCGCCATGACCCCCCATCAACACCGCTTGAATTTCCTTAGGAGAGATGTTCAATGCTTCCGCAAGAAATGCGCGATAGCGAGCGGTATCCAAAATACCGGCCATACCCATCACCCTTGTTCTTGGAAACTTAGAGGTAAGGTGTGCCTGGTAGGTCATTACATCCAACGGATTGGACACGATAATGATGATGGCCTCGGGGGAGTGCTTTACTACATTTTCGGTTACTGATTTTACGATGCCTGCGTTGGTACCGATTAAGTCGTCACGGCTCATACCCGGCTTTCGTGCAAGACCTGAAGTAACCACCACCACATGCGATCCGGCAGATTTTGAATAGTCGTTGGTGGATCCAATCGTCCGGGAGTCGTATTGATTGATAGGCGCTTTTTGCCAAATATCCAGTGCTTTCCCTTCGGCAAGTCCTTCTTTTATGTCTACAAGTACAATTTCATTGGCGATTTCACGATAGGCCAATACATCGGCACAAGTTGCGCCCACGTTTCCAGCTCCTACAACAGTAATTTTCATATTTAATTAAGATTTAAAGTTCATCAAGGGGTTGCAAATCTATCAATGAAGCGGGCAATGAAAAAGGATATTTGTCATAAATATGGTTGCACCCTGAATTGAAGTACATTTTTTGTTTGTGGGGTAATTTTGTACCGATTGTCGAGGCGATAGCCCACCACCCAAATAATATCCCCGTTGGCTTCCAGTACAGTGGCCACCTCTTTATCGGTTCTGGATATTTTGGCATCAATAAAGAAGTCGCTGAGCTTTTTCTTATTATCCATTCCTAAAGGGACAAAAACGTCTCCCTCCTTCCAGCTTCTCCACAACAGCGGAAAAGTAATCTTATCGGCATCCAGTCTGGCTTCCAGGGGTTCGTTGGAAAAAGTGTTATTGGCACTTCTTTCGATTATCATTGTTAGCGCCCCAAAGGTCACCGTTTTGTCATTGTGCTTCACCTCCATGGGTGTCAATCGGTTCGGAATAGGAGTTAGTATCCATACTTTTCTGTCGATTGTCAACTGGTGTCCCGAGGACAAGAATATTTTACCCGATTGACCTGCGGCTGTTATTGCATCGGCACATTGGGTTTGATTGAATCCGTAGTCTTTAAGCAGTTCCCACAATACGACCTCGGGATAAGAAATGTATTGCATCAACTCTTTGCTGATCTGTAACCTGTCCTTTTCTTGTATCACAAATTGTTGACACAAGTGATCGAGTCCCAGCTGAAAAATAGCTACCGCCCCCAACAAACTATGGTTGGTTCTCTTAAAAGTATCTTCCAGGGAAGGGTTAAGTTCCTGTAGTTTGGGAATTACCTGATGGCGAAGGAAGTTGCGGTCATAATCGTCACTTTCATTGGACGCATCCTCACGCCATGTGAGTTTATTATTAGTGGCATAGCTAACCAGTTCATTTTTAGTAAACGCCAACAAAGGCCTGATGATATTATCATTCTTAGGAGGAATGCCCCTCATTCCATTGATGCCTGTTCCTCTTACGAAATTGAGCAGGGTAGTTTCCAGGTTGTCGTTGAGGTGGTGGGCTGTGGCCAGCAATAAGTAGGAATACTCTTGCATTAACTCGTTGAACCATGCATAGCGCAACTCGCGGGCTGCCATTTGAATAGAAAGTCCGTGGAGTGCGGCATAGTTGTTGGTTTCAAAGCGCTTACCATGAAACGAAACTTTCAATTGTTCGCACACTTGTTGCACCAAACGTTCGTCCTCATCGGAGGCTGCACCGCGCAACTGAAAGTTGCAATGGGCCACTCCTATCTTATATCCGGCTGTGTGAAACAAATGAAGCATCACCATCGAGTCTACCCCTCCGCTTACTGCAAGCAATATCCGCTGTTCGGGTTGGCAAAAGTGAGAGATATGGTCTTCAAATTGGCGCTGCATCCGACAAAGATAACTTTTCTCTATTTTTACGGGTTCAAATGATGATGCGCAACACTTTATTTCTTTCTGTTTTACTCCTCTTTGTAGTTTTTACAGAGGCACAAAGCCAGCGAAGGGTAAAACTAAAGCAAGCAGACAACTTATATGGCAGCGTAAAAGATGGCAAACGCTACGATAGGCTGGTGGGGAATGTAGTTTTTGTTCAAAATAAAACCACCATTTACTGCGACTCGGCACATTATTTTAAATCGGACAACCGAATAGAAGCATTTGGCAAAATTCACATCACCGAAGGAGATTCCGTAGATGTGACCTCCCGTGGATTGTCGTATGATGGCAATCAGAAAATTGCGCACCTAAGAAAAAACGTGGTGTTTACCAAGCTGGGGCTGGCTACCCTCTACACCGACTACCTCGACTACTATCGAAACCAAAACGAAGCACGCTATTTCAACGGAGGCAAGCTGGTGGACAGCACCAATGTGCTCACCAGCAAGAAGGGTTATTATGATATCAATACCAATCTGGCTTCTTTCAAGCGTGATGTGGTAGGTGTAAATGAAGAGTACACCATGAACTCAGACACGCTGCAATACAATTCCAAAACAAAGATCATCTTCTTCCGCGACCGCACCACCATCACCGACAAAGAAGGAGGTGTAGCGGTGTATGAAAATGGCTTTTACGACACCAATAAAAAATTATCTTCCTTATATTATGGAGAAATAGAAACCCCTTCCTACAAGATCAAAGGTGACCGATATTTTCTCAACGATCTCAACAAAACCTACAAGGCGAAAGGCAAAGTAGTAATGACTTCGAAAGAGGAAAATATGATCATCTATGGGGATGATGGAGACTATGACCGGCTGAAGGGAATTACCAAAGTATATGGCAATGCCTATCTGGCCAAGATCACCGACCAAGCAGACACGCTGTTTCTTTCTGCCGACACGTTGGTGTCTGTTGAAAGCGCTGATCCCATGAAGAAGAAACTGTTGGCTTATAATAATGTGAAGATTTTCAAATCTGACCTGCGGGGATTGGCTGATTCCCTGGTGTATATGGCCCACGATTCCACGCTTTATTTCTTCAACGACCCTGTGTTGTGGACAGATGAAAATCAGATGACGGCTGACTCTATCAGGATACTGATCACCAACAAAACCATCGACCGTATCTTTCTTATTAATAACTCCTTTGTCGTCTCGCAAGACTCCCTGCTCCACTTCAATCAAATTAAGGGAAGAAAGATGACGGCCTTATTTAAAGACAAAGCCATCAGTCACGTGGATGTAGAGGGCAATGGGGAAAGTGTGTACTTCGCTCTACAAGAAACGAAACAAGGAGCCATCAAAGACAGTGTGGAAACCACAGAGCCAAAGGTGATAATGATGGGGATGAACAAAATCATCTGCAGCAACATGAAAATCAACTTCAAGGAAGGGAAGGTAAACAACATCAGTTTTTACATCCAGCCCGATGCTTCTTTTATTCCCCCTACTGAACTGCAAGAAGGGGACAAAAAGCTTCGCGGCTTTACCTGGCGGATTAAGGAAAAACCTGAGAAAAGTGATGTTGTCAAATCCAAAAGGGATCGCTAACGTACAGGTTGGGGGATAAATTGCCTCCACTGATCATTTTTTTATTATTTCTTTAGGACAAAAAAAACAATTCAACTAAATTATCAGTCGAATCAGTGTGTTCCTATGAGCTTAAGATTAACCGTAGCGTTGCTTATCCTGTGCAATTTGAATATGTACGGGCAACGCCTTGAGTTAATCAATAGGAATGAAACTAGTTACCAGACGCAGTTGAGTGAGGTTTTGAGGATTCCACTTCAGATAAAAAACACCACAGACAAAGCTCAATTTTATATCATTCGCAAAGTACAGGGTGACCTGGGAGGTACTCAAAAGGGCTACTTTTGTCTTGATTCCAAGTGTTTGGAGCCCGAAATGGACGAGTTTTCCAAAAAGATAGAGCCTGGCCAAACAATAAGTGGGCTTTATTATACACTTGAAACTGGCTTGGTCACTGGTCAGACCAATTTCAGTTTTGAGATTTTCGAAAGGGGACACCTTGCGGAAGCCCTCGAATACAATGTGAGCATATCAGTGGAGGAAAGAAAGGAAAAATCAATGGCCTTTCAATCCAAAGACATCGTCATTCACGATGTATACCCCAATCCTGTCTCCGATTACGCATTTATTGAATATCGCCTCCTCAACGATGCAATAAAGGCCAATGTGGTCATTCACAACATACTTGGAATGCCTATGGGCGACTATGAACTACCCGCTTCCGAAACCAGTGTAAAGCTGTCAATGGACGCTCTTGCTCCGGGTGTTTATTTCTATACCCTCTACCTTGACAATGACGGAGTATTGACCCGAAAGTTAATAGTCAGGAAATAGTTGATTTTCATCCTCTAATTGGGTTTAGTGAAAACAGTTGCAGATTGCGAATTGCTGCCAGTGTAGTATATTTGCAGGCTTATGCGGGTTAGAAAGTTGTTATTTTACTGCGTCTTGGCAGTTATCGTTGGTTTCGGTGCCTCCTGTAGCAAATACAGGAAAATTGAGAAGAGCGAGGACTGGCGGGTGAAGTATGAAGCTGCGCAAAACTATTACGAGAAAGAGGACTATTATCACTCTGCCTTGTTATTTGAACAGATTCGCCCTGTGGTACGGGGTTTGCCGGAAGGTGAGAAAGTAGAGTTCCTGCTGGCTTATTGCCAATATTATGAAAGAACTTATCTGCTGGCCTCGGCCCAGTTTAAGTCTTTTTATGAAACTTACGGACGCAGCGCTCAGTCAGAAGAAGCGCACTTTATGTATGCTTATTCTCTTTACATGTCTGCCCCAGACTATAATCTTGACCAGACGAGTGGCATAGAAGCGATGGCAGCCATGCAGACATTTATTAATCAGTTCCCAGGGAGCGAATTTGTAGAAAAGGGCACCAAAGTAATTGAGGAAAGTCAGCAGAAGCTAGAAAGGAAGAACTTTGAAAACGCGAAACTTTACCTTAAAATCAAGCGTTACAAGGCCGCAGTTATTGCTTTTGATTCCTTCAGGGAAAGCTTCCCTGATTCACACTATCTGGAAGAAGTAGCATTTTTAAAAGTAGAGGCGCAATACAGGTTGGCCACACAAAGTTTACCCAGCTTACAGAAGGAGCGTTATTCTACTGTAATCGAATTTTATACCGAATTGATAGATAACTATCCACAAAGTCAGTTTCTCAAAGAAGCAGAAAAATATTATTCAGAGAGTATCACGAAAGTCAATCAATACAAAATAAATAATTCATAACATCATGGCCATTGTACAACCATCTATTATCACACGCGACATTAAGAAGATCATTGAACCAACGGGTAATATTTATGATTCTGTTGTGATCATATCTCATCGTGCGCGTCAGATTGCGGTAAATATTAAAGAAGAGTTGAATTCAAAACTTGCTGAATTTGCAACTACTGTAGACAACCTGGAGGAGGTTTTTGAAAACCGTGAACAAATCGAAATCTCCAAGTTTTACGAACGCATGCCCAAATCCACTACGCTGGCTACTGAAGAATTCCTGGAAGGAAAATTGAATTTCCGTATGCGCAGCGACTTGGAAGCCATTCCGGAATAAACATTTTGCTTTGAAAGGAAGGAAGATCATCCTGGGGATTACAGGAAGCATTGCCGCCTACAAAGCAGCTATTCTTACACGATTACTGGTGAAAGAAGGCGCTGAGGTAAAGGTGATTATGACTGAATCCGCAAAGGATTTTATTACCCCATTAACCCTTTCTACCCTTTCTAAAAACCCTGTCTTGTCTCAATTTGTTAAAAATGAGGCAGGGGAATGGAACAATCATGTAGCGTTGGGGCTTTGGGCCGATGCTATCGTGATAGCTCCGGCCAGTGCCAATACCCTTGCAAAGATGGCACATGGTGAATGTGATAACCTTTTATTAGCAGTCTATCTCTCCTCTCGCTGCCCTGTATTTATAGCACCTGCCATGGACCTGGATATGCTGCAACACCCCTCCACAAAAAGGAATTTGCAAACGCTGAAGGAGTACGGCAACCATCAAATTACTCCCGGCCATGGGGAACTGGCCAGCGGCCTCATCGGTACAGGCAGAATGGCCGAGCCGGAAGAAATCATGGAGCAGCTCGCCCTCTTCTTCAGCGAAAAAAAAAAGCTTAGCGGAAAGCACGCATTGGTAACAGCCGGACCCACCCACGAGGCCCTGGATCCCGTACGCTTTATTGGAAATAACTCCAGCGGGAAGATGGGTTTTGCTATCGCAGAAGCATTGGCCCATTCAGGGGCAAAAGTTACCCTGATAACAGGCCCTACCCACCTTACCCTGTCCCATCCAGAGATAGAAATAAAGAACGTGACTTCAGCAGCCGATATGTTTGAAGCCTCCCAGGCCATTTTTCACGGAATAGACATTGCCGTGTTCGCAGCAGCAGTGGCCGACTACCGACCTGCTACCATAGCTGACCAAAAAATTAAAAAGAGTGATACTGACCTTACCCTGCAATTGGTAAAAACCCACGACATAGCAACTGAGTTGGGTGGGCAGAAAAGAAAGGATCAATTTACAGTGGGTTTTGCACTGGAAACGGAAAATGAGGTACAGAATGCCAAGAAGAAAATTGCCGCCAAAAACTTTGACCTGATCGTGCTCAACTCCCCCAATGACACTGGAGCAGGATTCGGCCATGATACCAACAAAATCACATTAATTGACAAAAAGGGAGAGATTGTTGAATTTTCCTTAAAGAATAAGAAAGATGTTGCCTCCGACATCGTTAATGCAATAGTTCAACGCTATGCATAGAATTGTCATCCTTCTAATTTTTGCTTTTTCCACCACTGCCCTCTTTGGTCAGGAGTTAAATTTCAAGGTGGTGATAAATGCCGAACAAGTCCAAACTACCGACCGCGCCATTTTCTTGGATATGGAGCGGGCTTTTGCTAATTTTCTAAATACGCGGAAATGGACCAACGACAGCTACAAAAATTATGAGAAAATAAAAGGCACACTTTTTCTAAACATCACCAAGATGCCCTCCATTGGCAATTTTACTGCCAATGCACAAATCACCTCTGCCCGCCCGGTGTACAATACCAACTACGAATCTGTGCTTTTGAACTTTGCGGATCGCGAATGGGAATTTGAATATACTGAATCATTGCCCCTGGAATACAATGACAATGCATACATAAGTAACCTTACCTCTATGTTGGCATTTTATGCCTACATCGTGTTGGGGATGGATTATGATTCCTACGCGGAAATGGGAGGCACCCCCTATTTTCAAAAAGCGCTAACTGTTGTCAACAATGCGCAACCCTCCAATCGCCCGGGATGGCAGGCGTTGGGAAGCAACAGAAATCGCTATGCGCTCATCGAAAATTTGAACAATCCACAAATGGCTGAGCTGAGAAAAAACACTTACCGCTATCATAGATTGGCGCTGGATACATTTGATAAAACGCCCGACCAAAGCCGGACGATCATTCTCGATGTACTCAAAAATCTCAAAACAGTGTGGGCCTCCTACCCCAATACCATCTTTGTGGTTTCCTTTTTCGACACCAAAGCCAATGAGCTTGTAAATATATTTTCCGATGGCAACCTGAGTGTACGCAGGGAGGCTTATGATATTCTCAATAGCATAGACCCAAAGCGGAATATTTATCAGAAGATCATTTCTAATTAGGAAGATTGGCACACTGTCGATTCTGAGGTAAATAAATTAATATTGTAAATGCCTATGCTTTGGGCTAGGCAAATAATAATAGTAAATGCTGACACACCTCACCATAAAAAACTACGCCCTCATCGATCATCTGGAGATGGATTTATCCCGTCATCTCAATGTGATCACGGGGGAAACGGGTGCGGGTAAGTCCATTATGCTGGGAGCCATCGGATTGCTGCTGGGCAACCGAGCAGACACAAAGGTGCTTTGGAACGATAAAGAAAAATGCATCACAGAAGGTACTTTTGATATCGGTGCCTACCATTTGCAACCACTTTTTGAAAGCGAAAATTTAGACTACGACAAGCAAACTGTCATCCGCAGAGAGATCAGCCCCGGTGGAAAGAGTCGCGCGTTTATCAATGATACACCCGTCACTTTGGATATCATGAAAAAGATTGGGATGAGGTTGATGGATATTCATTCGCAACATGAGACCCTGGATTTAGGAAATCGTGCGTTTCAACTCAGTGTAATTGATGCCTTTGCCGCGAATGGTGAATCTAGGGAGAAATATAAAAGTGCATGGCAACATTATGTAATCACCAAAGAAGCATTTGACGCCTTGTCGCACGAAGCCAACATACTTCGGCAAGAATCAGATTTTGTGAAATTCCAGTTGGAAGAGTTGAGCAAAGCCCGACTTGTAGAAGGTGAGCAAGAAGCATTGGAGTCGGCCCTCAAAATAATGGAGCATGCCGAAGACATTAAAACCAAATTTAATCAACTGCTTGTCCAACTCGACCGGTCTGATATTTCAGCTTCCGGAATTTTAAATGAGGCACGCACTACTTTAAGTGCACTGAGCAACTATTCTGATCACTACAAAAAACTCACGGAACGGTTTGAAAGCGTGCGCATAGAATTGAGTGACATCATCAGCGAGATAGAAGGTGAAGAAGAGAAAATTGATTTAGACCCTGAAAAAATTGAAGAAGCCAAGAATCGGTTAAGCCTGATTTATCAACTGCAACAAAAACATCGGCTGGGATCTGTGAAAGAACTACTTCAACTGCAAAGTGATTTGCAGTTGAAAGCTGACAAGACCAGTAACCTTGATGAAGAATTGGCCTCATTAAAAAAGAAACTAGAGCAGGGCATCCAACGATTAAATGAAAAAGGAGAAGCGTTAAGTCAATCCAGGCTTAAAAGCTTTAAAGGTTTTTGTAAGCAAATGGTGAATTTGTTGAGTGAATTGGGAATTCCAGAGGCACAACTGATTGTAGAGCATCAGACGGGGCCCCCTACTGCTTCCGGTAGTGACAATATTGAATTACTGTTCAGTGCGAATAAAGGAATTGCCGTACGACCACTGGCACAGGTGGCTTCCGGTGGGGAGTTCTCCCGGCTGATGTTTTGCATCAAATACCTGCTGGCTGAGAAAACCTCATTACCTACCCTCATTTTGGATGAAATTGACACGGGTGTATCCGGTGAAATTGCCATTCGACTGGGTAAAATGATGAAGACCATGGCAGAAGCACACCAACTTCTCGCCATCAGCCATCTCCCTCAAATTGCAGCTAAGGCCGATTGTCATTTTTATGCGTACAAAGACTCAAAACGCGCAAAAACTATCAGTCAGATAAAAAGATTGACAGAAGAAGAACGAATTGAAGAAATTGCAAAGATGATAGGAGGCGAAAAACCTTCTACTCTGGCCAAAGAAAATGCAAGAGAACTGATCATGGGGTAGTTTCACTTCCACTCTTCCTTGAATATTTATCAATTAATTTTTATTTTGTGTCATAATGGTTTGGTGGGCTATAAAAAAAGCCTCCTTTTCATTAAATACAATCTTAACCTAATATTCTGCCATGAACATTTTCGTTGCTAAACTCAATTTTAAGACCGGACATGATGCACTGGAAAAAGCTTTTGCCCAGTATGGAGAGGTCACTTCTGCTAAAATCGTAACCGACCGTGAAACAGGCAGGTCTAAGGGTTATGGATTTGTAGAAATGCCAAATGATGATGAAGGGAACAACGCCATTGCTGCCCTGAATGAGACCGAATTGGATGGCAGAACAATTATCGTAAAGCCTGCAAACTCAAAAACACAATAAATCAAACTTTATTAAATGTAATACAGGCCTGAGCAATCAGGCCTTTTTACTTACTCCAATCTATTCATATTTCTTTCCAAGTACATATCTTGTAAGAATAACTAAGCCCAAAACCTCGTGACTGCTTCTGTTTCTAAAAACAAAATTATTAGCCTGGTCCTAGGCCCGTTATTGTTTATCATCTTATATGCCCTGCTTTCGCAAACAGCGCTTTCCTATAAAGGTGTGGTGGTTCTATCGATGGGCGCCTGGATGGTGACTTGGTGGGTGACAGAGGCAGCACCTATTCCAGTTACAGCGCTATTGCCCATGATTCTTTTCCCTCTCTTTACGGTAGCCACGGCAAGAGAGGCAGCAGCACCTTATGGGGACAGCATCATATTCCTTTTTATGGGCGGATTTATGATTGCTTTGGCATTGGAGAAGCACAATCTGCACACCCGGATAGCGCTAAACCTCATCCGGATGACAGGTACGAGTGGAAATGGTATCATTATGGGCTTCATGATCTCCACTGCGCTCATTAGCATGTGGATAAGCAATACCGCTACAGCTGTGATGATGCTTCCAATTGCCACCTCTGTTACGAGGCTATTGGCAGGAGAAATCAGTGAAGCAGACAAACCCAAGTTCGAAAAATTTGCCACTGGACTCATGCTGAGCATTGCCTATGCGGCCAGTATCGGGGGCATCGCTACTATCATTGGCACACCACCCAACGTAGTGACCGTGGGTTTTATCAAACGTTTTTATAACCAGGATGTAAGCTTTGCCACCTGGATGGTTATCGGGATACCCTTAATGCTGGCCTTACTCGTTGCTTGTTACATTGTCATCACTCAAATACTTTACCGCAATGGGCTTCGCTCAATAGAAGGCTCAAAAGAGCTCATTCATTCAAAACTGAAAGGGCTTGGCGCCATTTCAAAAGAAGAAAAAAGCGTATTGGTCATCTTTGGTATCACCTGTTTCTTCTGGATCTTTCGACAGAATATTAATGCGCTTATCGGCACTAATCTTCTTGATGATACTACCATTGCCATGACAGGAGGAATATTAATGTTCGTGACGCCCATCGAACTGAAGAGCTCTACATTCATTTTGGATTGGGTGGATATGAAAAATCTTCCATGGGGAATACTCTTGCTGTTTGGGGGCGGATTGTCTTTGGCGCAGGGAATGGAAGATGCTGGCCTCGTTCAATTGATTGGTGACCAGATCGCACAACAAACACATCTATCTACCAGTGGGTTAATTGTTACCCTTTCAGGACTCTCTATGGTTTTAACAGAGTTGATGAGCAACGTTGCACTTACTACCATATTAGTACCTGTGGTATTGGGCATTGCCGATGGCCTTCAAATCAATCCTATTATTCTTGCCATGCCCGTAGCTTTTGCAGCCAGTTGTGCTTTTATGATGCCCATCTCCACACCTCCAAATGCGATTCTGTTTGCAAGTGGACACATTTCCGTAAAACAAATGATGCGTGCGGGTATTTTGGTAAATCTGTTTGCACTTGTTTTGATTTCGGTAGCCATGCTAACCATCGGGTTATGGCTGTATTCGTAATGCAACAATCTCCTTCCAACCTTGAACAGGGGATTATTCAGTTTGACTGAAAAACTATAATTGCTATAATTATTTTTCTACTTTATTCTTTCGTTCTTCCACCAGGTAAGCAACACCTAACCCCATTCCACCAAAAATAAAGATCATAGAAAAGTAGGCTACCTCCTCCATACCATAAGCTGTGTCCAGCCAATAGCCCATTAACAAGCCCAAACCAGCCCCAATTAGCAAAAGTGCTGCACGCAGCGCACCTGCCGTAACTCGCTCTGTCTTAAACAAGGAAGGATCCAGCCCTTTGTCGATGATTGCCATGCGCTCCATATTCTGAAACTTGCGCAAATACCCTGTTATTATAAAGGCTCCTATTATCCCTACGATCGGGATCATTGTGCCCATAATTGCTACATCCATAGTTTTAATTGTTTTTTGGCCCTTTGACGCACGGCTAGAGCGTATGGTTACAAGCTCTTAAAATTTATTTATCGCTCCAACAATGTTTATTGTGTAACTTATTATCCAAACACCGCGTCAAAGACCCGTGATCACAGTCCAGGAAGAAAACGACCTCATTGACCGCATTTTGGCAGGAGACAAGCAGCTTTACGCCCAATTGGTGGATAACTATAAGAGCTATGCTTTCACCATCGCTTATAAAATAATGGAAAATAGGCCGGATGCAGAGGAGGTAGCACAAGATGCTTTTATTAAAGCCTATCACTATCTCAAAGGATTCAATAGAAGTGCGCGGTTTTCCACATGGCTTTATAGAATAGTCTTCAACACTGCCATTAGCCACAAGAGGAAAAACAGACACGTGTTTCAATCTATTGACAATACTTTTGATCCCGTAGGGGAATCAAATCATTCGTTAGAAAAGGATGACAAAAGTGTATTTATCGACCAGGCATTAAAGCGGTTGAATGAAGCCGACCGGCTCTCCCTGCAGTTGTTCTATTTAAAAGAATTTTCTTTGGAGGAAGTAGCTGATATTATGGGGCAGAAGATGAGCACAACCAAGGTAAGAATTCATCGTGCGCGGCAGCGGCTGGCCGATGAGTTAAAAGGTATTTTAAAAAAAGAAGCATTAACTTTATAGTATTACTGATATGGAAAAAATATCACAAGGAATTGACGATTTGCTGGTAGCCTATTTGGAAGGCTCACTCAATGGCGACAAACTTGAAAAAGTAAAAAATAGATTGAATGGATCAGAAGAACTACGCCATAGACTGGAAGTATTAAAGCTTATTCAGCAATCACTAGAAAGCAACACGTTGCTACATCCCTCAGACAATTTCACGCAACATGTGATGGGAAACCTTCATAAAGCACCCACTGTCTCTCTACTCAGTCCTAAAAATGGATTGATCTTGTTGACCGGAATTCTGATAGCAATGGGAATTGGTGCCAGCCTTGTAAACACTGGCGTTTTTGACACGCTAAACGGAATGCTCCCTCTTAATCAAATCAAACTGCCATCAGGGATTTCTACTCCCGCTTTACCCTCCATTCCTTTAAGCGGAAAGCTAATAGTCAACTCAATCATAGCCCTTAATATTGGGCTCGCCTTCTTATTACTGGATAGAACTATTCTTAAACCTCTTTTCAACAAAAGAGCCAGGATGCATGTTTAGTTTATCGGCTTTTCAACCGATACACAAATTTCAAACCTGACCACACTTCGTCCACAGCACAGACTTTAACATCCACAAGCCCGTTGGCGAGTCCGTAGCTGCGAATGATATTTTCGTCCAGATCGGATTCCACTTTAGATGATTTCTTGGGCCAAGACACCCACAGCATGCCGTCCTTTTTCAATTCTATCTTGAACTTTAAAAACTCCTTCTCAAATTTCTTCTTCTCTTTCGCAAAGAGATGAATAAAGTCTGCCCCTTCTTTCTTTGCCCTGTTTATTACTTTTATTTCTTCAGGCAAAGGGCTTATCCAATCCCAATAGGTAGCAGGTTCACTTATCACCCGAATAGAGAAACCTGGTTTAATGCCCAGCTTCCTAATCAAAGGTGTTCCTGAATATCCAGCAGGCATATTTTATAGATTGCGTTAAACAAAAAGAGCTCCTTGATTTCAAGGAGCTCCTTCATATTCATCAGAGAATTAATTTCCCATTTTTGACATTTCTTTCTCGAAAGTTTCTTTAAACTTTTCATAGTCATAATCGATTTTTAACATCTCATCTTTAGAAAGACGTTCGTTGTACTTCGATACCAACTCCTCTGCAGAAAGCTCAATGGCTACATAAGTTTTATAGGTTCCTTGATCTGTTTTTACCAGTTTTTCACAAAGGGTACGTACACCGCTAATAGTTTGGTCTACTATCTCTCTGTTCAGACTTTCAAATCTTTCCTCCACTTGTTCCTTGTTATTCATTTCGCGTGAGTTCACGTAGTTATCAGTTACCGTTTTTACGGTGGTCTGAATGCTTTGTGCTAACTCGTTTCTGGCGTTGGTCAATGCCTTTTTCTTAGAAGTTACCTGATCCTGGCTTTCTCCAATTGAATTGGCCCTGAAATACTTACTGTTGGTGAAATAATCTGGTCCGGAGCAAGGCACTATGATTTCCTGTTCTCCCTGGGGAAGCTTCTCCTTTCCCTTACAGCCGGCAATCAATAGTGCAGCCACTGCAACGAAAATAATTGATAGTTGAGTTAATTTTTTCATATTGGTTTCATATTTGGTTTTGCAATTTAAACAATGCAATTATAAGGCCAACGCATCATTTTGCGTTTTTTGGCCCAAACTACTGCAATATTGCATTGAGCAACTCTGGCAATTTCTCTTTATCCAGCACCTCCAGCGACTTATTATACGCCTCCTGACTTGATCGGTCATAATCGAGACTATACCCCTTTATTCTATCCAGCGTAGTGGCATATATCTCCTTATTCTCTGGAAGGGTAACCACCTTGATTACGGCAGTTACATAAGTGATGTAAATACTCCCTGACACAGCACCCTTTTCGGAGTTGGCGTTGATATCCAGCCACAATTCTGCTTTGCCCCGGTTATCGGTAAATTCAAAGCCGGAGCTGGTAAGGAAATTTTTTACCCGATTGGTAATCTGGTCGTTGGATTTATTGGCGCCTAAAGTTTTTTCATCAGAGGTTATATAGACAATGGGCCGCTGTACCTTTAGTAAAATATTCACCTTTGGGGCCACCATCCGATCGGCCACCAGAGAATAAATCGGAGAAGCATTGGTTCCGGCAAAACTCAGCATATTCACCTTCACTCCCACAGTTTGCTCAATGTCTTTTGAACTGATCTTGGTAATAAGGATTTTACTTTGCCCGAATGCATCGGTCTTGTATTCAGGAAAAATGTCCCCTGCCCCCTTCTCAAATGATGCCTTGAGAGGTAAATCGGGAATTAATTTTTTCGAATCTTTATACAATGCCGTTATCATTACTGTTTCTATTCCAGAAGCTACCCTGCGGTTGAGCATTATCTCAGCAGGACTGGCTACCAATTGAATGCGATCGAGCAAGCGCTGAATGGAAGCATAAATCTCATTGGTCAATAAAATTTCCTTTCCTTCAAATTCTAAGCGTATGGGGTCTCCAAGGTATTTTTCGATGGCACCAAATCCTTTAAAATAAAATCCCAAGGCCTGTACATCATCTCCGGCTCGCTCCGATTGCTTTGCTTTGGTAAAAAAATCTAACGCCAGGGTGACTGCATTTCTTTTCTGTTCATCCTTGATTTCTTTGTATCGTTGTTTTGATAACCTGTAATACACCCAATAATTGTTATTATCTTCCCAGGTATCTACTTGCTCATACTCCTGCAACTCGTCAGAAGCCGTTGTCTTAATAATCTGTTCATATCTTTCCTGAAATTCCTTGTTGGCATCAATCTGACTGAGTACAGATGTAGAAGATACCGTTACTTTAATTTCTGAAATGATATCTTCGAGTGCGCTGTTTTTAGCGGATTGGATATAGTTATTTGTACCGTCTTTTGTGCTATGACCAATGCCTATATAATAGGCATCCTGTATTGGCTTTCCGCTCAACCATGCTGGCCGGGGGTTCTGCAAATCTGCTTTCAGACTTTTATTGGTGAGGGTGGGACTGCACCCAAAACACAAAACAAGAAAAAAATAAAATCGATTCACTAACTAAAAGGTTAACGTGCTTGTTCTATAGTTATAACCACATCCGTGCCAAAAAGCGGGATAATTCAAAACAAATCTAGTTTGTTAATACGGAAAGGCAGTTCAAGATCGTTTAAAAAATTGTAACTTTAAAAGTAGAAATGAAGGATTTATGAAAAGTTGGGTAGAAGTACTTGCGATCATTTTAGCATTATCTGGCTGTCAGGAAAGCCAAACTGTATCGGATTTTACGGGAAATGAGGTGACTTATGCACTTCAACAAGCCTCAGATTATAATGTAAGTGGCATCGTTACTTTTAAAGAAAAAAGAGACGGATCATCTATCATTTTGGTCGACCTGCAAGGTACTGATGGAAATGTCAAATTACCAGTTCATCTACACATGGGGGATATCTCGGCACCTGATGCAGAGATTGCGGCACTGCTTAATCCTGTAATAGGAACCACCGGTAGAAGCGAAACCCACCTGGTACAATTCGCTGATGAGACTAAACTCAACTATTCAGACTTAATCAAATTAGAGGCATCCATTAAGATCCATTTGTCTGATATAGGGCCCGAAAGAGACATTATACTGGCAGGCGGTAATATTGGTGCTCTTTCCACCAAAGGCACCTATGGCCGTATAGGAATAGGAGTGTGTAAAAGTGAATAAGGTTTATCCCCACCTCATAAAATAAAAAAATGGCTACTCTGATCAGAGTAGCCATTTTTTTATTGGCCGAAGCAATTAATCAGGCATTGGCTTAACTCACCTTTGCGCTAAAAAACTCCCTGTTGAGCCTGGCAATATTAGTTACCTTAATATCCTTTGGGCATTCTGCTTCGCAAGCTTTTGTATTTGTGCAAGATCCGAAACCTTCCTCGTCCATTTGTTCTACCATTTTTTCAGCCCTGGCTTTTCTTTCTACTTGCCCTTGTGGCAATAGCGCCAATTTAGAAATCATTGCACCCACAAATAGTACCGCAGAAGAGTTTTTACAAGCAGCCACGCACGCACCACAGCCAATGCAGGTAGCCGAATCAAAAGCCTCATCTGCAATTCTTTTCGGGATAGGTATTTCGTTGGCATCAGGAACTCCACCTGTATTAACAGATATATATCCACCCGCCTGTTGTATTCTATCGAAAGCCGAGCGATCTACCACAAGATCTTTGATCACAGGAAATGGATTTGCACGCCAAGGTTCTACTGTGATCATTTCACCATCGGTAAATGATCTCATGTGAAGTTGGCAAGTAGTAGTCTGGAGCGGCCCATGAGGACGCCCATTGATATAAAGACTACACATCCCACAAATACCTTCGCGACAGTCATGATCAAAAGCAATGGGTTCTTCTCCTTTTTTTACTAGACTTTCATTAAGTACATCAATCATTTCAAGGAAAGACATATCTTCTGACACATCATCAACAGGGTAAGTCTTAAATGCTCCCTTTGATTCGCTGTTTTTTTGTCTCCAGACTTTTAATGAGATCTTCATAATTATTTATAGCTACGCTGTGTGAGTTTTACATTTTCAAATTTCAGTTCTTCTTTGTGAAGTACCTCCGGTTGGTTATCTCCTTTGTACTCCCATGCGGCAACGTATGAAAATTCATCATCTTTTCTTTTTGCCTCTCCTTCAGGGGTCTGCGACTCCTCCCGGAAATGCCCTCCACAAGATTCAGACCTGTTTAGTGCATCATCTACCATGAGCTCACTCAACTCCATGAAATCTGCTACCCTTCCGGCCTTCTCCAATTCCTGATTGAACTCTCCTGATCCACCCACCACTTTTACGTTTTCCCAGAACTCTTTCCTTAATTCCTGAATTTTCTTTTTTCCGGCCTTTAACCCTTCTTCTGTACGAGCCATTCCGCAATGCTCCCACATAGTCAACCCCAATTCTCTGTGAAACTGATCAACTGTTTTATTTCCTTTAATGCTTAAAAGTTTATTTACCCTGTTATTCACATTTTCCATGGCCTCCTTAAATTCAGGCCGGTCGGTGCTTACGTTTTCGTAAGGCATGCCCGCCAGATAGTCGCCTATGGTATAGGGAATTACAAAATAACCATCTGCTAAGCCTTGCATCAACGCGCTTGCCCCTAATCGGTTGGCACCGTGGTCAGAGAAATTTACCTCACCCAATGCATACAAACCAGGCACGCTAGTCATTAAATTATAATCCACCCAAAGGCCACCCATCGTATAATGAACAGCCGGATAAATCATCATAGGCATCTCATAAGGATTATCTCCTGTGATCTGTTGGTACATGTCGAAGAGGTTACCATACTTCTCTTCAATGCCTTTCTTGCCTAACCTTTTGATCGCATCGGCAAAATCCAGGAAAACAGCCAATCCAGAACCCACTCCTCTTCCTTCGTCACAAACGTCTTTGGCATTTCTTGATGCTACATCGCGTGGAACGAGGTTACCAAAAGCTGGATATTTTCTTTCCAGATAATAATCGCGCTCCTCCTTAGGAATGTTCACAGCATCTTTCGCCTTCAATCCAGGCATGGCCTTCTTTGGCACCCATACCCTTCCATCATTTCTCAATGATTCGGACATAAGGGTTAATTTAGATTGATGGTCTCCTGAAACAGGAATACAAGTAGGATGAATTTGTGTGTAACATGGATTAGCAAATAAGGCACCTTTCTTATGTGCTCTCCAGGCGGCAGTAGCATTGGATCCTTTGGCATTGGTAGATAAAAAGAAAACATTACCATAACCCCCGGTACACAGCACCACTGCGTGTGCACTGTGCGATTCAATTTTCCCAGTAATTAAATTTCTTGTCACAATACCGCGTGCCTTACCATCCACCATCACAAGATCCAGCATTTCTGTGCGAGGGTGCATTTCTATCTTTCCGTTTGCTATTTGTCGGTTCAAAGCACTGTAGGCACCTAGCAAAAGTTGCTGCCCGGTTTGACCTCTGGCATAAAACGTTCTTGATACCTGTGCACCGCCAAATGAGCGATTGTCAAGCAACCCTCCATACTCTCGTGCAAAGGGCACCCCTTGTGCCACACACTGGTCGATAATGTTTACACTCACCTCAGCAAGCCGATGTACGTTACCTTCCCTAGAGCGATAATCTCCTCCCTTTACTGTATCATAAAAAAGCCGATACACACTGTCGCCATCATTTTGATAGTTTTTTGCAGCATTAATACCTCCCTGAGCAGCAATACTGTGGGCCCTTCTGGGGCTATCCTGAAAACAAAATGCTTTGACGTTGTAGCCAAGCTCTGCCAGAGAAGCAGCTGCAGAAGCTCCTGCCAATCCCGTACCCACCACAATAATGTTGTACTTCCTTTTGTTGGATGGGTTAACCAGCTTTAGGTTAAATTTATGTTTGGTCCATTTTTCCCCTATCGGGCCTTCAGGAATCTTAGAATCTAACGTCATAATTCGGGGTGGCTATATTATTTTAAAAACATCATTATCGGAATGAGTGCAAAAAGTGCCGGAACAATTATTGCAAAAGCTCTCCCAACAAAATTTATAACAGGATTGTATTTCACATGGTTTAAACCCAACGTCTGAAAAGCCGTAGCAAATCCATGCCAGAGATGAAATGCAAGACCAAACATACACACTACGTAAAGCCCCGAGTACCAGGTTTTTGCAAACCAGAATGATACCAATGAATAGGCATCGCTCATTTCCTGCCCATCATAGGAAATCTTTGGGGTGGTGCCCCAATGTAGTTCAGCATAAAAGTGACGAAGATGAATGACAAGGAATATCAAAATAATTGTACCCAGTATACCCATGTTCCTGGATGTCCAATGAGATGACTTATTGGTAATTGCGTATCCCTGACTCCTGGCGGCTCTATTTTTTTTGCTTATCAATATTGCCACCACTACATGCAACAAAATTAACGCGAAGTTAATCTTGGATATGGTTTGAATAAGCGGGTTGTGCCCCATAAACTCTGTATAGAGATTAAAGGATTGGCCCCCATCAGCTTTTAAGAGCTGAAGGTTACCAATGAGATGAATTACTAAAAAGGTAATTAAGAATAGACCTGTTAAGGCCATGAGCAATTTTCTTCCAAGTGTACTTGAGAAGAGGTCTGTAAACCATTTCATCCGATATTGTTTTTGTCTTTATTCAGAATGCTTCAACATTGAACTTGCTAGCATCAAGAATGAATACACAATCTTGTAACAATTCAAATGTATAATACTATTCTTGAAACGAGTCAAAAATACTTCTGAAAGCCTTAACAAACAATTTGATAGTGGATTTTTAAGGTATTAGGTAAAATACAATGACGCTTGCAATCACAAGATTCCAAATAACAAAAAGACGAGAGACAGTACCCCCAGCATAATAAACAAGAACCATTGTTTCTTTAAGAAATCCTTAAATGCATTAAACCAGCTCATAGCGTTTTATTTTTTATAATACATCACTAAGATCAAACCCTATTCCAAGGGCAAAATCAGCCAAATTAGGCCATTTCAAGGCTATATAATTCTGTGTTTAGGAATGCGTTCTCATTTTGGGAATTAATGGGTCGTTGTTTTACCAGTTGTCATCCCTCTGCTTTAAGCGTATTTTTACATTTTGACAACCACTAATCACTTTCGATGTATTTAATCTTTGACACGGAAACCACGGGGATTCCGCACAATAAGACTGCGCCAATCACGGACTTAGACAACTGGCCCAGACTGGTTCAGCTTGCCTGGCAATTGCACGACCACAAGGGCCAATTACTTTCCCAGCATAGCTATATCATTCGGCCTGATGGGTTTGACATACCTTTTAAGGCAGAACAAATACATGGGATTAGTACAAAAAGGGCTCAGGAAGAAGGCATAGAGTTATCTAAAGTGATGGCCATCTTCCATAAGGACCTTGACACCACCCAACTCTTAATCGGCCACAATATTGAATTTGATATCAATATTATTGGTGCCGAATACATCAGGCAGTCTTCGAAGCCAGACTTTTTTCTTAGCCTGAAAAGGCTCGATACCGGTATTGCCTCCACTGAATATTGCCAACTTAAGGGTGGCATAGGTGGCAGGCTGAAGATGCCACGCCTGAATGAGCTCCATCAAAAGTTATTCGGAAAAGACATTAAAGATGCTCATGATGCCGCATACGATGTAGATGCCACGGCAAGATCATTTTTTGGATTAATCAAAGAGAAAGTAGTCAATCCGCTTGATGATACACCCATTACAGACATCGAATATGAAGAGCCTAGCCTGGATGCCGGCAATTCTACAAAACGTGAGAAGATAGAAGACGCTGATTATACGGCTCATGTAGCTGCTGAAGACCTTATTGATCTTCCATTTAGTCACCTTCATACACACTCTCAGTTTTCAGTGCTTCAGGCCACCCCTTCTGTAAAAGATATTGTTGCCAAAGCCAAAAATGAGAACCAGCCTGCCATAGCTCTTACTGACCTTGGCAATATGTATGGTGCCTTTAAGTTTGTTACGGAAGCCTTAAAACATGAAATAAAACCAATAGTAGGTTGCGAGTTTTTTGTGGCCGAGGAAAGAACGAAACAGAAGTTTACCAAAGACAATCCTGACAAGCGATACAACCAGGTACTGTTCGCCAAAAACAAAAAAGGATACCTGAACTTGGCCAAGCTCAGTTCATTGGGCTTTACGGAAGGGTTCTATGGAATTTATCCACGCATTGACAAAGCGCTAATTGAAAAGTATCAGGAAGGCCTGATTGCCTCCACCGGAGGATTGCACAGTGAAGTACCCCACCTTATTTTGAATGTGGGCGAAAGGCAGGCAGAGGAAGCTTTTCAGTGGTGGCATCAATTGTTCAAAGACGATTTCTATGTAGAACTCAACCGCCACGGCCTTCCCGAGGAAGATCGCGTGAATGAAACTCTTCTGAGGTTTTGTAAAAAACACAATGTAAAATACTACGCTGCCAACGAGTGCTATTACCTGCAGAAAGAAGAATCCAATGCGCACGATGTATTGTTATGCATAAAAGAAGGAGAATTTAAATCTACCCCCATTGGATCGGGTCGTGGGTATAGGTATGGTATGCCTAATGATGAATTCTACTTTAAGTCGCAAAAGGAAATGAAATCTCTTTTTCATGATCTTCCCGAAGCGATTGAAACAATCAACGAAATTGTAAACAAGGTAGAGACCTATGACTTGCGTCAAAATGTATTGCTGCCCAAATATGCGATCCCACCTGAATTCGAAACAGAAGACGATTATTTGCGACACATCACCTACGAGGGGGCAAAAAGACGTTATGTAGAAATTACTCCAGAAATAAGTGAGCGGCTTGACTTTGAATTAGAAACCATTAAAAAAACTGGTTATCCGGGATATTTCTTGATCGTCCAGGACTTTACGAGTAAAGCCCGTGAGATGGGAGTTTCTGTAGGCCCAGGCAGAGGTTCTGCCGCTGGATCTGCTGTTGCTTATTGCACGGGGATTACCAACGTAGATCCGATAGCGTATGATCTTCTATTCGAACGTTTTCTAAACCCCGATCGAATTTCACTTCCAGATATTGATATTGACTTTGATGATGAGGGGCGTGATAAGGTACTTCAATATGTGATTGAAAAATATGGAAAGAATCAGGTAGCCCAAATCATTACCTATGGTACCATGGCTGCAAAGTCTTCCATTAGGGATTGTGCTCGTGTAATGGAGTTGCCGCTATCAGATGCTAATAATCTGGCAAAATTAGTTCCTGAAAGACCAGGCACCACACTGGAAAAAGCTTTTGAAGAAGTAAAAGAGCTCAATGATATTAAAAAGGGAAGTGATCTAAGGGCTCAGGTACTGAAGCAGGCAATAATATTGGAAGGGTCACTGCGCAATACGGGTACTCATGCTTGCGGGGTCATCATTACGCCTGATGAGCTTACTTCACTGGTTCCGGTTTCTACTGCCCGCGACTCGGAGATGTTGGTCACCCAATTTGATAACAGTGTGGTGGAGAGTGCAGGAATGCTGAAGATGGATTTCCTCGGTCTGACTACCCTCACCATTATCAAGACGGCATTAAAGAACATTAAGAAACGCCATGGTGTAGAAATTGACATTGACACAATCCCTCTTGATGACAAGAAAACCTTCCAGCTCTACCAGCGTGGAGAGACAACGGGTACATTTCAATTCGAGTCGGAGGGCATGCAAAACTACCTGAAGGGACTTAAACCAGATAAGCTGGCCGACCTGATTGCCATGAATGCATTGTATCGGCCGGGACCGATGGAATACATTCCAAACTTTATTGCGCGTAAAAGTGGTAAAGAGCCCATAAAATATGACCTCCCTATCATGGGGGAATTTTTGGAAGACACCTATGGCATCACGGTTTACCAGGAGCAGGTGATGTTGCTTTCTCAAAAGCTAGCCAATTTCTCAAAAGGTGATGCTGATGTACTTCGCAAAGCAATGGGAAAGAAGCAAAAAGAAGTACTGGATAAAATGAAGGATAAGTTCATTGCGGGATGTAAAAGTAATGGACACGATGAGAAGGTTGCTGAAAAGATTTGGAAAGACTGGGAGGCGTTTGCCCAATATGCCTTTAATAAGTCGCACTCTACCTGTTACTCTTTAGTTGCCTATCAGACTGCTTACCTCAAGGCCAACTATACCGCAGAATACATGGCAGCCGTATTGACTCATTCACAAAACAACCTCGACAAGGTGACTTTCTTTATCGAGGAATGCAGGAAACAAAACATTGAAGTACTTGGCCCACACATCAACGAATCGGGTGTCTTTTTTGAAGTAAACAAAAACGGGGAAATCAGATTTGGTCTTGGCGCCATTAAAGGTGCTGGGGAAGCGGCTGTAGAATCCATCATAAAGGAAAGAGAGAGCAAGGGGGCATTTAAAAACATCTTCGATTGTGTAACTCGGGTAAACCAGCGAGCAGTTAACAAGAAAACCCTGGAATGTCTGGCCTTGTCAGGAGCATTTGATTGCTTCACTGATTTTCATAGAAGACAATTTGTGTTTGCCAAAGAGGGAGACATCACTTTGACAGAGAAGCTTACCCGCTATGCGGCCAAAATGCAGCAGGAATTTGAAAGTGCCCAGGTAAATTTATTCGGTGGCTCATCAGGCACTGAGATGCCACTCCCCAAAGTGGATGCGATAGAACCCTTCAGCGAGATTGAAAAGCTTCACTTTGAAAAGGAAGTGGTTGGCGTTTACATATCAGGCCACCCTTTGGACAATTTTAAATTTGAAATGGATGCATTTTGTAATACCCCCTTAAGTCAATTGGCAGAGTTGGAAGGCAACGAAGGCAGAGAAACCAAAGTAGGTGGAATTGTAGCGTCCGTTGAGCATAGGCTTACCAAAACAGGAAAACCATTCGGTAAAATGATTTTGGAAGATTACAGCGGGCGATTTGAGTTTATGATGTGGAGTGAGGATTATCTGAAGTATAAATCTTTTCTCATGCCGGGATTATTTCTTTTTGTGGAGGGTAACATCATTCGCAAAACCTGGGGTGATCACAACCTGGAATTCAAAATCAGGAACATTGACCTGCTAAATGAATTGGGGATTAAAAGAACCAAAGGCCTTCAGCTTAAAATGGAAACCTCCGCAATCAGCTCAGAAATGATCCGTCAAATTGAAGTACTCTGTAGTGAATTTTCCGGTGATTGTCCATTAATCCTCCGTATAAGAGATGACCAAGAAAACATCAATCTCGAGTTATTATCTAGAAAATACAGGGTGAGGCCAATTAATGATATGGTAAAGAAGATCAAGAAGATACCAGATCTCCAGGTAGAGGTCGTTTTTTAAAAGGTGGATATATTATTGAAATTAATGGTTGACATTAAGACAGGAACAAAAAGAACTATATTTGTGTTTGCATTTTGAACACATTAAATAAAACATAATAAACATACCGAAATGGGTAAAACATTAGAACTTAACGACTCGAATTTTGATGAAGCAATCAAAGGAGACAAACCAGTGTTGGTTGATTTTTGGGCTGAATGGTGCGGTCCTTGTAAGATGATTGGCCCTGTTGTGGAAGAGCTTGCAGGAGAGTACGAGGGTAAAGCAGTGATAGCCAAAGTGAATGTGGACGAAAATCCTGGAGTAGCCGGTCGATATGGCATTCGCTCTATCCCTACGCTTTTGGTTTTCAAAGGAGGCGAGATCGTTGACAAACAAGTGGGTGCAGTACCAAAATCTGTACTGGCACAAAAACTTGCTGCTCAAATAGCATAGATAAGATTTGAATCTCTTTGACAGAGTCATCCCTAATAATCATGGGGATGACTTTTTTATTTCCCCAAGCCAGATTTTCTAAGCCTTTCCACCATCGCCAGCACGGCAGGGCATACCAATGTGTTTTTGTAAGTCAGATCCATTATCTGAACCATCTTTTTTCTGTGAGTATGGGGATATTCGCGGCAAGCCTTAGGTCTACTTTCGTAAATACCACAATAATTATCAACATCAAGGAATGGACATGGAGACGATTTCAACACGTAGTCCTTATCCTCGTCTATCCTTAGATACTTTTCTACGAAATCACCGGGTTTAACACGAAGGGCTTTTGCAGCCCTGTCAATATCATTTTCATAAAAAATAGGACTGGTAGTTTTGCAACAATTGGCGCAGTCCAGGCAATCTATCTCCTCAAACACCTTTTCATGTATTTCGTGAAAAGCGTCATCTACTTTACGTGAATTGAATCGTTTTAATCGAGTGAGGTACCCCTTGTTGATTTTCGAATTTTTCTCCGACTCCTCTCTAAATCTATCCAAATCCATTGCGTTGTGTTTGGGAGTCCGCAATTTATTAATATTCTTCTACTTCACTGATCCTTGAAGAAAGCCCTCTGATCACTATGTCCAATTTAGCGGTTTCATCAGCTATCAACCTAATCACTCTTTCCTTTTCTGCTTCTGCTATATATTGTTCGTTAAATAAATTAACCAATCCCAGCAATCTGGCTACATACGCCCTTACTTCGTGTGAATTGATAAAGGCATACTCCCTCAAAACCTTAAACTGTTCATCCAATTTATCACGATCCTTTTTTCGTGCAGTTATATCAGTGACCGTACCTTCAATATAAGAAATAATGTTACCCGTCTCGTAAGAGAGATGTGCACTTATGCTAATCCAAATTTTGTCTCTGCCTTTTGTAAGGCTTTGTACCTCCATTTTATTTACAAATCCTTTAACAAGTAACTCACCCAATAGCCTCTCCCTATCTTCCCTTGAATAATATAACTTATCACCAACATCTACCACCTTTCTCTTCATTTCAACTATAGAATTGTATCCAAATATTTTTGCAAAAGATGGGTTGGCCAATAATATCCTTCCTTCCATTGTAGTTCTAAATATTCCCTCCTCAACACCTTCAAAAACACTTATGTAATCTTTTTCGCTTTGATTTAATCGCTGACCGAGGAAAACAGAATCTTTTATAATCATTCGAATAAAGCCTGCTCCAGTCACAGAAAGTAACAATCCCATAATAAAAATCGGTATGGTTTGCCTGATAGCCTTGTTTTTATCTATTTGGAATACAGACAACTTTAATTCACCTGATGGAATTACCACCTGACTCGCATAAATCGGCCTAACTTCTGAGTTTTCTTTCAGGAAGAATTCTTCTTTGCCGGTATTTGGATTAACCTTAGAGAGTTGAAATTGAAAACCATTATGTACAATGGTGTCAATGTCCGCTGCTTTCAGCATAGTAGAAAGCTTGATCAACACAGCAGAAAACCCCCAGAAAGTATTGTTTTTGAAAATAGGCAAACGTCCAAGTACAGCGGTTCCGCCTTGCTTAAGTGAAAGTGGGCCCGCAAAAAATAACTGTCTTCTCTCTATGGCCTCAAAAGCCTCACGGTTTCCTTTGGGATCCGCTAAGATGTTATATCCTATTACAGATTCGTTACCTTCCAATGGATAAACACAACATATTTTACCATGAGGTGATAACTGTAGTGCATCAATGTGTTTTTGAATAAACATTATTTCTTTTGCTACAACATCAAAATTATCTACAGCATCATCGCCATATTCCTGAACAAAAAACGAAAGGAGTTCTGTCGCTGAAATACTATTACTAATGATTTTCTGCATTCTGTTTTTTGCTTCATTGACCATGGTGTATGCCTCGAAAGATTCTCTATCCACAATTATTCTGTACTGTTTTATAGAGAAATAACAGGTGAGAAATAGTAGCAATACGAAAGTAATTACTGCTAATGTATTGGGCTTAAGCCTTGATACAAGGAAATGTGGCAATGGTTTTATGCGGGGCATTTAGTCAATTAATTACAGGAAGCTTGGTTTCCCATTGCAAATCTATACACAATGCAAGTTATCCTTTGAAGTCTAGATTATCTTTTCCCGCTGGATGTAAGGAATTCGATAAGTTGACCAAAAATCATAACGAAATTATTCATTAAGGAATCATTAACTCCAGAATAATCACTACACTGCCTATGTTTATTGCCATTTGTTTATAGTCGTATGGTCGCACACTAATTTAATATGAGTATGTACCTTTTTGCCTACAAATTACACTGAAACCTCTTTTAAGTTTGCAAGGCTTATCGCTTAACCTTATGGAAATTGCAAATTATGAAAATCATCTTCTTAAGCAGCAAAATCACATTTGGTGTTAGCAACTCACTGCCTGACAAAAAAATTAAAGGCTAAACAGAAGGGATAAAATATTAAACTTCTCCTTTAGTTTCCGATTACATCAAGAACAATTTTCCAATTCATTCCACTCTCTCTCTTCCACACCCTCAGATAATTTGTTCTTTCCATTTTACCATCCTTACTCTCAATATTTACTTTACCATACGTGAAACCCAGATCGCCTGACTCGGAAACATCTGTATCAACCGGTTCAAAATAAAATTGCTTTTCTTCCCGTATGCCCTCAATAACCTTGAAGGATATAAAAGGACTAGAGCCTGAACGATAAATCCTGCATTCCTTAGAGAAATACTCTGGCAAAAATGAATTACCCGTTTCATTCAACCATTGGGTGTAAGATTGCTCGATAAATGTAAGCGCTTCTTTAGACGCTGGCAACGATTTTTTACTCTTGTTCCTGGCCGTGCGTAGGGAATAACTTCCTCCGACAGGTTGTTCCGCATAAATACCCAAATCTACCGCCACTTTCCATAATCCTGTTTCATTTTTCTTCCAAACGGTAGCATAATATCCAAAAGCAAAAGGTTCACTGTCTTTATCCTTACTCACTTGATAGGGACCAGTGGTATAACCAAAATCTTCAGCCAATGAAATATCCGCAAAGACTGGTCGCCAATAAAGTATACCGTTGCTTGCTGGTTTTTTTTTCCAAAGTTCTAGACCGTTTACGGGCTCACCATTTACAAACCCAACCGCATCAATATCCAGAAATTTAATAAAAGCCTCCTTTGTACCCCTATCCATCGACATCTTTGCAAATGCCATCTCCGCATCCACCACCTCTTGAATAGGACCAGACAATCGCTGGGCATAAACCCGTTCATTCTGCAAAGCAAACCCACTCAGCAAACACACGATTATATAACATCTAATCATTCTAAATGCCAATTAAGCTGAAAATTTAGAGTAATAAGCTTTATATAAAAATCCCTTATATGGAAGGATTTTTACAAACGGTAAGTTAATTTAATCACTAGGCGATTTCCAATAACCAAAGAAAGTGCCCACTATCACATCTTAAAGTTACTACCCTATCAAAATTTCAATTTTGATAGGGCGTCCGGAGCGAATATCCCCATTATTATTTATTCCAAACACCCAAACCTTCTCATCCGTGGGCCTCCATCCAGGCACTTACACCTTTCATCATTCAGCTGGCTATCTCAAAACCACGTATTTTTTTATGAAAACTTTACATCGACTCATTGGGTGTCGATGACCTTTGGAAATTACTATCAATCCCGATAGGTTTTTAAATTTTGAGCAAATACCATAAGGTATGGGTACAATTCTAAAGGTTTGTCTGTTCGGAGGAATTGGTATTCGGGTCAAACCCCATTTCCTTCAATTGCTTGGATGAAAGCTTTATAATATTTACATCCAGGGTAATAGGTATAATGGGTTTATCTGTTGAGTCCCTTTCCACATTGACGATGGCATCGACAATGTCCATACCCTTCAATACTTTACCGAACACAGTATAATCACCATCCAGCCTGTGCTCACCCTTTTTGTTTTGAACAATATAGAATTGACATCGGGCCGAAAGCTTGCCTGGGTTGTTATCACGACCCGCTGCTACCGCTCCATAATTATGAAGTAGACGATCATTAAACTCAGGGGATAGTAAATATTCAGGATCTGTAAATCCGGCAGGTGTATCTGGGCAGCCACCCTGCACAACGAAATTGGGGATTACTCTGTTAAAAGTGAGAGAATCCCAATAGCCCTCCTTGGCGAGTTGGATAAAACTCTTCTTATGGTTGGGTGTTTCATCATATAACCAGAAAATAATTTCCCCTTTTGGAGTTTTTATTTGCCCTACAGAATACTCATTGTTTTTGGTCGGTGAGCATGAAATTACGATACCAAATATCAATATTATACCTCTTAATGTCATATTAAATGAAATTAGGTTGTTTCATATCATTCTGTAATGATAAACAAAAAAGGAAAATTACCGCTTAACAAAAGCCATTCATGTTTAGGTAAAACCTCTCCTTATTTATATCTAAAGGAGCTATTTTGGAACTTGTTATCCTAAATATCAAATAATTCAATCTTAAAAATTATAATATGAAATTAATCATCACCTTTTTGTTGGCCTTTGGTCTTGTACTGTCAACCCTTGCACAGGATCGGAAGTTGCCTGCTGATACCTCTGTGGTTACTACTCATGAAGTAACTGTGAAAGGAAAGCGTTTCCCATATACCGCCACCACAGGCACCCAACCTGTGTGGGATAAGAATGGGAAAGTTATTGCTTCACTTTACTACACCTATTATGAGAGAAGCGATATCAAAGATCGTGCGTCACGGCCATTGTTGATATCATTTAATGGTGGGCCTGGCTCGGCCTCAGTTTGGATGCATGTGGCTTATACAGGTCCTCGTGTACTTCTCATTGATGCAGAAGGATACCCCGTTCAACCTTATGGTGTGAAAGAAAATCCAAATAGCGTATTGGATGTAGCTGACATCGTTTATGTAAATCCTGTAAACACAGGGTATTCTCGCATACTCGATGAGAAGGCACCTCGTGAAACTTTCTTTGGCGTAAATGCTGATATTAAGTATTTGGCAGAATGGTTGAACACTTTTGTGACGCGTAAAGAACGCTGGCAGTCCCCCAAATATTTGATTGGTGAAAGTTATGGTACCACACGTGTCTCAGGTCTTGCATTAGAATTACAAAATTCACAATGGATGTATCTCAATGGAGTTATACTAGTATCGCCCACGGAATTGGGGATTCCAAGACAAGGCACAGTAGAAGCCGCTAATCGTCTTCCATACTTTGCAGCAGTAGCCTGGTTCCATAAAAAATTACCCGCAGACCTTCAGCAAAAAGATCTTACCGATATGCTCCCCGAGGTGGAGAAATATACTATTAATGAACTTATACCAGCCATTGCAATGGGGGGATTCTTAGATGATGCAAAGAAAAAAGAGACTGCCGCCAAAATGGCACGTTACTCAGGCTTATCTGAAACATTCATCTTACAAAATAATTTAGATATTTCAGTCAGTGCTTTCTGGAAAGAACTTCTTCGCGACAAAGGCTACACCACAGGAAGATTGGATTCGCGTTATTTAGGAATTGACAGAATGGATGCAGGTGAAAACCCAGATTACAGCGCAGAACTCACCTCATGGTTACACTCTTTTACACCCGCCATCAATTTTTATTTGCGTCAAGAGTTGAAGTTTAAAACAGATATTAAATATAACATGTTTGGTTCTGTATATCCATGGGATAACTCTAACGATCACACAGGCGATAATCTCCGTCAGGCAATGGCGCAAAATCCTTACCTCAATGTAATGATTCAATCCGGTTACTACGATGGTGCTTGTACCTACTTCGAGGCCAAATATTCAATGTGGCAAATGGATCCCAGTGGAAAATTGAAAAATAGGCTAAGTTGGAAAGGATATCGCAGCGGTCACATGATGTACCTACGTGCCGAAGATTTAGTGAATGCGAATGATGATGTAAGAGAGTTTATAAACAATTCATTGTCCAAAGGAAAGCCAGCAAAATACTAAGACATCAATTTAACTGATGACAATTTAAGCCAAATGATTTCTATGAAACAATTGAGAGTTTTAAACAAACAATGTTTTCACCTGACGTTTATAATAGGAATCATTTGGCTTTTTTCATCCTGTTCCCCAAAACCCACTGTGGATAAGTTAAGGAATGACATAATTAACACATTGACCAATGGTATTGACAAAATCGATGTCTACGAACATTTTACGGAACACATAGTGAGTAGTCACCACTCAATCTATGCTCATATTTTTGCTATAAATAATATAAATTTGACATCGAGCTAACAATCTATCCAGATTACTCTCACCATCCTCTGCTAGCACGCCATAATCATCTAATAGGTGATCATTGAACTCTGGAGGTAGTAAATCCTACAGGTGTATCGGAGCTTCCTCCCTGAACAATAAAATTGTGAATTACTCTGTTAAAAATTAGAAAATCCCAATAACCAACATTGATACGTAGGATAAAACCCTACTTACGATTGGATGTTTCACCATAAATCCAGAAAATAATTTCTTCTTTCGGGATTACTATTTACCCCACGGAACACGCTCTGCCGTGTCAGTTGAGGGCCATAAGATAAGAGTATCAGCTAATATTATGGCTCAAAGTATCATCGTATGATGGGCCTTAGTCATTTTACCCACTCAGTAAGGTAAACAAAAAAGAAAAATTACCGCTTAACAAAAGCACCACTAATTTCGGATTAAAGGCCTTAATTTTAAGGCTGTTATTCAAATTTTAATCATCAATCTTAAATTTAACATATGAAACTACACATTACCTTTTTACTGGCCTTTGGCCTAGTACTGTCAACCCTTGCGCAGGATCGGAAGTTACCTGCTGATACCTCTGTGGTAACCACCAACCAAGTAACTGTAAAGGGACAGCGTTTTCCATATACAGCCACTACAGGTACGCAGCCTGTTTGGGACAAAGATGGTAAAGTCATTGCCTCGCTCTATTATACCTATTATGAAAGAAGCGATATTAAGGATCGCGCTTCTCGCCCATTACTAATATCATTTAATGGGGGTCCCGGTTCAGCTTCTGTATGGATGCATATCGCTTATACGGGTCCTCGCGTTCTCCTTATTGACGATGAGGGCTACCCTGTACAACCTTATGGTGTAAAGGAAAATCCAAATAGCGTATTGGATGTAGCTGACATCGTTTATGTAAATCCTGTAAATACAGGTTACTCACGCATATTGGATGACAAAGCTCCTCGTGAAACATTTTTTGGAGTCAACGCGGACATAAAGTACCTGGCTGAATGGTTAAACACTTTTGTGACTCGCAAAGGCCGTTGGCAATCCCCTAAGTATTTGATTGGCGAAAGCTACGGAACTACACGCGTTTCAGGACTTGCTCTTGAATTGCAAAATTCTCAGTGGATGTACCTCAATGGAGTTATATTAGTATCGCCCACAGACTTGGGGATTTCTAGGCAAGGTGCGGTAAAAGCAGCAAATCGTCTTCCATACTTTGCGGCAACAGCCTGGTTCCACAAAAAACTACCTGCAGACCTTCAACAGAAAGATCTTACTGATGTACTTCCTGAGGTGGAGCAATACACCATCAATGAACTCATTCCTGCAATGGCCATGGGAGGATTCCTTAGTGATGCAAAGAAAAAAGAAGCTGCTGCTAAAATGGCTCGCTATTCAGGCTTATCTGAATCCTTTATCTTAGAGAATAATTTAGATGTATCGACCCGCGCTTTCTGGAAAGAACTTCTTCGTGATAAAGGCTACACCACTGGAAGATTGGATTCACGCTATTTAGGAATCGACAGAATGGATGCAGGTGAAAATCCAGACTACAGTGCAGAACTTACCTCATGGTTGCATTCGTTTACACCAGCCATTAATTACTATTTACGTGAACATTTAAAATTTAAGACAGACATTAAATATAATCTTTTCGGTCCGGTTCATCCTTGGGACAACTCAAATGACCATACAGGTGATAATCTTCGTCAGGCAATGGCGCAAAATCCTTACCTCAATGTAATGATTCAATCAGGTTATTACGATGGTGCCTGCACCTACTTCGATGCCAAATATTCAATGTGGAATATGGATCCGAGTGGTAAAATGAAAGATCGCTTTAGCTGGAAAGGATATAGAAGTGGGCACATGATGTACTTGCGCGCTGAGGATTTAGTCAATGCCAATGATGATGTGAGAGAGTTTATTAAAAAATCAGCATCTAACGGTAAACCAGCAAAATATTAAGATATCAATTTAACTAATGACATTTTAAGCCAAATGATTTCTATGAAACAATTGAGAGATTTAAACAAACAATGTTTTCACCTGACGTTTATTATAGGAATCATTTGGCTTTTTTCATCCTGTTCCCCAAAACCCACTGTGGATAAGTTAAAGGATGACATAATTAACACATTGACCAATGTGAAAGGTGAATTTGCAGTTGCGTTTAAAGATTTGTCAACAGGAGAAACATTATTCATTAATGAAAAGGAAGTGTTTCATGCTGCCAGCACTATGAAGACTCCAGTAATGATTGAAGTTTACAAACAAGCAGCAGAAGGCAAATTTTCACTCAATGATTCCATTGAAGTGAAGAATGAGTTTAAAAGTATCGTAGACAGTACACTGTACAGCTTAGATGTAAAAGATGATAGCCAAACAGAACTCTATAATTTACTTGGAACAAAGAAATTACTCAAAGATCTCGTTTATGATATGATTATCACAAGCAGCAATCTGGCTACCAACATTGTAATTGAGTTGGTGGATGCAAAAAAGGTAACTGCCACCATGCGCGACCTAGGTGCTCCTGACATTTTGATACTACGCGGTGTAGAAGATCAAAAAGCATTTGACGCTGGTTTGAACAATACTACCACCGCATACGATCTTATGGTCATCTTTGAAAAACTAGCAAATGGTGAGGCTGTTAACCCTGAAGCGGACCAACAAATGATAAACATCCTTTTAGATCAAGAGTTCAATGAGATTATCCCAGCAAAACTTCCAAAAAATGTAAAGGTGGCGCATAAAACCGGAAGTATTACCGGTGTGCAACATGATTCTGCGCTGATCATTCTTCCAGATGGAAGGAAATACTTGTTGGTTATGTTGTCCAAAAATCTGAAAGACGCAAAAGCAGGAGTGGCAGCCATGGCCAACGCATCAGAACTCATCTACAGTTACGTGACTTCAAAATAGGCAAGTCAATAATAGCAAGTCAATTATTTTTTAACACACTATTAGTACAGCATCTCGTACAAATCAGTACCTTTCTTTTTCTATTAATTGGAAGTGTGCATGGAAACTCCATCATCAATCAAAAAAATTGGGCTTTGGACCAGCACCTCACTGGTAATTGGAAACATGATTGGTGCCGGGGTGTTCCTGATGCCTTCTGCACTCGCAAGCTATGGAGGGATAAGCCTAGTGGGTTGGGTCTTTTCTGCAGGTGGGGCACTATTTCTGGCTTTACTATTTAGTAAGCTCAGTAAAATGATGCCTACCAGAGATGGGGGGCCTTATGCTTACACAAGAAAAGGGTTTGGAGATTTCCCTGGATTCCTAGTTGCTTGGGGATATCTAATTTCCACCCTGGCCACCAATGCGACCATTGCTGTTTCCTTTGTTGGTGCAATGAGTTTATTTATTCCAGTATTGGGTACAAACGCTATAGCCGCGGTGGTCACTGCTCTTTCCAGTATTTGGCTGCTTACATGGATTAATACCTTGGGTGTACGGGCAGGTGGGAAGGTACAAGTGATAACGACAGCACTAAAACTGGCTCCACTTTTTCTTATTGCTTTTGGTGGTATTTTCTTTATTAAGTTCGACTACTTTCATCCTTTCAATCTGAGTAGCTTATCTAGCTTTGAAGCAATTACCGCTACCGCTGCTATGACTTTGTTTGCTTTTCTTGGTGTAGAGTGTGCCACCATCCCTTCGGGAGCAGTTAACAATCCAGAGAAGACCATCCCTCGCGCTACAATGATTGGAACATTAATAACAACTGTAGTGTATATTTTTGGAACCCTCTCTGTACTTGGTACAGTCCCTCCGTCAGAACTTCAAATTTCAGTAACTCCCTTTGCCGATGCAGCCGCTGTAATGTTCGGTGAAGGTTCAAAGTACTGGGTAGGCGCAGGAGTTGCCATTTCCGCTTTTGGGGCCCTAAACGGCTGGATATTAATTCAAGGTCAGATACCCTATGCTATTGCCAAGGACAAATTATTTCCATCCATTTTTGCCAAAGAAAATAAAAAAGGGGCCCCAGCATTAGGAATAATTATCTCCAGTTTATTTGTGTCTTTATTGGTAACAATGAACTATACGAAAGGGCTGGTGGAGCAATTCGAATTTTTGGTATTACTTACTACCACCACCGTTCTGGTTCCCTATCTTTTTTCCGCGGGCTCTTTAATTATTTTATATGCAGAAAAAAAAGTGCTGAACACAAAGGGGTGGGTAAACACCATTTTCATTGGAATAGGTGCATTCTCATTTTCATTATGGGCAGTTGCGGGTACCGGACAAGAATCAGTATTCTGGGGCTTTCTTTTGCTACTTGCAGGAATACCGTTTTATATTTGGGTGATAATTACTAGAAATAAGGAAAATTGAAATATACATCTCATTCAGAATTCGGAAAACTAAAATCTGTTTTTATCAAAGGAGTAAGAGAAGCATTTCTTAATGATTCGCACCTTGAGAAAAACTGGAAAGAGCTTAACTACTTATCCAAACCTGATTTTAATAAAGCAATTGAAGAATACCAATCGTTTGAAAATCTCCTCTCACAGTCCGGGGCCGATTTACACTACCTACCTCAAGAGGACAAGGTAAACATGGATTCTATTTATTGCAGGGATGCCTCGATTGCCACCAATCACGGTATCATCATTTGTAATATGGGGAAGGCGGGACGAGTACATGAGCCACATGCGGAAAAGGAAGCATATGAAATGTACCAAATGAAAATTCTTGGGGAAATAAAATCACCAGGAACCATAGAAGGTGGCGATGTAGCCTGGCTGGACGAGAGTACCCTAGCGGTGGGATTAACTTATCGCACCAATGAGGAAGGCATAAAGCAGTTGAAGGATTTATTATTACCTCATGGAGTTAATGTAATTGTGGTGCCTCTACCCCATTACAAAGGTTCATCTGATGTATTTCATCTCATGTCTGTTTTAAGCCCTGTAGATCATAACCTTGCAGTCGTCTACTCTCCATTAATGCCCATTGTATTCAGAAATGAATTACTGAACAGAGGTTTTGAATTAGTGGAAGTACCAGAAGAAGAATTTGAATCCATGGGTTGCAATGTGTTGGCCTTAGCGCCAAAAAAATGCATAATGGTAAAAGGTAATCCTAGCACCAGAGAAGCATTGGAAAAAGCAGGATGTGAAGTAATGGAGTATGAAGGAAATGAGATCAGTGTGAAAGGAGGAGGAGGCCCTACCTGCCTTACACGCCCTATTCTTCGCTATCGCTAGATTCAGGGTCAATCATTCAAACCACGCTCATAGTTAAGATAAGAAATATCGGCATCGGCTTTAAAAAAAACAGTGTGATATTTTCATCTCTCTTACACCTATTCGAATTTTTATTGCATTCTAATTGTTTAAAAATCAGTTTAAGAGCTTGTTCCGTATATTTATATTGAGTTCAAATAAAATGAACTATTATTATTAATAAACTCTATATGAAAAATTATTACAACCCTGAAGACCTAAAAAAATTCGGCAATATTGGTGAATTTCAAAAAAACCTTGCAGATAAATTTTTTGACTACTATGGTGAGACCTTTAAAGAGGGTGCTTTAACAGCTAGAGAAAAATCCCTTATCGCACTGGCTGTAGCCCATACTATACAATGCCCTTATTGTATCGATGCTTATACAGCAGACACCATGGAAAAAGGATGTGATGAACAACAAATGATGGAAGCCGTGCACGTGGCCGCAGCTATTAGAAGTGGAGCCACTCTTGTGCATAGCGTACAAATGATGAATAAATACAAGGAACTTTCGATGTAATGATCAAGTCTTTAAAAGCAAGGAAAAGTGAGTTGGCCGATGTGGGGTATGAGATTCAAATACTTAGCGCGAAAACTCCTACAGGATTTGAATCGAATGCATTTGCTACCAAGTTAAGGGAAAGCCATCTGTATCCATTAAAACCTGTTAAAATTGATACCCTACAAATTAATGTTGGCAAAATGTGCAATCAAACCTGCAAGCATTGCCATGTAGATGCGGGCCCTGATAGAAAAGAAATAATGACACGTGAGACGATGCAACATTGTTTAGATGTTATTAAAGGTCATTCTTTTACCACTATCGATCTCACCGGGGGTGCTCCTGAGATGAATCCTGATTTCCGCTGGTTTGTGGAAGAAATAAGAAAAATTGACAAAAAGATTAACATCATAGTACGGTGCAACCTGACAATCATTGTAGCCAATCCCTCTTATTATGATCTTCCCGATTTTTTCAAACAACATAATATTGAAGTAACTTCATCTCTCCCCCATTTTACCGTCATGCGCACCGACTCACAACGTGGAGAAGGAGTATTTGAAAAATCAATTAAAGCGCTACGAATGCTAAATGCTGTTGGTTATGGAAAGGACGACAGCGGATTAATTCTCAATTTAGTATATAATCCATCTGGCGCTTTTCTTCCTGGTTCGCAGAAATCATTGCAACAGGAATTCAAAAAGAAACTTAAAGATCCATACCATATTGTTTTCAATCAACTATTCTGTATTACCAATCTACCTATTAGTCGCTTCTTAGATTACCTGTTGGTAAGCGGAAACTTTGACGACTATATGGAAAAGCTAATCTCATCCTACAATCCAATAGCAGCGGAGGGAGTGATGTGCCGCAATACCATTTCTGTCGGGTGGAGTGGCTATCTTTATGACTGTGATTTTAATCAAATGCTGGAAATGAAAGTAGAAACTTCAGATCAGCACATTTCAAAATGGAATACCGAAACACTTACTCAAAGAGAAATTCAAACCAATCAGCATTGTTTTGGTTGTACATCAGGTGCCGGTTCCAGTTGTGGAGGTGCGACTTCATGATTTACGGACAATATGAATAGAAGGCTTATTGTTATTTTATTAATAATTGGTCTTTCTAGCAATCTCTTTGCAAAAGACACCTTTACACGATACTTTGATATTCGGATAGCCGGCTTTAAAATTGGAGAACTTACTGCTCATCAAGAAAAAGTGAATGACTCCATCACCAACTATAACCTAACCAGTAAGGTAAGCTTTTGGCTTTTTTTCAGGGTAAATGTTGACTACTCTTACATTTCTACTTTCCTCAACGGGCAACTCATTGCTTCAGAGATAAAAACCGTTTCTAACAAAGGAAATTTTACCTCTTCCTCAAAATGGGAAAAGGATCATTACAAAGTTGAAGTAGATGCCTACGAATATAAAAAGGATACTATTCTGATAGCACTAATTACATTTAATATCGCTAAATTATATTTTGAACAACCCGTAAAAGGCACCAAAATCTATGCAGATGGTTATGGCATTCTATCTCAAGCTGAGATGGTAGACGAAGAAGGTTACCTTGTGGAGGTAATGGGGAATAAAAATAAATATTATTTTAAGGATGGCCTTCTTGTAAGGGCTTCAATGGATAGCCCCATCAAAAATTATGAAGTTCTATTAATTCCATAACCCCATTGGAGATCAGCGTTATCATACCCACCTTTAATCTTTAATGAAGAGGAGAACATTGGTCAACTGGTAGAGTTTTTACTTTTAAATAGTTGGGATTTAGTAAAAGAAGTTATTTTGTCGATGGCAGAAGTGAGAACAACACAGTTTCATTAGTACCTCAAGCTGGGGCTAAAATAATAATATCTTCTATCAAATCGAGAGCCATTCAAATGAGCCTGGGCACAAATCAATCGTCCGGGAATATTCTTTATTTCCTTCATGCTGATGTAACTTTAATTGAAAGTTTTGCCACTGACATTTATGAAACTATCCTATCTGGGTGTCCGGCTGGCTGTTACCGCTATCAGCTTGATTCGAAAAGTTGGCAATTAAAAGCCAATGCCTATTACACTCGGTTTAATGGAATAATGTGCGGAGGGCGGATCAGACACTATTCATCAATAAGGCTCTCTTTGAATCCATAAAGGGATTTAATGAGCATTTTATTATCATGGAGAACCATGATATTATTCAACGAATCAGGAAGGAGAATCGATTCAAAATAATTCCAAAGTGTCTTACAGTTTAACCCAGAAAATATAGGTCCAATTCGTGGTTAAGGGTGCAAATTATAACCTGATCATTTTCATAATGTACTTTTTAAAGCGGCCATCAAAAAAGATGGCATCTCTTTACAAAAGAATGCTAAATTAAGGCTGAAATTAAATGGAGTAATGAAGTTGCCAATAATAACAGGAATTCAACAAGTAGGAATTGGGGTTACAGATGCCGAAGAGGCGTGGACCTGGTATCGCAAACATTTTGATATGAACATACCTATATTCAAAGACAGCGCAACCGCTTCTTTGATGACGAGGTATACCAATGATATTGCTGAAGATCGATTTGCTATTCTGGCAATAAACGGACAAGGTGGCGGGGGCTTTGAAATTTGGCAATACACGTCAAAAACGCCTCAACCGCCACTGGTTCAGTCATCACTTGGGGACACCGGGATTTTTGCCATCAAGATGAAATCACGAAACATTGGAAAATCATTTTCCCATTTCGAAAGCCATGGCATAAAAACCACTGGTGGTCTACAAACCGGAATGGATGGACGGAAACATTTCTTTGTAAAAGATCCTTACAACAATATTTTCCAGATGATTGAAGGAAATAGTTGGTTGAAAAAAAATGATTCGCATTCCGGAGGCGTTGTGGGCTGTATGATAGGAGTTTCCAATATCGAAAAAGCACTTCCACTATATCAATCCGTGCTAGGATATGAGCAAATAGCTTACGATCAAACTGGAGTGTTCAAGGATTTATCCGGGCTGTCTGGAGAAAATAAAAAATACAGAAGAATGTTATTGAAGAGCAATCCTAAAAGGCATGGTGCTTTTAGTCGCTTGCTGGGTGATACTGAATTAGAATTAATAGAAATCATTGACGAAACACCGAGTAAAATATTTGAAAATAGATATTGGGGTGACTTAGGATTTATTCATGTATGTTTTGATGTGCATGGAATGAAACAATTGGGAACCGCTTGCGCAGAACACAACTTCCCTTTCACAGTGGACAGCAGCAACTCCTTTGACATGGGTAAAGCTGCCGGCCACTTCACCTATTGTGAAGATCCGGATGGAACGCTCATCGAATTTGTAGAAACACATAAAATTCCCATTATAGAAAAATGGGGATGGTATTTAAATTTACGTAAAAGAAATCCTACAAAACCTCTTCCAGATTGGTTCTTTACCCTTTTGGGGTTGGCCAAAATCAAAAATTAAATTTGGATACAACATCTTAATTTACCCATGGAAGGGTGATGTAAATCAAATAAAATTCATCCATCTTAGCGTTTAAGGGAGGGTGATTTGCATCGGCACCTAAACCTAATGCGAAGAAAAAAGGCCCTTCTCGAGCGGCATTCTAATAAAACAGAATGTCGCTCTTCATCATTTTCCAGTATACATTAATGATACTATATGATTGCACCGAACGTTAGTATCTTTACGTCAAATCAAAAATTATGAAGTCCATTTTTTTAATATTCCTTCTTTCCGCTATATCTATTGTTGGGTTTTCTCAAGCCATAGAATATGAGGATTTTAAACTTCAAGACCAGGAAATTGTCTATCAGGCTATCTTTCAAAATGAAAAGGTAACATATGCCATGCTTGAAGAGCAATACAAAAAGAATAAGTTATTTTCTACCATAAAAGTGACGGCAAATGAAATCACCTTTAATGTGAATGACCTTACCGTAGACTATTTAAAATTTCAATTTAGCCAGGTACAAACCCCACTGATACTTCAAACTGGTAAATTTAGTGGGCAGGCTTCCGTAGCCATACGAGATGGACGGTATCGTGTTACCCTTCGCCAAATTATGGTGACCGGAGAAATTGGTTACAAATCAATCAAAGAGAAAGAAGCTTTAACCGGACTGTGTAGTAAAAACAATGGAACGCAACTCTCCCAAGATTGGATGAAGCCCAATACTCTGGGATTACTCGGAAAAGCATTAGCTGATAATTTCGAGTTAAAGGTAAATAAGGACGACTGGTGATTAAAGATCAGGCTTTTGCCTCCATTGCTTTTTTTCACCTTTTAATTTTTTTTCATTTACTCTTTTTTGGATAGAAGATTTCGTGGGCTTCGTAGGTTTTCTCTTTTTCTTAACAATAAAAGCCTTTTGAAGTAGATCATTCAATTTTGTAATTACCACCTCTTTATTCATCCGCTGCGATCTTGATTCCTGCTCCTGAAGGATCAGAGCTCCTTCTTTTGTCAATCTACTCTTGAGCTTATGAAAAATAATGGCCTTTTGATTTTCATTCAGTTGTGCTGAATTGACTACATCCCATTTCAGAATCGCCTTGCTGTTTACTTTATTCACATTTTGACCACCAGGGCCGCTACTTCGTGAAGCGGTAAATACCAACTCATTCCTTATATCTTCAATATTTGGAGCACGTTCAGGCATCAGGTCATAAAATAAGAGCGAACCGTTTCGTAAGGTAAATTTATCTCCAAACATACCGGTGCATCGTTGATGCTATGGTAATTTAATTCCACCATAGATCTACGAGCGTTTTGTGGATCTGGAAATATTCGTCCAACATTCGATACATTAACCAATATTGAGTGCACTTCTTCCTCGTCAGCTATTGGTAATTCAATAAATTTTATCATTTCATTTTTAATTTTAACAAATATATATCTTCCTCAAGTCAACTATCTGCTTTCACAAATGGCCACTCCCTATTTATACCTGCTTTAACAAAATAAGCCACTATCCCCAACCCTATTACTACCAATCCGGAAACAACCAGTACCATTCCGGTTGACCAAAGTATCCCCACCCACATGGCTATTGCTATATAAACAGGCCATGGATAAAAAGGCATCTTAAATGGAAAATCATCCGGGCTTCTCTGTTTTCTCAATAATAGTAACCCGATGGCCTGCCCCACAAACTGAATAAGTATCCGCATAGCCAGGATTGCACTAATAACATCGCTCAACTTAAACATCATGCTAAAAACAAATGCAACACTACCCAGAAAAAGCAAAGAGATATGAGGAAAATTTTTTGTCGGATGTAATTTGGCAAACACCTTGAAGAATGCACCATCGACTGCTGCTGCATAGGGAATACGACTATAGCCCAATGTAGCCGAAAAAACAGAGGCAAACGCTATCCAGAGAATAAGCACTGTTAGGATTTTAGCCGTAGTGTGCCCCGCTAGCTCCTGCATAAATAAACTCACCACAAATTCGCTGTCCTTTGCATGTTCCCATGGAATAACGCTCACCACACTTATATTCATTGCAAGATACAGTATGGTGATACCTGCAATTGAAATGAACATACTTCTCGGGATGTTTTTAGTCGGATTAATGATCTCGCCACCCAGGTGACAAACATTATAATACCCCAAATAACTATAAACACTTTTAACACTAGCATAACCAATAGCGGTTACAAATGCATAATTAAATGTGAGTCCTTCATTGATTTCAGCAATAGGCTGCATAAAATTTCCCGCTGCAATACCTCCTCCTATTATCCAAAACAAAGAAACCATTACGCCAAGCCAAAGGAAAATACTGATTTTGCCAATGGCTTCAATCTTTCGATAAAGTAATACCACAATTAACACTACCATGCCACCACTTACTGCTTTAAAAGCCATTGGTTGTAGTGGAAGAAGGTAAGTGAAGTAAGATGCAAAGCCAATGGCAGCCGAAGCAATCACTAATGGCGCCTGTATCATCGTCTGCCAAACAAATAGAAAGCTCATCATCTTCCCAGCTCCATTCCTTCCGTACGCTTCCTTCAAAAAATTATAGCTACCACCCGCTCTTGGAAATGCAGCACCCAGTTCGCTCCAGATCATGGCATCAACAAATGAAAGCGCAGCCCCTGCTATCCATGCATAAAGAAAATAGGGGCCATTCATCATACCAATAACCATAGGCATGGTAATAAAAGGGCCAATGCCAACCATATCAATCATGTTGATGGCAGTGGCTTGCGGAAGTCCCAGGCGCCTTTCGAGCATAGTGGCCATAAGTAATACTAAGTAGTATTTCAGGAATATTCAAACAGGACAGATGTTGAGTTTCTAAAAGGCATTTTTAGGAATCCGGTATCCAGTTTCAAATTTTATGATTTACTTGCGACATGTCTTTGTTTGTCGCATCATTGAATTCGGGTAGTAATGGCAACTGTTATTACATCGGCAATCGGAATGAGGCCATCCTGATTGATGCCGGAATTTCATGCAGAGAAACTGAAAGACGATTGAGGCGGCTTGGCTTATCACTGACCAATGTCAAAGCAATATTTGTTACCCATGAGCATGCTGATCATGTTTGTGGTATTCCTTCAATCTATAAAAAATTTAAAATCCCCCTTTACATCTCCACCCGTACACTCCTTAAGGCTCAACTCAAAAAAGTAGAGGCATATAATTTCAAGCCCTATGAACCGGTTTCTATTGGCGGCCTTACGATCCGTGCCTTTCCTATATTGCACGATGCCATTGATCCCCACAATTTTATTATTTCAAATGAACAAGTGAATGTGGGTGTATTCACTGATATTGGTAAGATAACAGATCACATTATTCAAAATTTTAAGCAATGCCACGCTGCCTTTTTAGAGTCCAACTATGATGATGAATTACTAGAAACAGGTAGGTACCCAGTAGCGCTTAAGAATAGAATTAAAGGCGGAAACGGCCACCTGTCCAATATTCAGGCTGCCAAGCTTTTTACTGAGCACCGACCCACTTTTATGAGCCATCTCTTTCTGGGGCACCTTTCCAGAAACAACAACTCACCGGGAATCGTGCAAAACCTTTTTGATGGTATTTCTGATGCTACAGAAATAGTCATTGCTTCACGTTACAAAGAAACAAAGTTGTTTGCCATTCATGCCCCCACCGAATCGCAGGCACATTCTCTTTACAAGGGGGTTGTGCTTCCAGTGCAACTTAAGTTGTTCTGAAAACAACGCAGTTGTATATAGCTATCCTTCAAAATAGAAAGATTGATTATATTTAGAAGGGTAAATTTTGATGAAAACCTCATCTACGGTGCTTCTACGCAAACTCAAGGAACAACTGGGTAAATCTGGTAAAGAAACTCAAACCCAGATAGAACAACTCTTGTTACAGTTATCAAAAAAGGAGCTTGCCCTAAATAAGACCCTGCTCCCTTACCATGAAGCAGTATTATTTATAAGCGCATATCCAGCCAGCCATCAACAAAAAAGAATGGCTGAAAAAGAATTGTCGCGCATCACATCTTATCTAAGAAACACTCCTGATAAGGTCCTGCTTTCACTGGCTAACACAGGGCTACCTTTCACCCCCATGGTGTCCACTTACTCACATGAGTGTAGCTCTTGGCTAGAAATCCATCCGCAATGCACTATTGAGTTAATCGGGCAATCTGATTATTCATTAAACGACATCCTCATTCATACACTCCCCACTTTAGAGCGAAGTAATACAACAGCAGATTTCAATAATCAGGAAATACTAGGGGTGCTTGGGGTAAAAAAACATCAACAGTTACATTTTTATTTGAATCAATTTAATTCACTTAATAATCAACCCACTGTTAAAGATTACTTTTTCGATAAGCTAGGGCTTGAAATAAGGATCAAACCAAAAAACAAGTTATTCTCTAGAACCTACAATCGCATACCCGTTAGTTCAATATACTATCAACAAGACTGGAAAAAAGATTTTGATATTCTCGGCTTACTCAATAGTTCGCTCCCAAACCAAAAATCCATCACCCATCAGGAAACTGATAAGGTGATTATGGCAGTAAAAAACACCATGACCCTCAATGACAGGGAAACTGATCCGGTCACTTACCTTGACCCCGGCTCACTTCGGATTTACGAATTAGAGCGTGGAATATCCGTTACTTTGTATGGAATAGTTCCAGCCCGTCAACTTCCTATGGAATCGTATGTGGGCTTTACACTATTTAAGAATGGGCTCCCCACAGCATACGGGGGTTCATGGATCTTCGGAGAACGGGCCAATTTTGGCATTAACATATTTGAGGCTTTCCGGGGTGGTGAATCCGGATATATAATGTGTCAACTATTACGTGTTTACCGAATGACATTTGGGATTTCTTATTTCGAAATAGAACCTTACCAGTTTGGCCTTGACAACCCGGAGGGAATAACTTCTGGAGCATTCTGGTTTTATTACAAATATGGATTTCGACCAGTAGACAAGCCGCTTCACAAGTTGGCTTCACAAGAACGCAAGAAGATTAAAGACAAAAAATCCTACAAGACAAGTAAATCTACTCTTATCCGATTTACTGACAGTAATATGGCGTTGAACCTGGGTAAAACCATTCCCTTATCCCTTCCCACGATTACACAAAAAATTACCAAAATGATCCAAAAACAATTCAGTGGAGATAGAGGTTTGTCAGTTACAGTATCTACTGAGATTTTGAAAGGTCAAACAATTTTTGATCATCCACTCAACAAGGAGCAGCAGCAGGTTTTTCTGGAGTTGGCGCTGGTCTCTAATGCATTAGAAATAACAAGTCCAGAATCACACAAGCTATTGGCATTGATGACAAGAACCAAGTCAATGGATCTCTATGAATATCAACGTTATCTCCTAATGTTTTTAAACAATGAGACTGCCCGCAAATAATCTCTCTTCTAATAATATCTCATAAGAACTTTCTTCAGTAGTTGGAACTAAGAAATTGAGGTGCCATACGATATTTTGTTCCTTGTTCATAGGAATAGGCTATTTCAAATAAAATCGGCTCACTCCATGCTCTGCCAAAAAATGAAATCCCAACAGGAAGGCCTTCAATAAATCCCATAGGTACCGTGATGTTAGGATAACCTGAGCGAGCCGCAGGTGAAGAGCTCCCTACATGTCCGGAATCGCCATTCGTCCAATCTGTTTTCCAGGCAGGCCCTCCGGTAGGCGCAATGATTGCATCAAGTTTGAGTTCATCCATCACACGGTCTATTCCCTCTTCTCTACTACCTCTAAGCATTTTTTCGAGTGTCTGTTTATACTCCTCAGAATCTAATCCTGCCTTACCCAAGGCCACTTCCAAATATTGTTGATTATAATGTTTTAATTCAACTGAATCTGATTTGTTAAACGCAATCAGGTCTTCAAGATTTTTAATTTTTGAATTTGGGCCTAAAGATTTGAAATATTTATTCAGCCCATCTTTATACTCATACAACATCACTTCAAAAGACAATTGACCCACATCATTTGCTACAATCTCCTCTACTTCCACGATCTCAGCACCTTGCCGCTTCATGTAATCTACTGCCTCGTTCATTACTTTATCTACTTTATAATCTCTCCCCATAGGAGCTTTATAAAGCCCTATCCGTTTCCCTTTAAGTCCACCCATTTTTAAGAATTGAGTGTAATCTTTATATTCTTTTCTGTCTGAGACAAGGGTTTTAGTATCATTTGGGTCAACACCTACCAAAGCACCCAGACAGATCGCTGCATCTCTTACTGTGCGTGCCATCGGTCCCGGGGTGTCCTGCGTAAAAGAAATAGGAATGATACCCGACCTGCTCACTAACCCCACTGTAGGTTTGATACCTACTATTCCGTTTACGGTAGATGGACATACGATCGATCCATTTGTTTCGGTGCCAATGGCAAGCATGGTGAGGTTGGCTGAAACCGCCACACCGGAGCCAGCACTAGAGCCGCAGGGATTACGTGTAATGTCATATGGATTTTTGGTCTGACCCCCTACACCACTCCAGCCGCTGGAAGACATTTCTCCTCGAAAGTTAGCCCACTCGCTTAAGTTGGTTTTTCCAATAATTACTGCACCTGCTTCCCTTAATTTCTGTGCTACAAAACTATCCTGCAATGGATGGGAGTTAATAAGGGCACGAGATCCTGCAGTAGTTTCCATTTTATCGTGCGTGTCAATATTATCTTTTAAAACTACCGGCACGCCATGCAATGGTCCCCGAGATTTACCATTTTTCAACTCTTCATCCAGCGCTTTGGCAATCTCAATGGCATCAGGGTTTACCTGAATGATCGAATTTAACTGAGGTCCATTTTTATCAATTGCCTCAATTCTATCGAGATAGCCCTGCACCACATCCTGAATTGTATATTCGCCAGCCGCATAGCCATTCTGCAGATGCTCAATATCAAATTCCTCGTATTTGAACTCTCTATGCAATGAATCCGGTGAGGATTGAGGTTGGCAAGAGATACATAACCCGGCCATAAAGAGACATGAAATACTTTTCAACATATCATAACATTTAAGAAAGCTATCTTATCACCTGGCAATCGGTGTATCTATTGTGGCATTGAAGCGCTATTTATTTGGCATTATAAAGGCCAATACGATATAAGCCAACAATCCTGTGCCCGCCATTAAAACTGCAATTATAAATATTGCCCTCATGAGGGTGGGGTCAACATCCAGATAGTTGGCCAGTCCACTACAAACTCCAAATATTTTTTTTTCTCCTTTTACCAATCGTTTTGCCATAGCATTCTGATTCTTTAATTAAAATTAAAAAAAATAATATTTGATATGCGTTTTATATCTTTTTAAGAAATTCAGTACGAAGCACGATACTGCTGCCATTTATTCTGCAATCTACCTCGTCTTCATTATCGGTAAGACGAATATTCTTTACCACAGTACCTCGTTTCAGATTTAGGGATGACCCCTTGACCTTTAAGTCCTTCGTTAGCTTTACCGAATCTCCATCGGCCAATACAGTGCCATTACTATCTTTAACTTCCATGTTCATTTTCAATTTTACAAGCAACATTAAAGATAGCACTTTTTATTATCAGAATAAGACACTGCCATCCAACAAACGAGGCGTGGATTGCATGAGAATTAACAGCTACCCTGAGAGACTTTTGGGTTTATGAGCCTGTAATAAATACCACATCAATGATTAAAAAATTAGTATCTTTACTCTTCAATTCTTTGAATTAAGCAGAAAAGACCAGCTGTTTCTATTTTGATTCTTCCAATTGACAGGGACTCCGGTCTTAGTTTTTACTCATCTCTCCATTTTGACCCTACTCGATAAAATGCTATGAGGCAACTAAAAATTAGCAAGCAAATCACCAACCGGGAAAGTCAGTCCCTAGACAAGTACCTTCAGGAGATTGGAAAAGTAGACCTGATTACGGCTGAGATGGAGGTAGAGCTAGCCAAGCGCATCAAGCAAGGAGATGCCATCGCCCTTGAGAAACTTACAAAGGCCAATCTCAGATTTGTAGTATCTGTCGCAAAACAATATCAAAACAACGGTCTAAGTCTCGGTGACCTCATCAATGAGGGCAATGTAGGGCTTATTAAAGCGGCAGAACGTTTTGATGAAACAAGGGGTTTCAAATTCATCTCCTACGCAGTCTGGTGGATACGTCAGTCCATTCTGCAAGCACTTGCCGAACAGGCACGGGTGGTACGACTTCCACTTAATCGAGTAGGCTCACTTAACAAAATATCCAGGGCGTTTTCTGAATTGGAACAAAAGTTTCAACGTGAACCTTCCAGTGAAGAGTTAGCAGAGGTGTTGGAACTAAGTGTGGATGAAGTCGAGAAGACCATTCGCTCAGGTGGGCGTCAGATTTCTGTAGATGCTCCATTCGTACAAGGTGAAGAAAACAATTTACTTGATGTGCTCACAAGTGATCAAGTGGATACCCCTGATACTGCCTTAATGCGTGATTCACTGCAAAGAGAAGTTAGCCGTGCCCTTTCCACCTTAACAGAGAGAGAGTCGGAAGTGATCTGCGATTACTTTGGCCTAAACGGTCACACTGCCATGACCCTTGAGGAGATAGGTGAAAAATTCAATCTTACAAGAGAAAGAGTGCGACAAATTAAAGAAAAGGCAACACGAAGGTTGCGCCACACATCACGAAGCAAAGGTTTGTTGACCTATTTAGGTTAACATAATTTGATTCTATTATTATCTATTAAACCATAAAATAAAATGAGTTCTCAATATTTCAGCACCATGTCTAATCAGGGGTACGCATCACTTTGGAACAAGTACCGCCCAGCTATTCTACAACTGATGCTTGCTGCTGAAGAAGGTCCCCAAGAATACAAATTCTTTAAACATGAGTTTAAAGCAATCAACCCAAAAGAAAAAGGATACACCTTCACTTTAGAAGCCCATCAAGGGAAGGCCGTCAATAACATAAAAGGTTCTGCCATGGCCAAAGACCTATTGTATGTGCTTGCAGAATCTCCAAAAGCATCAGAATTAATGGAGACACACATCTTTGAATTCTCCATGGACAAACAATTTATGCTGCACATCATAAAGCATGACATAAATGAGGAAGAGGATGTTGACGCGTCTTCAAGCAATGATGTCAACAGCAACTCTTAGGAATTGATAATTGTCGTTGAGTAACGACCCGTTATTCCTGACTACTGATCCACTAAAATGTTAAAGAGTGTACCACATTATGGATACGACATGACATGCTGTGCCTGCCAATACAAAAATGTGCCATACAAAGTGGCTATATTTGATACGATGATCCAGTGCAAAGAAAACAACACCTACAGAATACATTACGCCTCCTGCTAAAAGCCAAATTAATCCTTCGACAGGTAGATTATTCATGAGTGGCTTTACCGCTAAAACACCCAACCATCCCATAGCGAGATAGAGTATGATAGACAGCCTGCCGGTTCCAATATTACGTACCGACTTAGACACCACCCCCACCACTGCAAGAGCCCAAACGATTCCAAAAAGCGTCCATCCCCAAACACCAGGCAATACACCCAATGTAAAAGGAGTATAGGTTCCCGCTATAAGCAAAAAAATGGCGCTATGGTCAAAAATTCGAAATACCTGCTTTGTCTTACTGTGAGGGAATGCATGGTATAGAGTAGAAGACATGTACAATAGAACCATAGTAGCACCAAAAATGCTTACCCCAATAACGGAGGCAGCACCCAAAGGAATGGCCTTAATAATAAGAAAAGGGGTAATAGCAATAGCAGCCAATACTCCCAAACCGTGGCTAATGCTGTTGGCTATTTCTTCCCCGAGTGATTGCCTACGGCTCCAACTGATGGATTCGCTCATACTTATTGATGTGTACTGTGTTAATGTTGTTGCAATTCTGCAAAAAGCAAATCCAACTCACTGCGGGTTTTGCCCAATTTTTGCTGTAAATTCTTTAGCATACTCTCCTTTTCGCCTTCTTTAAACCAAAAATCATCGTCAGAAAGGAATGGAAACATTCTCTTTAACAAAATTTTTTGCTCGCGCCAGCTTCGGATAATATTCATTTTACAAAGGTATTGGAAATATGATAAATATGCTATACACAAGAAGAACGTATTTATTGGAATTTAGTTCTCAAATCAATCTAACTTAAAAGTGTTAAAATTCGGCCCTCATCTCTATGAAGAGAACAATTTATCCTTGATTCTGGCTATCCATGCAGTATATTTAGTCCTCCACATTTAATCCCCTATCTCATGAGGTACATTTTACTTCTTCTAGCTCTTTTTTTTAACGCAGCATCAATTGCCCAAAATACAATTCCTTCCTCAAAAAAAGCATTAGATCATACTGTTTATGATAGTTG